>NZ_JBIUBT010000016.1:131292-185923 GCF_044548235.1 Streptomyces sp. NPDC052043
CCAACCCCCCTCCTTCGGTGTCCCGGGAGTTCTGACGGGCGCCCTCCGGACGTGGCCGGCGCTGCGTGCGGGGGGCGCCGCCGGCCCCGCCCCCCCCACCGCCGCCGGGGGCGGGGCCGCACGCACCGGGCAGGCGGCTGCGCGCGTCAGCTGTCGAAGTCGACCGTCAGCGACTCGGACACGGGGAACGACTGGCAGGTCAGCACGTACCCGGCGTCCACCTCGGAGGGCTCCAGCGCGTAGTTGCGGCGCATGTCGGCCTCGCCGTCGGTGACCAGGGCGCGGCAGGTGCCGCACACGCCGCCCTTGCAGGCGAAGGGCAGGTCCGGACGCACCCGCGTCGCCCCGTCCAGGATCGTCGTCTCGCGGGAGAGCGGGGACGTGGTGGAGCGGCCGTCGAGCGTGATGGTGACCTGGCTGACCGGGCCGTCGCCGGTGGCGTCCTCCTCGTGGCGGACGGCGCGGATCGGCTCGTCGTCGGCGAAGAACAGTTCCTGGTGGACGCGGTCCGCCGGGACCCCGAGGTCCCCGAGCAGCTTCTGCGCGTCCCGGACCATGCCGTGCGGGCCGCACAGCCACCAGTGGTCCGCGCTCTTCACGTCGACGAGCCCGTCGATGAGCGCGGCCAGGCGCTCGGCGTCCAGACGCCCCGACAGGAGTTCGGCCTCGCGCGGCTCGCGGGACAGGACGTGCCCGAGCTGGAAGCGGGTGGGGTAGAGGTCCTTCAGGTCGGCGAGTTCGTCGGCGAACATCACCGTGTCGGTACGGCGGTTGCCGTAGAAGAGGGTGACCCGGGAGCGGGAGTCGGCGGCCAGGACGGACTCGGCGATGGACAGCATCGGGGTGATGCCGGAGCCGGCGGCGATCAGGACGTGGTGGCCCGGTTCGGCGAGGTCGGGGGTGAAGGCGCCGGTGGGGGCCATCACCTCGATAATGTCGCCGGGGCGGACCTCGTCGACCAGCCAGGAGGAGAACAGGCCGCCGGGCACCACCCGCACACCGATGCGCGGGCGGGCACCGACGGGGGAACAGATGGAGTACGACCGGCGCTCGTCGCGCCCGTCGACCTCGCGGCGCAGCGTGAGCGACTGGCCCGGACGGTAGGCGAACTCCTGCGCCAGCTCCTCGGGCACGTCGAAACTGACGGCGGCCGCGTCCGCGCACAGCGGCTGCACCGCGGCGACCCGCAGCGGGTGGAAGGCCGGACGGCGGCGCCGCCGCGCGGGGGCGGCGGACGCGTCGGTCTCCGTCGTGGTGGTCGGGGCCATCAGATCTCCTTGACGTACTCGAACGGCTCAAGACAGCTGCGGCAGCGCCACAGTGCCTTGCAGGAGGTGGCGGCGAAGCGGGACGTCTCCTCGGTGTCCGACGAACCGCAGCGGGGGCACGCCACCGTGCGCCGGGTGGGGGACAGCTCCAGCGGCACGGGGCCGCCGGCCCGCCGGGGCGCGCTGCCGGGCGGTGCGATGCCCGCCTCGGTGAGCTTGCGCCGGCCCTCCGCGGTGATCCAGTCCGTCGTCCACGGGGGGTCGAGGACCGTGCGGATCTCCACCTGCGTGAATCCGGCCGTACGCAGCCGCGCGGCCACGTCGGCGCGCATCTCCGCCATCGCGGGACAGCCGGAGTAGGTGGGGGTCAGCCCGGCCACGACCGTGCCGTCCGGCCGGAGCTCGACGGTGCGCAGCACGCCGAGGTCGGCCAGGGTGAGCATGGGCAGCTCCGGGTCCGGGACCTGCTCGGCCACGTGCCGCGCGCGCCGCTCGTCCAGTGCGCTCACCATGTCGCCTCCGGGTGCGCGCGGGCCAGGCTCTGCAGCTCCTCCAGCAGGGGGGCCAGATGCTCGGTGTGGTCGCCCTCCCTGCCCTGACCGGGCAGGGCCTCGGCCTCGGGCAGCTCAAGACCGGCGGCGTCGAGAACCTGCCGCAGTACCGCGGTCGTCTCCTCCCGCACGTCCGCCGGGTCGACGCCGAAGCCCGGCCGGGGCTCGAAGAGTTCGGCCGTGTACGGGCCGACGGCGGCCAGCGCCGCCCGCATCCGCCGGTGGGACTCCTCCGTGCCGTCACCCAGGCGCACCACCCAGTCCGCCGCGAACTGCCGGTGGTAGGCGAGCTCGTTGACGCCCTTGGCCGCGATCGCCCTCAGGACCGGGTCCTGCGTGGTGGCGGCGAGCCGCTGGAAGACGGCCAGGCGCCAGCAGGACAGGACCAGCAGCCGGGTGACGGAGAACGCGAAGTCGCCGTTGGGGAGTTCAGCGAGCCGAACGTTGCGGAAGTCCTCCGCGCCACGGAAGTAGGCGTAGGCGTCCTCTCCCCGGCCGCTGCCGTCGACCTGGCCGGCGCGCGCGTACAACAGCCGTGCCTGGCCGAGCAGGTCGAGGCCGATGTTGGCCAGGGCGACCTCCTCCTCCAGCTCCGGGGCCAGAGTGCACCACTCGGCCAGACGCTGCGCCCCGACCAGGGCGTCGTCCCCGAGGGCGAGGCAGTACGCGGCCAGCTCGGCGGGCTCGACCGTGTCCGGCACGGTGGTGTCGACGCCGTGCAGCGGGTCCTCGAATCCGGTGCCGAAGGCCCAGCGGGCGTCCGACTCCCCGTGGTCCGCGGCCAGGGACAGGTAGACGTGGTCGTCGGTGACGTCGCTCATGTCCGTCCTGCTCCTAGATGTGGGGGACATCGTCGGGGATGTCGTAGAACGTGGGGTGGCGGTAGACCTTGTCGGCGCTGGGTGCGAAGAACGGGTCCTTCTCGTCGCGGGTGGAGGCGGCTATGTGCTCCGAGCGCACCACCCAGATGCTCACGCCCTCGTTGCGCCGGGTGTACAGGTCGCGGGCGTGGCTGAGCGCCATGGCGTCGTCGGCGGCGTGCAGCGAGCCGACGTGTACGTGGTTCAGGCCGCGCTTGCCGCGGACGAACACCTCGTACAGCGGCCAGCTGTCCTTCGTACCCTCGGTGTTGCTCATGCCGCCGTTCCTTCCTCGTTGTTCCGGGCGTCGCGGGTGTCCCCGGACCGGGCGGCCTGCTTGGCCGCGTGCGCGGACGCCGCCTCACGCACCCAGGCGCCGTCCTCGTGCGCGGCCTTGCGCCGTGCCACGCGCTGCTCGTTGCACGGCCCGTCGCCGCTGATCACGCGCTTGAGCTCGGACCAGTCGGGGGTGCCGAAGTCGTGCCGGCCGCGCTCCTCGTTCCAGCGCAGCTCGGGGTCGGGCAGGGTGACGCCCAGCTTCTCGGCCTGCGGGACCGTCATGTCGACGAACCGCTGGCGCAGTTCGTCGTTGCTGTGCCGCTTGATCTTCCAGGCCATCGAGGCGGCGGAGTTGGGGGAGTCGCCGTCGGGCGGGCCGAACATCATCAGGGACGGCCACCACCAGCGGTTCACCGCGTCCTGCACCATCTCGCGCTGGGCGCCGGTGCCGCGCATCATCGTCATCAGCAGCTCGTAGCCCTGCCGCTGGTGGAACGACTCCTCCTTGCAGATCCGCACCATGGAGCGGGCGTAGGGGCCGTACGAGCTGCGGCACAGCGGCACCTGGTTGCAGATCGCCGCGCCGTCGACGAACCAGCCGATCACGCCGACGTCCGCGAAGGTCGGCGTCGGGTAGTTGAAGATCGACGAGTACTTCTGCCGGCCCTCGATGAGGCGGTCGGTGAGGTCCGCGCGGTCGGCGCCCAGGGTCTCGGCCGCCGAGTACAGGTACAGGCCGTGCCCGGCCTCGTCCTGGACCTTCGCGAAGAGGATGGCCTTGCGGCGCAGCGAGGGGGCCCTGGTGATCCACTCACCCTCGGGTTGCATCCCGATGATCTCCGAGTGGGCGTGCTGCGCGATCTGCCGGATCAGCGTCCTGCGGTAGCCCTCGGGCATCCAGTCCCGGGGCTCGATCCGCTGGTCCTTGGCGATCGTCGCGTCGAACTGCTCCTGGAGCCGTTGCTCCGCGCTGTCGCCGCTCGACACTGCGCCGTGTGACGTGGTCATCGATACCAGCTTCCCTACCGACCATTCGTTCGGGTAATAGTCTGTCGAATTTTTCCGGCCCCGGCAACCCCTGGATCCCGGTGACCCTTTACTCACTGGTCCCTGCTCAGCGGCCCTCGAAGGACGGCTTCTCCTTGGCGAGGAAGGACCGCACGGCGCCGCGGTGGTCGTCGGTGGCGCCCAGACGCTCCTGGGCCGCCGCCTCCCGCTCCAGGACCGCGCTCAGCCCCGCCCCGGCCGCCGCCTCCCGCAGCAACGCCTTGACCTCGCCGTACGCGGCGGTGGGCCCGGCCGCCAGCCGCCTGGCCAGCGCCAGAGCCTCGGCCGCCGCCTGCCCGTCGGGCACGACCCGGTGCACCAGCCCCGTCAGCTGGGCGTCCCCGGCGTCGAGGCGGTCGCCGAGCAGCATGAGGGCGGCGGCGCGCGACGGTCCGACCGCCTGGGCCAGCGACAGACTCAGACCGCTGTCGGCGGCCAGGCCGATCCCGGTGAACGCGGTCGAGAACCGCGCGCCCTGTGACGCCACCCGCACATCGGCGCACAGCGCGAGACCCAGTCCGGCCCCGACGCACGCGCCCTCGAGCGCCACGACCACCGGCTGGGGCAGTGCGTGCAGCGCCTCCACCAGCGGGTTGTACTCGGCGCGCACCACGGCGAACGCCGCCGCCGGGCCGTGTTCGAGGGCCTCGGCGTGCTCCTTGAGGTCCTGTCCGACGCAGAAGTTCCGGCCCTGGGCGGTCAGCAGCACCGCGCGGACCGGCTCGCCGTTCCCGTCACCGTCACCGTCACCGTCACCGTCACCAGCACTGGCACCGGCCACCCGGCGGACGGCGGCCAGCAGCCCGGACCGCAGCGCCGCGTCGAGCGCGTTGCCCGCGGCCGGCCTGCGCAGTTCGACGATCGCGACGCCGTCCTCGACGCGGTAGCCGACACTCTGCCCCGCCGCGTCGGGCGTGGCCGCTTCCGGCGGCGTCACTGCCATGTGTAGAACCCCTGTCCCGACTTGCGGCCCAGTTCGCCCCGGGCGACCTTGTCGCGCAGCAGCTGCGGCGGGGCGAACCGCTCCCCGAGCGTGGCGTGCAGGTACTCGGCGATGGCCAGGCGGACGTCGAGCCCGACCAGGTCGGTCAGGCGCAGCGGCCCCATCGGGTGCTTGTAGCCGAGGCTCATCGCGTCGTCGATCGCCTCCGGCTCCGCCACCCCCTCCTCGACCATGCGGATCGCCTCCAGGCCGAGCGCCAGGCCGAGACGGCTGCTGGCGAAGCCGGGGGAGTCCTTGACGACGACGTCCTTCTTGCCCAGCGCGTGGGTCCAGTCCAGGGCGGCCCGTACGACCTCGGGCGAGGTGTCCGGTGCCACGACGATCTCGACCAGTTCGGAGGCGGGCACGGGGTTGAAGAAGTGCATGCCCAGGAAGCGGCCCGGCGCCTTCAGCGCCGCCGCCAGTTCGGTGACCGACAGGGAGCTGGTGTTGGTGGCCAGCACGGTCGTGTCGTCCACCGCCGCCTCGGCCGCGGCGAGCAGCCCGGCCTTCAGCGCCGCGTTCTCGGGCACGGCCTCGACGACCAGCTCGGTGCCCGGAGCCAGCCCGTCCACGGACTCCACGGTCGTGACCCGGGCGAGCACCTGCTCGGCGGGCTCGGCCAGCCGGCCGCGCTCGGCGGCCCGCCGCAGCCCGGTGGCGACCCGGTCCACGGCCGCGGCCGCGGCCTGCGCGCCGCTCTCCACGACGGTCACCGACGAGCCGGCGGCCGCGAACGACTGCGCGATGCCGGCCCCCATTCGGCCGCCGCCGATCACACCGACGACGGCGGGCACGCTCGCACTGCTCATGCCTTGCTCCTCTTCTTCTCCAGAAAACGCGTCATGCGGTCCTGCTTGTCCTGACCCTCGAAGAGCACGGCCTGCGCCAGGTCGTCGGCGACCGGGTGCGCGCCCGGCGCGTCGACGACGAGCTTCGTCAGACGCAGCGCGGTGGCCGAGGACCGCGCCATGCGGTCCAGCAGCGCGTGCGCCTCGTCCAGCAGATCCTCCGCGGGCACGACGTCGATGACCAGACCCGCGGCCAGGGCCGCCCGCGCGTCCAGGTTCCGCCCGGCCAGCAGCACCTGCTTGGCGACCGACTCGCCGACCAGCTCCGGAAGCCGCCAGCACGCCCCGGCCGCCGCCAGGATGCCGAGCCCCGGCTCCGGATTGCCGAAGACGGCGTCGGGTCCCGCGATACGGATGTCGCAGGCGTAGGACAGCTCGGCCCCGCCGCCCAGCGCCCAGCCGTCGACGGCGGCCACGGTCGGCATGGGCAGCCTGCGCACCCGTTCGAACAGGCGGCTGTTGATCCCCTGAAGCGCCTCGTCCCGGCCCCGCCGCAGCAGCTCCGCGATGTCGGCGCCGCCCGCGAACACGTTGCCGTGGCCGGTGAGCAGCAGCAGCTTCGGATCGTCCTCCAGCAGGTCGCAGACCGCGTGCAGTTCACGGATCATGAGCCCGCTGATCGCGTTGCGCGCCTCGGGGCGGTGCAGGGTCACCACGACCCGGTCCGCACGCTCCTCGACGAGCAGCGTCTCGAAGGCGTCCGCGCTCATACCCGCTCCACCAGCATCGCCACGCCCTGGCCCACGCCCACGCACAGCGTCGCCAGGCCCCGGCGGGTGTCCTCGCGCTCCAGGCGGCCGAGCAGCGTGAGCAGGATGCGGGCGCCCGAGCAGCCCAGCGGGTGGCCGAGCGCGATGGCGCCGCCGTCCGCGTTGACCCTGTCCTCGTCGAGCTTGAGCCGGCGTACGACGGCCAGCGCCTGCGCGGCGAACGCCTCGTTGAGCTCGACGGCGTCCAGGTCTGCGGTCTGCCAGCCGGCGCGGTCCAGCGCCTTCTGCGTGGCGGGAACCGGGCCGAGGCCCATGAGGTGGGGCTGCACCCCGGCCGAGGCGGAGGTGACGACGCGGGCGCGCGGGGTGAGCCCGTACCGGTCGACGGCCGCCGCGCTCGCCACGACCAGGGCCGCCGCCCCGTCGGACAGCGGGGAGGCCGAGCCCGCGGTGACGATGCCGTCCGTGCGGAAGATGGTGCGCAGGGAGCCCAGCTTCTCCAGCGTCGTCGACGGGCGCGGTCCCTCGTCGCGCTCCACCAGGCCGTCCTTCACCGGGACCGGGACGATCTCGCGGTCGAAGTGCCCGGCCTCCTGCGCGGCGACGGCCCGCTGGTGGCTGCGCAGCGCGAAGGCGTCGGAGTCGGCGCGGGTGATGCCGTCGAGGGCGGCGACCTCCTCGGCCGTCTCGCCCATCGACAAGGTCGTTTTCACCGTGTCCGGACCCGCCCCGGCGGGCACCGCGCGGTCGGCGGCCGCGAAGCGCGGGTTGGTGAAGCGCCAGCCCAGGGACGTGTCGTGCACCTCGCCCGGCTTGGCCCACGGGGTGCCCGGCTTCGCCATGACCCACGGGGCCCGGGTCATCGACTCCACGCCGCCCGCCACGACCAGGTCGGCCTCACCGGACCGGATCGCCTGGGCCGCCGAGGCGACCGCGGTCAGGCCCGAGGCGCACAGCCGGTTGACGGTGTAGCCGGGCACGGTGTGCGGGAGCCCGGCGAGCAGCACGGCCATGCGCGCCACGTCGCGGTTGTCCTCACCGGCCTGGTTGGCGGCGCCCAGGATCACCTCGTCCACGGCCTCGGCCGGGATCGCGGCACGGCGGACGGCCTCACCGACCACCAGCGCCGCCAGGTCGTCGGGCCGTACGGAGGCCAGGGCGCCGCCGTAGCGGCCCTGCGGGGTGCGGGCCCCGTCGATCAGATAGACCTCGTCAGGCATGGGTGCTCTCCTCGGTGGCGACGGGGCGGCGCGACTGGAGCGTCGCGAAGCGGCCGGTGACGAACGCGGGGTCGGACAGGGTGGCGCTGGCCGCGGGGTTGGCGGCACTGCCGTGGAAGTCGCTGAACGCGGCGGACTGGTTGACGAAGACCTGGCCGGTGAGGTTCTCCGACAGGTGCACCCCGGCGTCCAGGGCCGCCGACTCGGCGGCGGCGAGGACCTCCTCGCTCGTGGAGTGCACGGCGGCGGTCAGTGCGCCGTGGGCGCGTACCGTCTCACGGAAGATCCGCAGGCTGTGCTCGGTGGAGTCAGTGGCGATGACGAACGAGACGGGCCCGAACCACTCGCGGGTGTACGTCTCCTCGTCCGCCTCCGCGTCCAGGCGCGCCACCAGCGGCGTACGGACGGTGGCCTTCGGGTGGTCGGGGTGCTCCACCGGCTGCGAGGCGTGCACCGTGGTGCCCACCGCTGCCGCCTTCTCCAGCCGGTCCAGCACGCCGTCGTTGACGATGGCGCCCAGCGTGCCGGCCGCTCGGGCCGGGTCGCCGAGCAGCTTGTCCAGCGCGGCCCCCAGATCGGCGGCGAACTCGTCGGCGCTCCTGACACCCTGGTCGGTGGCGATGCCGGCGCGGGGGATCAGCAGGTTCTGCGGGGTGGTGCACATCTGCCCGCTGTACAGGGACAGCGAGAACGCGAGGTTGCCCAGCAGCCCCCGGTAGTCGTCGGTGGAGTCCAGGACGACCGTGTTCAGACCCGCCTTCTCGGTGTACACGGCGGCCTGGCGGGCGTTGGTCTCCAGCCAGTCGCCGAACTCCGTGGAGCCGGTGAAGTCGATGAGGCGCACGTCCGGGTGGAGCGCGAGGAAGCCCGCGGTCCGCTCCCCGGGTTCCTCGGCGGCCAGGACCACGAGATCGGGGTGGAAGCCGGCCTCGCTCAGGACCTCGCGGGCGGTGCGCACGGTGAGCGCCAGCGGCAGCACGGCGCCCGGGTGCGGCTTGACGACCACGGGGTTGCCGGTGACCAGGCTGGCGAACAGGCCCGGATAGCCGTTCCAGGTGGGGAAGGTGTTGCAGGCGATCAGCAGTGAGACACCGCGTCCGACCGGTGTGAACTTCTTGTCCATCACCAGCGCCCCGCCCTTGCGCTGGGGCTTGGTCCAGCGCGCCGAGCGCGGGTGCCGCTTCTGCTCCGCCCAGGCGTAGGCGACGGCCTCCAGGCCGCGGTCCTGCGCGTGCGGGCCGCCCGCCTGGAACGCCATGACGAAGGCCTGTCCGGTGGTGTGCTGCACGGCGTGCGCGTTCTCGAAGCTCGCGGCGTTCAGCCGGGCCAGGATCTCGACGGCGACGCCGGCGCGTACATCGGGGTCCGCCTCGCGCCACGGGCCCGTGGCGGCCTTGGCGGCGGCCACCGCCTCCTCGGGCGCGACGCGGGGGTAGCTGATGTCGAGCGCAAAGCCGTAGGGGGAGGTCTCGGCGGCCCGCA
This sequence comes from Streptomyces sp. NPDC052043, assembly GCF_044548235.1. Taxonomy (NCBI): domain Bacteria; kingdom Bacillati; phylum Actinomycetota; class Actinomycetes; order Kitasatosporales; family Streptomycetaceae; genus Streptomyces; species Streptomyces sp. NPDC052043. Next base: position 140,543 of record NZ_JBIUBT010000016.1, read on the forward strand.
CGGTCCCCTCACCGGGGTGCCCGGGCAGCTCGAACGGCTTGCCCAGCTGGTCCCGGAAGGCGGCCTCACCGAGCTTCGGTGCCTCCTCGCCGTACACCGACTTGCTGGGCGACTCCGGGTACGGAGTCCAGTGGTCACGGCTCCCGGTGGCCGCGACCGCCGTCTCCAGCAGTTCTCGGTGGCGGGCGAAGAAGTCGACGGGCTCGGGAGTGGTGTGGGGCATGCGGTCCACCTCTTGACAGGCAGTGGTGATGCTTGATTACTTGGCTTTGCCGACGCTAACCGAATGTTCGGTCGGTACACAAGGTGGTGAAAAACGTGACGCAGGCCACGGACGTGGATCGCGGTCCGGTGGAGACGATGTTCGCCGCGGACCTGGCTTCCCGGAATCTCGGCATCGAACTGACGCACCACGGCGAGGGGATCGCCGAGGTGCGGATGACCGTGACGCCGGCGATGGTCAACGGGCACGGGATCGCCCACGGCGGCTTTCTCTTCCTGCTCGCCGACACGGCGTTCGCCTGCGCCTGCAACAGTCACGGCCCCGTGACGGTCGCGGCAGCGGCCGACATCGTCTTCGTCGCCCCCGCCCATGAGGGCGACGTCCTTGTGGCGACCGCCTGCGAGCGCACCCGGTACGGCCGCAGTGGGATCTACGACGTGAGCGTCCGGCGCATCGACGACAGCCCGCGCGAAGCGCGGTCCGCCGAGGACGGTGGCGGGAGTCGGGAGGGCGAGGTGATCGCGGAGTTCCGCGGGCGCAGCCGCAGCCTACGAAGCGAGAAGACGAAGGAGTCGCAATGAGCAGCGAAGTCACGGCCCCGGTGGGACAGGGGCCCCGGCTGGGACAGCCCCTTCCGGACGAGCTGCTGGACAGCGGCGAGCGCCTGACCCGCGACGAGCTCCGTGAGCTGCAGCTCAGCCGTCTGAAGGCGACGCTGCGGCACGCCTACGACAACGTCGAGCTGTACCGCAGGAAGTTCGACGAGGCCGGCGTGACGCCCGACGACTGCCGTTCCCTCGAGGACCTGGCCCGCTTCCCCTTCACGACCAAGGCCGACCTGCGCGACACCTACCCCTTCGGGATGTTCGCCGTCCCCATGTCCGAGGTCCGGCGCATCCACGCCTCCAGTGGCACCACCGGCCGCCCGACCGTGGTCGGCTACACCGACAACGACCTGTCGACCTGGGCCGACCTCATCGCCCGCTCCATCCGCGCGGCGGGTGGCCGGCGCGGCCACAAGGTCCACGTCTCCTACGGCTACGGCCTGTTCACCGGCGGCCTCGGCGCGCACTACGGAGCCGAGCGGGCCGGTTGCACCGTGATCCCCGCGTCCGGCGGCATGACCGCGCGCCAGGTGCAGATCATCCGGGACTTCGAGCCCGAGATCATCATGGTCACGCCCTCCTACATGCTGACCCTGCTCGACGAGTTCGAGCGGCAGGGCGTGGACCCGCGCACCAGTTCCCTGAAGGTCGGCATCTTCGGCGCCGAGCCCTGGACGGAGGCGATGCGCCGCGAGATCGAGGAGCGCATGGACATCCACGCCGTCGACATCTACGGCCTGTCGGAGGTCATGGGTCCGGGTGTGGCGCAGGAGTGCGTGGAGACCAAGGACGGACTGCACGTCTGGGAGGACCACTTCTGTCCCGAGGTCGTCGACCCGATCACCGGTGACGTGCTGCCCGACGGCGAGAGCGGCGAACTGGTCTTCACCTCGCTGACGAAGGAAGCCCTGCCGATCATCCGCTACCGCACGCGTGACCTCACCCGCCTGCTGCCCGGCACCGCACGCCCGGCCTTCCGCCGCATCGAGAAGATCACCGGCCGCAGCGACGACATGATCATCCTGCGGGGTGTGAACGTCTTCCCGAGCCAGATCGAGGAGGTCGTGCTGCGCGTGCCCGACGTCGCCCCGCACTTCCAGATCCAGCTGACCCAGCGTGGCCGCATGGACCACATGACGGTCCACATCGAGGCCCGCCCCGGCGTCGGCCCGGAGCAGCGCGAGACGGCCGCCAGGGCGATCACCAAGGGCGTGAAGGACTCGGTCGGCATCAGCGTCGAGGTGCGCGTGGTCGAGCCGGAGAGCCTGGAGCGCTCGGTGGGCAAGATCCGCCGGGTCCGTGATCTGCGCAAGGGGTGAGCACCGGCCCTGACCGCGGCGGGCCGGTCCTCACCGGTCGCGGCGTGACGGTCGAGGCGCCAGGTCCGGCCCGAGGCGGGCGCCCGCGGGTGTGCCCAGGACGGTGTCGTGCGGGGCGACGGTCCGGGCCAGTCCGAAGCCGGTGCCGCGGGCGGGCGTGCACAGCAGCAGTCCGTCAGTAGTCCGTTGCCCCCGCAATGCCGAACGTGCCGGTGCGGGGACCGCTCACGTGTCGTCGCTCGCGCGCCGTGCACGGAACGCCGCTGCCTTGACCCGGTTCTGGCAGGCCGTCGAGCAGAACTGGCGCCCGGCGTTGCGGGAGATGTCCACATAGACCCGGTCGCAGCGCGGTGCTGCGCAGACCCCGAGGCGCCCGGCACAGTCCCCGCCGAGGGCCATGGCGAGGCCGGTGGCGCAGCCGGCGCTCCAACCGACGGCATAGGAATCGTCGGCGCCGTGGAAGTGAACCTGCCACGGTTCTCCGGGAGCCCGGTCGAGTTGGGGGCGGGCGCCGGTCTCACGCAGCAGCGCGTTGAGGGTGGGGGCCGCATCGTCGAGGTTGTCGGCGGCCACGGCCTCGAACACGGTACGCAGGGCGCGGGCGGTGTCGGCCAAGCGGTCGGCCTCGCCGAGTTCCAGGTCCGTCCCGGCGGACAGCGCCACGCGAACCGCGCCGACCCGCTCGGCGCCCTCGGGGGCGACGTAGGGACGACCGCGCGCCTCGCCGTCGGTCAGTGCGTTGACGAGCGCCACCGAAGCGTCAAGCAGGGCCCTCATGTGACTGTCGAAAAGCACTTGACCAGTTACCTTTCCCTTGCCTACGGTACCCGTCACTGACATTACACACTTCACCAGTGACGGGAGGTGCCGTGCTGCGCCCGGAACCGCTGCCCCGCACCGTCCGCCTGCTGCTGCTCGCCCGGGTCGTGAACCAACTCGGGGCCTTTTCGCTTCCCTTCCTCACCGCGCTGATCTGCACCGATTATGGGGCGAGCCTGACCACCGCCGGGCTGGTCAGCGCCGTCTTCGGGCTCGCGACGATCCCCTCGCGACTGGCCGGGGGAGGGCTGGCCGACCGGATCGGCCCGCGTACGACCATCGTGCTCGGGCTCTGCGGATGCGCCGTGGCTCAGCTGGCGATCGCGGCCTCCTCGTCGCTCACCTGCGCGGTCGCCGGGGCGGTGCTGCTCGGGCTGGCCTTCGAGCTCTACGAGCCGCCGAGCCAGGCGATCATCGGCGGGTCCGTGCCCGAGCCGCAACGGGTGCGCGCGTTCAGCTTGTTCAGCGCCGCACTCGCGGCGGGCGGCATGGGCGCCGGACTGCTCGCCGCCCTGCTGGGGCGCTGGGACCTGCGCTGGCTCTTCGTCAGCGACGCCGCGAGCTGCCTGGCCTGTGCGCTGCTGATCGGTTTGGCCCTTCCCCGTGACCGTCCGGCTCCGCCCGCAGTGAAACAGGACGACACCGCCGTGCGACCGTTGCGGGACCGGAGGCTGCTGGGCGTTCTGGCCACCGGAACCGCCTACGCCCTGATCAATCAGCAGACCGTGATGACCCTGCCGCTCGCGCTTGCGCGGCAGGGCCTGCCCGCCGCCGACGCGGGGCTGTTGTTCACCGCCGCCGCGGCCACCACCGTGCTCGCCCAGCCGTTGATCCGGCTTCCCTGGACGAGCCGGCTCACGACGCCCGCCGCGCTCGCCCTCGCCCATCTCCTCCTGGCCGCAGGGCTGGCCGGCTACGCCCTCTCCCGCACCCTGCCGACGCTGCTCGCCTCGGCGGTTGTGTGGAGTCTCGGCGACCTCCTGGTCATGGGTCGCGTCTACGCGCTCGTCACCGACCTCGCGCCGCCCGGCGGAAGCGGCCGCTACCTGGCCGTCTTCGGTACCAGCTGGGGTGTCGCCGCGACGCTCGCTCCCCTCCTCGGTACCCAGCTGCTGGCCGGCGCGGGAACGACCACGCTGTGGTCCACGATGGCCGCGCTCTGCCTGCTGCTCGCCGCGCTCCACCTCCGGGTGACGCCGCAGTCACCCAGTTCCTGTCTCGTCCCGGCTCCCTGACAGAAACGCGGGAGATGATCAGCCAGATGCCGGCCGATCGGGCCAAACGGTGCTGGGAAGGCGTTTCGGCGTAGGTGAAAGTGGTTTGCCGACCTGGATGCCGCGTGGGTAGCGTCGCCGCCCGTGACCCCAACTCTGCGTACCGAGCGGCTGCTGCTGGAGCCGTACGTCTCTGAGGACGAAGAGGACTTCGTCGCTCTGTTCCAGGACACCAGGGTGTCGCAGTGGATGGGTGACGGCCCTGCTTCCGAAGCAGCGGACCGGGCCCTGTTCGGGCGGATCTTCACGAAGGTCTACGCCCGGGAACTGTTCGATGTCTGGGCTGTCCGTCGGGGCGGACGCCTGGTCGGGCATGCCGAGATCAAGCCGACCGACGTCGTCGCAGGCTACGAGATCATCTACGCTCTGGCCCCGGCGGCATGGGGGTTTGGCCTGGGGACCGAGGTGGCAGAGGCGATCGTCGCCCATGGCTTCGACACCCTCGGGCTGACCGAGGTTTACGCCACCGTGGCCGCACCGAACAAGGCCTCGCTGGCCCTGCTGGACAGAATCGGTTTCGAGCATGTCCGGGACATCACAGAGGACGACGGCAGCACCACCCGCGTGTTGGCTCGTCAGCTGACCGCGAGCGAGCCGTGATGAGCGACCCGGCGCGGCACGTGCTGAGCTCCGGCCCCGCTCGGCGCGGACTGCCCGGCAGTCCGCGCGAGCGCCCAGGGGTGTCTCAGCACTGCACCGGTTTGCGCCACGAGCACTCCAGGTCCCCGTTGCGCTCCGTGCTCCGGAGGGCCTTCGGCCGCACCGTCAGCGCCCGGTTCTCGTCGGACGAGGCGAGGGTGACCACGATGGCGTCCTCGATGCCCTCGACGGAGCCGACGAGATAGTTGTTGAGGACGACGCTGTAGACCAGTTCGCGTCCGCCCGCGTCGATGACGTATCCCGACAGGGCCGACACGCCCGTCAACGACCCCGTCTTGCCGCGTGCGTTGAGCGCGGCCGGCGTGCCGCACAGACGCGAGCGCAACGTACCGCCGACGAAGCGGTCCGGGTCACAGGCCACCGGGAGGGCCCGGTACCAGTCGGCGTACCAGGGCTCGGTGCGCACCGACAGGAGCAGCTTGGCGAGCTGGTCCGCGGGGACGCTGTCCATCCGGGACAGCCCGGAACCGTCGACCTGGCGCAGCGTGCCCGGGTCGACGCCGACGCGCTTCAGGTAGCCGCTGATGCCGGCGAGGCCGGCATCCCAGGTGCCGCGCCCGGATGTCTCGTAGCCGATCGCCTTGGTCAGTGCCTCGGCGTGCATGTTGTTGGACAGCTTCAGGAACGGGATCAGCAGCTCCTTGAGGGGCATGGACTCGTGTGTGGCGAGCCTGTGCGCGCCCCTGGGGGTCGCCTCGCCGAGCCGGGTCGCCCCGGTGACGCGCACACCGTGCGCGGCCAGCGCGTCGCGGAAGACGTCCGCGGCGTAGCCGGTGGGCTCCCAGACGCTGACCCACTCCTTGGCGGCGGCGCCGCCGACAGGCAGGGTGCCGCTGATGGTGACGGTGTTGGTGCCGTGCTGCCGCTCGACGGTGAGGTCGCTCGGGCCGCCCCGGTCGACGGTGGTCGCGCGCACGTCGAGGTGGACGTAGTGATTGGCCGGGGTGACGGTGGCCCGCGGCCGGTCGCCGGGCTTGTCTCCCGGCTCCACCTGCACGATGACCGTGCCGGTGTCGTAGTCGGTGTCGGGCGCGACGCTCAGTGCGGAGGTCTGCGCCGAGTAGTACGAGGATTCGTCGTCGGAGGCCCAGGAGCGGCCGAGCCGTTGGTCGTCGAAGCGGGTGTCGTCGGCGACCAGGCTCCCGGTGACGCGCCGCACCCCCGAGTCGGCGAGCGCGGCGGCGAGCCGGTCGTAGTCCTCGGCGAGCAGGGTCGGATCGCCGGTGCCGCGCAGATACAGGTCGCCGTTGAGCACAGAGCCGTGCCGGGCACCGGTCGACAGGACGTCGGTGGTGAAGCGGTGGCCGGGACCGAGCAGCGCCATGGCCGCGGCCGAGGTGAGCAACTTGGTGTTGGAGGCGGGCATGAGCCGCCCGCTCGGCAGATGCTGGTAAAGGACCGCGCCGGTCTTCGCGTCGGCGACGACGACGCTCGCGGCGCCGCCGTCCATGCGGGCGTCGCCGAGGATCGTGTCGATGGCCTCCGGCAGCCCGGTCCGGTCACCGTCCGCGCTCGCGGGCGAGCTCCAGCTGAACGTCGCCGCGGCCACGGCGGCGACGGCGGGCCAGATCCAGTGGCGCATACGGGTGGTGCGTCTCACGGGTCTCCTCATGCCACAGGAGCATCCCGGATCCCGGGCGACGGCAACAGACCCCCGCGGGTGCGGCCCGGGGGCTCAGTCCTTGTGCTTGCCCATTTTGCCCACGGCGTCCTGTGCCTTGTCGACGACGGTGTCGATCGTGCCGCTGTGCTTGCCGCCGGTCTTGCCGTCGATGAAGTCGCCCACCTTCTCCAGGCCGTCGGAGATCTTGTCACCGTGGGCTTCGGCGATGCCCTCGACCTTGCCCTTCAGGCTCTTCAGCTGGTCGAACATGCGCGTGCCACTCCTCTACGGGGCTGTAGTAGTCGGGCTCCATGATCTCATGACGCGGGCCCGGCACCTCGTCGTGAGGTACCGGGGCGACAGGGGCGCGGGACCAGATGCACGACCGCACCCGCTGCGGAAGGATCGGTACTGGGGTGAACACACGTGCTGCGCGCGCGGCTCACCCGACCGGTGCTCGGCGCGTCCGAGCTGGGGGTAACGCCCGTTCCGGCGTTCCTACTGGAGCACTCCCATGTTGACGAACCGCATTCTATTCCGTCCCTCCCGTGGCACGGAACCGGTGGGGCAGCAGGCCGCCGCGGTCACGGTGACCGTCGCCGACTGCGGTCTGCTGCTCATCAGGCTCACCTTCGGGCTGCTGATGGCCGGGCACGGCGCGCAGAAAGTGTTCGGGCTCTTCGGGGGGCGCGGCCTGACCGCGACGGGGCAGGGGTTCGCCGCTCTTGGCTACCGCCCGGGACGGCTGTTCGCCGCGATCGGCGGTCTGTCGGAGTTCCTGGGCGGCCTCGGTCTCGCCTGCGGGCTGCTGATCCCGCTCGCGGCCGCCGCCCTGATCGGAGTCATGATCAACGCGATGGCGACCGTCACCGGCGCCCACGGTCTGTGGGAGGCGGAGGGCGGTGTGGAGTACAACGTGTGCATCGCCGTCGTCGCCCTCGGGATCGCCGCCCTCGGCCCGGGCCGGCTGGCTGTCGACCGGTTCTTCCGATGGGGCTCGGGTGGCTGGAGGGAGGCGGCCGTCGCCCTGGGCCTGGGCGGCGCGGCCGCCGCGATCACGCTCAGTCTCTTACCCGCGGCGCCGGGACCGGCCGAAGACCCGCGCGGTTCGCGGAACCGGCGCGGGTCCTGGGCCGGCTGAGCGCCGTGGACCGACGACCGGTGGGGCGTCATCGCCCGCCCTGACACGACCAGTCCACGTCACCGGGCAGAATGGGGTGATCACCAACTCCCGGGAGACGAACGGCCCATGGAATTCCGCGATGACGTGGATCTTGATGCTTCTCAGGTCGAGGACATCGGCAGCAGCGGCGGGGGCCTTCCGGGAGGCGGGCTCACCATCGGCGGCGGCGTCATCGGCGTCGTCGTGGTGGTCGTCGCACTGCTCCTGGGCGTCAACCCGGCGGGGCTCCTGAGCGGCAGCGGCTCGAACGCCGCCACGCGGCAGCAGGGAGAGGACCTGGTCGCGAAGTGCCAGAAGGGCAGCGACGCCAACCAGTCGGAGAAATGCCGTGTGGTGGGCGTGGTCAACAGCATCCAGCGCTACTGGCAGGGCGCTCTCCCCGAGCACTACCAGCAGTCCTACACCAAGGCCGGAACCGACCTGGTCTCCGGCACGTGGAACACGGGGTGCGGCCGGGCCGGCTCCGCCATGGGCCCGTTCTACTGCCCGGCCGACCACCGCGTCTATCTCGACCTCGGTTTCTTCCGTGAACTGGAGGACAGGTTCGGCGCCAAGGGCGGCCCCTTCGCGCAGGCGTACGTCATCGGCCACGAGTACGGGCATCACGTACAGAACCTGCTGGGCACCATGAACCGCGTCGGCCGGGACCGCACGGGAGCCGACAGCGGCTCGGTCCGGCTGGAGCTCCAGGCCGACTGCTACGCCGGGGTCTGGACCGAGAACGCCGTCACCACCGGCTTCTTCGAGAAGCCGTTCACCGACTCCGACATCCGCGAAGCCCTCGGCGCCGCGGAGGCCGTCGGCGACGACCGCATCCAGGAACGCACCCAGGGCCGCGTCGACCCGGAGGGATGGACCCACGGCAGCTCGCAGCAGCGAGTCCACTGGTTCACCGTCGGGTACACCACGGGCTCCCCGGCCCAGTGCGACACCTTCTCCGGCGCCATCTGACGACGCGAAGGCGAAGGCCCCGGCCGGGTTTCCCCGCCCGGGGCCTTCGCCGTACGTACGGGCATCGCCGTCAGCGCCGGTCCAGCAGGAACGCGAACACCGCCTGGCGGCCCCTGTCGTCGGCCGCCCGGCTCTGCACCGAGTGCGCCGCACCCGGCACCACCACGACCTGGGCCCGCGGCGTCAGCCTCTTCTGGTCGTGGAGCCATTCCAGCGGGGTCGACAGGTCCCGGTCACCGCCGAGCAGCAGGACCGGCACGCCCGGCAGCCTGCGGTGCTCCGGCGGCAGCGGCGGCACCGGCGTGCGCGGCCAGTGCAGACAGCTCAGCATCGAACCGAGGCCGGTCGCCGTGGCGGAGTCGAAGGGGCCGTAGTCGGCCGGTGTCAGCTCCGCACCGGCCTTCCCCAGCGCCTCCCGGCGTCCGGCTGACGGAGCGTCCGCCCTGCCCCAGGGGTAACGCCCGTCCAGGCACAGCGTGGCGGCGTGCAGCCCCTGGCTGAGCTCCTCGGCGCTCGCCGCGCTTCCCTCCCGCACGCCCGCGATCAGGCCCCGCAGCGGTCCGGGGTCGCCGTTCGCCGCCGAGTGCAGCGCGTCGATCATCGCCGTGTAGTCCGGGTCCACGAACTCCCAGGTGGTCAGGGCGTCCATCACGTCGACGCCGTTGCCGTACCGGGTGACCACCTCGGCCAGGTCGGCCGCCGGGTCCGTGGTGCAGCCCGTCGCCCGGCAGGCCGCCGCCAGCACGCGCGGCGCGGCGCGCAGGGCGGCGCGGTCCATCGGGTCGTAACCGGTCTGCGGCACCACCGAGTCCAGGACCAGCCGGGCCACGTGCTGCGGATGGGCCAGGGCGTACCGTTCCGCGGTGTACGTGCCGTACGACACGCCGTCGAGCGTCATCGTGCGCACGCCCAGGGCCCGGCGCAGCAGGTCCAGGTCCGCGACCGTGTCACCGGTGCTGTAGAAGCGGCGGTTGGCGCCGACGGCGGCGGCGCAGTCCGTCACCGCCCGGGCCGTGGGCGGGGTCAGGTCGGACGAACCCATCTCCTGCTGCAACCGCGGGCACCGCAACGCGGCGTCGCCGGTGCCGCGTTGGTCGATCATGACGAGCCGGTAGTCCTTCAGGACCGGCGTCAGCTTCTCGCGCAGCTGCCCGACGAACGGCACGCCCGGCTGGCCCGGACCGCCGGTCAGGAAGAGCAGCACCCCCTTGGGAGCGTTGACGTTGTCCGCCATCGCGACCTTCAGGCCCAGCCGGCCCGGCACACCGCCGCTGTGGTCGAGCGGGACGGTCAGGGTGGCGCAGGTGAAACCCTTCAGCCCCGAGCAGGCCGCGGCGCCGGAAAGTCCCCCGTTCCGCCCGGCCGGCGCCGCGTCCGACCGGTCCTGTGCCGCGGACGTGCACGTCCCCGACAGCATCAGCAGGCTGACGGCGGCCAGTACGGCCGCACCCCGCCTCCCGGGTCTCCCGTTCCCGCGCCCGCCCGGGACTTTCCACATCCCCCGCCAACCCCTGATCCCCCGCCAACTCCGCATCCCCCGCACCCCCGTGTCGTCGGCCCGTGTCATTGGCATCTCCGCCGTGCCCCGTCTCCTCCGCATCCCCGTTTCCTCCCGCATCCCGGTGTCCGGCCTTCGGCGCTGCACCAGCCTGCGCCCAACAGCCCCGCCGGCGCGAGGTTCTGTGCGAGAAATCGGAGCGGGCGCCCGGCGACGGACACCGATCCGTGGGTCGCGCGCCCGGCGTCGCGCGACCGTGGTGGGGATGCCGCCTGTCGTATCCGGGGACGTCACCGGTCGTTCGCACCGTGTTGGTGGCGACGGCCCAGCATGGGCGCCGCTCGAACATGCTTTGAACGGACGGACGGCAGGAGTTCGGACATGGGCCACGGCCACAGTCATGCCCACGGGCATCACCACCACCACGACCACGGGCACGGCACGGACGGCGGATCTTTGCCTCCGGCGCTCGATCTCGAGGTCCCCGACGCGGAGTTGACGCCCGACCAGCTGTCCCGCCGGTCCATGCTGCGCCGTACCGGGCTGCTCGGCGCCGGACTGGCGGCGGGCAGTGTGCTCGCCGGTGCCGGACAGGCGGCCGCGTCCCAGTCCCAGGGCGACCAGGGCCAGAACCAGAACCAGCAGCCCTCGCAGTCCGCCCGCTCCGGGGGATACGTGTGGCTGTCCGGCGACCACCACATCCACACCCAGTACAGCTCCGACGGCAAGTACCGGGTCGTCGACCACGTGCGCCAGGCCAACGCGCACGGCCTGGACTGGATGGTCATCACCGACCACGGCAGCGAACAGCACGCCAAGATCGGTGTGGAGAAGGTCAACCCCGACATCGTCGCCGCCCGGGGGAAGATCACCGACACGCTGGTCTTCCAGGGCCTGGAGTGGAACATCCCGGCCGCCGAGCACGGCACCGTCTTCGTCCACCCCGGCTTGAACGAGGTGGCCGTGCTGAAGGAGTTCGAGAACTCCTTCGACGGGGTGGTGAAGAACGCCACCGCGAACAACTCCGCCAACGAGGCGCTCGCCATCGCGGGCGTCGACTTCCTCGCCGATCAGGTCAAGCGCCGCAAGGTCAAGGACGCCCTGTTCCTGGCCAACCACCCGGCCCGCAAGGGCATCGACTCCCCGCACGAGATCCGCGCCTGGCGCGACGCGCAGCCGACGATCGCCGTCGGCATGGAGGGCGCCCCCGGCCACCAGGCCGCGGGCCTGCCCGCGCCGGGCGGCCCCGGCTCGGGCCGGGGTTACTACGACGGCAGCCCCGGCGCCGACTCCTTCTCCGGCTACCCGCTGGAGAGCTACCGCACCTGGGGCGGCTTCGACTGGATGACCGCGACCGTGGGCGGTCTGTGGGACAGCCTGCTGGCCGAGGGCAAGCCCTGGTGGATCACCGCCAACTCCGACTCCCACAGCGTCTACGCCGACTCCTCCGTGCGCGGGCCGGGCAGCGACTTCGACGCCAACGGCCGCTACGACGACCCCGTCCACGGCGGCGCGCTGAACCTGGGCGACGGCGACTTCTGGCCCGGCCAGTACTCCCGCACGCACGTCGGTGCCGCCTCCTTCTCCTACCAGGCGGTCATGGACGGCATCCGCGCCGGCCGTGTCTGGGTCGACCACGGCGGGCTGATCAGCGGCCTCGACGCGCAACTGCGTTCCGGCGGCAAGTCCGTCACCCTCGGCGACGCACTGCACGTCCGCCGCGGCAGCCAGGTCGACCTGGTCGTCGAGATCAGCCTCGCGGGCGGCCCGAACTGGGCGCAGTTCGTGCCGAAGCTGGCCCGGGTCGACGTGATCCAGGGCGACGTCACCGGTCGCGTCTCCGACAAGGACGCGTTCATCACCCCGGACACCAAGGTCGTCAAGTCCTTCGAGGTGAACAAGTCCACCGGTTCGGTGCGGCTGACGTACTCCCTCGGCCGTGTGGACAAGCCGGTGTACGTGCGGCTGCGCGGCACCGACGGCAACCGCACGGCGGTCGGCCTGCGCGGTGCCGCCGTGGACCCGGTCGGACCGGCGATGGACGTGCTCGGCGACGCCGACCCGTGGAAGGACCTGTGGTTCTACTCCAACCCGATGTGGGTCCTGCCCGCATGACCGGTGCAACGGGCCGGCCCGGCGTTCCCACCGTGATCGGTGTGGACGCCGGGTCGGCGGACCTGCGCGGCGCCGACCACCTCGCCCAGGACCTGGTGGCGCTGCTCGGCCTGCCGGACGCCACCGTCGCCTGCACGCACCCGGTCCGCGGCGGCGAACGACCGCACCTGGCCGTCTCCCTGGCACTGCCGGACGCGGACACCGCTTCGTCGGTGTGGCACCGGCTCGTCACCCTCCTCGCGGCCGAGGACCGGCCACCGTCCGGCGCCGCCCTCGGCGCCCTGCGGCACGGCCCGGCCTCCTATGCGGACGGCGCCGCCTTGGCGGCGGCCGAGCAGCACACCCGCGAACAGGGACGTGCCGTCGTCTACCCCGGCGTGGGGCACCTCGTCGGCACGGTCCCGCTGCGCTTCCTCCTCCAGCACTCCGCGATCGACCGGGTCACCGTCGTCGGCGCTCCGCCCGGCCCCGGCAACGGCCCGGATCCGGACACCCCGGTGACGACGCGCGACCATGTGCGCCCCCTGTGGCAGGACGGACAGCTCGTGCTGCCGCTCGTGCCCGCCGCGGGCGGCCTCCTCGCCCCCTTCGAGGTGCCCGACCCCACGCCCTGCTGCGCCGATCACGGCTGACGGCGGGCCCGGCCGGCGGCACGCGCCGGAAGAAGTCCTTCCGCCTCGCGGTCCCGCCAGGTCACAACGGGTCCGCGGGGCAGTAGGGTCCAATCCGTCGAGCCCCGTGTCGTGGTCGAAGGAGGGGCAACCGTGGATCTCGAGGCGCTTCGTTCCTTCCTGGCCGTGGCCAAGCACCGCAGTATCTCCAAGGCGGCCGCCGACTCGTACGTCTCGCAGCCGGCGATGAGCCAGCGGCTGCGGCGGCTGGAGGACAGCCTCGGTTTCGCGTTGTTCGAACGGGGGTGGAAGGGCGCGGTGCTGACTCCGCAGGGCGCCTACTTCCTGCCGTACGCCGCCCAGCTCATCCGGGACCTGTCCAACGCCTCCGCGGTCCTGGGGAAGAAGGACCCGTCCCGGCCGCGGAGCTTCGCCGAGGTGGCCGGCCATCCGCACAAGGTCGTGTTCGGAGTGGACAACTGGCTGTCGGAGCGGTCCGTGCGGGCCGTGGTGAGCAGCGCGCTGGACATGTACGGGGCGGACGAGTTCCGGGTGACCAGCCGGCCGGCCACGACGGTGATCGACCTGCTGGAACTCAACCAGCTGGACGCCGGGCTCTTCTACTCCACGGAAGCGGACCACCCCTTCCACACCGAGGTCGTCGGCATCGAGGACATGGCGCTCGTCCATCCGCCGGGGACGGTTCTGGAGGAGGTCAGCGCCCCCGCCGTGAAGGAGCTGCTGTCCCGCTACCGGTTCGTGCTGTTCGACAATCCGGTGCTGACCCACCATGCGAGGATCACGACCACGCTGATCGAGACGTACGAGATCTCCCGCTTCCATGTGGTGGACGACTACCGGACCATGCACGCGCTGATCCGCCTGGGGGAGTGCATCACCGTGGTCCCGGCCGGAGTCGTCCTCGGCGACCGGGGGCAGCGGGCGACGGACCTTCCCTCGGCCCGGCTGCCCGGACTGCTTCCCCGGATCAACGTCACGGTGGGAATCAGCGACGCGGGCCGGGACCACGGGGTGACCGGGGCGTTCGCGGCGTCCGTCGCGCGGTTCCTCGAGGAGGACCCGCCCGGCGCCCCGGACGAGAGGACCTAGTGCCGCGACGGGGCAAACGTTGCCTGTCGCGGCACTAGCTGCCCGGGACCGGATGACACGCGCCGTCGCGCGGGCCGTCCGTTTCCCGGGCAGGTCCTCGGCTCGTGCCGGGGCGGGTGCCGGTCAGCCGGCCGCGGCCGTCGTGACGGGGGCGGCCTCGTGGCCGGTGCGGCCGGTCTTCTTCGGCGCCGTCTCCTGGAGGAAGGAGGCGGCCACCACGCACAGGATCAGTCCGCCGAGTGCCAGGTAGAGCACGGTGTGGATGCCGTGGTGCTGGGCCAGGTAACCGGCGACGGACGGGGCCACGCCGCCGCCGAAGATCTCCGCGACACCCATGACGGTGCCGGCCGCGGCCGCCATCAGACCGGCGGGGACGGACTCCACGGTCACGGTTCCGGCGAGCAGGGCCAGGCATCCGTTGGCTCCGAAGGCGACGAAGAAGAGCAGCAGGAACAGCAGCGGCACGACCGGCCCCTGGAGGATGAAGCCGACCAGCATGCACATCGCCATCAGCAGCGCGACGACGACCACGGGCTTGCGGCCGAACCGGTCGGACAGCCCCGGGATGACCAGCTGGCCCGCGAACGCGCCGAACCCGATGCCGGAGGCGATGACGCCCATCTGGCTGGTTCCGATGCCCTGGTGGTCGACCAGATAGCTCGGCACCATGGCGCTCAGCACGAAGATGCACGTCATCGCGCCGCACAGGGCGAGGATCGCCAGCCGGATGTTCCGGTAGCGGAAGAGGTCCAGCCAGCGGGTCTGGTCCTGGGAGACGGGGGAGACGGCGGATTCGAAGGCCGGCAGCTGGTGGGGTTCGCGAATGGTCCGGAGGATGAACCAGGCCAGGACCAGTCCGGGGAGCAGCATGAGACCGAAGACCCAGTGCCAACTGGGCAGGATCCGCAGCAACTGGGTGGCGATGATCGGGCCCAGGCCGACACCGAACAGGGCGAAGGTGCTCTGCTGCATGCCCATGTTCAGCCCGCGGCGCTCCGGCCGGGACGCCTCTGCCGTGGCGGCCACCGCGGTCGGGGTGAAGGCGCCCTCGGTGACGCCCATGACGATCCGCACCAGCAGAAGGCTGACGAGTCCGCCGACGAGCCCGGTCAGCAGGGAGCAGACCGAGAAGAACACGATCGAGCCGACCAGGATCCTGCGCCGGCCCAGCCGGTCGGAGAGGCCGCCTATCAGAAGGGAGGAACATCCCCAGGCCAGACCGAGAACACCGATGATGTTGCCCAGGTCCTGGTAGTCGAGCCCGAGTTCCTTCATCATCGAGGGGAAAAGCGGGCTGATGATCCAGCGGTCCAGGCCGACGAGACCGAATCCGAGGGAGAGCAGCACGACCGCCGAGCGTTCGTAGCGGACGTCGTATTCTTTGGGCTTCATGCCGCTCTCCCCTCGCGGTTCGCGCGGATTTCCGCGACCAGTTCCGCGGTGGTGAGCACACGGCCGAAGAACGTTCCGATCGTCTTCTCCGTGGCCGCCTGCGCCTCCTCGCTGAGCGCCCCGGTGGCGTCGCCCACGAAGGCCACCTTGAAGTCCCGCATGTAGGCACCGCGCGCGGTGGAGTCGCAGCAGACCTCGGTGAGGGTGCCGATGATGATCACGGTGTCCACCTCACGCAGGCCGGAGATGCTGGTCAGCACGTTCTCCAGCCGCGTGTTGTGGAAGGCGTCGTAGCGGTGCTTGACCACGACGACGTCGTCGGCCTCCGGCTTCAGGTCGTCGACGACCTGCGCACCGAAACTTCCCTCGCGCATGCCCGCGCTCAGCAGCGCCGGGTTGTAGGTGGATTCCAGCGGAGACACATTGAATGTGTCCAGCAGAATGTGCTGGGTGTAGACGACCGGAATACCGGCGGTCCGGCACTCGGCGACGACCTCCTGCATCCGGGGTATCCGGTGGCGTGCCATCGGCACTTCCATCGGATACCCCTCGAGAACAAAGTCGTTCTGCATGTCGATCACGAGCAGAGCCGTCTTCTGCGGATTCACGCGCCACATCGCGTTCAACGGATGAACTCCTCTTGCGTTTCGCATACGGAAGGCCGGAGAGCATGGCCCGGAGATTGGGCACAGAGCCTAACCGTGAAACGCACCCTGCCAGTTATAGGAATTCTTTATACCGTCGCCTGTCCGCGTCGCCCTGCCCGGCGGGCGTCCCTACCAGGCCACCGGCAGCTCCAGGGGGAACCGCCGGATCGTCTTCGCGTCCCAGCGCACCTCCTCCGGCGGCACCGCGAGCCGCAGCCCGGGGAAGCGCTCCATGAGCCGCCCGACGGCCACTTCGAGCTCTGCCATGGCCAACGGCATGGCGATGCACCGGTGCCCGCCCCAGCCGAACGTCATATGGGGGCAGTTCGGCCGGTCGACGTCGATGTCGTGCGGGTCCGTGTAGCGCTCCGGGTCGCGGTTGGCCGTCAGGTACGACACGTGGACGTAGTCGCCCGCCCGGATCAGCACACCGCCCAGCTCCACGTCCTCGAGAGCCACCCGGGGGATGCCCACCCCCTTGCGGAAGGGGATGTGGCGGAGCAACTCGTGCAGCACGTCGCTCAGGGCCTCGGGCCGGCTCCTGAGCCGTTCAGCCAGCTCGGGCCGGGTCAGGAGGAGATACACGATGTCGCTGATCTCGCAGGTCGCCGTGTCCTGGCCGCTGAGCGCCAGCATGAGCGTCATGACCGCCAGTTCCCGGTCGTCCAGCTGCTCCTTGCCGTCCCGCGCCGCGGCCATCGCGCTGATGATGTCGTCGCCGGGCGACTTGCGCCGCTGTGCGACGAGTTCGCCGAAGTAGGCCGTCAGCTCCGCCTTGGCGCGCGCCGCGTCCTCCTTGGTGTCCGCGCCGACCACGAGCAGTTGGTGCACCGCCTTCTGGATCCGCGGCCATTCCCCCCGCTCGATGCCGAGGAGGTCCAGGACGGTGTGCTGCGGGAGCGGGTCGGACAGGTGCCGGATCAGGTCCGCCGGCGGGCCCTCCTTCTCCATGCCGTCCAGCAGATCGTCGGCGAGCCGGACGATCCGGGGCCGCATGTTCTCCACCTGCTGCTGGGTGAAGGCCTGTGAGGCCAGATGGCGTACGCGGCTGCTGTACGGCGGGTCCATCACGTTGATCGACTCGGGCGACACGATGGGCTCGGGCGTCATCCGGGGGTAGTCGCGGCCGATGATGCCCGCCCTGCTGAACCGGTGGTCGGTGGTCACCTGCTTGACCGCGTCGAAGCCGGTGACCAGCCAGGCGTCCGCGTCGCCGTAGCTCAGCCGGATCCGGGTGGGGGTGTCGTGACGCATCAGCTCCGCGAGGGAGGGGTCGAACTCCAGGGCTTCACTGAAGTCGAACGGGCAGATGGCCGTCTCGTTGTCCGTGGTCATCAGTCGGTTCCTTTGGGGCACGGGGTACGGCGTCGGTGGTGTCCACGGCCCGGCGAAGGCGCCCGGCGAGCGGTGGGAGAACGACGGAGGCGGCGGCACCCGGTCCCCGAGGTGCGCGCGGCCCTCCGGGACGGCGGACGGAGCGCGCGCCGGCCGGCACCCCGGTGAGTGCGGGCGCCGGGGCCGCCGCGGACCCCTGTCGTTTGCCTCCGTGCTGATGATGGAAACACGCGAGCCGGTGCGGACCGGTGACCCGCTCCGCCAGTCCAGCCAGGTGGGCTAACAAGCCCGCACACGACGGTGGCGCCGGCCGGCCGCGGAAGGAGCCCGTGGGTCCACACTCTTGACAGCCCTCAGTCATGCAGCGTGCAATATATTGCATGCCAGTGCCGCAGAGCCGCGGGCTCGTCTCCAGGTCACTTCTCCGCGACAACGCCTACCGGGCCATCCGGGACGCCATCGTCGACGGCACGCTCGCACCGGGGGAGCGCCTCAACGACAGTGACCTGGTGGAGTGGCTGGGCGTCAGCCGCACCCCGGTGCGGGAGGCCCTGACGCGTCTGGAGCAGGCCGGCCTGGTGCGGACGAAGCCCGGCCGCTACACCATGGTCAGTCCCCTGGACGTCCGGGCGGCGCGGGCGGCCCAGTCGGTGACGGCGGCCATGCACGAACTCGCCGTCCGCGAGGCGATGCCCGACCTGTCCGCCGCCGAGCTGGACGCCATGCGTGAGGCCAACGCGCGCTTCGCCGACGCCCTGCGCCGGGGCGACGTCGACGCGGCGATCGACGCCGACGACGCCTTCCACGGCGTCGCCGTCACCGCCTGCGCCAACCCGGCCGTCCGCACCGTCCTGGAGCAGTTCACCCCGGTGCTGCGGCGGGTGGAGAGGCTGCGTTTCTCCTCACTGAGCGGCCGCGGCTCGGTCGCCCAGCACGACCGGATCATCGCGCTGTGCGAGGCCGGGGACGTCGAGGGGGCCGTGGCCGCCACCCGCGCCAACTGGCAGACGCTGCTGCCGCTGCTCGACACGGCGCTCGCCGGCTTTGACGCCGACGAGCCGGACGGCGGACCCGGCGGCGACGCCTCCCCACGCTGACCCCTGCAGAACCCAGGCAGAACCCACATCCCACGACGGACGCACCCCGCAAGGAGCCCCGGATGTCCCTCGAGTCCTTCGAGCGCCACCCCCTGCTGTTCGGCCCCAGCCCCGTCCACCCGCTGGACCGGCTCAGTGACCATCTCGGCGGTGCCCGCATCTGGGCCAAGCGGGAGGACTGCAACAGCGGGCTGGCCTTCGGCGGCAACAAGACCCGCAAGCTCGAGTACCTGATCCCCGACGCGCTCCGCAAGGGCGCGGACACCCTGGTCAGCATCGGCGGCGTCCAGTCCAACCACACCCGGCAGGTGGCCGCGGTCGCCGCGAAGGTGGGTCTGAAGGCCGTCCTGGTCCAGGAGAGCTGGGTGGACTGGCCGGACGCGGTCAACGACAAGGTCGGCAACATTCTGCTGTCCAGGCTCATGGGCGCCGACGTGCGCCTGGTCCAGGCGGAGTTCGGCATCGGGTTCAAGGACAGCTGGCACCAGGCCCTGGAGGACGTCCGCGCCGCGGGCGGCACTCCGTACGCCATCCCCGCCGGAGGGTCCGACCACCCCCTGGGCGGGCTCGGCTTCGCCGACTGGGCCTACGAGGTCCAGCGGCAGGAACGCGAACTCGGGGTCTTCTTCGACACGATCGTGGTGTGCAGCGTCACCGGCAGCACGCACGCGGGCATGATCGCCGGCTTCGCGGGACAGGACCGGCCCCGCCGTGTGCTGGGCATCGACGCCTCGGCCAGGATCGACGAGACGCGTGCCCAGGTGGCGAAGATCGCCCGCAACACCGCCGAACTCATCGGCGTCGGCCGGGAGGTGCGCGACGACGAGATCACCGTCCTGGAGGGCTGGGCCGGCGACCTCTACGGCATCCCCGTCCAGTCCACCCTGGACGCCATCCGCCTCACCGGACGCCTCGAAGGGATGATCATCGACCCCGTCTACGAGGGCAAGTCCATGGCCGGACTCATCGACCTCGTCCGCCGCGGGGACATCCCCGAGGACTCCACCGTCCTCTACGCCCACCTGGGCGGCCAGCCCGCCCTCAACGCCTACAGCGGCGCCTTCCACTGACCCCACCCGACCCGCGCCCGTTCTCCAGCTCCCCGGCGCCGCCCCTCCGTCGCACCCGCACCCGGGGCGGCGGCGGGGCGGCAGCCGTGCGCGACCCGGGGGCCGGGGAGGTGGTCGGAGGCCCGGCCGGGGCGGGGGAGGAGGGTGCGGCCAAAGGGGGGACTTACGGCGGCTCGTCGTGAGGCGCAGGGCGCAGGTGGGATGTACGACAGGGGCCGCGTCCGCATGATCACCAGCGAGGTACCGATGACCGAAACACGCGTGAACCGGGGAAGCGCCACGTACGACGTGATCGTGCTGGGCGCCGGTCCGGTCGGCCAGAACGTCGCCGACCGCGCCCGCGCCGCCGGCCTCACCGTGGCCGTCGTGGAGCGGGAACTCGTCGGCGGTGAATGCTCCTACTGGGCGTGCGTCCCCAGCAAGGCGCTGCTGCGGCCGGTCCTCGCCGTCGCCGACACCCGCCGTGTGGACGGCGCCCGGCAGGCCGTCACCGGCCGGCTCGACACCGCCCGGGTCTTCGCCCGCCGCGACCACTACGTCGCCGACTGGGACGACAGCGGACAGGCCGAGGGGGTCAAGTCCATCGGCGCGGACCTCTTCCGCGGGCACGGCCGGCTCGACGGTCCCCGGCGGGTCACCGTCACCCGGGACGACGGCGCGCGGCAGACCCTCACCGCCCGGCACGCGGTCGCCCTCGCCACCGGCAGCCGGGCGGCGCTGCCCGACATCCCCGGCATCGACGCGGCACGGCCCTGGACGAACCGGACCGGGACCGACTCCAGCACCGTGCCGGCCCGGCTCGCCATCGTCGGCGGCGGGGGAGTCGGCGTGGAGATGGCCACCCTCTGGCAGGGCCTCGGCTCCCGGGTCACCCTGCTCGCCCGCCGTCGCCTCGTCCCCCGGATGGAACCCTTCGCGGGCGAGCTGATCGAACGCGGGCTCACCCGGGCGGGCGCGGACGTACGGATCGGCACGCAGGTCACCGCGGTGCGCCGCCCCGATCCCACCGGGCCGGTCACCCTCACCCTCGACGACGGCGGCGAACTGGAGGCCGACGACGTCATGTTCGCCACCGGCCGCCGTCCCGCCACCGACGACATCGGCCTGGACACCGTCGGCCTCACCCCCGGCTCCTGGCTGGAGGTGGACACCACCTGCCTCGTCCGCGGTGTCGACGGCGCATGGCTCTACGCCCTGGGCGACGTCAACCACCGCGCCCTGCTCACCCACCAGGGCAAGTACCAGGCCCGTACCGCGGGCGACGCCATCGGCGCCCGCGCCGCCGGCCGTCCGCTCGACGACGCCGAGTGGGGCGACCACGCCACCACCGCCGACCGGCACGCCGTTCCCCAGGTCTTCTTCACCGACCCCGAAGCGGCCTCCGTCGGTCTGACCGCCGAACAGGCGGCCGCCGCCGGACACCGCGTCAGCACCGTCGACCTCGACTTCGACGCGGCTCAGGGCGCCGACCTCTACGCCGACGACTACGAGGGCCACGCCCGGCTGGTGGTCGACCTCGACCGCGACGTCCTCCTGGGAGTCACCTTCGTCGGCCCCGGGGTCGGCGAACTGCTGCACTCGGCGACCGTCGCGGTCGCCGGCGAGGTACCGCTCAAGCGGCTCAGGCACGCCGTCGCCTGCTTTCCGACCGTCAGCGAGATCTGGCTCTTCCTCCTCGCCCTCGCCGCCCGGCAGAAGGAGCACGGCTGAGTCAGCCGGAGGAACGTTCGGGGGGCGCGGTCGCGGCCGCCTCGCAGGCCGGGCACAGGACGTGGGCGTCACGCCCGTAGCGGTGGGTCAGTCCGTGGCAGCGGGGACAGTAGCCGACCTCTTCGGGTCGACAGCCGAGCAGGAGCGCCGCCGCGGTCCGGTCCGTCGACGGGTCGATGCGCCGGGGCATCTCGTCCATGGGTCCGACGGTACGTCCGGTGCCCGGCCGAGGCAGGCCGGCGCGGACGCGGGTCGATCACCTGCGGTGGGGCGCGCAGTGCGTCCGGGGCGCCGCACGCTCACGGCTGCTGCGCGGTCGTCGTCGCCCGTGCCACCCGGAGCGTGCCGTCCGGCTCCGGGGTGACGGCCACGCCCGAGCTGATCCGGCCGAGTGCCGCCCGCAGCCATGCGCGGTCCTCCTCGGGGGCGGGCTCCAGCCGCATCCGCCGGGCCCGCAGGATCGCCATGCGCAGGTCCGCGAGCCGTCCCGTGCCCGCCGTCAGTGAGGGGAAGTAGGCGATCCGCAGGTCGTCGCGGTACTGCTCGTAGCCGCAGATGCCCTCGTAGTCGTCGATGAAGTCGCCGCAGCCGTAGAGGATCAGCCGGTCGCGGTACACCTCGACGGGACGGGGGTGGTGCGAGGAGTGCCCGTGGACGACGTCGACACCGCCGTCGACCAGCGCGCGGGCGAAGCGGATCTGCTCGCGGGGGACGTGGTAGCCCCAGTTGGACCCCCAGTGCACGGAGACGACCACGATGTCGCCCGCAGACCGTACCCGCCGTACGCGCCCGACGACCGCCGCGGCCGCCTCCGCCGTTGCCGCGGGGACGTACGCGACACCGGCTCGGTCCGCCGTCGCCGCCCAGCTCGGCGGTATGCCACTGCACGTCATCCCGAGGGAGAACACCAGCACTCGGACGCCGTCCGCGACCGGGCGCACGGCGGGCGCGTACGCCGCCTGCGCGTCCCGGCCGGCGCCCGCGGCCGGCAGTCCCGCACCGGTCAGGGAGTCCAGTGTCTCCAGCAGCCCCGCGCGGCCGAAGTCCAGCGTGTGGTTGTTGGCCAGGACGCAGACGTCGGGCCGGGCCACCACGAGGGCGGGCAGGTTGGCCGGGTGCATCCGGTAGTGGATGTCCTTGTCCGGTGCGAACGTGTCGCTGCGGGTCACGGACGTCTCCAGATTCAGGATCCGTACGTCCGGGGCGGCGGCCGCCAGCACGGCGAGGGCCTCGCCCCACGGCCACTCAGGTGGAACCGGGGCGGGAATCGGGCCGCACGCCGCCTCCGCCAGTTCGACGTAGGACCGGGCGTCGTGGACCCAGGGCTCCCGCAGGGCCGGATCGCCGGGGCACGGGAGGATCTGGTCGACGCCGCGGCCGAGCATCACGTCGCCGCACAGGAACAGCGTGACCACGCCGTCGCGCATACCCCCACAGTAGTGGCCGGGCGGCACGCGACCGCCCGGACCCGAAGCGGGCGTGACGCCCGGGGCCGCGCGCGCCCCGGGCAGGCCCGAGGAGCACGCCGCCGGCCGGCCCGCCCCCCGCCGGGCGGTCAGGCGTGGTCGACGAGTTGCGCGACTCCACGCACGCGTGCGCAGTTGGCGCAGCAGAAGAAGCGCCCGTCGGCCTGAAGGCCGTGGCCGAGGATGCGGCAGTCGCAGTTGTCGCAGGTCGGGGCGATTCGCTGGGCCGCGCACTCGAGGCTGTCGAAGATGTGGACGGCGCCTTGCGCGCGTACCTCGAACGCCAACTCGTAGTCGTTGTTGCAGACCTCGCACACTGCCATGAGCCTTCACTCCTCGCTGTGCCGGACCGGTGCCTCGGCGTCGGATCGGGTCGCGGGTCCCGAAGACCGGGTCGCGTGTCCCGAGCCGTATTCCACCAACGGCACCGGCCGGACCGGCCGACGCGGCACAACCACCCCGACGGACCCACACCCTGTGCCTAGTGCCGCGACAGGCAACGTTTGCCCCGTCGCGACGCCCGGCACGCTCCCCCAAGCTCTTCGAGCAGGGGGGACCCCCACTCGCCGCACCGGCCGAAAGCCCGAGTACATCCAGTACGAGGACTTCCGGCCGGCACTCCCCCAAGCTCTTCGAGCAGGGGGGACCCCCAGAGCACGCACCGGACGCCGCTCCTTGACGGGGCAAACGTTGCCCGCCGCGGTACTAGCGCGAACCGCTTCTCAGCACGCGGTCGAGCGCTGCCCGGCCGGCGGGTCCCCATGTGGGTTTGCCGCCGGGAAGGCCCCGGTCTCCGCTCTGGCCCATCAGCATGAGGAACAGGCTCTTCAGAGCGGCCAGCCCGCGGGCGCGCCGGATCGTCGCCTCGTCCGCACGCCCGTACGCGTCGAAGAAGCGCGAGGCGGCGCCCGCGGGAAGGACGACCCAGGCGGCAGCGAGGTCCCACGCCGGATCGCCGGCGAACACGTCACCGAAGTCGATCACGCCCGAGAGCGTCCCGTCCGAGACGACGACGTTGGCGGGATGGAGGTCGCCGTGCACCCAGACCGGCGGGCCCTGCCACTCGGGCGCGGCGACGGCGTCGTCCCACACGGCCCGGACCTCGTCGGCGAGGTCGTCGGGAACAGCGGCGTCGAGGAAGTGGTCGAAGCCGTCCGTGCACTTCTTGGGATGGTCGCCGCGGTCCTCGCTGATCGGCGCGTCTTCGGGCGCCTCCACGTGGAGTGCCTTGAGGAAGCCCGCCAGTGTGGCGGCCGCGTGGTCGCCGCGGCTGATGGAGGACTGGTCCAGTGGCTCGCCGGGGACCCACGTCATGATGGTCCAGGGCTTCGGGAAGCGCGCGGACGGTTCACCTGTCCGGACGGGGGTCGGGACGGGAAGCGGCAGGCGCGGGGCGAGGACGGGCAGCCATCGGCGCTCCTTGCGCTGGAGGTCCGGGGCTCGTGCTGTGCGCGGCATGCGCACGGCCAACTCGTCCCCGAGGCGCCACTGCTGGTTGTCCCACCCGCCCGCCACCTCGCGGATGGCCAGCCCCGCCAGGTCCGGATGCTGCTCCTGCAACAGGTCATGGACCAGGTCTGCGGTGATCTCGATCTCGGCGTCGGTCATGCGAAGCCACGGTACTGGCGCAGGCGCAGGCGCGGGCGCCGATTCCGGCTCCGCTCGTGATCCGGCTGGTGGTCGCGAAACAGTCGGGCCGAGGATCCCCCTGCCGACCCGCCGGGGTGCGGGTCGGCACCGGGGTGCGGCGGCGTTCTTTCAGGGGCGCTGGACGGTGATGCCCTTGGGGTTGAGGTGGGCGATGTTGCCGCTCTCGGTCCCGTCCGAGGGGTCGATCACGCAGTCGATGAGCGCCGGCGCGCCCGAGGCCAGGGCCTCCCGCAGGGCGGTGGCGACCTCGTCGGGTGTCGTCGCCTGGTAGCCCTTGCCGCCGAACGCCTGGATCATGAGGTCGTGGCGGGCCTTGAGGGCGGTGGGCGCCGGGTCCGCGGAGGTGGAGGCCTCGTCGCCGCGGTAGACGCCGCTGTTGTTGAGGACGACGGTGACGACGGGCAGGTGGTAGCGGCAGACGGCCTCGATCTCCATGCCGCTGAACCCGAAGGCGCTGTCGCCCTCGATGGCGACCACGGGGTCTCCGGTCTCGACGGCGGCGGCGATGGCGTAGCCCATGCCGATGCCCATGACACCCCAGGTACCGCTGTCCAGCCGGTGGCGCGGTGTCCGCATGCCGATCGTGTTCCGCGCCAGGTCGAGCGCGTTGGCACCCTCGTTGACGACGTATGCCCGGGGGTGCTCGCCGAGGACGTCGCGGATCGCCTGGAGCGCGCCGAGGAACTTCATCGGGTGCGCGGTCTTCGCGGCCTCCAGGCGCTTGGCCATCTTGGCCGCGTTCTGCGCGGAGCGTGCCGCGAGTTCCTCCCGCCACTCCTGCGCGGCCGGGATCCGGCCGGGCTTGCTCCGCTCGACCAGGGCCTCCATCACCGAGGCGACGTCGCCGACGAGCGGGGCCGCGATGGGCTGGTTGCTGTCCATTTCCGTGGCCGCGATGTCCACCTGGATGAACGTGGCGGACGGGTCCCACTGCGGTGCCTCGCCGTGACCGAGCAGCCAGTTCAGGCGCGCGCCGACGAGCATCACGACGTCCGCCCGGCGCAGGGCCAGTGAGCGGGCGGTGGCCGCCGACTGCGGATGGTCGTCGGGCAGCAGGCCCTTGGCCATCGACATGGGCAGATAGGGCACGCCGGTCGTCTCGACGAACTCCCGGATCTGGTCGTCCGCCTGCGCGTACGCCGCGCCCTTGCCGAGGACGACCAGGGGCCGCTCCGCGCCCGCGAGCAGCTCGATCGCGCGGTCCACAGCGGCGGGTTCGGGCAGTTGGCGTGGTGCGGGGTCGACGACCTCCCACAGCGACGCGGCACCCTGCTCCTTGTCGATGACCTCTCCGAGCACCGCGGCCGGGATGTCCAGATAGACCCCTCCGGGGCGTCCGGAGACCGCGGTGCGGATCGCGCGCGCCACCCCGCGGCCGATGTCCTCGGCCCGGTGGACCCGGTAGGCCGCCTTGACGAAGGGTTTCGCCGCCGCCAGCTGGTCCATCTCCTCGTAGTCGCCCCGCTGGAGGTCCACGAGGTGCCGCTCGCTGGACCCGGAGATCTGGACCATGGGGAAGCAGTTCGTGGTGGCGTTGGCGAGGGCCACGAGTCCGTTGAGGAAGCCAGGCGCGGAGACCGTCAGGCAGATGCCCGGCCTCTTCGTGAGGAACCCGGCCGCCGCCGCCGCGTGTCCGGCGTCGCTCTCGTGGCGGAAGCCGATGTAGCGCATGCCCGATGCCTGTGCGACGCGCGCCAGGTCGGTGATCGGGATGCCGACGACGCCGTAGATGTTCTTGACGCCGTTGCGCCTGAGCGCCTCGACGACCAGGTGGATCCCGTCGGTGAGAGCGGCCGGATCGTCAGCGTCCCCCAGCCCTGTTTCCGGCACGGAAGCGTTGGTCATGATCGGGATCCTCCCTGAACGTCACGAATGGCTTCGGGAATACTGTATTCAGTATCCCCGAGTCGAGAGGCACTGGCAAGGATTCGCGGGGTGGGGCGTTCCCGCCCCGCGTCCTTCGGGGGCCGTCGTGTGATCGCGCGCCGTGGCCGACCGGGCGTCAAGTGCGGCGTGTCGCCGCCGCATTGTCAGTGACATGCTGGAAAATGCCGCGGGAAAGAGAGATCAACATCGCCCGAGCTGGGTAAGTGATCTTCAGTCCCAGCCTCGAGGAAGGCCACCGCTGATGCAGTCCATACCCGGCCCGGCCCACGCCGTCGTCCTGCACCACCACAGCCGTGCCGGTGCCGCCCCCCTCAGCCCCACGGGTGCTGACCTTCTGCGCATCATCTCCGACCCGGGCACGCTGGTGTTCCTCACCGTGCACGTGGGCGGACGTCGCAGGTACAGCTACTGGCAGCCGTTCGACCCCCGCACCGGCCGGGGAAGCTGCTACGTCGCGCTGCCCACCGACCTGTGCGACATGCTGCACTCCAGCGGACGGATCACGCTCGGCGAGCCCCTCGTCGACTCCACCAGGACCACCTACCGCGTCGGCCCCGCGGACACCCCGGCCGCACCGCGCCGCCCACTGCGGAGCGCCCTCGCGGCATGACGGAAGGGGCCGGCGGCACGGCCTGCCGGCCCCTTCGACCGTGCATCTCCGATCAGGGCTTTCCTGGGCCGGGTCGGGTGCGGGCCGCGCGGAGTTCGGTGAGCACGATCAGCGCGGACACCGCGAAGGACAGGGCTCCGATCCCGTACATCAGGAAGATCACCGGCCACTGCCACTCGGGGCGCAGGTGCAGGGCCAGGAACCACAGGGCGGCCACGTTCCCCGAGAGCTTCATCAGCGTGGGCACCAGCGCCTGAGGGAACAGTGCGATGCAGCCCACGAGGAAGCTGCTCCACAGCAGCTGCCGGCGGTGCCTGGGCATCGACTTGACGAACGATGCGCCCTGCCCCGCCTTGGCCTGCTGCCTTTTGCCCCGCTGCATCAGGTACAGCAGTTCAGGGCCGCGCTTGACCAGGCTCTCGTGCGCCGCCCGGCCCAGCACCAGGTACGCCACGAAACCGGTGGTGACGCCCACCGGTATCCCCGCCCACACCAGCGACGGGTTGTCGAGCACCTTGCCCGCCGCCACCACGGCCAGCGCGGGCGCCGCCGTGGCCAGCGTCTGGAACAGCATCACGAACGCCTGGCCGGCGACGTCCGAGTGGTCCATCGGCGTGTTCTTGGCAGCCCGCGGATCCGCACCGGGTGCCAGCTGGTCGAGTCCGACGAGCGGCACCAGGCCCGCCCCGCCGCCCAGGACCGCGAACGTCGCGGTCAGCGCCCACGGAGTCAGGTCGGGTTGGCCGGCCACGGCGATGCCCACCGCCGTGAGCACCAGGGTCATCGGTGTGAACAGAGCCAGCCACGCCAGCTGCCGGCCCCGCACATCGGCCCGCTCACTGCCCGGCATGAGCAGTGTCAGCCACATCGCGGTGCCGTCCTGGCCGTACAGGTTCGCGGACGTCGCCGCACCCATCAGGGCCGTGACCGTGCCCAGGAACGGCAGGAACACGGTCGAGTCGAACACCAGGGGCACCAGGCAGTTCAGCACCGCGAAGACGGGCGGCACGATCAGGCCCTGGAGTCGCTGCGGGTCCCGCGTCCAGGTGCGCAGCTCCTTCAGGTACACGGCGCCCGTCGCGCTCGTCGCCGCCCAGCCGCGCGGCGCCGCACGGTCCGGCGCGGAGCCGCGCACCGTGGGCCGGGCCCATCGGACCGGGCCGAGCGAGCGGTTCCAGATCAGCCACAGCAGCACCAGGAGCAGGACCAGACCGGTGGACGCCACTGCCGTCATCGTCCAGTCCGATCGGGCCGACGCCTCCACCGCGACGACGCCCCAGCCGGACGGCAGGGCCCGGACCACGGTGGAGAAACCGCTGGAGAACCCGGTCACGAGGACGGAGTCGAGGGCGATGAACACGATCCAGCCGGACGAACTCACCACGAGCATCGCCGCGCTGAGCACCGCGCTGATGGCCGCCCCCGTACGCGAGCGGGACAGTGCACCGAACAGGCGCCCCATCAGCCGGGACAGCAGCACCACCACCGCGAGTTGAAGCAGCACGCAGGGCACCGCGACCAGGGCCGGCACGGTACCCAGCCGGACGCCGAACACAAGCAGCGCGGCGAACGCGACCAGTGAGACGACGGTGGTGACCGCGACGAACGCGGAGCCGAGCAGGCCGATCGCCAGTCTGCGGCGTGGGATGGGCTGCAACGCGAACTGCTCGGCACGCAGTACCGGTTGTCCCGTGAAGGCGGGGCCCAGCATCCAGCCGAGCATCCAGATACCGAACACAACGGCCAGCAGGTCCCGGACTGTTCCCGGCTCCTGGGCATGAACCGTCGCCATGGCGACGGTGCCTCCGGCCAGGATCATGCCGACCACCGCGCCACCGAAGACCCAACTGGCCCGGGGCCCGGTGAGGTTCCGCCCTGTGACGGCGAGCTTCATCTGGATCAGTGCGACAGCCACGACAGCCCTTCCCCGCCGCCGGACGCGTGGCCGACGAGCTCGACGAAGGTCTCCTCCAGGGTCCTGTCGCCGCGGACCCGCGCCACCGGGCCCTCGACCACGACCTCCCCCTTGGCCATGATTGCGACGGTGTCGCAGAGCTGCTCGACCAGGGCCATCACATGACTGGACAGCAGGACCGAACCGCCGGACGCCACGAAGCGGTTGAGGATCCGCTTGATCATTGCGGCGGAGACGGGGTCGACCGCCTCGAACGGCTCGTCGAGAACGAGCAGCTTCGGGCCGTGCAGCAGAGCGGTGGCCAGCCCTATCTTCTTGCGCATGCCGGTGGAGTAGTCGATGACGAGGGTCCGCTCCACGTCACCGTTCAGCTCGAACAGGGTGAGCAGCTCGTCGACCCGCGCGGCGACCGTCTCCTTGTCGAGCCCTCGCAGCCGTCCCAGGTAGGTGAGCAGTTCGCGGCCGGTGAGCTGCTCGGGCAGTGCCAGACCGTCCGGGAGCACGCCCATCAGCTCCTTGGCCCGCTCGGGCTCCGCCCATACGTCGACGCCGAAGACCCGGGCGCGGCCCTCGTCCGGGCGGAGCAGCCCGACCGCCATCGACAAGCTGGTGGTCTTGCCCGCGCCGTTGGGGCCGACCAGCCCGTAGAACGAGCCCGGTGCCACCGTCAGACGAACCTGCTTGACCGCCGTGTATTCACCGAACTCCTTGTGCAGTCCGTCGAGTTCGAATGCCGGCTGCCGGCCGTTGGCGACAAGTGGCGGGGCACCCTTCGCCGGCCCGGTCCCCAGAGTCAAGAGCTCGTCTCCCCGTCCATGGACGCACCTCGCTGCTTGATGGCCTCATGCGGAGGTATCCAGCGCGCTGTCGATCAGATCAGGTCGAAGGTATCGGTCCCCGCGGCGGCTTCGATGCCTCACCGCCAACCGTGCGCGAACTCGCTATGGGCGACTGACCGGCCCGCGTCGCCGCCGCTGCCGTGGCGTCGTAGGCGGCTCGAGCCTGGGCGATGGCGCCGCGATGCCGCTCGGCCCATTCCACGAGGCCGGTGAGTGAGGAGGACAGCTCACGCGCCATGGAAGTGAGGCTGTACTCGACCTTCGGCGGCACGGTGGGATGAACCGTCCTCGTCAACAGGCCGTCACGTTCAAGTCTGCGCAGGTTCAAGGTGAGCATCCGTCGGCTGATGCCTTCGACGGAGCGTTCCAGCTCGGTGCTCCAAAGGGAGGTTCGAACATGCCTCTGCCCAACGCACGGGCGAGTACATCGCCATGGCTGACCGTCGCCCTGCTCTGCGTCGGCCAGATGATGATCGTCCTGGACCAGAACATCGTGAACGTGGCCTTGCCCGCGGTGCAGCGTGACCTCGGACTCTCCTCCGAGGACCTCGTCTGGGTGGTCAACGCCTACGTCATCCCGTTCGGCGGACTCCTGCTGCTGGCCGGACGGCTCGGTGACCTGGTCGGACGGAAGGCCGTGTTCCTCGTGGGAATCGCGCTCGTCAGCGCATCCTCGGTGCTGTGCGGTGTCGGGGCCGGCGACACTGTGTTGATTGCGTCCCGCTTCCTCCAGGGAATCGGTGGAGCGGTTGCCTCCGCCTGCATCCTCGGCATGGTCGCGATCGTGTTCTCCGATCGTCGCGAGCAGGCACGGGCCATCGGCGCCTACAGCTTCGCCTCCGCGGGCGGCGGCGCGGTGGGGCCACTGCTCGGCGGCGTCCTCACCGATCTGCTCAGCTGGCACTGGATCTTCTTCATCAACGCACCGATCGGCGTCGCCCTCGTTCTGGTCGGCCTGCGAGCGCTCCCCGAAGACCGCGGTGAGGGGATGGGCAAGGGCACCGACTTCCTGGGAGCCCTGCTGGTCACGGTCGGCATGATGCTCTTGGTGTACACCATCGTGGATGCGGAGCGGGTCGGCTGGGGAGCGGCCCGGACTCTGCTGCTCGGTCCTCTGTCCCTCTTGTTGCTGATCGGGTTCGTCGTCCGCCAGGCCACGGCCGCCAAGCCGCTGCTGCCGCTGAGGATCTTCCGCTCGCGGAGTCTGGCGGTGGCAAACATCGTTCAGTTCCTGCTGATCGCCGGCATGTTCGGCCTCTTGTTCTTCGGCACGCTCTACCTGCAGCGTGTGCTGAGGTACGGTCCGCTGCAGGCCGGTATCGGGTTCGTGCCCATCGCCGTGGTGATCGCGGCGGTGTCCCTCGGCCTCTCCACCCGACTCGTCATCAGGTTCGGCCGGCGCGCGATGCTTCTCCTGGGGCTCACCCTCATCGTGGGAGCGTTCGTCATGTTGTCGTTCTCGCGCGTCAACGGCGTCCACCTGGTGGACTTCCTCCCAGCCGGCCTTGTCATGGGGCTGGGCTTCGGCCTGGCAGCGCCGGCCGTCATGGGGCTCGGCATGTCCGCGGTTACCCCGGCCGAGTCCGGTATCGCCTCCGGACTGTTCAACACCACTCAGCAGATCGGGGGCGCGATCGGTCTGACCGTGCTGAGCGCCTTCGTCAGCGCACGTACGAACAGCCTCACCGCCGCAGGGAAGACCGAGGCTGAATCGCTGGTCGGCGGCTACCACGTGGCTTTCCTGGCCGCCGCCGGATTCGCGCTGACCGCCTTGATCATTGGCGCGGGCCTGCTCAAGGCCAAGCCCTCCGCAGGAGTGGGGCAGCAAAGCGTGGCATCTGGGGCGGTCCGTCACGGTCCGCACCCAAGGCGGGTGGATCTGTCACGCTTCAAAGGGGAAGCGAGCGAGTGACGCTTCCTGGGCGAAGAACGTCTTGGCGCGCATGGCCGCTCGCTCGTCGGCGCTTACTTGCCCTGGCCGGGAGCCGTTGCCCAGCAGAACGCCGCCGAAGTGCATGCCCATGTAAGCGGCGGTGTGGTGCAGCGTGTGGACCAGTGGCTGGGCGACCACCTCTTCACGGTGTGCCATCGCTGTCACGCCCCACAGGGTGCGTCCGCGCATCGTCGTCCTGAAGTCCGGGTCCGGGGTGGTCAGCCACTTCGACCAGTAGTCGAAGTAGCGTTTGGCGTACGACGACATCGAGTACCAGTACAACGGGGAGGCGATCACGATGTCGGTGGCGGCGAGTGTTGCCTGCCGCAGCAGCTCCTCGTTCTCCTGCTGCGGCCAGGGCGCGTCGGAGTGCCGGGCGTCAACGTAGTCGGCCAAGGGCAGTTGGGCCAGCTCCAGCCAGCGCTGTTCGGTGTCGCTCGGCAGCTGCTCCGCCGCGGCCCGGGCCAGTGACTCGGTGTTGCCGTCCGGTCGGGCGCCGGCGAGGAGGAAGAGGAACGAACGGGTCACGTGAACTCCAGTCGTCGCAGTCGATGCCGCCACGCCCAACCTCACCCGGCTCCGTGATATTTCCGCCGGCGCCGCGGCGGACCGTCCGTTCCGGTGGCCCGGAGACCGGCGCGCAGGGGACGCCGGGTGATGTGAACTGGGTCACAGTCCGTGTGTGTCCTGGGAGTGGTGGTGCGTCGGTAGACTGTAGACGAAAGTCAATCTCACTCCCAGGCTCGGTCGGGCCGCTGATCAGGGGATGGAAGCCATGCTGTCCGCGGGTTTGCCGAGCGGAACCGTGCCGAAGTTGGAGCGGCCGGGGCCGCTGCGTGAGCGGGTCTACGAGGCCCTCCTCGAACTCATCATCACCAGAGTGCTCAAGCCCGGTCAGCACCTGGTCGAGACCGAGCTCGCCGGGCAGCTCGGGGTCTCCCGCCAGCCCGTGCGCGAGGCGCTCCAGCGGCTCAACACCGAGGGATGGGTCGATTTGCGCCCGGCCCAGGGCGCGTTCGTGCACGAGCCCACCGAGGACGAGGCCGACCAACTGCTCGTCGTACGCGGCCTGCTGGAGGCCGAGGCGGCGCGGCTGGCGGCGGCCGGTGCCGGAGGCGAGGCGCCGGCGCGGCTGCGCGCGCTGTGCGAGGAGGGCGAGCGGGCCCTGGGGGCCGACGACATCGACGCGGTGGTCGCCGCCAACGCGGCCTTCCACGCGTACGTCATGGAACTCGCGGCGAACTCCGTGCTCGCCGAACTGTCCGCGCAGGTGGACCGCCGGATGCGCTGGTTCTACACGCCGATCGCGCGGACCCGCGGCGAGCACTCCTGGCGCGAGCACCGCGAGTTGATCGACGCGATCGAGGCGGGTGACGAGCAGCGCGCGCAGCAGTTGATGCGGGCGCACACGGAGCAGACCCGCGTCACCTACCACGAGCACGCCGGCTCCGAGGAGTGACACCGGGCGGTGCGGGCATGAGCTGAGAGCCGCATCGCCCGGCGGCAACGGTCAGGGGGCGCCACCGTGAAGGGGGCGCCCCCTGACCGTAGAAAGCCCCGTCGAAGGCCCGTCGAGAGACCGTCGGGTCAACCCGCGGACCGCCGCCGTGCGATCACCCGTCGGCCGGAAGCAGTCCGGCGGCCCTGGCCCAGCGGTACTTGGCGCCCAGAGCGGCCACCGGCTGTTCGGTGGTGTAGGGGTAGGCCACGACGCCGTGTTCGAAGAGGTGGGCGCTGGCCGCCTCCACTTCGGTGTCCCCGGCGAGTGAGGCCACCACCGGCTTGTGGATCCCCTTGGCCCGTGCCTCGGCGACCACGCGCGCGGTCAGTTCGGCGAAGACCATCGGCGGCGTGACGATGGTGTGCCAGTAACCGAGGATCAGGGCGTGCACCCGCGGGTCCTCCAGGCCGAGGCGGATCGTCGCCTCGTAGGTGGAGGGCGGCTCGCCGCCGGTGATGTCGATCGGGTTCCCGGCCGCGCCGAACGGCGGGATGTAGCGCATGAACGCCTCGTCGAGGTCGTCCGGGATCTCCATCAGCTTCAGCCCGTTGTCCACGCAGGCGTCGGAGAGCAGCACGCCGGAGCCGCCGGCGCCGGTGATGATGACGACGTTCTCCCCCTGGGGGGTGGGCAGGACGGGCAGCGCCCGCGCGTACTCGAGCATCTCGTTCAGGCCCGGCGCGCGGATGACGCCGGCCTGCCGCAGGATGTCGTCGTAGACGGCGTCGTCGCCCGCCAGGGCCCCGGTGTGGGAGCCGGCGGCCTTCGCCCCGGCCGAGGTGCGCCCGGCCTTGAGCACCACGATCGGCTTCTTCGGCACGGTCTCGCGGGCGGCCTCGACGAACGCCCTGCCGTCCTTGAGGTCCTCCAGGTGCATCGCGATGCACTTGGTGTTCGGGTCCTCGCCGAAGTAGGTGAGCAGGTCGTCCTCGTCGATGTCCGACTTGTTGCCGAGACCCACGATCGCGGAGACACCGGTCTTGGTGGTGCGGGCGAAGCCGAGGATCGCCATGCCGATGCCGCCGGACTGGGAGGTCAGCGCGACCGGGCCCTTGACGTCGTACGGCGTGCAGAACGTGGCGCACAGGTCCTGCCACGGCGAGTAGTAGCCGTAGATGTTCGGTCCCAGCAGCCGTACGCCGTGCTCCCGGGCGATGGCGACGATCCGCTCCTGGAGTTCGTGCTCGCCGGTCTCGGCGAACCCGGACGGGATCAGGACGGCGTTGGGGATTCCCTTGGCGCCGACCTCCTCCAGCGCGGCGGGCACGAACTTCGCCGGGATCGCGAAGACGGCCACGTCCACCTCGCCCGGGATGTCCAGGACGGAGGCGTGGGCCTTGCGGCCCGCGATCTCGTCGGCCTTCGGGTTGACCGGGTGGATGTCGCCCGCGAACCCCCCGTCGATGAGGTTGCGCATCACCGAGTTGCCGATCTTGCCGGCCTCGGCGGACGCGCCGATCACCGCCACCGAGCGTGGCTGCATCAGCCGTGTCATCGCCGTCAGGATCTCCTCACGGCTGTAACTGGGCCGCGGGGCCGGCGCGTTCTCGGCGAGGATCACGCGGATGTCGGCCGCGAGCGCGCCCTCGGGCGTGGCGATCACCGGGTTGAGGTCCACCTCGGCGATCTCCGGGAAATCCGTGACCAGTTGGGAGACCCTGCGGATCTGCTCGGCCAGCGCCCCGCGGTCCACCGCGGCCGCGCCGCGCACGCCGCGCAGGATCTCGGCCGCCCCGATCGAGTCCAGCATGGAGGCGGCCTCGTCCTCGGCGACCGGCGCCAGCCGGAAGGTGACGTCCTTGAGCACCTCGACCAGCACCCCGCCCAGGCCGAAGGCGACGACCTTGCCGAAGGTGGGGTCGGTGACCGCCCCGATGATGACCTCCTGGCCCGGCGGCAGCATCTGCTGCACCTGCACACCGGTGATCCGGGCCTTCGGGTCGTACGCCTTGGCGTTGCCGACGATCCGCTCGAACGCCGCACGCACCTCCTGCGCCGTGTGCAGACCGACGACCACCCCGCCGGCGTCGGTCTTGTGGAGGATGTCGGGGGAGACGATCTTCAGAACGACCGGCCCGTCGAAGGTGCCGGCGTGGGCCACCGCCTCGTCCGCGTCGTGAGCCAGGGCCTCGCCGGGGGTGGCGATGCCGTACGCGTCGGCGATCCGCTTGCCCTCGGGCGCGGTCAGGGCGCTGCGGCCCTCGGCGCGCACGGCGGCGAGCACCTTCGCCACGGTGTCGCGGTCGGCTGAGGCATGGTTCAGGGGCATCGCTCAGATCACTCCGTTCGTCTTGAGGAGCTTCAGTTCCTCGTCGTCGAGGCCCAGTTCGCCGGCGTAGACCTCTTGGTTGTGCTCGCCGAGCAGCGGGGAGCTGGTGATGGTGACGGGGGAGTCGGACAGTTTCAGCGGCGAGCCGACCGTCTTGAAGGTGCCGCGCTCGGGGTGCTCGACCGGGACGATCATCTCGTTGGCGGCGAGCGACTCGTCCTCGATGATCTCCTTGGTGGACAGGATCGGGCCGCACGGGATGCCGTGGCTGTTGAGGGCCTCCAGCACCTCCCACTTGGGCAGGGTGCTGCTCCACTCCTCGATCAGCTGGAACATCTTGTCCAGCTTCGGCAGCCGGGCCTCGGGGCCGGCCCACTCGGGGTCCTCGGCCAGCTCGGGGCGGTTGATCAGCTCGGTGAGGGGCTTCCAGCCGGGCGGCTGCACCACGATGTACACGTAGTCGTTGGGGCCGCCCGGCGCGCACTTGACCGCCCAGCCGGGCTGGCCGCCGCCGGAGGCGTTCCCCGAGCGCGGCACGTCCTCGCCGAAGTCCTCGTTCGGGTACTCGGCGAGCGGGCCGTGCGCCAGGCGCTGCTGGTCGCGCAGTTTCACCCGGCAGAGGTTGAGCACCGCGTGCTGCATGGCCACGTTGACCCGCTGGCCCCGCCCGGTGCGTTCGCGCTGGAGGAGCGCCGCGAGGATGCCGGCCACCAGGTGGACCCCGGTCCCCGAGTCGCCGATCTGCGCGCCGGTGGCCGTCGGCGGCCCGTCCTCGAAGCCCGTGGTCGCCATCGAGCCGCCCATGGCCTGGGCGACGACCTCGTACGCCTTGAAGGTGGTGTACGGGCCCTCGCCGAACCCCTTGATGGAGGCGTAGACGATCCGCGGGTTGATCTCCTGGATGCGGTCCCAGGTGAAGCCCATCCGGTCCACGGCGCCCGGTCCGAAGTTCTCGACCATGACGTCGGAGCGGCGGATCAGCTCGGTGAGGAGTTCCTTGCCGCGGTCGGTCTTGGTGTTGAGGGTGATGCTCCGCTTGTTGCAGTTGAGCATCGTGAAGTAGAGGGAGTCGGCGTCGGGGAGGTCCCGCAGCTGCCTGCGGGTGATGTCGCCGGTCGGCGCCTCCAGCTTGACGACGTCCGCACCGAGCCAGGCGAGCAACTGGGTGGCGGAGGGGCCTGACTGGACGTGTGTCATGTCGAGGACGCGCACGCCCTCAAGAGCCCTGGTCATGGGGATCACCTCACTTGTACACGGATGGGTGCGTCTGGCCGTGCAGACATCTCCTGCATACAGGCAACGAATACTGTATGCAATCATCGGCCGATCAGGTGGCGCCTGTCCAGTCACCTGCGTGTGATTTCGCTCGGGCCGCGGATTCGCGCACTCGGGGGTGGTCGCCACCTCCGACGGAGAGCATACTGTATGCAATCTGCGTTGGAAGTGACTTCAAGGGGCCGCCCCATGTCGTACCGCACCGCTCTTACCCGCGTCATGAGCAGCGTCGTCGAGCCCGGGGCCGAACGGGTCCGCACGCACGGCGCGTTCCCCCGGGCCTCGGTCGCCGCGCTGGGGCACTGCGGACTGCTGGCGCTCACCGTCTCCGCCGATCTCGGCGGCCAGGGTCTCGGCCTGGCGGAGGCTGCCGAGGTGGTGGCCGAGGTGTCCCGGGCCTGCCCGGCCACCGGTGCCGTGCTCAGGTCCCACTACGCGGCCGTCGCGGTCATCGAGGCCCACGGCATCCACTGGGTGCGCCGGAGGATCGCCACCGGGCACCACCTGAGCACCCTCGCCCTGGCGGAGGCCGTCGAGTCCGGTGGGCGCGGCACGCCTCCCGGCCCGCCCTCGACGGCGACGCGCACGGGGGACGTGGTGGCGCTGCGCGCCCGCAAGCGCCACGTGGTCGCGGCGGGGGAGGCCGACAGCTACGTGTGGTCCTCGCGTCCGGCCGACGGGCGCGGCGGGCTGACCCTCTGGCTGGTGCCGGCCGACGCCCCCGGGCTGTTCGTGCCCGCACGGCCGGACGGGGAGGGCCCGCGCGGCAGCGCCTCGTCCACCGTCCGCGCCGACCCCGTCCTGGTGCCGGCGGGCGCGATGCTCGGGCCGAGCGGCGGCGGGATCAACACCGTGCTGGACGCGGTGCTGCCGTGGCTGGCCGCACTGCCGGCCCCGGGTGCGGCGGTCGCCCGGCCGGTTGGGGTCGAGGTGCACGCATAGCCACCGACTCGGGGTGTCCGGCGCTGTCTCGTGGGGTCTGGAACGGAACGCCCCATGATCCTGAACACTGTATACAAACTGCAAGTAGGTGATTATGCTGCGGAGTTGTCCGTGCACCGACCGGGTCGGCGGAAGCGGCTGTGCCGCTGGTCACCGCCTCTGCGCATCCGCAGACGAGGGGCAAGGGTTCATGTGTTCGCGAAACCAAACTCGTACGACAGCGGCCAGAGCCTCGCGCTCGACTTCCGCGCACACCGGTGACTGGGGGCGATCATGACCACAAGCGTGAGTGACGTACCAGTGCGCGCCGCGGTCGGCGCGATCGTGGCCGCCCACCGAGGCCAACGCGGCGCGCTGCTGCCGATCCTGCACGCCATCCAGGCGGAACTCGGCCATGTGCCGCGGGAGTGCGTCGCACAGCTCGCCGACGAACTCAACCTGTCCCGGGCGGACGTGCACGGGGTGGTCTCCTTCTACCACGACTTCCGCCGCGAACCGGCGGGCCGCACCACCGTGCGCATCTGCCGTGCCGAAGCCTGCCAGGCCCTCGGCGCGGACGCCCTGGTGGCCTGCGCCCGCGACCGGGTCGGCCTCGCACCGGGCGAGACGGCGGCCGACGGTTCGGTCACCGTGGAACAGGTCTTCTGCCTCGGCAACTGCGCGCTGGGGCCGTCGATCCAGGTGAACGAGGAGACGCACGGACGAGTGAGTGTGGACCGCCTGCGCTCCCTCCTCGACGAGGCGGTGTCGACATGACGACGGCAGCCAACTCTCCCGTGACGGTGTACGTACCCCGCGACTCGGCGGCGCGGTCCGTGGGAGCCGACGCGGTCGCCGACGCGCTCCGACGCGCCGCCGCCGGCCAGGACCGGCCGGTCGCCGTGGTGCGCAACGGCTCGCGCGGCATGCTCTGGCTGGAGCCGTTCGTCGAGGTGGCGACGCCCGCCGGCCGCGTCGGCTACGGACCGGTGGCCCCCTCGGACGTGGCGGGCCTCCTCGCCGCGGGCCTCCTCGACGGCGGGGACCATCCGCTGCGGCGCGGCGTCGTGGACGAACTGCCGTGGCTGGCCCGGCAGAAACGGGTCACCTTCGCCAGGATCGGGATCACCGACCCCCTGTCCACCGAGGACTACCTGCGGCACGGCGGTCTCGCCGGTCTCCGGTGCGCGCTGGGGATGCCGCGCGACGACGTGATCGCCGAGGTCACCGAGTCCGGCCTGCGCGGCCGGGGCGGCGCGGGATTCCCGGCCGGCGTCAAGTGGAAGACCGTCTCCGAGTGCTCCGACGAGCTGAAGTTCGTGTGCTGCAACGCCGACGAGGGCGACAGCGGCACCTTCGCGGACCGCATGGTCATGGAGGGCGACCCGTTCATGCTGATCGAGGGCATGACGATCGCCGCGCACGCGGTCGGGGCACGCGAGGGCTACGTCTACATCCGCTCGGAATACCCCGACGCCGTCGCCGCGATGCGCGCCGCGATCGAGATCGCGCGCGGGAACAACTGGCTCGGCGAGCGGATCCTCGGCTCCGACCTCACCTTCGACCTGCACGTCCGGGTCGGCGCCGGCGCGTACATCTGCGGCGAGGAGACCTCCATGCTGGAGAGCCTGGAGGGCAAGCGGGGCATGGTCCGCTCCAAGCCGCCCATCCCTGCGGTGGAGGGACTCTTCGGCAGGCCGACCGTGGTCAACAACGTCCTCACCCTCGCCACCGTGCCGGTTATCCTGGCGCGCGGCGCGCGGGCGTACCAGGAACTCGGCGTGGAGCGCTCCCGCGGCACCCAGGTCTTCCAGCTCGGCGGCAACATCGCCCGCGGGGGCATCGTGGAGACGGCGTTCGGCGTCACCCTGCGCGAGCTGGTCGAGGACTACGGCGGCGGCACGCTCTCCGGACGCCCCGTGCGCACGGTCCAGGTCGGCGGACCGCTGGGCGCCTATCTGCCGCCCTCCCTGTTCGACCTGCCGATGGACTACGAGGCGTTCGCCGCCGCCGGCGCGATGCTCGGCCACGGCGGCGTCGTGGTCTTCGACGACACCGTCGACATGGCCGCGCAGGCCCGCTTCGCGATGGAGTTCTGCGCCGCGGAGTCGTGCGGCAAGTGCACGCCCTGCCGCGTCGGTTCGGTACGGGGGGTCGAGGTGATCGACCGGATCGTGGCGGGCGAGGACCGCGACGGCAACCTCGCCCTGCTCGAGGACCTCTGCGAGCTGATGACCGACGGATCGCTGTGCGCCATGGGCGGGTTGACGCCGATGCCGGTGCGCAGCGCCCTCACCCACTTCACTGACGACTTCCTGGCCCGCGACGCACACGCGCCGGCGCCCACCGCACGGACGAACGGCGCGAGGACGGAGGACACGGCATGAGCCTTCTCAAGGAACCCGACTTCGGAACCCCCGAAAAGCCCGGGGAGCCGACCGTGTCGGTGGAAGTGGACGGACTGCCCGTGACCGTCCCCGAGGGCACGTCGGTGATGCGGGCGGCGGCGCTCGCCGGCATCGACATACCCAAGCTGTGCGCCACCGACAGCCTCGACGCCTTCGGATCGTGCCGGCTGTGCGTCGTGGAGATCGACGGCCGCAGGGGCACCCCGGCGTCCTGCACCACACCGGTCGCCGACGGCATGCGGGTGCGCACCCAGACGCCCAAGGTGGAGAAGCTGCGCCAGGGCGTCATGGAGCTGTACATCTCCGACCACCCGCTGGACTGCCTGACCTGCCCGGCCAACGGCGACTGCGAGTTGCAGGACATGGCCGGCGTCGTCGGGCTGCGCCAGGTCCGGTACGGGTACGAGGGCGAGAACCACCTGGACGCCGAGGCCGACCGGAGCAACCCGTACTTCGACTTCGACCCGTCCAAGTGCATCGTCTGCTCCCGCTGCGTGCGGGCCTGCGGCGAGGTGCAGGGCACCTTCGCGCTGACCATCGAGGGCCGCGGGTTCGACTCCAAGGTCTCACCCGGCGCGGGCGAGCTGTTCATGGACTCCGAATGCGTCTCGTGCGGCGCCTGCGTCCAGGCCTGCCCCACGTCGACGCTCCAGGAACGGTCGGTCGTCGAACTCGGCATGCCGACCCGCTCGGTGGTCACGACCTGCGCGTACTGCGGCGTCGGCTGCTCCTTCAAGGCCGAGCTGCGCGGCGACGAACTGGTCCGGATGGTGCCCTACAAGGACGGCGGGGCGAACGAGGGCCACTCCTGCGTCAAGGGCCGTTTCGCCTTCGGCTACGCGACCCACCCCGACCGCGTCCTCAAGCCCATGGTCCGGGAGAGGATCACCGACCCGTGGCGCGAGGTCGAGTGGGACGAGGCCATCCGCACGGTCGCCCGGAAGATGCGCTCCCTCCAGGAGCGCCACGGCTCCGGCGCCATCGGCGCCATCACCTCCTCGCGCTGCACCAACGAGGAGGTGTACGTCGTCCAGAAGATGGTGCGCGCGGCCTTCGGCAACAACAACGTCGACACCTGCGCCCGGGTCTGCCACTCCCCGACGGGATACGGGCTGAAGCAGACCTTCGGCGAGTCGGCCGGCACACAGGACTTCCGCTCGGTTGCCGAGGCCGACGTGATCGTGGTCATCGGCGCCAACCCCACCGACGGCCACCCGGTCTTCGCCTCGCGGATGAAGCGCCGGCTGCGCGAGGGCGCCCAACTCGTCGTGATCGATCCGCGCCGCATCGACCTGGTGCGCTCCCCGCACATCGAGGCGGCGCACCACCTCCAGCTCACCCCGAGCACCAACGTCGCCGTCATCAACGCCATGGCGCACGTGGTGGTCACCGAGGACCTGGTCGACAAGTCCTTCGTGGCGGACCGCTGCGAAGGGTTCGACGAGTGGGCGGAGTTCGTCTCCCGCCCGGAGAACAGCCCGGAGGCCACCGAGCCCGTCACCGGTGTGCCGGCCGAGGAGCTGAGGGCCGCCACCCGGCTGTACGCGCGGGCGCCCAACGGGGCCATCTACTACGGGCTCGGCGTCACGGAACACAGCCAGGGTTCCACCATGGTCATGGGGATGGCGAACCTCGCGATGGCGTGCGGAAACATCGGCCGCGACGGTGTCGGCGTCAACCCGCTGCGCGGGCAGAACAACGTGCAGGGCTCGTGCGACATGGGTTCGTTCCCGCACGAGTTCACCGGCTACCGCCATGTCTCCGACGACGCGGTCCGCACCGTCTTCGAGGACCTGTGGGGCCGCACGATCCTCGCGGAGCCCGGACTGCGGATCCCCAACATGTTCGACGCGGCGATCGACGGCTCCTTCCGCGGCCTGTTCGTGCACGGCGAGGACATCGCCCAGTCCGACCCGAACCTCAAGCACGTCACCGCCGCGCTCGAGGCCATGGAACTGGTCGTGGTGCAGGACCTCTTCCTCAACGAGACGGCCAAGTTCGCCCATGTCTTCCTGCCGGGCGCCTCCTTCCTGGAGAAGGACGGCACGTTCACCAACGCCGAACGCCGGGTCAACCGGGTGCGCGCGGTGATGAAGCCGAAGACCGGCAAGCACGAGTGGCAGATCGTCTGCGAGATCGCCGCCGCCATGGGCTACCCCATGGAGTACGACCACCCGGGCCAGATCATGGACGAGATTGCCCAGGTCACCCCCACGTTCCGCGGGATCTCCTACGCCTCCCTGGACAAGCTCGGCAGCATCCAGTGGCCGTGCAACGAGGAGGCACCGGAGGGCACGCCCACCATGCACGTGGACGAATTTGTCCGCGGCAAGGGGAAGTTCGTGGTCACCACCTATCTGCCGACCAACGAGCGGACCACCTCGCGCTTCCCGCTCGTCCTGACCACGGGGCGCATCCTGAGCCAGTACAACGTCGGGGCGCAGACCCGCCGAACCGGCAATGTGGTGTGGCACCCCGAGGACCTGCTGGAACTGCACCCGCACGACGCCGAGGTGCGCGGCATCGGCGACGGCGACATGGTGACGCTGGCCAGCCGTGTCGGGCGGACGACCCTGCGGGCCCGGGTGTCCGACCGGATGCCGCCGGGGGTCGTGTACACCACCTTCCACCATCCCGTGACCGGCGCCAACGTGGTGACCACGGAGAACTCGGACTGGGCGACCAACTGCCCGGAGTACAAGGTGACCGCCGTGCAGGTCGGGCTCGCCCACCCGCTCGCCGGGCACGCCGCCGACCGGCTCCCGGACGACCGGCACGCGGTGGTGGACTGAGATGGCGGGCGCCGTGCCACCGGAACAGCGGATGGCGAACGACATCGCCGCGGCCTTCGGGCACCTGCCGGACGAGCAGGCCGCCGAGGCGGTCGCGGGACACATCCAGCGATTCTGGGACCCGAGGATGCGCGCGCGGCTGGCCGAGTTCGTCGACGGGGGAGCGGAGGGCCTGTCCCCCGTGATCGTCGCCGCGCTGAAGCCGGCCGGCCGACGGGAGGAGACCACCGGCGACTGACCGGTCCGTCGCACACACCACCGCCTCATCTCCCCGCGTGGCGACGGGGAGATGAGGCGGTGGTCCGTGTGCGGTGCCGCGGGCCGGAGCTGGTGGCGGCGACCTGGCTCAGGCGGGTACGGCTCCCGGCGCGGCGCCGTTCCGTGCGGTGCCGCCCTGTGAACCGCACTGCGCCAGCAGGTCGGTGGCCGCGTGGACGGCGCGCAGCGTGGGCGCCTCGGCGCCGGTGATGTCGGCGAGCTCCACCACCGCCGTCACGATGGCGTCCAGTTCGAGCGGCTTGCCGGCCTCCAGGTCCTGGAGCATCGAGGTCTTGTGGTGCCCGACCCCCTCCGCGCCACGCAGCCGCTTCTCGATCGATATGTCCGGCGTACTGCCGACCCGGGCCGCGATGTCGAGGGTCTCCTCCATCAACTGGACGACCAGGCGCCGGGTGTGGGTGTGCCGACAGATCTCGACCATGGTCGCCCTGGTGAGCGCGCTGAGCGGGTTGAACACGACGTTGCCCATCAGCTTGATCCAGATGTCGTCGCGCAGGTTCGGTTCGACCGGGGCCTTCAGCCCGCCGGCGATCAGCGCCTCGCTCAACGCCGTGCACCGTTCGGAGACTTGGCCCCCGGGCTCGCCGAGCGAGAAGCGGGTGCCCTCCAGATGCCGGATCACTCCGGGGGACTCGACGACGGTGGCCGGATAGACGACGCAGCCGATGGCCCGCTCCGGCGGCAGGACGGCACTGGTGGCGCCGCCCGGGTCGACCGCCTCCACCCGCCGGCCCTGGTAGGGCCCGGCGAGCTGGTGGAAATACCACCACGGGATGCCGTTCTGGCCGGCCACGACGGCGGTGTGGTCGGCGAGCAGCGGCTTGATGAGCGGCCCGCACGACGGGTAGGAGTGGGCCTTCAGACCGAGGAAGACGTAGTCGACCGGGCCGATCTCGGCCGGGTCGTCCGTGGCGTGCGGCCGGGCGACGAAGTCACCGCGGGGGCTCAGCACCCGGACTCCGCCGGCCCGCATGGCCCGCAGATGGTCATTGCGGGCGACCAGATGCACCTCGGCGCCGCCCCGGTGCAGAGCCGCCCCGACGTACGCACCGATCGCACCGGCTCCGAGGACCGCGATCTTCACGATGGACCCCTCTCAGTGGGAGGCTGGATACTGTATGCAATAT
The DNA here is from genome assembly GCF_044548235.1 of Streptomyces sp. NPDC052043. Taxonomy (NCBI): domain Bacteria; kingdom Bacillati; phylum Actinomycetota; class Actinomycetes; order Kitasatosporales; family Streptomycetaceae; genus Streptomyces; species Streptomyces sp. NPDC052043. Next base: position 184,637 of record NZ_JBIUBT010000016.1, read on the forward strand.
CGCCGAGCGGTGTCCAGGGTCCGAGGGGAGTCGTGGAGGCCGTGGCGGCGTGGGGGCGGGAGTCTCACACACAGCTATTGCATACAGTATTCAGTGGACTTTATGCTCGCACTGCCGCCGACGCTTCCGTGAGCGGCTTTGGGAGGCCACGTCAATGGACCTGTTCGAGTACCAAGCACGAGATCTCTTCGCCAGGCACGGTGTGCCGGTGCCGGCCGCCGAGGTCGTCGACACGCCCGAGGACGCACGTGCGGCGGCCGGGCGGCTGGGCGGCCGGGCGGTCGTCAAGGCCCAGGTGAAGGTCGGCGGCCGCGGCAAGGCCGGCGGCGTCAAGCCGGCCGCCACCCCGGACGAGGCCGTCGCCCGCGCGGCGGACATCCTCGGCATGGACATCAAGGGGCACACGGTCCGCAAGGTCATGCTGGCCCCCACGGCCGACATCCGGGACGAGTACTACGTCTCGTTCCTCCTCGACCGCACCCAGCGCACCTTCCTGGCCATGGCCTCCGTCGAGGGCGGCATGGACATCGAGGAGGTCGCCGCGACCAAGCCCGAGGCCCTGGCGAAGGTCCCGGTGGACGTGAACGAGGGCGTGACGGAGGAGAAAGCCCGCGAGATCGTCGAGAAGGCCGCCTTCCCCGACGACGTCGCCGACCGGGTGGCCGAGGTCCTGCGGTTGCTGTGGCGGGCCTTCGTCGCCTCCGACGCGCTCCTGATTGAGGTCAACCCGCTGGTCAGGTCCGGCGAAGGCGAGATCGTCGCGATTGACGGGAAGGTGTCGCTGGACGACAACGCGGAGTTCCGTCACCCCGAGTTCGAGGAGCTCCACGACAGGGCCGCGGCCAACCCGCTGGAGGCCGCTGCCAAGGAGAAGAACCTCAACTACGTCAAGCTGGACGGCGAGGTCGGCATCATCGGCAACGGCGCGGGTCTGGTCATGTCGACCCTGGACGTCGTCGCCTACGCCGGTGAGGCCCACAAGAGTGTCAAGCCGGCCAACTTCCTCGACATCGGTGGCGGCGCGTCCGCCGAGGTGATGGCGAACGGCCTGGAGATCATCCTGGGCGACCCGGACGTGAAGTCCGTGTTCGTCAACGTGTTCGGCGGCATCACCGCGTGCGACGCGGTCGCCAACGGCATCGTGCAGGCGCTGGAACTGCTCGAGTCCAAGGGCGAGGAGGTCACCAAGCCGCTGGTGGTGCGCCTGGACGGCAACAACGCCGAGCTGGGTCGCCAGATCCTGGACGACCGCAACCACCCGCTGGTGCAGCGTGTGGACACCATGGA
>NZ_JBIUBT010000017.1:0-18164 GCF_044548235.1 Streptomyces sp. NPDC052043
CGGTCGACGACTTCGACGATCCCACCGCGCCCGAAGGGCCACTGCGTCCGAACGTGCTGTACCGCATCGCCCGTAGCGCGAAGACCTGACGTCTGAACTGGATCGCCTGATCAGGCTGCGGTGGCGAGGGGGCGTCCGCCCCAGCGGATGCCTTTCTCGCTGCGGATGCGAGCGCGTTCCTTGCGTGGGGCGGCGAGGACATCGGGATGGCGGGCGTTGGCGTTGCGCCAGCGCAGGTAGGTGTGCAGGTATCTGGTCTGCACAGTGTGATTGGGGTGGTTGGAGTTGGCGATGGTGAACTGTCTCAGCGGCCCGAAGTGCGCCTCGACGGGTTTGCCCAGGAGGCGTAGGTCGGGGTGAAGCACAGCCCGACCTTGTGTTTCGTGGCCCAGCGGCGGATGTCGATGCCCTTGTGGCCGGACAGGTTGTCCAGGATCACGTAGATCGGTGCGCCGTCGGGTCGGGCGGCGCGGGTCGACTTCAGTGCGGCCAGCGTGTTCGCGGCCGCCCTTCCTGCGGTGGTTGACTCCCCACAGACACCTCAGGCGTCTAACTCGTCAAGCTGGGCGGCCGTTGTTCGAGTGCGCGTCGATAGCATCGTGGACATGCCGGATGTATGGATCGGTCTCAGCGACGCGGAGCAGCGGAGGAACTGGTGGTGGACCGGCTTCCTGACGCTGGTCTTTGCCGGTGGGGCGGTAGCAGTGGGCCTAGCTGAGCCGGCATCGGACCGATGGTGGTGGGTCGGTGGCTTCGGTGTTGCGTGGTTGGCCTCGGTTTTCTACATGATCAACCGTGGATACGGTCGTACGCTCCTGACTGCGGATGGAATGGAATTCCGTACCTTCGTCAGTCGGCGCTCGATTCCCTGGAGCGAGATCAGTCGAATCGAGAAGCGACAGCACCTCACACGTGGTGGGTACTGGTGGGACCTGCGGGCCGTACGAGTCCGTGGGCGCTCAGTCGCGATTCCGGGGGTCTTCACTAACCGGATGTGGGATGCGGCGTTCGAGCAGAAGCAGTCTGTCATCCACGAGCGTTGGTCGCGCGCAATCGGTGGCTGACGTCATGCCGCGAGAGCCTCGGTGGCCGTGGGGAACGCGACAGCTTCGTCGAAGCGGGTCCCGTGTTCCAGCGCTAGCCTGGCGGGATGGGAGCGATTCTGGTCAGTGCGTGCTTGCGCGGGGTGCCGTGTCGGTTCGACGGGCGGCACAAGGGGTCCTCGGAGATCGAGGCGGCGGTGGCCGGCCGTGAAGTCGTGTCCTTCTGCCCGGAGGTCGCGGGCGGGCTCGTGACCCCGCGGCGGCCCGCGGAGTTGGTGGGCGGCGACGGGTACGACGTGCTCGACGGGACGGCGCGGGTCGTCGACGACAGCGGGCGGGACGTGACGGCGGCATTCGTGGACGGAGCACGACGCGCCCTCGCGGCGGCGCGGAACGCGGGCTGCACCGAGGCACTGCTGATGCCGCGCAGCCCTTCGTGCGGACGCGGTGGGGTGTACGACGGGTCGTTCGCCGGGGAGTTGGTGCCGGGAGACGGGGTCACGGCGGCTCTGCTCGAGCGGAACGGGATCGCCGTACGACCCGCGTCAGGCGTGTGAAGTCTCCTCACCAGGCGATCAGTACGGGCGGCGGATTCCAGCTTCAGCCGTAGCGGTCGAAAAGGGCCTGGAGGTACTCCTCCAGCCGCCCGGTCAGCACGGTGGGGGTCAGCTCGGCGCGGTTTGTCTCGCGCCAGGGGTCGGCGACCTTCTCGGCGTCCGGAGCGAAGGCCAAGGCGTCCAACAGCCGCCAGTAGAGATGGGCGGCGCGGTCCTCGGCCAGCGTCCCTCCCGCCGCGAGGTAGCGGTCGGCGAAGTCCATGCCCGTGGACACACCGTGCAGCAGAGCGAGGGCCGTCGAGCAGTGGGCCACGTCCAGGTCGGCCGGCCCCCAGGAGGTCTCCACCCAGTCGACGACGCCGCTGATCCGCAGACTGTCGCCGTCGCCCGTGAAGAGGACGTTGCCAGGATGGAAGTCCCGGTGCAGGAAGCAGGCCCGGTACTGCGGGGGCTCGCGGCGGATCACGTCCACGGCCCGCCGCCAGAGTTCAGGCCGATCGGTGTCTTCGGGCGGGCTCACTCGCTCGGGAGAGGTCCACGCCTGATAAGTACGAGGTCGTGCCTCGGCGGTCACCGGCAGCCGGTGGATGCGCAGCAACTGACGGGCCAGCAGTTCGGCACGCCGGCCGGCCCCTTCGTCCGCCAGGCGCAGGGTCCCGGGCAACAGGGACATCAGCAGCGACGGGTGGTCGCAGTCACGCGCTGTCGCGTCCACGGCCACCAGCCCGGCCGCGGGCACCTCCGTACCGGCGAGCAGGCGCAGAACGGCTGCTTCGCGGGTCAGCAGACCCTCCGCGTGCCGAACGAAGAAGGGCCTGACGAACGACCGCAGCACCAGCGAGCGCCGACCACCCGGCCCGCAGATGTCCAGACGGCGCATCTCCGACGTCCAGCCGCCACGCAACCGCGTGACTCCTTCGATGCGTTCAGCCTCGGACAGCCCCTTCTCCACCCAGTTGCGCGTCGCACCCCAGCCCTCATCCACGACCATGGCGGCAGGCTATCGATCTCATCGACGGGCCCGCGTGTCAGGTGGTGTGGGAGGAGGGCCGGGCGACCCCGGCCCTCCTCCCAGGTTGTCCCGCTGCCGCCGCGTCCTAAAGGCGCGTCGGGCCGTCGGGGCGTCCGTCAGGCGTGGCCGTCGGGGGACATCAGGAGGGCACCTTCTCCGGTTCGGTGGCCGCCTTGGGGCTGGGCGGGCCGGGGACCGGCAGCGGGCCGCTGCGCAACAGCGCGCCGCTGATGACGGCGCCGAACGCGAAGATGCCGGCGCACCACCAGAACACCCGGGTGTAGCCGTGGATCGTCGCCAGGTGGAACAGGGCCGGCCCCGGCCTCCCTCGGGCGTGGCCGCTCAGGTAGTCCGCGGTGGCGCCGGCCGCGATCGTGTTGAGCAGCGCGGTGCCGATGGCGCCGCCCAGTTGCTGGCCGGTGTTGATGGCAGCCGAGGCGATACCCGCGTCCTGCGGCAGCACCCCGGAGGTGCCGGTGCGCAGGGCCGCGGCGAAGATCATGCCCATACCGAGCCCGACCACCATGGTCGGCCCGAGGATCGTCGAGGCGTAGGCGGAGTCCGGCCCGATCCGGGTGAGCCAGGCCAGGCCGCCGGCGTTGACCAGCATGCCGGCGGTGATCAGCGGCCGTGGGCCGAAGCGCGGCATCAGCCGGATGTTGCCCACGTTGCTCGCCACGGCCGTGACGGCCACCATCGGCAGCAGGGCGAGCCCCGACCTGATCGCCGAGTATCCCAGGCCGGTCTGCATGTAGTAGATGAGGAAGAGCAGCACGCCGAACATGCCGGCGCCGGTGACCAGGGCGGCGATGTAGGAGCCGCCGCGGTTGCGGTCGAGCACGACCCGCGGGGGCAGCAGCGGGTGCTGGGCGCGCCGCTGCCAGAACGAGAACAGGACCACCAGCACACCGCCGGCCACGAGGAAACCCCAGGTCGAGGGGGTGCCCCAGCTGTGCGTCGCCGCCTGGGAGAAGCCGTAGACCAGGCAGAGCATGCCGCCGGACACCACGACCACGCCGGGGACGTCCATCCGGGCGCCCGTGCGCGGTTGCCGGGTCAGCAGCGAGGAGCCGGCGATCAGCGAGAAGGCGGCGAAGACCAGGTTGACGTACATGCACCAGCGCCAGTTCAGAGCGGAGGTCAGCGCGCCGCCGAGGAGCAGGCCCAGGCCGCCGCCGCTGGCCGCGACCGCGCCGAAGACACCGAACGCCTTGCCGCGCTCCCCGGGGTCGGTGAACGTGGTGGACAGCAGCGACAGGGCGGTGGGCGCCAGCAGTGCGGCGAAGACGCCCTGGCAGGCGCGGGCGGCCACCAGCATGGCGAAGCTGTGGGCGGCGCCGCCCACCGCGGAGGCGGTCGCGAAGCCGGCCAGGCCGGCGATGAAGGTCTCCTTGCGCCCGACGAGGTCGGTCAGCCGGCCGCTGAACAGCAACAGGCTGCCGTAGCACAGCGCGTACGCCGTCACGACCCACTGCTTGTCCGCGTCCGAGAAGTGCAGGGCGGTCTGCGCCGACGGCAGCGCCAGGTTCATGACCGTGGCGTCGAGGGTCAGCATGAGGTAGGCGGTGCAGATGACGGCGAGGACCATCCACCGCCGTGGGTCCCCGGCCGCGGGCGCGCCGCTGGGTGTGGACATGAGCTGTCTCCTAGTCGCATTGGTCTGCATGCAAGCTCTGTCCGTATGACCGCTCGCGGCCGCCGGATGTGACAGGCCGTCCGCCGCGGCCTGGACGGCGCCGTCGCCGGCGAACTCCCGTACGGCCGCCCGGCCGCCGGCGTGCCCGGCCGTGGGAAAGGGGCGGGCCACAGCGGCCCGCCCCTTTCCCACGGCGTCGAGACGTGGCGCGGCGGTTCAGCGCAGGACGACGTCGAGGCCGGTGAGCTCCGCCCGGACGTCGATGCCGGTGATCAGGCCGCCGGCGACGCCGAAGCGGTACACGGCCCTCGGCACGCCGTCCGGGGCGTAGGCCAGTCCGGCGGAACCGTCGATGAGGGCGGGCGCCGGATCCCAGGACAGCTTGGCGAAGGCGCGGGCGACGGCGTCGGAACCGCGGATCTCCGCCACCGCGTTCCTCCCCCTGGCCGCGCCCATCCGCACCACCGTCGGGTCGCAGCGGAGCACGATGTCCGGGGCGAGCACGCTCAGCAGCGCCTCGAAGTCGCCGTCGCGGGAAGCGGTGAGGAACGCGCGGATGAGATCGGCCTTGCGGGCCTGGTAGGTCTCGGCGCCCTCGCCCTGCGCCGGTTCGCCCTGCGGGCCCGCGCCCGGTGCGCCCGGTGCGCCCGGTGCGCCCGGTGCGCCCGGGGCGATGCCCTGTCGCTGGAAGCGGCGGCGGGCACGGCTGGCCAGTTGGCGGGCAGCGGCCGGGGTGCGGTCCACGATCGGCGCGATCTCCTCGAAGGGGACGGCGAACATGTCGTGCAGTACGAACGCCAGCCGCTCCGCGGGCGTGAGCGTGTCGAGGATGAGGAGCATGGCGGTGCCGACCGACTCGGAGAGCAGCGCCTCACGCTCCGGGTCGACCGGCGTGTCCATGCGGGGCGGGCCGTCGGTCCCGGGGACGTCCACCAGTTCCTCGCGGCGCGACTGGCGGGACTGGAGCATGTTCAACGACACGCGGGCCACGATGGTGGTCAGCCAGCCGCTCATGTTCTGCACCGCGGCGGCGTCCGAGCGGCTGGCCCTCAGCCAGGTCTCCTGGACGGCGTCGTCCGCCTCGGCCGGCGAGCCGAGCATCCGGTACGCCACCGCCCGCAGGCGGGGGCGGTCGGCCTCGAACCGAGCGGCCAGCCATTCGTGTTCGTTCATCGGGTCACACGCTCCCCACCGGTGCCTCGGATGTCTGACGGGCCGGAGCCCACCCATGTGACGTGCGAGGACCGGAAACTGTGACGTGCCCGGGACGGCCCTGATCCGTCGTTACTGCCCCATGACGTACTTGACGGTCGGTCCGGTGGTCCAGCCGCCGTCCACCGCCAGTTCCGCGCCCGTGACGTAGGACGCGGCGTCCGAGAGCAGGTACACCACGGCGCCCGCGATCTCGAACGGCTCGCCGACCCGCCCCATCGGCGTGTTCGGGTACTTGCCCTCACCCTGTTCGATGCCGACGGACGCGGTCATCGGGGTGTACGTCATCCCGGGGTGCACCGAGTTCACCCGGATGCGGGCCGTGCCCAGCTCCACCGCGCCGATCTTCGTCAGCCCCCGCACGCCCCACTTGGAGGCGCCGTAACCGGCCGTCAGCGCGAGGCCCATCAGGCCCGCGGCGGAGGAGATGTTGACGATCGAACCGCCGCCGTTCTCCTTCATCGCGGGGATCACGGTCTTCATGCCGATGAAGACACCGGTGAGGTTGATGTCGAGCACCTTGCGGAAGTGCTCCACGGACTCGGCCTCAAGAAGCTGACCGGTCGAGATCCCGGCGTTGTTGACGAGGCCGTGGATCCCGCCGAACTCGGCGACCGCGAAGTCGGCCACCCGCTGCCAGTCCTCCTCGGAGGTGACGTCGTGGTGCAGGAAGCGGGCGTGGGCGCCGAGTTCCGCGGCGGTGGCCCTGCCTTCCTCGGCCAGCACATCGGTGATCACCACATGGGCTCCGGCCGCGATCGCCTGACGGGCCGCTTCGGCCCCGAGGCCGCGCGCTCCGCCGGTGATGATCACGTTCTTGCCGGTCAGGTCGTTCATGGTGCGCTCCTTCGTTGTGGTGACGACGCCGTCCTCAGAAGTGGGTGCCGCCGTCGATGCGGACCTCGGTGCCGGTGATGAAGCCGCCGTCCTCGGAACCGAGCATCGCGACCACGGACGCCACGGCCTCGGGACCGGCGAAGCCCTGGCCGAGTGCCGGGGAGAGCTTCGCGAACAGGCTCATGTCGGCGTCCTCGGGCAGCCCCGGACCGACGCTCTGCCTGCTGGCACCGCTGCCGTCGGTCATGCCGGAGGAGATGGAGCCGGGCTGGACGGCGGTGAAGCGGATGCCCCGCTTCGCGTACTCGGCGGCGAGCGCGTGCGTCATGGACTGGATGCCGCCCTTGCTCGCCGCGTACGCGGCCATGTAGGGGTGCGCGAACATCGCGGAGGTCGAGCTGAAGTTGACGACCGCCGCGCCCCGGCCCTCCAGCAGCGCCGGCACGGACTCGCGGATCATGAGGAAGGTACCGACGAGGTTGACCTGGAGGATGCGCGTGAAGTCCTCGAGGCTCGTCTCGTGGGTGTGCGAGGAGCGCAGGATCCCGGCCGCGTTGACCAGGACGTCCAGACCGCCGAGTGCGGTGACGGCGGCGGCGACCCCGGCGCGGACCGAGGCCTCGTCGGCTATGTCGACGACGAGCGTCGTGAGGCGGTCCGCCTGGGCGCCGGCCTTCTCGACGGTGTCGTTCAGCCCTCGCTCGCTGACGTCCGCGGCCACGACGGTACCGCCCTCCGCGAGGATGCGCAGCACCGTGGCCTGACCGATGCCCGAGCCACCGCCGGTGATCAGGACTCGACGGCCTTCGTAGCGGTTCATGTGTTCTCCCAACCGACCCTGCGGATGTCCCGGCCAGGGCCCTGTGACGCCGGCTCTCTCTCGCCTTCGGCGCCTTCGATCGTCTTACACGCTACGCCTTGATGACACGTTTTGCCACCACGTCATTGTGTGCCAAACGGAAGGGGCGGGCCGTATCCTTGTGCGGTGAGCACCCACGCGACCCCCTCCCTGACCGAGCGCCGCAAGGCCGCCACGCAGCTCGAGATCGCGCACGCGGCGATGGAGTTGTTCGCCACGCGAGGCCCGCAGGGCACGACGGCCGAGGAGATCGCCCGGCGTGCGGGGATCGCGCTGCGGACCTTCTACCGGTACTTCCGCTCCAAGGAGGACGCCGTGAGCCCCCTGCTCTCGGTCGGCGGCGACCGCTGGCGGGCACTCCTGGAGGCCACGGAGCCGGGGACGGCACTCCCCCAAGCGCTGGAGTCCGCGGTCGAGCAGGCGCTGCTCCCGCCGGACGAGGAGGCCGCTCAGGCGTTGCTGCGCACGCGCGGACTACTGCGGGCCGCGGCCGAGGACCCCGCGCTGCGGGCGGTCTGGTACCGGGTCAACCAGGAATCCGAGGAACGACTCGTCCCGGTGATCGCCCGGCTCTCGGGCGGGCGCGCGGAGGACTTGGCGGTACGGCTCACCGCGGCCGCCGCCACCGACGCGATCCGGATCTCCCTGGAGACGTGGGCCGGCACGGAGGCCGGGGTCGAGGGACCCGGCTCCCCCGCCGACCTCGCGGTCCGGTGCCTGCGCCAATTCGGGCACACAGCAGGCTCGTTGGGGTCCGGCGACGGGGGCGCTCGGTAACGAGCGTGCGCATGGCCGGTGGTGAGGCCTCGGCAACCGCGACCGCCGCGACCCTCACCTCCCGGCCGTGACCGAGGCCACGGCCGAAACCCCCGGCACGGCGCGTAAAGGAAACGTTCAGGCAATCGCTGGCACGGTCGGGCCTCATGACCTACGAAGCCTCCGAAACCACTGCGACACCGGCGGCCGGCCTCGGCACCCGGATGCGCTGGAACAAGGTGCCCGAAGTCACCGTCTACTTCTGGATCATCAAGGTGCTGTGCACGACGGTCGGTGAGACCGCGGCGGACCTGCTGAACGAGAAGGCCGGCCTCGGTCTGACCGGTGTGTCGGTTCTGATGAGCGCCCTGCTGGCCGGGGTGCTGGTCGTGCAGTTCCGCACCCGCGCCTACCGCCCGGGCGTGTACTGGCTCGCCGTGGCCCTGATCAGCGTCGTGGGCACGTTGATCAGCGACAACCTCACCGACAACATGGGAGTGCCGCTGGAGACGAGCACCACGGTGTTCGCCGTCGCCCTCGCGGTCGTGTTCGCCGTCTGGTACCGGCGTGAGCGGACCCTGTCCATCCATCACGTCGACACCGTGAGCCGTGAATCCTTCTACTGGCTGGCCGTGCTCTTCACCTTCGCCCTCGGCACCGCCGCCGGGGACCTCGTCTCGGAGCGGATGGCTCTCGGCTACTGGCTCTCCGCCGCACTGTTCGCCCTCGCGATCGCGGCGGTTGCCGTGGCTCACTTCACGCTCGGCCTGAACGCCGTGTGGAGTTTCTGGATCGCGTACGTCCTGACCCGTCCGCTGGGTGCCTCCATAGGCGACTATCTCTCCCAGCCGAGCGCGGACGGCGGTCTCGGACTGGGCACCGTCGTGACCAGCGCGCTCTTCCTGGCAGTCGTCCTCGGTCTGGTGGTGTACCTGTCGGTGACGCGCCGGGACGTGATCGAGCCGGGGCGGAGCGTCCGGCGAACGACTGTCTGAAACCGGCAGAGCGGGGCGTTCAGGTTGTTTTCAGGATGTTCCTGTCATTGTGGAGCGTCGGCTGTGTCCTCACGGCCGACGCATCCCGACAAGGCGCTCGTCCCCCGGCACGGGCGCCCCGCTGTTCCACGAACAGGAGCGTAGGACGATGGAGCGACCCGAAGTCCTCACCGACCTCGACGTCGCGGGCACGTACCGCCCGGCGGCCGGTACGGCGAAGTCGGTGATGAAGAAACTGCCCGAGGCCACCCTCGCGTTCTGGATCATGAAGATCGCGGCGACCACCCTGGGAGAGACGGCCGGGGACCTCTTCGCGCAGACCCTGAAGCTGGGCTACTTCCTCACCACGATCGCCCTGTTCCTGGTCTTCGTGGTGACCCTGGCCGTCCAGCTCGGATCACGCCGCTACAACCCGTTCTTCTACTGGACCGTGATCCTGTCGACCAGCATGGCCGGCACCACGATGTCCGACTTCATGAACCGCGACGCCAGCGCGAAGTACCTTTCGGACGGCGCCACGTCGCTCGGCTGGGGGCCGCAGGGCCTCGGGCTCGGATACCCGGCGGGCGCCGCGATCCTCATCTCGATCCTGCTGGTCATCTTCACCGTCTGGAAGCTGTCCGGGATGACGTTCCAGATCCGCGACATCGTCACCTTCCGCAGTGAGGCGTTGTTCTGGTCGGCGATCCTCGTCTCCAACACGCTCGGTACCTCGATGGGCGACTTCCTCTCGGACAGCTCAGGACTCGGCTACGCCGGTGGCGCGCTGCTCGTCACCGGCGCCCTGGCCGTCCTGGTGATGCTGATGAAGGTGCCCGCGGTGCCGAACGTGCTTCTGTTCTGGATCGCGTTCGTCCTCACCCGCCCGCTGGGCGCCACCGCGGGGGACTTCCTCACCAAGCCGGTCGCCAAGGGCGGTCTGGAGCTGGGCACGGCGGGTTCGTCGGCGGTGCTGCTGGCGATCCTGTTCGGCCTGATGACCTACGCACAGGTGCGTGAGCGCAGGACCACCGCCTCGGCGCCCGAGGCGGAAGCGGTCAGCCGGCCGGCACGCTGACGGTGAACCGCGCCCCGGGCGCGTGATCGGGCTCGTGGGACACCTCGCCGCCGACGGCGCGGGCAAGGCGCCGGGCCAGCGGCAGTCCCAGGCCCGCGCCGTCGTGTCCGTCGTCACGGTCGGCGCGCCGTCCGGGCTGGAACAGCTCGGCCTCAAAGGCCGCGGGTACGCCTGGACCGTCGTCGATGACATCGATACGTACGGCCGCGGGTGGGTGACGCACGACGACGGTCACGCTGGAGTGCGCGTACCGAGCGGCATTGGCCAGCAGCGGACTGACGATCCGCTCGAGCAGGGCGGGTGCGATCCCCGCCGTCGGGCCCGGATCAGCCGCCTCGACGGTGGCCCTCACGCCCGGTGGCGTTCCAAGCCGCTCGATCAGCCCGCGCAGAACGGGCACGACGTCCACGGTGCCGGGGACCGCCGAGGGATTCACGGCGTTTTCGCGGGCCTCGCTCAGCAGGGTGTCGCAGATGGTGCGCATGGACTGCGCGGCCTCGTCCACCACCTCATGGGTGGCTTGGGTCTCAGCCGCCGACCGCGGCCGGGACCGCCACCAGTCGAGTTCGATGATGATGCGGCTGAGCGGGGTGCGCAGTTCGTGGGAGAGTTCCGCCGTGAGCTGCCGCTCGTGGCGCAGCACCGCGCGTATGCGGTCCAGCAGCGCGTCCAGCGAGGCACCGAGCCGGGCGAGCTCGGCGGGCCGTTCCGCGAAGCCGAAGCGTTCGTCGGAGGCGACGGCGCTCCAGTGCGTGGCCTGGTCGGTCATCGTGCGCACCGGGCGCAGCGCTCTGCCGACGGCCAGGCGGGTCAGCGCGTAGGTGCACGCGAGCATGACGGCGTCCAGGGCCAGTGACGCCAGCAACAGGGTGTCGGCCGAACTTCGGTAGGGGGCGAGGTTCAGCGCGGTGACCACCATGGCGGCGGTGTGGCGGCCGGGTACGGGCTGGGAGCACAGCCGGACGTTCTCGGCGGGGACGCTCGTGCAGGCGCGCCGTCCCACGGCCGCGAGGTGTACGGCGGCTCTGGTCAGAGGGCTGTGGACCGTGGTGGAGGGCGGCTGTTCGAGCAGACGTGTCCCGGCGTAGATCCACACGTTCGCGTCGAGCAGTTGGTCGTTGGCGCTTTCCACGACCCGTACCCGGGGGCCGCTGGTGTCGACGGTCGTGGCGACGGCGGCGGCCCGGGTCCGCAGCTCGTCGTCCGCCTGGTGCTGGAGGTGCCGGCTCGTCGCGACGTTGAAGGCCACGGTCAGGACGGTCATGAGGAGCGCGGCGGTGGTCAGGGCCACGAGCGAGAGCCGGCCGCGCAGCGTGCGGGGGGTCAGGCGGCCCAGGAGCCGTTTCATGACAACCGGTGTCCGATCCCGCGGGCCGTGCCGATGGTCAGGCCGCTGCCGGCCGTCCGCAGCTTGCGGCGCAACCGGGTCAGGTACTGGTCCAGGGTGTTGTCGCTGACCTGTGCGCCCGCCGGCCAGGCCGCCCGGACCAGGTCACGACGGCGGACGATGCTTCCGTCCGCGGCGACCAGGGCGGCCAGCAGGCGGAACTCGGTCGGGGACATGGCGAGGTGGGCGTCGCGCACGGTCACGCTGTGCTCGACCGCGTCCAGGACCAGCTCTCCGGCCGTGGCGGGGGGCATCGGCCCAGCGCGTTTGAGCGCCGCTCGCAGCCGGGCGACGAGCTCGGCGAGGTGGAACGGTTTGGGCAGGTAGTCGTCGCCTCCGGCGGAGAACCCGGCCAGCCGGTCGGTGAGCTGGTGCCGGGCCGTGAGGAAGACGATCGGGGCACGGAACCCGTTGGCGCGCATCGCCTGGCACACGTCCCGGCCGTCCGCGTCGGGCAGCCCGATGTCGAGGACCGCGGCGGAGACGTCCTCGGTGACCAGGCGCAGGGCGGTGGCGCCGTCGGCGGCGCAGACAGGCTCGAATTCCTCGTCGGACAGGCTGCGGCGCAGGACGTCACGCAGGGCGTGGTCGTCTTCGACGACCAGGATCTTGCGGCGCATGCTCCTCCGTTCTCCGGTGCCCGTTTCTGGCGATCGGCCCGGCATGCGCCAGGGCCGGCCACCACCTCGTAGACCGTCTACCGCACTGTAGACGACGAGGGGGCGACGGGGCCGCTCAAGGTCCCGTGGTCACGGAGCGCGCCGACGCCGTAACGGCGTCGGTCGCGGGTGTCGGGGCCCCGGCCCCGCTCACAAGCGTCGGCTGCGGGGCCCGGCCCACCGGCCGGTCAGAACCACTTGACGGCGGCGACGGCGATCAACGCGGCGGCGGCACCGAGTCCGCCGAGGACGGCGGCGCCCAAGGCGATCTTCACACTGACGGGCTGCACCTCCCGCCAGCCCAGTTTCCCGGCCACACCGCGGATCAGCCGGTGCCCCTCGGCGGACGAGAAGGTGTACTGCTCGGAGCCGGAGCCGCCCAGGGTCCGGTTCGTGGTGACGGACACGCTCCGACCGACGGACACCGTCCTTCCCAGCCGCACTCCGCCCAGGCCCGCCTCGTACTCGACGGTGCGGACGACATCCGTCAGCGTGAAGACCTTCTCCCCGGGGCGCAGCGCGACGCGGTAGGTGTGCACCTGGGTGATCCGGTGGCGGGTCAGCAGATCCCGCCACTGCGGGACGTCGACGTCCACGGTCAGCTCGAAACCCTCTTCCGTCCGGTGCATCCGGTACGGCGTGTCCGCGGCGGCGTCCTCGATGCGGGCGTACAACTCGTCAGCAGTGGCTGCGCCGTTGGCTTCTCTCACGGGCCCACAGGCTAGCAGCGTGTCTCACTCGTGGGGTACGACAGCCAGCGGGCAGCGGACGTGGTGGACGGCGGCATGGGTGACGGGGCCGATCCGCGGAACCGTCGGCCGCTCGGACCGGCGGCGGCCGACGACGAGGAGGCTCGCCGCGGAGGCGGCCCGGACCAGCACGGTGGAGGCCTTGCCCTCCACGACGGTCTCCAGGACCTCGATCTCGGGGTACTTGTCGCGCCACACCTTCAGCACGGTGGACAGGAAGCCCCGCCACTCCGCGGCCTGCGCGGGATCGTTGATCAGACCGATGTCCCCGGGGCCGAGACTGATCGCGGACGGCGGCTGCCAGGCGTACACGACACGCAGCCGGGCGTGCCGCAGCCGGGCCGCCTCGAACGCGAACTCGAGCACCTCGTCGCAGGCGTCGGCGAGGTCGATGCCGAGCACCACGTCGCGGAACCCGGTGCGGGTGGACGGGCTGCCGTCGTCGGCCGGGACGTGCTCGTCCTCGGCCTCCTCCCCGGCCCGTACGAGCACCACGGGGCGCGGGGCCGTCGCGACCACCCCCTGGGCGACGGAGCCGACCAGGACTCCGGTGAACCCGCTGAGGCCCCGCGAGCCCAGCACCAGCAGTTCGGCCCGCTCGGTGGCCTTCAACAGCGCCGCGGTCGCCGGGCCCTCGACCTGCTCGTCGGTGAGGTGCACGTCGGGCACGAAGCCGCGGACGCGCTCCTCGGCCTGCCGCAACGTGCGTCGCGCCAGTTGCCGCTGCGCCGCGTTCGCGGGTTCACCCTCCGCCTGACGGCGTTGCCAGTTCCGGGCGTGGACCAGTCGCAGCGGTCGGTCGCGACGCACCGCCTCACGGGCGGCCCACTCGACGGCGGCGAGACTCTCGGCAGATCCGTCCACTCCGACGATGACAGGCGACAGCATGGCGCGCACCTCCTGCGCTCGGTCTGCTCGTTACTGTCAGTGTCTTCTGGCGGTCACCCGGTGGGTATGGGCCGCAAGGACTCCGCCGGACCCGTTCGGCCCCTGCGCCGACCCTCGCCGACTCCCCCGCACCGGACAACTCGTCGACCGGACCGAAGACTTCCCGCACATCACGCTCAAAACGGTCTCACGGCGAAAGACGCCCCGCCAGCCGACGGCTCGGCGGCTCGGCGGCTGGAGCACGAGCGCTTCCCGGGAAGGGACGCGCGCCCGAAGGGTGGCGGTCAGTCCTGTCGCCGTGCGACCGCCTCGACCAGCCGCCGGATGTCGTCCAGGTCGGCCTCGAACTCGGCGGTGAGGTCGACGGGCAGGTCCAGCCATGGCGCGAGCCTGCTGTGGCCGGGGAGTTCGCCCTCCGGGAGCCGGCCGCGACGGCCGCGCGGGTCGAGCGTGCCGGAAGCGAAGCGGCCCGAGGCCTCGGAGGCGGCGAACCCGATCGCGAAGGTGCTGACGAGGCGTTCCAGTCGGGGCACTTCGGGCTCGGGAACCCCGGCTTCGATGAGTGCCGTGTAGATGATGTCCACCGCGCGCACGGCGTCCGGGGTGACGGCGGGCCGTGAGAAGAGCAGGTACGCGGCCCAGGGGTGACGGTGGGTCACCGCCCGGCACGCGCGCGCGAGGGCGCCGAGCCGTTCGTCCCAGGCCTGGTTCTCGACGGCCTCCGACGGCAGGAGCGCGGCAAGCAGGCGGCCGACCATTCCGTCCAGGAGCGCGGCCTTGTCCTCGACGTGCCGGTACAAGGCCATCGGCGTCACGCCGACACGGTCGGCCACCGCGCGCATCGAGACGGCTTCGAGGCCGCGCTCGTCCGCGACGGCCAGCGCCGCGTCCAGAATCTCTTCCCGCCTGCCGCTCATGGGTCTACAGTGTAGACGTATACGGTGTAGACCTCACGGGGGCAGGATGCTCGTCTCAGAAGGCTTGGTGAAGTGTTACGGCCGGCGTCGCGCGCTCGACGGCTTCGACCTGACGGTCGCACCCGGCGAGATCGTCGGCCTGATCGGGCACAACGGTGCCGGTAAGACCACGTTCGTCGAGATCGTCACCGGTCTCGTGCGTCCCGACGCGGGCCGGATCCGCATCGGGACGCACGACGCGCTGCGGGCCGGCCGGGCCGCGCGGCGGCTCCTCGGTGTGGCTCCGCAGGAGCCGGCCCTGTACGGCGGCGTCACGGTGCGGGAGAACCTGCG
Source organism: Streptomyces sp. NPDC052043 (assembly GCF_044548235.1). Classification (NCBI taxonomy): domain Bacteria; kingdom Bacillati; phylum Actinomycetota; class Actinomycetes; order Kitasatosporales; family Streptomycetaceae; genus Streptomyces; species Streptomyces sp. NPDC052043. Next base: position 14,898 of record NZ_JBIUBT010000017.1, read on the forward strand.
CCTGCTCGCCGGACTGGCGGGGCTGCGCGGGCGGGTCCGCGACGCGGAGATCACCCGCGTCCTGGACGAGCTTCACCTGGCCGCTGTCGCGGACCGGCCCGCGGGCGCCCTGTCCGGTGGTCAGCGCCGCCGCGTCCAGGCGGCCACCGCCCTCGTCGGCTCTCCCCCGTTGCTCCTGCTGGACGAACCGACCGCCGGCGCCGACCCGGAGACCCGCTCGGCCCTGCTGGCCGCCGTCAAGTCCCGTGCCGAGGCCGGTGCCGCCGTCCTCTACACCACCCACTATCTGCCGGAACTCGTCGATCTCGACGCCACGTTGGCGCTCGCCCGCGCTGGTCGTGTCATCGCGCGAGGCACCCAGGACGAACTCACCCGCCATCTGCCGGGCGAACTGCGGCTCACCTTCACCGACCCGGCCGAACCCGAACTGCGGGTGCCGACCACGGATCCCGGTGCCGACCTGGCAGCCCTGCTCGCCTCAGGCCGCACGCCCGCCTCCGTCGACATCCGGCGCCCCGGCCTGGACGACCTCTACCACTCCCTGGAAGCAGCAGTGACCGACGAGAAGCCGGAGCCCCGTGATGTCGCCGCGTGAATCCGCCACCCGCGTGAGCGTCCTGGTGCGCCACAACGCGCTGTTGATGCTGCGCGAGCCCGGCCCGCTCCTGAGCCGGATGATCCTGCCACTCGTCTTCCTCACCCTGCTGCGCCCGCTCTACCTGGCCGCACAAGGCGGGGCGGCCGGCACCGAGCAGGCGGTCGTCGGCACACTGGTCACCTTCTCGCTCCTCGCGCTCTCGCTCTCCGGCAGCGCGATCCTCTCCGAACGGCTCGGCCGCACGTGGGATCGGCTGCGCGGTACGCCCCTGCACCCCGCGGAGATGCTCGCGGGCAAGGCGATACCCGTCCTCGCCGCCCTGCTCGCGCAGCAATTTCTGATCCTCGGCTACGGCATGTGCGTTCTCGGGGTGAGGATGCCGCATCCGCTCCTGCTGCTGGGGGTCCTGCTGTGTTGGAGCTGCACGCTGCTCGGCCTCGGCGCCCTGCTCGGTGTGCTGGCCCGCAGCGTGGGCGAGCTCTCGGCCGCCTACGACATCGGGGGCATGCTGCTCAGCAGTGTCGGAGGCGCGCTCGTCCCGCTCAGCGTCCTTCCCACCTGGGTCGGGGTCGTGGCCCCGGTCTCCCCCGGCTACTGGGCCGCCCGGGGTCTGCGGGCCGCCCTCCACGGCGACACGCACGGTGTGGCGGCGGCCTGCGGCACGCTCGCCGCCGTGGCACTGGTCTGCGGCACCCTGGCCTCCGCCCGGCTTCAGGGCCGCAGCGGACGGCTGGTGGCTCTCTAGGAGCTTTCGCAACGGGCTCCCGTGCCGCGACCGGTGGTCAGAGGCTGGAGAGCAGACCGTCGAGCGGGGCCGGTATCCGGTCGGGATCAAGGGCCTTGACGAGGACACGGCCGTAGTGGATCTTGCGGCCTTTCTTCGTCCCGAGGAAGCGCCTGAACTGCCGCTGTGGGGTGCGGCCCTGCTGCGCGGGTTGGCGCAGGAAGGTCCGCAGGGCACGGTGGTCGCCCTCCTCCCGGACGAGTTCCTCCACGCGTGCCACGCCCAGCACGCGGATGAGCTCGTCCTCCAGGTCCGCCGCGCAGACGAAGAAGGCCTGTTGCGCCGCACCGACCCGTTCGAAGCCGCGCGCGTAGTAGGGGCTCTCCGCCTCGTCGCACAGTCCCGTGAGACGGAGACCCAGGCCCGGTGAACCGAGCAGTCGGGCATACCGCCCGATGCTCATCGCACCGCCGATCGGCAGGACGCAGACCCCTTCGGCCGCCAGGTCCCGGCCGCGGCTCTCCGCCAGCGCCTCGACCGCCGCGGCGTCGCTCGGCCCTTCGAGCAGGACGACCGCCCGGACCGGCAGCCGCGCGGCCAACTCGTGCGCTGGGTCGGCGGGGCCACCCGCCGCCCACGCGGTGACCGCGTCCCGGAACGTTCCCATGTCAGCCATGAGACGAGTCTCGGCCCCTTCCGGCCGCGGCGCGAGGGAATTACCGCGGGCCCCTCGTCAGCGGAGGGGCCCGGCCGCCCGAGGCACCCGGAGGCGTACGGCCATGCCGGCCATCGGCACCACGGGGCACCGGTCCCCTCCCGCGCGGCGGCGCGTCAGTCGTGGGCGACGACGGCGACGGGGGCGGCGCAGTGGTGCAGGACCGCGTGGACCACGGGGCCGAGCCGGGCGCCGAAGGAGGTCCGGCGGACACGCCGGCCGACGACGACCAGGGATGCCTCGCGGGAGGCCTCGATCAGCAGGAGGGAGGGGCTGCCGAAGTGGGGCTGCTCGACGACCTCCACGCCGGGGAACTTCTGCCGCCAGGGACGCAGCACCTCGGTCACGGCGGCGGCCTCGGCCTTCGCCGTCTCCCGCTCGACCGCGGGTTCCAGAGCCATGCCGTAGGCGTAGTAGGGCGGCGGCTTCCAGCCGTGGACGACGCGCAGCGGCACGTTCCGGCGCGCGGCAGCGTCAAACGCGAACGCGAGCAGCGCCTCGTCGGGGCTGCCGACGTCGAGCCCCAGGACGACGGGTCGGGTCGCGGCCGTGGTGGACGGGGCACCGGTCTCGTCCCTCGCGGGCTCCTCGACGGCCTGCTCGCCGGCACGGACCAGGACGACGGGCCGCTCGGTGGACGCCACCGCCGCCAACCCGACCGAGCCGACCAGGAAGCCACGGATCCCGCCCAGGCCGCGCGAGCCGAGGACGAGCAGTTCGGCGTCCCGTGCCGCACGGGCGAGGGCCTCGGCCGGCTGTCCCGTGACGTGTTGGGTGGTCACCTCGACGCCGGGATGGCCCGACCGGAGCTCTTCCGCAGCCTCGCGCAGCACCTTCTCGGTCCAGTGCTGGTGGGTGTCGGCGCCGAGCAGCATCGCCAGGGCCATGGGCTCCGGTACCGGCTCCCGGACCTGGACGAGCTTCACCGGCAGTCCGCGCTGTTGTGCCTCGCGGGCCGCCCACTCGGCGGCGGCCCGGCTCTCGGGGGACCCGTCGAGGCCGACGGTGATGGTGCGGGGCATGGTCTCCACCTTCCAGTGTCGTGTTCAGGTGTGCGGGGAGTGCTGCGCGACCGGGGCCGTGGTCCTTCACCGGGGCCGAAGGACCGGTGCGGCGGGGGGGGGGCGGGGCGCGGGGGGGGGGGGCCCGCGCGCCCCCCGGGGGGCCCCCGGGGGGGGGGTGGGGGCCCCCCCGGGGGGGGGGGGGGCCCCCGCCCCCCCCCCCCCCCCC
>NZ_JBIUBT010000017.1:18174-183956 GCF_044548235.1 Streptomyces sp. NPDC052043
GGTGGGGGGGGGGGGGGGGGCGGCCCCGGGGGCGGGGGGCCCCCCCGGGGGCCGGCGGGCGGGGGGGGGGGGGGGGGGCGGGGCGGGGGGGGGCGGGCCCCGCCCCGCCGCAGGATCGCCGCGCTGTGGGTGCTTCAGCGCAGCCAGGTGTGGTCGCGGACGACCGGCAGCCGCGCCCAGAGACGGCCCAGGCCCCAGGTGGCGCCCGCGCCCGCTGCCGCCACGGCGACCAGGGCCACGGCGTAGATCACGTGGTAGTCGGCGAACGGATTCGTCGACATGCTCGGGGATCCGTTCGACAGGTGCTTGGCCGGTGGCCACTCGGCGATCCACATCAGCGCCATCATCGCCGTGCCCGCCACGGCGGCCGGCCGCAGCGCCACACCGGTCATGACGGCGACGCCGATGGCGAGCATGCCCAGCATGAACAGCCAGTCCACCCACGCCTGGCCGGCCCACGAGTGGAACGTCGACTGCATGGGCCCGGCGGCGACCGAGCCGAGGAAGCCCTTCGTCGGCGATCCGCCGTCGATCCATCCCTTGCCGGAAGCGGTCGCGTAACCGAAGCCGAAGACCTTGTCCAGGAACGCCCACAGGAAGACGAAACCGGTCAGGACGCGCAGGGACGCGAGGGCGTACGCCTGTGGGGCGGTGTGCGTGTCGATGCCGGCCGACGCCGCGGAGGCGGTCCGGTTCCGGCGGAAGACCGGTGGATGGAAGCCGGGGCTCCGATGAGGGTGCTCGTCCACGGCCATGGCAGTGATCCCTTCGCGAGTGTCCGGTCCTTGTCCTTGCACTCCTCACTCTCGTCGCGGGCACCGCGCACCGCCGGATGCCGAGAGGCCACCACCGTTGGGCTGAACGTCCCTTTCTACTGGGCCCAGTTGGCAGGTTGCGACGCGTGCGCGGTCGCCCGTCCGGCGTCGGTCAAGAGCGGCCGCCCCGACCACGCCGCTGCGGCACTGCGCACAGGCGTCACTTCTGTTGAATTTTGCACCATCACGGCAAATGATTTAGCGTTCAACTATGCGCGCCGGCGCACATCCCGTCCCCCGTCGGGATGACACCGCCCGATCGAAAGCCAGTCAGCACCATGGGCTTCTTCCGTCGCACCATCGACAGCACCACTGAATTGGAGACCACCTCCGTGACTTCCCCCGTCAAGCTCGCGGTCATCTACTACTCCTCGACCGGCTTCAGTGCCGAGATCGCCAAGGAGATCAGCAGCGCCGCGGAGAAGGCCGGCGCAGAGGTGCGCCTGCTCAAGGCGGCGGAGCTGGCCCCCGAGGCCGCCATCGCCTCCAACGAGGCCTGGGCGGCACACGCCGCGGCCAGCGCCGGCATCCCGGTGGCCACCCCCGCCGACGTCGAGTGGGCCGACGCCGTGATCTTCGGCTCCCCGACCCGCTTCGGCAACATCGCCTCGCAGCTCAAGCAGTTCATCGACACCCTCGGCGGCCTGTGGGCGCAGGGCAAGCTCGCCAACAAGGTCTACAGCGGCTTCGCCACCAGCGCCACCGCTCACGGAGGCCAGGAGTCCACGATCCTCGCGCTCTACAACTCCATCCACCACTTCGGCGGCATCATCGTCTCCCCCGGCTACACCGACCCGGTGAAGTTCGTCGACGGCAACCCGTACGGCACCTCCCATGTCGACGCCCAGGGCAACAACCCCGTCGGTGACGACACCCGCAACGCCGCCCGCCACCAGGCCGAGCGGGTCGTCCAGCTCGCCGCGGCCCTCAAGGCCGGGCTCGCAGCCTGACCCCCACGCCACCACCGCACGGGCCACGGGAACACCCTTCCCGTGGCCCGTGCGTCCGCCGGAGATGCCAAGTCCTGGCCGGGCCTACGGCCCCGGCTGTCGCCCCCTTCGTGGGACCGGACGCCCGTGTGGTCGACACGCTCAATCGACGCATCGTTCCAGGGCTCAACGACTCCCATCTGCAGGTGATCCGCGGCGGTCTCAACTACCTCCTGGAGCTGCGCTGGGACGGTGTGCCGGGAAGTGCGCCCGGGCGTCGTCCGCGAACAGGTCCAGGATGCTACCTCCGTTGGAGGTCACGCCACCATGGTCGAAGGCCTCGAGGTACTCCGGAGCCACCGCGGTCGAGCCCGACGGCGGTCACTGATGATCTGACCCGGTTCGGCCGCTCATCGGTCGGGGACGCTCACCCGCGGCCGCTCGTGTGTACCCCTGTGGACAAGTACTTGACGAACTCATTGCAGAAAGCCCTCAACTTGTTCGGTCCGCGCGCCTCTGGCTACAGTCGGCCGCCATGACTGCAGACCTCACACTGATCCGGGGCAGCTTCGCTGCTGTCCAGCCCCATGGCACCCAGGTGACCGCGTACTTCTACGACCACCTGTTCGCCCACCATCCCGAGGTGCGCCCCCTGTTCGCGGCTCATCTCGACGAGCAGCGCGACCGCCTGTGGGCGGCGCTGGGTGCGCTGGTCGCCAACCTGGAGAACACCGACACGCTCATAGGCATGCTGGAGAACCTGGGGCGCCGCCACGGGGGATACGGCGTGCTGCCCGAGCACTACCCGGCCGTGGGAGCCAGCCTGATCGCCACCTTGCGCCACTACGCGGGCGATGCGTGGACACCGGCCGTCGAGGAGTCCTGGACGGCGATCTACGGGGTGATCAGCAACACCATGCTCGAGGCCGGCGCGGCCGCCTCGAGCTGAACCGCCGCCGGCAGCGGCTCCTCGCAACGAGCCGTCGGCCGGCCCCCATTGCCCGGAAGTCAAACCCTGATGTCAGCCACCGGAGGGCGGACGTGAGCGATGCGCAGGCGCTGAGAGATTCCTTCGCCCTGGTCGGCAAGTCGGGAGACGAAGTACCCCGGTACTTCTACTCCTACCTCTTCATCATCGCGCCGGAGGTCCGGCCGATGTTCCCCGTGGCCATGGGGGCGCAGCGCGATCGCCTCGTCGCCGCCCTCGGCCGGATCGTCGCGGAGGCCGACGATCCCGACCGGCTCGTCCCGTACCTGCGGCAACTGGGCCGGGACCACCGCAAGTTCCAGGTGGTGGCGCAGCACTACGAGGCGGTGGGGCAGGCGCTGCTGGCCACGCTGGCGTACTTCCTGGGCGAGGCGTGGACCCCGCAGTTGCAGCACGGCTGGACCGAGGCCTACGCCCTGGTGGCGCGCACCATGGTGCAGGCCGCCGAGGCCGACGGCGCGGTGAATCCGGCGTGGTGGAACGCCGAATTGGTGCGGCACGAACAGCGCGGCTTCGACCTCGCGGTCCTCACCCTGCGTCTGGACCACCCGATGGCGTACCGGGCCGGACAGTCGGTGATGGTGGAGGTTCCGTCGCTGCCGAGCACCTGGCGTTCGTTCACTCCGGCCAACCCGCCGCGTGCCGACGGGACCGTGGAGTTGCACGTGCGGGCCATCGACGGCGGCCTGGTCAGCCCGGCCCTGGTGTACGGGCTGCGGCAGGGCGACGTGCTGCGCCTCGGCGCCCCGGTCGGCGACCGGCTCACGCTCCAGCCGTCCGGCGGCCGGGACCTGGTGCTGATCGGCGGCGGCACCGGTCTGGCCCCGCTGCGCGGCCTGGTCGAGGAGATCGCCCAGCACGGTCCGCCGCGCCGGGTGAACCTGTTCGTCGGGGCACGCGACCCCCACGGCCTCTACGACATGCCCGCGTTGAGGCACCTGGCGCAGGCCCACCCGTGGCTTCGCGTCACGCCGCTGGTCGGCGCGGACGCCGGCACCGTCGACAACCGCAGCCTCGCCGGCCCGGTGCTGCGCGCCGCCGCGTGGAGTGGATGCTCCTTCTACGTCTGCGGCTCGCCGGCCATGGTCTCGGCGACAGTGCGCGATCTGGCGGACGCGGGCATTCCGCACGACCTGCTGCACTTTGAAGAAGCTCGGTGATCGGAGAAACGTGAACGAGACAGGAGCACCGCACCCGGAGGAGCACCTGGTGACGCCGGAGACGTTGCGGTCGATGACCTTCCCCCGGGCTCCTCTGACCCGTCGCGGCTACAGCGAGGAGGCGGTGCACGACGCCCTGCGCCGCGTCGCGTCGACTCTGATAGCGCTGACGGAGGAGAACGACCGGCTGCGCACGGACATGCAGCGCCACCGGGACTGGATCCGGGCCAACAACATCGGCGACGGCAGCGCGCCCACCGGGGTGCCGACCGTGGACGCCGTCCTTCAGCAGGCCCGCGCCCAGCAGGCGGCCGAGCAGACCGTCTTCGCGGCCCGCGAGCAGGCGCGCACCATGGTGCGGGCCGCCAGATCACAGGCCGAGGCGATCCTCCAGCGGATGTGGGAGCAGGAGACGCAGGCGACCGGCGGGGACCAGGAGGAGACCGAGCGGCTGATCGCCTATCTGCGGCAGATCGCGCAGTCGCTGAGCGTCACCGCGGACCAGTACGCCAACAAGCATCCCCAGTCCCCCTCCCCCGGGGCCCCGGCCGCCACTTCGCACGGCGCCTGACCGGTACAGCGGGGTCGTGGGAACCGCGTCACGCACGGCCCCCGCCGGCTTGTGCGGACCAGGCGCGCGGTGACCGTCCTGGGGCGCTGCTACGCGTGCGGGCCGGGGTGGGCGCGGTGCCGAACTCAGCGGCCCGCGGCCGCCGCACCGGCCCGACGCTCCGTCAGCTGCCGCAGGATCACCCAGCGCGTCATGGCGTATCCGAACAGGCCGGTGTACACGGCCATGAACGCCACGAATCCCGCCAGCGGAAGACCGGACCACCCCAGCGCACCGAGCAGCGACAGCACCCCGACGGCCACGACGGCCACTCCCACCCCTGTCAGCAGGCCGAAGGCCCACCATCGCGCGGGCAGCCGGGACAGCACACGTCCCGCTCCGGGCGGTTCATCGGTCGCGCCGAGCCGCCCGGCGTCGAGGTCGCGCCGCACTCCTTTGGAGACGCACCGCGACACCAGAAACGGCAGCACGATCGAGGTCACGAAGACGTCGATGGCCATGCTGCCGTTCCCGGTGAGCGGCACGAAGCCCGTCGGGCGATGACTCAGCCAGGTGACCAGCGAGTTGACCACGACGTTGATGATCGCGGCGATCGTCCCCTGCGTGCGGATGTACGAGGTCGTCGACATGCGGACGCTCCGTTGCCCGCCGGGGCGCGGTCCCGGCCGCGGCTCGACCACGACTACGGCTTGACCACGATGCGGAGCGGGTTGCCTTCCTTGGTGCGCAGCCGCTCCACGCCCCGCACCACCTCTTCCAGGGGCAGCACGTCGGAGACCGAGCGGGACAGGTCGAGGCGGCCGGAGGCCAACAGGCGCATGAGCTGGGTGAGGTGACGCCGGGTGTAGCCGTCGTGGCCGAGGACGGAGTGGTTGAAGTAGCCGAAGAGGAGCGTGTTCTCGGTGAGACGGATCGGATCGGGCGACATTCCGATCATGACAGCCCGTCCGTACCGGCCGAGACAGGAGACCGCCTGGTCGAGGGCGCTGTTGACGCCGGAGAGTTCGGCCGCCAGGTCGAGCCCCTCACCACCGGTGAGCCGTCCCACCTCGACGCGGACGTCGGCCTTCTCCGGGTTCACCGCGTGGTCGGCTCCGGCCTCCAGGGCCCGCCCGAGGGCGGCGTCCAGGGTGTCGACGGCGACGATCAGGCTCGCTCCGGCCAGACGGGCGATCTGCACGGCGTGCACGCCGAGGCCGCCGACGCCCCACACGCCGACGGTCTCGCCGGGGCGCAGCCCACCGCGCTCGACGAGACCCGAGAACGGGGTGGCCACCGCGTCGGCGCAGATCGCCGCCTGCTCGATCGGCACGCCGTCGGGCACCTCCACCAGCGTCTGGAACGGCGTGACGACGTACTCCGCCCAGGCCCCGTCCCAGTTCTGCCCCATCGTCTGGGGGGCGAGGCAGCCCTGGGCGTCCCCGCAGTGAGCGCAGGCGCCGCAGGCCCTCCCCGGGGCGATGACCACCCGCCGGCCCGACTGCCAGTACGGCACGTCGGAGCCCACCTCGGCAATGGTGCCCGCCGGCTCGTGGCCAGGGGTGACCTCCTCCAGCGGGCAGTCGATGCTGCCGTCGATCATGTGCACGTCCGACAGGCAGATCCCGCAGGCTTCGACGCGGACCAGCACTTCTCCCGGCCCCGGCCGCGGCACCGGCACGTCCTCCACGCCGAGTCGGCGGCCGGCCCGGGAGAAGCGCGCCGCACGCATGGTCGCCGTCGTCATCAGGCTCACCTCCACGACTCCTCGAAGCCCACGGAGCGGACCGACCGCCCGGGCACACACTTCGGGACGAACGCCCGATACATAACCTTTCGCACCCCCTGTAACGGCCACCGAAACGGGTCCCCTGATCGGAGGAGCCGCCGTTGTTACGGAAGCCGTTGGACCATACGCGGGAGTCGACACGGAGAGGCCGTCGGAAGCGCTGTGCGTCGTCAGCCGCCTTCCTCCTGATCGCGGGGCGTTTCGGAGCGGGAACCGGGCTGGCGGTTCCCGCTCTTCCCGGATCGATGGCCCATACAAGGGAGCGTTACGGATATATCCGCGTTTCGTAACACGAATCCCTTTGGTCATCTGCTGTCGTCGTCAAGGGCCACAGTGTGGCGCCTCGGCATCAAGCCGGGAATCGGATCGCACGCCCCGCCCCGCCAGGGCGGGGGTGCACGACCGTGAGGGGATTCATGTCTGTTTCTCGTACGGCGCTCCGTCTGATCGCCACCTGTGTGGCATCGGGCGCCCTCGTCGGCGCGGCCGCCCTGCCGGCTCTGGCGGTCGGGGGTCATGACCGCGACCACGGAAGGGACTTCTCGCACAGCAGGTACGACCACCGCTACGACCACCGCTACGACGGTCGCTACGACGGTCGCTACGACGGTCGTTACGACGGTCGTTACTACGGTAACCATCACCGGCACCACGGCTGGCACCACGGCTGGTACAGCAACCGGCACCACGGCTGGTACAACCCCGGCCACCACTTCCTGGGCCTCCGCTAGGCCGCCCCGGTAGTCGTGCTGTGACGCGGAGGACGATCGCCACCCTCTGACTCCGCCGTCGCAGCCGGTATGGCCGCTGCACCGAAGGGCCGAGGACCGCGCCGCGGTCCTCGGCCCTTCGGCCGTTCGGCCATCAGCCGCCGGCGCACGTCCGGTTCCGTGACCGCCGTCGGCCACGCCACGCCCGCCGTCCTCGCTCACGCGCGGTGCCCCGCTGAAATCGCCTGGTCGCCGCTGGTGATCGGCGTGTGAGGTGGGCCACCTCACCATTGCTGAGAGGGGAAGTTTCGGCTTAACGTCCCCGCAATCCGTTGGAACGGACGGGCGTCATCGGCCGGTTTCCGTTCGGCGGTGGCCTTCGGGCGCGGGCTCGGAACGGAGCCTTCTCCGTGCGGCGCGGCGTGTTCCGCCGCGTGCTTCCGGCGGCGCGCGCCCCTGGCGGCGTGAGGAGTCGTCCCATGATTGTTTCCGGCTGGAATCCTTCCGGGTACCGCGGCTCGGGTGTGACGCCTCCTGACCGGGTCGAGCCGCCGGGTTCCCGAGGAGGCCTGCCCCCGGTCCGCGCGCTGACCGGAGCCGTGTTCGGCGCCGCCGTGGAGGTGGCCGCGATCGTCGCGGCGCTGGCCCTGTACCCGTCCGGCTTGGGCGAGGGCGGGCAACGCCACGGAGCCGGACCCCGTCCGGCGGCGCCGCCGGACGGCACCGTGGCCCTTCCGGGCGTCTCCGCCGACAGCCCGGTCCTGCTGGTCCACGGGCTGTTCAGCAACCGGGCGATCTTCCACGTCATGAGACGCGGCCTGCGGCAGGCGGGTTTTCGCCGGGTCGCCGTGCTGAACTACAACTGGCTGCGCGACGACGTCCGCGGCGCCGCAAGGTCGCTGGCGGACGAGGTGGAGCGGGTCTGCGAGAGCAGCGGGCACGAGCGCGTCCACGTGATCGGCCACAGCCTCGGCGGTGTGGTCGCCCGCTACTACGTGCAGCGCATGGGCGGCGACGCCCGTGTGCACACGCTGGTGACCCTGGGCGCCCCGCACCACGGCACGCTGGCGGCGTCGGTGCCGCTGCCGCTCCAGGCGATCCGGCAGCTCCGCCCGGGCAGCGACGTGCTCGCGGAACTCGCCGGGCCCGCTCCCGGCTGCAAGACCCGCTTCGTGGCGTTCCACAGCGACCTCGACGAGCTGATCGTGCCCACCGCCAACGCCCGGCTGGTCCACCCCGACCTGCGGATACGCAACGTCCCCGTGCGCGCCGTCGGCCATGTCTCGCTGCCCCTGCACGGCAGGGTCGTCGGCGAGGTCTGCCGCGTGCTCCACGACGCGCGCGTCGCCGAGCCCCGGGCCGCGGCCTGAGCCACGACACCCCGGGGAGGCGGCCGAGTCCCCTGCGCGCCGCGACCCCGGGCAGCCGCGCGGCCGAGTCCATCGGGTCCAGTGCCCATTCCGTCGCCTCTCTGGGGTTCCCGCCCGCCCGCACATGGGTGTCGGACCCGATGGCGGCAGCCCCCGGCGACGGGTGAGGGTGGAGGCAAACCCTCTTTCGACGGTCGTACCGGCGTACGGCCCGCCGTTGGCGCCTGCCCGGGTGCGGGTGCGGGCCGCGGCGGACCCGAGTGGGGGGACAGGCCTCGAGTCCGTCGCGTCACGAGAGGAGCCCGGCACCGATGGCGGCAGTGCCACGGTGGCCTGCCCGGCCGCACCGCGCGGGCCCGGGACCACATCGGCCGTACCGCGAGGCCCTGGTGCCCGCCCGCCACCGCGTGCCGAGAGGAGCGCGTCATGCCCGGAACCGATGACAAGGTGCTCGGCGAGATCGCGGCTCGTGTGTACCGGGACGATCCCCGGTTCGCCCGCGCCCTCCGGGCCGGCCGCCCCTGCCCGCCACGCGAGTTCCGGCGCACCCGGGCCTGGTTGCTGTTGGCCCTCGCCCTGGTGGTGCTGGGCACCGGTGTCGCTCTGGCCCACGGGCTGCTCATCGTCACCGGCATGGTCCTGGCCGGTATGGCCGGGGAACTGTGCGACCCCCGGCGCACCGCGCGCAGACGGCGGGTTCCCCCGCCCCGTTCCTGACCTCGGCGCCCCGCTGGGCGGGCGCACCGCGGTGGACGGCCGCGGTGGCGGGCCGACCCCCTCGGGACCGGCCGGCCATTCCACGCACGGCCGGCCGGTCCTCACTCACGATCGGCCGACCGTGTCCTGGTCGGCCATCGTCTCCTGCGGCCCGGAGCTCGGCGTCCAGCCCTCGGCCGGTACGCCACCGGCCGGGGCGGCCTTGCCGAACAGGCCCGTCAGGCGCCGGGCCACCGGTTCCGTGTAGCGGGCGGACAGCGGGCCCAGGATGACGAGGATCAGCACGTAGGCCGTGGCCAGCGGGCCCAGGTCGGGTTCGATCCCGGCGGTGACGGCGAGCCCGGCGATCACGATGGAGAACTCGCCCCGGGCGACCAGCGTGCCACCCGCACGCCAGCGTCCCTTGACGGAGACACCGGCCTTCTTGGCGGCCCAGTACCCGGTGGCGATCTTGGTCAGCGCGGTGACGGCGGCCAGGGCGAGCGCGGGCAGCAGCACCGGCGGAATGCTCTGCGGGTCGGTGTGCAGTCCGAAGAACACGAAGAACACCGCGGCGAACAGGTCACGCAGCGGGGCCAGGAGGTTGTGCGCGCCCTCCGCCACCTCACCGGACAGGGCGATGCCGACCAGGAACGCGCCAACGGCCGCCGAGACCTGCAGTTGCTGGGCGATCCCCGCGACCAGCAGGGTCAGGCCCAGCACGACCAGCAGGAGCTTCTCGGGGTCGTCGCTGGAGACGAAGCGCGATATGTGCCGGCCGAACCGCACCGCCACGAGCAGCACCACAGCGGCGACTCCGAGGGCGATGGCCAGCGTGACGCTGCCCGACGCGAACCCGGCGCCCGCCAGCAGGGCGGTGATGATCGGCAGGTACACGGCCATGGACAGGTCCTCGAGGACCAGGATGCTGAGGATCACCGGAGTTTCCCGGTTGCCCAGCCGTCCCAGATCGCCCAGGACCTTGGCGATCACACCGGACGAGGAGACCCAGGTCACCCCCGCCAGGACGACCGCCGCCACCGGCCCCCAGCCCAGCAGCAGCGCCATCGCGGCGCCGGGCAGGGCGTTGAGCGTCGCGTCGACCAGCCCGGCCGGGTACTGGGTCTTGAGGTTGGAGACCAGGTCGCTGGCGGTGTACTCCAGCCCCAGCATGAGCAGCAGCAGGATGACGCCGATCTCGGCGCCGATGGCGACGAACTCCTCGCTGGTGTCCAGCGGGAGCAGTCCGCCCTGGCCGAAGGCGAGTCCGGCCAGCAGATACAGGGGGATGGGCGAGAACTGGAAGCGCCCGGCGAACCGGCCCAGCAGCCCCAGGCCAAGGATGATCGCGCCGAACTCGATCAGGAAGACCGCAGACGAATGCACGCGATCACTCCCGACCGAGTATCGCCGCGGCGGCATCGGCGCCCTCGCGCGTGCCGATCACGATCAGGGTGTCCCCGCCGGCCAGCCGGAGATCGGGCCCCGGGGACGGGATCGCCTCGGCCCGCCGCAGCACCGCCACGATCGACACACCGGTCTCGGTGCGCATCCGGGTCTCACCCAGCAGCCGCCCGTTCCAGTACGAGGTCGCCGACAGTTCGACGCGCTCCGCCACCAGTCCCAACTCGGTCGTCGACAGCAGGTTGGGGCTGTGGTGCGACGGCATGAGCGCGTCGATGACGGCCGCCGACTCCCCGGCGGTCATCCGCACGGACAGCGCGCAGGCGTCCGGGTCGTCCTCGCGGTAGGCGCTCAGGGTCCGCGATCCGTCCCGGTGCGCGACCACGGACAGCCGGCGCTGCTCTCGCGTGGTGAGGTCGTAGCGGACCCCGATTCCCGGCAACGGCGTACCACTCATGCGCGCAGCGCCCACAGCTGTTCTCCATGTCGTCCGACTTGATGGATTCTTTACGAATCCTTAACGGCACCCTATCGAGCCGGACCGGGCGGAGGGAGTGCGGACAGTGTCGGCTCCGTCTCATTCCGGAGAACCGGGGAGGAATCGCGGCGGGAGCGAGGTCCGGTCATTCGGGCCAGTCGGAGTTCTTGACCACCTCGACGAAGTCGATGCGCCGGAAGCCGGGGACGTAGTGGGCCAGGACGTCGGCCTTGATGTTCCCGAAGGTCGTGTCGGGGCGGTCCTCGATGCCCTCGGTGAACGCGGCGAGGATCCGGTTCTTGAAGTCCGGGCGTGGGTGCGCCGCGACGACCGCCGCGCGCTCCTCGTCGGAGACCGCGTGATAGCCGATTCCCAGGACGTCCAGTTCGACGCCGCGGGTCACCAGGGCGACCTCGGGGGCCATGTGCAGCGGGATCTCCGGGGTGGTGTGCAGGGCGATGCTCGTCCAGACACGGTCGGCCGGCTCGCCGGTGACGCCGTGGGCGTGCAGAAAGCGGCGGGCCTCGTCGGCACCGTCGATCTCGAAGCGCTGGTCGGTACGACGCACCCGCTTCGTGAGCCCGAGGTCGTGGAACATCGCCCCCACGTAGAGCAGTTCGGGGTCGAAGGCGAGCCGCTGCTCCCGGCCGCGCAGCGACCCCCACAGGAAGACCCGCCGGGAGTGGTCGTAGAGCAGCGGCGGGGCGACGTCGCGGACCAGTTCGGTCGCCTCCCGTACCAGGGTGGTGTCAGGGATCTCCACTCCTGCGATCACGTCGTTCATCGTTCGTCCGCCTTCCTCGTCTGTTCGGTGATCTGTCTTCGGCTGTCTTCAGGGTTCACCCGACGACGTAGGCTGAGCCATGTCATCACTGCCAGGAAAACCACGGATTCGGACATGACGCATCGGGTCGGCTTCGTCGTCTTCGAGGGGGTGACCATGCTCGATGTCAGCGGTCCGTCGGAGGTGCTCCATCAGGCGGGTCGGCTCGCTCCCGGCTATGAGCTGGTTCTGGTCTCCCCGCGCGGCGGGACGGTCACCACCTCCGCCGGGCCGGCGCTGAGCGGCACGGTCCGGGCGGCCGACGCGGGCCCGGTCGACACGGTCGTGGTCGCGGGAGGCGATCGGCTGGCCCAGGAGCCGGTCGAGGAGGAGCTGCTGGCCGCGGTCCGCGCCCTCACCGCGGGGGCGCCCCGGGTCGCCTCGGTGTGCACCGGCGCCTTCGTCCTGGCCGAACTGGGCCTGCTGGACGGCCGCCGGGCCACCACGCACTGGCGGCACGCGGCCGTGCTGGCCCGCCGCTACCCCCGTGTGCGCGTCGAGCCGGACGCCATGCACATCCGCGACGGGCGGTACGTCACCTCGGCGGGCATCAGCGCGGGCATCGACCTGACGCTGGCCCTGGTGGAGGACGACCACGGCGCCGACGTGGCGAGGAACGTCGCGCGCGAGCTGGTGGTCTTCATGCAGCGTCCGGGCGGGCAGTCGCAGTTCTCCACGGCCATCGCGACCCCGCCTGCGCGCGGTGACCTGCTCCGTCCGCTGATCGCGTCCGTGCTCGCAGATCCGGCCGCCGACCACAGCCTGCCCGCCATGGCCGCGTCCGCCGCCGTCAGCCCTCGGCACCTGGCCCGGCTGTTCCGCGCCGAACTGGGCACCACGCCCGCACGCTGGGTCGAACGGGTCCGCCTCGACCGCGCCCAGCAGCTGCTGCTCGAGGGGCACAGTGTCACCTCGGCGGCGCGGCGCAGCGGGCTCGGCTCCGACGAGACCCTCCGCCGTGCCTTCGCCCGCCATCTGGGCACCACGCCGACGCACTACCGCAGGCGCTTCGCCACCACCCGCGCCCGCGAAGAGCAGCCGTAGTCCTCGCCGAGCCTCGCCGGGCCTCGTCAGGCCTCCTCAGGCGAGGACGCGGGCGAGGAAGTCGCGGATGTGGTCGGTGATGGTGCCGAGGTGGCTTTCCAGGGCGAAGTGTCCTGATTCGATCAGATGGATCTCGGCGTCGGGCAGGTCCTGGGCGAACGCCGTGGCGCCGTCGGGGCCGAAGATCTCGTCGTTGGCTCCCCAGACCGCCAGCAGCGGGACCCGGGAGTCGCGGAAGTACCGCTGGACCTCAGGGTAGAGGTCCACGTTGGACGGGTAGTCGCGGAAGAGCCTGAGCTGGATCTCGTCGTTGCCGGGCCGGTCCAGCAGGGCTTGGTCGTGGACCCAGTTGTCGGGGCTGACCAGGCTGGGGTCGGCGACCCCGTTGAGGTACTGCCAGCGTGTGATCTCGGGGGTCAGTGCGGCCCGCAGGGGCGCTTCGGTGTCGGGCCCTGGCGCCTTGGCGTAGGCGAAGACGCCGTCCCAGAAGGGCTTGACGAAGCCCTCCTCGTAGGCGTTGCCGTTCTGGGTGATGATCGCGGTGACACGGTCCGGGGCCTGGAGGGCCAGACGCCATCCGATGGGAGCGCCGTAGTCCTGCACGTACATCGCGAACCGGTCGACGCCCAGCTGCCGGAGCAGCCCGGAGGTGATCTCGGTGAGGGCGTCGAAGGTGTACGGGAAGTCCCGCGGGGAGGGCATCGCCGACTGGCCGAACCCGATGTGGTCGGGGGCGATCACGCGGTACCGGTCCGCGAGCGCCGGGATCAGGTGGCGGAACATGTGCGAGCTGGTCGGGAAGCCGTGCAGGAGTACGACCGCAGGTGCCTGGGAATCGCCTGCCTCCCGGTAGAAGACCTCGAGGCCGTCGACGGTGGCCGTGCGGTGGTGGACTGCGTGGATCATGCCTCTGACCCATCTCTCGAGCTTCGGTACAGGTGCGGGGCGCTCTCGGGGCGTGGTGCGCGGCACCCGGCCCGACACGTGTCTGGCCCCACTCCTGAAGGGTGTCACCTCCCGCCCGCACGTGTCGCCCGCAGAGGTGTCGTGGCACGAGGCGAACTAGGATCGGTCCCAGCGCACAGATCACAGCGTCCTGAGGAGCTGCCCCGGCCGGCCACCCCGTAGGAGGTCCGCGATGGCGACGCTGCTGTCCGTCAACGTGGGGATGCCCACGGACGTCCCATGGCAGGGAAGGACCGTCCACACCGGAGCCTGGAAGACGCCCGTCCAGGGCCCCCGCATGGTCCGGCGGCTCAACGTCGACGGAGACGGTCAAGGGGATCTGGCCGGGCACGGCGGCGAGATCCGCGCGGTCCTCGTCTACCAGTCGCAGTCCTACCAGTACTGGCGCAGGCAACTCGGGCGCGGCGACCTGGCCTTCGGGATGTTCGGGGAGAACTTCACCGTCGACGGACTGCCCGACGACGAGGTGTGCATCGGCGACCGGTACCGCATCGGCGAAGCCGAGTTCGAGGTCACCCAACCCCGCGTCACCTGCTACCGCGTCGGTATGCGCCTCGGCGAACCCACCATGGCGTCCCTGCTGGTCGCCCACCACCGCCCCGGCTTCTACCTGCGCGTACTCACCGAGGGGCGCGTCCAGGCCGGCGACGGGATCACCCTCACCCGCAGGGGTCCTGAGGAACTCAGCGTCGCCGACGCCGACGCGCTGCTCTACCTTCCCGACCGCGATCCCGCGAAGCTGCGCAAAGCGCTGAACATCCCCGCCCTCAGCCCCGGATGGCAGCAGTCCTTCCGCGAACTCGCCGCCGCCCGGCAGCCGCGGCAGGAACCCGGCTGGCCGGGTGAACGGGCGAGCGCCCGGCAGTCCGGGCACGAGCCGGGGTGGCCGGGCTTCAGGACCATGCGCGTCGCCCGCATCGTCCCCGAGACCCCCGACGTCTCGTCGGTCTACCTCGACAGCGCCGACGGCACGCCCCTGCCCGAGGCCCGCCCCGGCCAGTACCTCTCCCTCCGGCTCGCCGTCGACGACACCGTCCCCACGGTGCGCAGTTACTCCCTGTCCGCCGTACCCACCGCCCACACCTACCGCATCAGCGTCAAGCGCGAGTCCCACGGGAAGGTCAGCGGCTACATCCACGCCGCGCTCCATCCCGGGGACCTCGTGGACATCGCAAGCCCGCGAGGCACGTTCGTACTCGAAGCGGGCACCCGCCCGGTCGCCCTCGTCTCCGCGGGGATCGGCGCCACGCCCGTGCTCGCCATGCTCCACCGGCTCGCCGCCGCACGAGACCCGCGCCCCGTCTGGTGGATCCACACCGCACACGACCGCGCCCACCATGCCTTCGCGGACGAGGCCCACGCCCTCCTGACACAACTCCCCGACGCCCACGAGCACATCTACTACACCTCCGAAGCCCCGCCCCCGGGCGCGCGCCACATCAGCCGGGGCCGTCCGACCGCCCCGGCGCTCACCGCCCTGGGCATCCCCACCGACGCCGACGCCTACCTCTGCGGACCGACCGCCTTCATGAACGACGTCGGCGCATACCTGCGCGCTCACGGTCTGCGGGCCGAGCGGATCCACACGGAACAGTTCAGTGCCCTTCCCGCCGTCAACCCCGGCGTCACGCCCACCGCCGCCGTCCGGCCGCACCAGCCGCCCGGTCCCAAGGGCGACGGTCCCCTCGTCACCTTCGCCCGCAGCGGCATCAGCACCCCATGGTCACCGGCCCACGCCTCACTGCTCGACCTCGCCGAGGCCTGTGACATCCCCACCCGCTGGTCCTGCCGCACCGGGGTCTGCCACACCTGCGTCACCCACCTCGTGGCGGGCGACATCGCCTACACCACCCCGCCTCTCGAACTCCCCGAAGCCGGAACCGTCCTGGTCTGCTGCAGCGAACCGACCGCCGAAGTCGTCCTCGACCTCTAGGGCCTCTCGTTCGGATCATGCCGGGCTCGCGGGCTGATCCCAACGAAGAACCCTGGCCACACCTGGAGGAACCGTGGCCTATGATGCTCGGGTGATGAACCTCTCCTCGTACGGATTGGGGGAATCGTCCGCGCAAGGTGAGTGCTGATGGCACATCACCCCGCGAACGACATTCCGACCCGCCTGTTGATGTGGCAGCGCGTGCGTGAGTACGCCGTGCCACCGTCCATGATCGAGACCGCGACCGCTCGACGTACGGTCGGTGACTGGGCGGGGGCCTGCGCCGCCGCCCGAGTCGACGTCGATCTCGATCTGCGCGCCGTGCGCGACCGCCACGGCACCGATCTCGTCACCCGTCTCCGCGCGGATCTGCGTCGGCTGGCGCCTGACCTGCTGCGCTGGCACATGCCCCGGATCGCCCCCGGCGGGCGCCTGCGGCCCGGTGTCACCGTCTCCCTGGCCCATTACCGGAGTTCGGGCCCCGCGCCGCTGCGACTGGTGGTGCGGACACCACCGGCCCGGGCAGACGCCGGACAGTGGATGTCCCTGGCCCTGTGGGAAGGGCCCAAAAACGAAGCCTCCGGGCAGCACCTTGCGCACCCGCACCCGCATCCCGACCGGCGTTTCCGGCTCGACCTGCACCGGCATCTCTGGGACTCCGGGCGGAGCGGGGAACTGGCACGGCGGTGCGGTGCGGACGGCACATCCTCCACGGCGCCGCCCGACCTGCCCACCCCCCACGATTCCCCGTGGGCGGCGGCTGGTTGGGCTGCCGAGGCGGAGTTGCTGTTGCGGGCCGAAGGGCGCCCTCGTGGGGCCTTCACCGTGCGGCTCGGTGCGCGGAACCGGGCCGTGCTCGAACTCGTCGCCCCCGACGACAGCCATGCCCCGACGTTCCGACCGCTGCGGGAGGTGCTGCCGCCGCAGGAGGTCGCGGCGCTTCCGATGCTGCCGGAGGCGGCGGCCCGGGTCCTTCCGGATCTCGAGTTGCTGCGCGCCGGGCTGGTCTCGGCCGAAGGGCTGCACCCGCTGGTCGCCGCGGCACTCGCGGCGTCCGGTTCGGCACCCGTGGCCGGCCCCGTCCACGAGCCCGGCGATCCGCACCGGGTGGAATGCCGCGGCGAGGTCCACCGGATCGCGCTGCGGGACGGGGTGCTGACGGCGGTCGATCACGACCCGGCCCAACTGCGCCGTGAGGAGCTACTGGTGGCGCTCGGCGGGCCGGCGCTGCCGTGCCTGCGGGCAATCGACGCGGTGCACCGCAGCCCGGAGGCACTGCCGGCGGTCCGGGAACGGCTCGGCCACGGTGACGTCGCCGGAGCACTGGCCGTGGTCGAGGGACTGCTCGGTCCCGCCGCGGTCCTGCGCGACGGGCCACTCCGGGCGGAACTGGAGTCGGCCGCGGCCCGCCGCGTTGACCACGGGCTCTTCCGCTCGGGGCTCCTCGCCCCGCACCCCGGTGCCGGCGCATGGGGGGACGGGAACGGCTCGGCCGCGGCACACGCGGAGGCAGGCCATCGTCCCCGGCTCGACCATCACTCACCTCCCGCCATGTGCCGCAAGCGGAGCAGCCGGGCCCGGCCCCGCACCGGCCTGACCCGCTGACGGGCCGCACCGGCCCACATGTACCGGCAAAGTCCCCTCCCGCACTGCGCGTTGCTCGCGCACGCCCCACGACACCAAGACATCTCCGGGTTCGGGCCGTCCCGTTCCCTCATTCCGCCCCAGGTGATGCCCATGACGTCCAGCACGATCCCGCCCACAACCGCGCCCGCGCCCGCCCTCGCCGACACCGGCGCTTGCGGAACCGTCGCCCAACTCACCGTCGCCGACGACTTTTTGGCCCTCCTGCGGTCGACGACCACCGAGCCGCGCCCCGACGAGCAGCTCGAAGCGCTCACCCTGGCCGTCGCGGCCGACCTGCCCGTGCTGCTCTGGGGCGAGCCGGGCATTGGCAAGACCGCAGCCCTGACGCAGCTCGCCGCCTCTCTCGACCTGCCGCTGACAACCGTGATCGCCAGCGTCCACGAGCCGTCCGACTTCTCCGGGCTGCCCATCGTGGGCGACGATCCGGCGGTGCTAGGGGTGCCGATGGCGCCGCCGCAGTGGGCCGTCGAACTCGTACGGGCCGGACGGGGGTTGCTCTTCCTCGACGAACTCTCCACCGCCACCCCGGCCGTCCAGGCAGCGCTGCTCCGGGTCGTCCTGGAGCGGAGGGTCGGTACGCTGCAACTCCCGCCCGGCGTACGGATCGTGGCCGCCGCGAATCCGCGCGCGTCGGCCGCGGACGGATGGGAGCTGAGTCCGCCGCTGGCCAACCGGTTCGTGCATCTGCACTGGGTGCACGACCGGGAGGTGGTGGTGCGCGGGCTGGGCGGGGTCTGGCCCCGGGCGGAGCTGCCCCGGCTGGTGCCGGAGCGGCTGCCGGAGGCGGTAACCTTCGCCCGGCGTGCGGTCTGCGGCTTCCTGGAAGCCCGGCCGACGCTGATCCACCGGCTGCCGAGCACCGAGACACGGCGCGGTGGTGCCTGGCCCTCGCCCCGGAGCTGGGAGGCCGCCTTGACCCTGCTCGCCTTCGGCACGGCGGCCTGCGTCTCCCGGGAGGTGCTGGCACTGCTGGTGCGGGGCGCGGTGGGCGACGGACCAGGGCTCGAACTCCTCGCCCATCTAGACCGGATGGAGCTGCCGGACCCGGAGTCGCTGCTGGCCGATCCGCCCTCCGCCGAGCTGCCGGTGCGGGGCGATCTGCGCCAGGCGGCGCTGGAGGCGGTGGTGGCCGCCGTCGGGGCACGGCCGGAGCGGGAGCGGTGGGAGGCGGGCTGGGCGGTGCTGGTGCGGGCGCTGGAGACCGGCGCCCCGGACCTGCTGGTCGCCCCAGCGACGACGCTCGCCGCGCTGCGGCGCGACGACTGGGAGGTACCGGAGGCGGTGGAGCGGCTGGCCGGGGTGGTCGGTGTCGCCCGCCGGGCGGACCGGTCGGTGGAACGGGTCGCGGCGTCGGCCGACGCCCGGCGTGCGCCGGGGGCGGGCCGATGACGGGGGCCGCGAACCGCCCGGGACCGCGCCCACTGCCGCGCCCGGTGACCCGGCCCGCGCCGCCGCGACCCGTACGGACCACCGTGCCGGGGCCGCCGGCCGGCACCGGCGGACGGGCCGGCCGGCCCGGACTCCCGCTGGACATGGAGAAGTTGCTCGCCGCACGGCTGCACGCGGTGAAGGTCCGTCCCTACCTGGCCGACGCGCTCTTCGCGTTGCACGTGGTGGAGGACCGGTCGGTGCCGACGATGGCGGTTGACGCGCACTGGCGCTGCTACGTCTCCCCCGGCTTCGTGGCGCGCACCCCGGTGGAGGAACTGGCGGGCGTCTGGGTGCACGAGGTCTCCCATCTGCTGCGAGACCACCACGGGCGGGGCGAGCGGTATGCGCGGGAGCACGAGGAGCACCGGCCCGGCGAGCGGAACGAGACGGGGGTGTCCCCGGCCGCGGACTGGAGCAGGCTGCGGCGGAACATCGCCGCCGACTTCGAGATCAACGACGACATCTACGGTGACGGGCTGCCCCTGCCGGCCGGGGCGGTGCTGCCGTCGCTGCTGGGGTTGCCCGACGGGCTGCTCATGGAGGAGTACCTGCGGACGGCGTCGATGTCCGGACTCACCGCGGACCTCGCCTGGCTGGACTGCGGCGGTGGCGCCGACGGGCAGGATCGGCCGTGGGAGCTGGGCCCCGACGGGGCACATGGGCTGAGCAGGCAGCAGCGGGACGCCGTCCGCTTCCGGGTCGCGGAGGGGATCAGGGGCCGGCCGGGGAACGCACCGGACGGGTGGCGCCGGTGGGCGCAGGACGCGTTCCAACCGCCGCAGCCGTGGCGGCAGTTGCTGGGGGCGGCGGTCCGCTCGGCGGCGGGTGCGCCAGGGGTGGGCGAGGACCACAGCTACCGGCGTCCGTCCCGGCGCTCGGCCGGTGTCCCCGGGGTGCTGCTGCCGAGCCTGCACCGTGCGCCGCCCCGGGTCTGCGTCGTGATCGACACCTCCCGGTCGGTGAGCGACACCGAGTTGGGCAGCGCGCTGCTGGAGGTGGCGGCGATCTCGCGGGCGGTGGGCGGACGGCGCGACCTGGTGTCGGTGATCTCCTGCGACGCGGCGGCAGGGATCGCCGTCCCCCTCTGCCATGCCGAAAACCTGGAACTGGTCGGCGGCGGAGGGACGGATCTGCGCTCCGGTTTCGCCCGGGCGCTGCGCTCCCGGCCCCGCCCGGACGTGATCGTCGCCCTGACGGATGGCCAGACGCCGTGGCCCTCCGCGCAGCCACCCTGCCGCACCGTCGTCGGGCTCTTCCCACGTCCCGCCCGGGCCGTGGACGAGGAGAGTCCCGCCTACGTCCCGGACGCCCCGCCGCGTTGGGCGCGTGTCGTCACCATCGGCTGAGCGAGCGGGACAAGTCAGGCCGGGGGCACCCGCATAGGTGCCCCCGCCCCGGTCAGCTCCAGGTCATGTTGATCTCGCGTTCGAAATTGACGTAGCCGGCGCGCTGGAACGCGTGCGCCATGGGGGTGTTGCCGAGGTCCGTGGACGCTCGGATACGGGGGACGTCCTGCTCGGCGAGCACGCGAGTGCCCTCGGTGAGGATGTCGTCGATGTAGCCGTTGCCGCGGTGCCCGGGCAGCACCGCGATGTAGGCGATGACGGGGTTGTAGCCGTTGTGGGCGGGGAGGACGAATCCCACCGGCTCTCCGTGGGGCAGGGTCGCGACGCGCCACCAGTCGCGCGGGCTGGTGTAGCGGGCGAGTTCCTCCTCGTAGTGCTTGACGGCCGCTTCGTGGGCGGACATCCGGGTCAGGTCGTCCCGCCCGTGTGCGTCCAGTGTCCCGTCCAGCACCGAGGTCATCAGGGCGAGGAGTTCCCCGGTGTCGTGGACGGGGCGGAACGCGAGGCGTCCACCGGGCTCGGGAACGGGCGATGCGGGACGCCATTCCAGGCGCAGCCGTTCGACGAAGAGCCGCGCACCGGTGCGCTCCAGTACCGTCATGCGCTCCTCGACGACCTGCCTGGTCACCGTGGTCTCACGCCAGTCCGGCGGGATGAAGCGGCTGTACTCGGGGGGACGCGACCCGTTCGGGAGGGTGGAAGCGGTCGCGGCACGCAGAAGCCGCACCCCGATGTCGACACGTTCGGGGCGCGGGATGCCGTCGTCGAGGTCGAGGACGTCCAGGATGAAGGGCGCGTCATCGCCCGGCCGGCTCCACCAGGCCACCCTGGCCAGCAGGCGGTCACCGCACACGGCGACCCACATCCATTCCGGGCGTCGGCGGCCGACGGCGAGGTCGTGCGCCAGTCCCTCGTTGAGGGTGTAGGGCAGTCGGCAGAAGAGGTCGAGTTCTTCGCGTCCGGTGATCGGACGCATGGTCAGGTCGTTCTGATGCACGGTCAAGGCACGCTCCGGTGAAGGCGCCCGTCCGCTCCGGGGGCGGTCAGATACGGTCCGCACCCCGGGAGGGCTCGAGCGCGGTGATCATGCGGATCATGGGCTTGTCCCTCCTTTCGCTGTCGTGGTCCCCCCACCCCTGTGGTGGGGGGGTCGACTGTAGCGCCCGGCCGCGCCTCGCCTCACCCCATTTCCCGGCCTGCACGGGACCCACGCCCTGCTCCCACGGCGTCACACCGTCATTCAGGCAGTACACATCCCATCCGACCCAACATCCTGAGTTGGACACCGTAGAAGTATTGACTCTCGGGGGCACCACCGAGATAGTTCGTATACGTCCCAACCGACTCCGGGACGCCCCGCCACGCGGCACAGACGGCTCCTGCCGGAGGAGACCCCTTCCGGACCGCCCACGCAAGGCCGCGCCAGAGCCCCACGAGCCCGGTCGACCGCACGAGCACCCGCTCCGTCCGGTCCGGGCCCACGCCGGGCCGACCGGAGCCCCCCCCCAGCGCCATGCATCACTCCACGCCGACCCCTCCGAGAGGTCCAGCATGAAGAGACAGCATCGAGTCGTCGCAGCCGGCGTCACCTCGCTTGCCCTGGCCGCCCTCGCCGCCTGCGGCCCGGGCGGCACGCCCGAGGCGAAGAACGTCCGGACCATCAAGGTCGGCACCATCCCCATCGGCCCGCAGGTGCCGCTCCTGATCGCCCAGCAGAAAGGTTTCTTCAAGGAGCAGGGCCTGACCGTGGAGCCGCAGACCTCCACCGCCTTCGACGCCACGCTGGCCGGCGTCCTCAACGGGCAGTACGACATCGGCTTCGGCGCCGCGCCGCCGCTGCTCAGCGCCCTGTCGAAGAAGGCTCCCGTGAAGGTCGTGGCACAGACCGCGGCCATCGACCACGGCCGCGGCCCCGGACAGTCCGGAGCGGACGTGGACGTCGTCGACCCCTCCCTCAAGCGCCCGCGCGACCTGCAGGGCAAGACGCTGGCCGTGACCTCGCTCAACGACCTCGGGGCCGTCGGGCTGCGCGCCGCGGTCAAGAAGGACGGCGGGGACCCCAACACCCTCAAGCTCGTCGAGATGCCCGGAGCGCAGCAGCTCGGCGCCCTCCTGTCGGGGCGCGTGGCATCGGCCGACTTCAACGAGCCGAACGCCGCGGTCGCCCGCGCCAACCCGAAGGTCCGGGTTCTCTTCAACTACACCGACCCGCTTCCCGCCGGTGCGCCCCTCGACGTGTACTTCGCCAAGAACGACTTCATCAAGAACAACCCCGAGACGCTGAAGAAGTTCCGGGCGGCCCTGGACAAGGCCGTGACCTACGCCAACGAGCACCCCGCCGAAGTACGGGAGATGACCCGGAAGCTCTACCAGAACGTCAGCGACGCCGTAGCGGCCAAGACGGTCATGCAGACGTTCAGCACCAGGATCGACAGGCAGGCCCTCGGTTCCCTCGAGGACGTGCTGACCGACTACGCGGGGCTGCAGAAGAGGGTCGGCCCCGACGACTTCTACTCCTACGCCCCCGGATCCTGACATGGCACCGATACGCCGTACCGTGCTCGGCGGACTCGGCGCCGCCGGAGCACTGGCCGTGTGGGAACTGACGTCGAGAAGCGGTCTGGTGCCCGAGGCCTCCCTGCCGCCGGCGTCGGCCACCCTCAGGCGGCTCGCGGTCGAACTCTCGCACGCGCAGACCTGGACGCAGACCGGATGCACGCTCGCCCAGGCCGGCGTCGCCCTGCTGCTGTGCGTGGTGATCGCCGTCCCGCTGGGCATGCTGATCGGGCGTGTTCCCGTCGTCGAGGCCTACACCCGGTCGACGGTCAACTTCCTCCGCTCGGTCCCCGGCCTTGCCCTGATCCCCCTGTTCGTCCTCTTCCTCGGTGCCCGACCGTCGATGGTGGTCCTTCTGACCGCCTTCATCGCCGGCTGGCCGCTGCTCATCGCCACCATCGAGGGCGCGCGCTCCGTCGAGCCGGTCTCGCTCGACATGGCCCGCAGCTTCCGCCTCGGCCGGACCCGGACCCTGCTCCGGGTGGTGGTCCCCGCCGCCAGTCCGTTCATCGTCACCGGCCTCCAGCTCACCACGGTCGTCACCCTGCTGGTGGTGGTCGGCAGCGAACTCATCGTCAGCGCCCCGGGGCTGGGACAGCAGATGGCCGTGGCCAACGCGGGTGGCGACGGTCTGTCCATCTTCGCGCTCAGCGTCTGGACCGGCGTGCTCGGTGTCGCCGTCAACGTCGCCCTCCGCTGCGTCGAGAACAAGGTGATGGGCTGGCACCACGCCGCGACAAGCAACCGGAGGAACTCGTGAGCGCCGCCGTTCCGCGGCGTCTGGCCCGAAGCCTGGCGCTGCCCGCCCTGCTGGCGCTCACCTGGGTCGTGACCGCCGACGCCGCCCACAACATCTACGTCTCCACTCCCCAGGAGATCTGGGACCGCGCCGTCCTGTGGTGGCCCGACGGGTGGCATCAGGACCTGCTGCCGAGCGTGCGCAACATCCTGCTCGGCTTCGCCCTGTCCGCCGTGATCGGCGTCGGCCTCGGCCTGGCCATGGGATCGTCGCGGACCGTGCGGGACCTGGTCACGCCGACGCTGGACTTCCTCCGTGCCGTGCCGAACGCCGCTCTGGTCCCGTGTCTGCTGATCGTCATCGGGTTCTCGGCGAGCACCCGGGTGCTCGTGGTGTTCCTCAGCGCGGTCTGGCCCATCCTCCTGGGCACGATGGACGGCGTGCTGTCGACCGATCCCCGGTTGCGGGACGTCGCACGCGCCTACCGGCTCCCTCCGCCGACCCGGTTCCTGCGACTGACCCTGCCGGCCGCGGGACCGCACATCCTCGCCGGTATGAAGACGGCACTCTCGGTCTCGATCGTCGTGGTCGTCATCAGCGAGATGTTCGGCGCCACCGAGGGCCTGGGCCACTTCATCATCGACTCCCAACGGCACTTCGACATCGCCGGCGTGTGGCTGGGAACCCTCGTCTTCGGACTCCTCGGATACTCGCTCAACTCGCTCTACACCGTGGCGCAGCGGCGCCTGCTGCGGTGGCATCCCTCCACGCGGATCGACGCATGAGACACGCCCGGGAACACCTCGACGAACACGCCCACGAAGGGGAAGAGCCTGCCATGTCCGTTGCGACCACCACCGACTCCGGGCGCCCACCGCGCCCCCGCGGCGACGGGACTCCGGTACTGGAGGCCGTCGGGCTGAAGAAGGCCTACGGCCACGGTGCCAAGGCCAGGACCGTGCTGGGCGGGATCGATTTCCGCGTCGCCCCGAGGGAGTTCGTCTGCATCGTCGGCCACTCGGGGACCGGCAAGACCACACTGCTGCAGTGCCTGTCGGGGCTGATGCGGCCCACGGCCGGGGAGGTGCGCTTCGCCGGCGCACCCGTCACCGAGCCGCCGCCGGGCATGGCGATGGTCTTCCAGGACTACAGCCGCTCGCTGCTGCCGTGGATGTCCGTGCGCTCCAACGTGGTGCTGCCCCTGAAGGGCAAGGGCGTGGCGAAGAAGGAGCAACAGGCGATCGCGGCCGAAGTGCTCGGCGCGGTGGGGCTCGGCGCGCACGCCGACAAGCTGCCGCACGAACTGTCGGGCGGCATGCAGCAGCGGGTGGCCATCGCCCGTGCGCTCGCCTACCGCCCGGAAGTGATGATCATGGATGAGCCGTTCGCGAGCGTGGACGCCCAGACCCGGGCCGACCTCGAGGACCTTGTCCTCGGGCTGCGGCGGGACTACTCCTCCAGCGTCGTCCTGGTCACCCACGACGTGGACGAGGCCGTCTACCTGGGAGACCGCGTCGTGGTGCTCGGCGGCGCCCCCGCCCTGGTCCGCCGGGTCGAGGACACGGGCCTCGGCGAGTCCCGTGACCAGATCGAGACCAAGGCGCTGCCCCGGTTCGCGGAGGTACGCGCGAACGTCATGCGGGAGATTCGGGAACAGTCGGCGAGCGTCGCACGAGCGACGACCGGAAACAGCCACGAGAAGGACCTGCCATGACGACACCTGAACTCGAAGGAACCCCCGAGGCGCTCGGTGAGGCCGATCCGACCTGGGGCTTCCTCGCCAGGATCCGCAGGCTCGTCCAGGTCTACGGTGCCGCGTGGTCCGCGGAGGTCTCCAGCGAGGTCACGGCCGTCCAGTTCGGCGCCTTGGCGGGGCTGCACCGCGACCCGGGTCAGGACCAGAAGACGCTGGCCGCAAGGCTGTCGATGGACAAGGCCACCGCGGCCGACGTGGTCAAGCGCATGACGCAGCGTGGCCTGGTCCAAGTCCTGCGCGACCCCCACGACTCCCGCCGCAAGGTGCTCATCCTGACCGACGAGGGTCGCGAGGTGGTGCACCGGATCGCTCCCCGCGTGGACCGGCTGCGCCGTGACGTGTTCGGGACGCTCGCCCCCGCGGAGCAGAAGGCGTTCGTGGAGACGATCGACCGCCTGGTCCTCCAGATCGAGACCCGGATGGAGGCTCGTCCGTGACCCCCGCCCAAGCCGTGCACCCGGCCGCGCCGGAGCTGCCGCCGACGCCCGGAACACCGCCGGCGGTCGACCAGGTCACCCGCCGCCGCACCGGACTCGGACTGCGCGCCCACGACCCGGCCCTGGCCTACCGGGGCTACACCCTCATCACCCCGAGCTTCGGCGGGCGGACGACCTACCTGATCGACATGGACGGCCGCGAGGTCCACCGCTGGGAACTGCCCTGGCCCCCGGGCCTCGGCTCCCGGCTGACCGAACGCGGAACCCTCCTGTACTCGGGGCGCGTCGTCGATCCCCGAGTGCCCTTCCTGGGGACCCTGCCCTTCAAGGGGGGCGTGGTCGCCGAGGTCGCCTGGGACGGCACGGTGCTGTGGTCCGTCGAGCACCCCACCCATCACCACGACGCGATCCTGCTGCGCAACGGCAACGTCCTGCTCCTCGGCCTGGAAGAGGTCCCCGCCGCGCTCCGGCATCGTGTGCGCGGCGGTGTCGAGGCCCAGGAGACGATGTACGCGGACACCCTCGTCGAGATGACCACCACGGGCGAGACCGTGTGGGAGTGGTCCGCGTCCGCGCACCTGGACCCCGACACCGATGTCATCGGCCCCGGCCCCATGGACCGCAGCGAGTGGACGCACGCCAACGGCGTGCTGGAACTCCCCGACGGCGACCTGCTGCTGAGTGCACGTCAGATCTCCACCCTGCTGGTGGTCGACCGCGCCGACGGCGCCGTCCGCCGACGCATCGGCAGCGGTTTCCTCGCCGGTCAGCACGCCCCGTCGCTCAGCGGCGAGAACCGCGTACTCGTCTTCGACAACGGCTTCCAGCGACAGCACCCGGGGCCGCCCTTCTCCCGAGTCGTCGAGTTCGACCTGCGCACCGGCGACGTCCTGTGGACCTACACCGATCCGGTCCCGTTCGACTTCTTCAGCGCGTTGCAGTCGGGCGCCCAGCGGCTGCCCGGCGGCACGACCCTGGTCTGCGAAGGGCTGTCCGGCCGTGTCTTCGAGGTGACGCCCGAGGGCGCCACGGTCTGGGAGTACGTCAACCCGTACTTCGTCACCAGCCCGCTCGGCGGCGACGTCCCGGCCGCCAACCGCATGTTCCGCGCCCTGCGCTACTCCCCCGAACTCATCGACCCCCTGCTGGGGGCACCGACCACGTCCAAGGAACCCTCGTGAAACTCGTCCTGCTCGGCACCGCCGGCGGCCCCCGGCCGTCCGTCCACCGCGCGGCCCCCGCCCAGGCCGTCGTCCACCGCGATCAGGTGCACGTCGTCGACTGCGGCAACGGCACCGCCCGCCAGCTGGCCGCCGCCGGGCTGCCCCTGGACCGGCTGGCGGGCATCTACATCACCCACCACCACGCGGACCACATGCTCGACGTGGGCGCCCTGCCCCTGCTCGCCTGGACCGACGGCATGACGGAGCCGATCGGCATCCACGGACCGACCGGCATCACCGCGTCCGTGGGGCACTTCGTGGAGATGGTGCGGATCGAGCTGGAGGCCCGTACCCGCACGACCGGCCGGGCGTCCTTCCCCTCACTGCTGCGCTGCCACGACCTCGGCGGCCCCGGTCCGGTGCACGAGTCCGACGGGCTGCGGGTGACGGCGACGCTGGTGGACCACCCGCCGTTCGACGTCGCCCTCGCCTACCGCTTCGACGGTGACGGCCGGTCGATCGTGGTGTCCGGCGACACCCGCTACTCGCCCCGGCTCGCCGAACTCGCGGCGGGCGCCGACGTCCTCGTCCACGAGGCGATCTACGAGGAGGCGCTGTTCGAGCAGCTCCGCGGCGCCCGGGCCGCCACACTCCGCGAACACCTGGTGGGCTGCCACACGACCGCACAGGACGCGGGCCGGCTGGCCAAGGAGGCGGGCGTGCGCACCCTGGTGCTGTCCCACCTGGTCCCCCACCACCCCACGGTCACCGAGGAGATGTGGCGCGACGCCGCGGCCTCCCAGTTCGACGGCGAGATCGTCGTCGGCCGGGACCTGCTCGAGATCTGACCGTGCCACGACCACGCACGCACAGCACGGAGAAGCCCCTGATGACAGACACGACCAGCCACAGCGACGAGCCGGTGACCGGCAGGGCGTCCGCCAACGGCATCGAGCTGTACTACGAACTGCGCGGTGCCGGAACACCGTTGCTGATGATTCCCGGAGCCGGCGGTGACGGCGGTACGTACGCGGCCGTGGCCGGCCTCCTGGCCGAGCACTTCACCGTGATCACGTACGACCGTCGCGGCAATTCACGCAGCGGACGTCCGCCGGCGTGGAGCGCCACCTCTCCCGACGAACAGGCCGACGACGCGGCGGCCCTGCTGCGCGCCCTCCGCCTGGCTCCGGCGCACGTCTTCGGCTCCAGCAGCGGCGCCACCATCACCCTGAACCTGGCCCTGCGCCACCCGGAGGTCGTGCGCAGCGCGGTCGCTCATGAGCCGCCGAAGATCGGGGTCATGCCCGAGCGGGACGAGTTGCTCGCCCTGCTGCGCGAGCGCGCCGAAGCGGCGCGGCAGCGAGGCGGCTACCGCGCGTCGATGGCCGACTTCAGCGGCTGGCTGACCGGCACGACCCGTGAGCGCGAGCACGATCTGGCGGAGCGGACCCTCGGCAACGGCGAGGTCTGGGTGACCCGGGAGCTGGGCGTCGTCGACCGGTGGGACCCTCCCGCCGGCCTCACCGCGGACCGGCGGGTGCCCGTCACCGTCGCGGTGGGGTCCGAGGGAGGCACGGACCTCCACCAGGAGCTGCTGGGGCGCTACCGCGCCGCACTGGAGGAGCTGGCCGCAGGCATCGGCGCCGCCTTCACCGCGATGCCCGGCGGCCACGTACCGTACGCGACGCACATCCCCGCGTTCCTCCCCCGGCTGACGCGCCTCCTGACGGAGGCCGAATCCGGGACCGCGAACAGGACCTGACCCACGCGTCACGGACCGGCCTGGCCGACGGCGGAAGACCACGCCGCGGCGGTCCCCCGCTCGTAGCCGGCCGGTCCGTGCACTGCCGCGGTCTTGCCGAACCCCCGACTTTCGGGGTCCTGATTGAAACCGTTCAATCACCTCGCGTCCACTTCACGCGTCGACCTCGTTCGGAGTGAACAGGGGAACATGAGGCCCTGCGAAAGTACCCGCATACTGATTGACCTTCCCCCCGCTCGCCCATACGTTACCCACACTCACCGGTACTGAATCGATTCATCCATCTCTGGGCGAGGAGTCGTAGTGATCAGTAGGAGGAGTGTTCTGGCGGGAGCGGCCGCCACAGTCGCGGCGGCGACCCTGGACGCGGTACCAGCGGCGGCCGTACCGGGATCCGGACCTGTCCCGGCGCAGGCGAACGCAGGGCACGACGGCCTGCGCGTCACGGCGCCGACCGTGGAGTACGTCCAGCAGCCCCTCGGTCTCGACGTGCAACGCCCCCGGTTGAGCTGGCCGTTGGCTTCCGACAAGCCGGATATGCGCCAGAGCGCCTATCAGGTCCGCGTCTCCACCACCGCGAAGGGCCTGTCCCGTCCGGACGTCTGGGACAGCGGGAAGGTCGCGTCCGGCGAGTCCGTGCTCGTGCCCTACGCGGGTCCCGGACTCGAACCCCGGACACGCTACTTCTGGTCCGTCCGCGTGTGGGACGCCGACGGCCGGGCCTCCGGCTGGAGCGAGCCCTCGTGGTGGGAGACCGGCCTCATGGACGCCGGGCAGTGGACGGCCGACTGGATCTCGGCTCCGGCGAGCCTCACGGACGTGCCGTCCCTCGAGGGCAGTTCCTGGATCTGGTTCCCGGAGGGCGATCCGGCGAGCAGCGTTCCGGCGGTCACTCGTTGGTTCCGCGGCATCGCGGAGCTGCCCGAGGGGATCACCGCGGCGACGCTCGTCATCAGCGCGGACGACGCGTACGCCGTCTCCATGAACGGAGTCGAGGTGGCCCGCACCGACCCGGAGACCGACATCGACGGCTGGCGCCGCCCGGCCGTGATCGACGTACTGGACCGGGTGCGCGCCGGCGACAACGTCATCGCCGTCTCCGCCACCAACGCGTCCCCGGGCCCGGCGGGGCTCATCGCCGTTCTCACGGTCCGTACCGCTTCCGGCGAGCAGAGGACGGTCACCGACGCCTCCTGGAAGGCCGCGGACAAGGAACCTCCGGCCGACTGGCGCGGGCTCGGCTTCGACGACGCCGGCTGGCCGGCGGCGATGGTGGCGGCCCCGTGGGGCGGCGGGCCCTGGGGAAGGGTCGTCCCGGTGTCGCACGCCGTCACCCAGGTGCGCCACGAGTTCCGGCTCGGGCGCCGGAAGGTGTCCCGCGCGCGGCTGTACGCCACGGCGCTCGGTCTCTACGAGGCCCACCTCAACGGCAGCCGCGTGGGCCGCGACCAGCTCGCTCCCGGCTGGACCGACTACCGCACCCGCGTCCCGTACCAGACGTACGACGTCACCACGCTCCTGCGGCCCGGCGCCAACGCCATCGGGGTGTATCTCGCACCCGGCTGGTACGCGGGCGACGTCGGCATGTTCGGTCCCCACCAGTACGGCGAACAGCCGTCGCTGCTGGCGCAGTTGGAGGTGGAGTACACGGACGGGACGAGCGAGCGCATCACCTCGGGCGCCGACTGGCGGGCCGCCTCCGGGGCGATCGTCACCGCCGACCTCCAGGGTGGCGAGACGTACGACGCGCGCAAGGAGACCCCCGGCTGGACCTCAGCCGGCTTCGACGACGGGAGCTGGCTCGGCGTGCGCGAGGCCGGCGACGTCGGCCCCGGCCTGATCGTCGCGCAGGAGGCCGGTCCGGTACGCGTGACCGAGGAGCTGGCGCCGAAGAAGGTGACCCAGCTCACGCCGGGTGTCTTCGTGTTCGACCTGGGCCAGAACATGGTCGGCTCGGTACGCCTGCGGGTGTCGGGCACCGCGGGAACGACCGTCCGGCTCAGACACGCCGAGGTGCTCAACCCCGACGGCACCGTCTACACGGCGAACCTGCGGAGCGCGTCGGCGACCGACACGTACACCCTCAAGGGCCACGGGGTGGAGAGCTACGAGCCCCGTTTCACCGTCCACGGCTTCCGCTACGTCGAGGTGACCGGATTCCCCGGCACTCCCTCGGCGAAGGCCGTCACCGGACGTGTCATGTATACGTCAGCACCGTCCACGCTCGACTTCGAGACCGACGTGCCGATGCTCAACCAACTGCACCGCAACATCACATGGGGGCAGCGCGGCAACTTCCTCTCCGTCCCGACGGACACGCCCGCGCGCGACGAGCGACTGGGATGGACGGGAGACATCAACGTCTTCGCGCCCACGGCCGCCTACACGATGGAGTCGGCCCGTTTCCTCTCCAAGTGGCTCGTCGACCTCCGGGACTCCCAGACCGCGGAGGGTGCGTTCACGGACGTGGCGCCGGCGGTCGGCGGGCTCGGCAGCGGCACCGCCGGCTGGGGCGACGCGGGCGTCACCGTCCCCTGGTCCCTCTACCAGGCATACGGCGACCGCAAGGTCCTGACGGACGCCTGGCCGTCCGTCCAGGCGTGGCTGGCGTACCTGGAGAAGAACAGCGACCGTCTGCTGCGCCCGGCTCAGGGATACGGCGACTGGCTGAACGTCGCCGACGAGACCCCCAAGGACGTCATCGCCACCGCGTACTTCGCACACAGCGCCGACCTCGCGGCCCGGATGGCCACGGAGCTCGGCAAGGACCCCGCCTCCTGCCTCGATCTCTTCGAACGAGTACGAGAGGCGTTCCGGAACGCCTATGTCACCTCCGACGGCAGGGTCAAGGGCGATACACAGACGGCTTATGTCCTCGCACTGTCGATGGACCTGATGCCGGACGGACTGCGGAAGGCCGCGGCCGACCGGCTCGTCGCCCTGATCCAGGCCAGGGACTGGCACCTCTCCACAGGTTTCCTCGGCACTCCCCGGCTGCTGCCCGTCCTGACCGACACGGGGCACACCGACGTCGCCCATCGCCTGTTGCAGCAGCGCTCCTTCCCCAGTTGGGGCTACCAGATCGACAAGGGCTCCACGACGATGTGGGAACGCTGGGACTCCATCCGGCCCGACGGCGGTTTCCAGGACCCGGGCATGAATTCCTTCAACCACTACGCCTACGGCTCGGTGGGAGAGTGGATGTACGCGAACATCGCCGGCATCTCGGCGGGCCGGCCCGGCTACCGCGAGATCGTCGTCCGCCCCCGTCCGGGCGGAGGCGTCACCTCCTCCCGCGCCACGTTCACCTCGGTCTACGGGCCCGTCTCCGCACAGTGGCGGCAGCAGGCCGGCCGCTTCACCCTGATGTGCACGGTGCCGCCCAACACGGCCGCCGAGGTGTGGATCCCGGCATCCGTTCCGGAGGCGGTCACCCACACTCACGGGACCTTCCTGCACCAGAAGGACGGCTGCGCGGTCTACCGGGTCGGCTCCGGCACCCACCACTTCACCGTCTGACCGTCCCGCGGACCCACGGGCGAAGACGCGTGCCTGCCTCGCGATGCCGGCAGGTCGTCCGATGAGACGGTCGGTGCCGCCTCATCGGACGACGCACGGGGCACCCGGACGTCACTGCGGGGCGTCGGTGTAGCCGCGGGCCCGGACGAGGTCCTGGGTGAGACGGGTGAAGGCGCGGGCGGCGGCGCTCTGGTAGCTGCTGCCGCGCCGCAGCAGGGTGACGGTGCGTGGGGGCAGCGCCGGTTCGAGGGGCACGGGGTGCAGGTGCGGGTGGTCGTGGGTGATGGCGTCGGGCAGCACGGTGGCGATCGGGGTGCGCCGCACGATCTCGACCAGAGCCTGCACAGAGTTGGCCTCCACCGTGACGCGAGGCTGCACCCGGTGGGCCGCGAAGTGGGCGTCGATATGGCTGCGGGTGGCGAAATCTCCGTTCAGCAAGCCGAGTTGACGGTCAGTCAGTTCCTCCACCGGTAGCGGGCGGGACAGGCCGGCCTCGGGGCCCGGGGGGCCGGTGACGAGGCTCAGGGTCTCCGTGAACAGGGTCTGCGCCAGGATGCCGGGCAGGTGGGAACCGGCGAAGGCGATACCGAGGTCGAGGTCGTCGGCTAGCAGGGCCGACTCGATGCGGTCCTGGGTCAGCTCCCTGACGTCCAAGGTGATGCCGGGGTGCCGGGCGTGCAGTTCGGCGACCAGGGGGCCCACCAGATAGGAGGTGAACGTCGGCGTCGCGGCCAGGCGCAGATGGCCGCGGGTCAGGTCCTGGACGTCCTGGACGGCGCGCCGGCCGGCCTCCAGATCCCGCAGGGCACGGCGGGCGTGGCGCGCGTACGTCTCACCGGCGTCGGTGAGTCGCACGCTGCGGCCGCTGCGGTCCAGCAGCGGCACCCCCACGGTCCGCTCCAGTTGCCGGACCTGCTGGGAGAGCGTGGGCTGGGAGATGCGCAGGTCTTCGGCGGCGCGGGTGAAGCTGCCGTGCTCGGCCACGGCGAGCAGATAGCGCAGATGACGCAGTTCCAGAGCCATGGGAACGATTATAGATGCAACCAATGGGAGACATGGGTACTGCGTCTTGGACTCTATAGGTCCAGGTCATGCATGGTGGATTCACCGAGCCGGGCAGGCCGGAACCCACCGAAGGGAGTGACTCATGCGCGACCTCGCCCAGGGCGTCACGCGTTTCCAGCGGGACATCCACCCCGCCAAGGCGGACCTGTTCGCCCACCTCGCCGAGAGCCACACGCCGCACACGCTGTTCATCGGCTGCTCCGACGCCCGCGTCGTTCCCGAACTGATCACGGCCAGTGAACCGGGCGAGCTGTTCGTCGTCCGCACCGCGGGCAATCTCGTCCCGTCCCACGCGCCGGGCCCCGACGCGGTCGCGGCGGCCATCGAGTACGCCGTGGCCGTCCTCGGCGTGTCCGACATCGTGGTGTGCGGGCACTCCGGCTGCGGCGCCATGACGGCCCTGGCCGAGGCCCACGACCTGCGCGGGGTGCCGGCGGTCGCCC
This sequence comes from Streptomyces sp. NPDC052043, assembly GCF_044548235.1. Lineage (NCBI taxonomy): Bacteria > Bacillati > Actinomycetota > Actinomycetes > Kitasatosporales > Streptomycetaceae > Streptomyces > Streptomyces sp. NPDC052043. Next base: position 51,694 of record NZ_JBIUBT010000017.1, read on the forward strand.
AGTGGCTGCGGCACGCGGACGCCTCCCGCGCCCGTACCACCGCCCGCGGGGACGTCGCCGCCCTGGTGCGCCAGAACGTGCTCGCCCAGCTGGCGAACCTGGTCACCCACCCCTCGGTCGCCCGCGGCCTGACCGAAGGCACCCTCACCCTGCACGGCTGGGTCTACGACATCGCCACCGGAGGCGTCGAGGACGTCGACGCCGACGCGCAGGCGACCGCGGCCTGACCACCGGGCCCCGGCCCGACAGCCCAGGGCCCACAGCCCACAGCCCACAGCCCACGGCCCCCATCGTCCCGGCCCTGCCACGTCGCAGTGGTCCGGGTGTCACCCCCACCCCCCACCCCTGAAAGGCACCTCTCATGCCGCACGCCCAGTTCGACCCCACCGCCCGACAGGCCCTCGCCGTCACCGCCGTCGAGGCCAAGACCCGCAAGGACCTCACCTGGCAGCAGATCGCGGACGCGGCCGGCCTGTCGGTGGCGTTCACCACCGCCGCCGTGCTCGGCCAGCACGCCCTGCCCGAGCCGGCCGCGCAGGCCGTCGGCGCGCTGCTGGACCTGGACGCCGACGCGGTGGCGCTGCTCCAGACGATCCCGACCCGGGGGTCGATCCCCGGTGGCATCCCGACCGACCCGACCATCTACCGCTTCTACGAGATGCTCCAGGTGTACGGCACCACGCTCAAGGCCCTGGTGCACGAGCAGTTCGGTGACGGCATCATCTCCGCGATCAACTTCAAGCTGGACGTGAAGAAGGTCGCCGACCCCGAGGGCGGCGAGCGCGCGGTGATCACCCTGGACGGCAAGTACCTGCCCACCAAGCCCTTCTGATCCGCCCGGATCGGACCGGCTCCGGGGCGGTACGGCCCGCCCGGCCGCCCCGGCTCCCCCCTCCCACGGAAAGGACACCCGTGATGGACTTCGCACAGCGCACCATCGACATCGCCCGCCGCAACGTCGCCGAGGGCGGCCGCCCGTTCGCGACCGTCATCGTCAAGGACGGCGAGATCCTCGCCGAGAGCCCGAACAAGGTCGCCCAGACCAGCGACCCCACGGCACACGCCGAGATCCTCGCCATCCGCGAGGCGTGCACCAAGCTGGGCACCGAGCACCTCGTCGGCGCCACGATCTACGTACTGGCCCACCCGTGCCCGATGTGCCTGGGGTCGCTGTACTACTGCTCGCCGGACGAGGTGGTCTTCCTCACCACCCGGGACGCCTACGAGCCGCACTACGTGGACGACCGCAAGTACTTCGAACTGGACAACTTCTACGAGGAGTTCGCCAAGAACTGGGACGAGCGCCGGATGCCGATGCGCTACGAGCCGCGTGACGCCGCGGTGGACGTCTACCGGCTCTGGCAGGAGCACAACGGCGGCGAACGCCGTGTTCCCGGTGCCCCCACCGCCGTCTGAGGGAGCAGCCATGACCCTCATCGAACCGAACGCCGCCGAGCTGCGTCATCTGGAGCGCGCGGTCGAGCTGGCGGCCGAGGCGGTGCGGGCCGGGGACGAGCCGTTCGGCTCGGTCCTGGTCGGTGCCGACGGGCAGGTCCTGGCGGAGGACCGCAACCGGGTGAACACTCTGGACGACCGCACCCGTCACCCGGAGTTCGAGCTGGTCCGCTGGGCCACCGCCCATCTGACCGAGCGGCAGCGGGCGGAGGCCACCGTGTTCACCTCAGGGGAGCACTGCCCCATGTGCGCGGCCGCCCACGGCTGGGCCGGCCTCGGCCGGATCGTCTACGCCCACTCGGCGGCCCAGCTGACCGACTGGCTGGCCGAACTGGGTGTGCCGCCCTCCCCGGTGCGCTGCCTGGCGATCCAGGACGTGGTGCCCGGACTGGCGGTGCAGGGCCCGGTTCCGTCCCTGACCGGCCGGTTGCGCGAGCTGCACCGCGCCTTCCACGCCGGCCGGCCGGGCACGGCCGCTCCCTGACAGACCGGCGGCCACGGCCAAAGTTTCATTGCTGGGTCTTCACGGCTGGGCGCGCACCGCGGTCACCGTGCCCGCACCGCGACAACCGCGGTGCGGGCACGGTGACCGGTGTGCCCGCTCATCGCCGCCCGGCCCTGCCCCGTTCCGTGTCCGCCCGCGTCTCCGCCTCGCGCAGCAAGGCCGCGATCCCGCGGAAGCCGCGGCGCTCGGCGTGGGCGCGGGCCGTCGTCCCGTCGGCGTCCGGCAGCAGCGGGTCGGCGCCCGCCCCGAGCAGCACCTCGACCACCTCCTGATGCGTGCGCCCGCCGTCGCCGAGGATCACCGCCTCCAGCAGCGCCGTCCAGCCGAGACGGTTGACGTGATCGACGTCGATGCCGGTCTCGGCCAGCACGGCCCGTACGTAGGCCGCATGACCGCGCTCACTCGCCGGGATCACCGACACACCGCCGAACCGGTTGGTCAGCTTCAGGTCGGGCCCACCGGGCAGCAGCGCGCGCATCATCGCCACGCTTCCGGTGACCCCGGTCACCAGCCAGGCGCTGTCCAGGCGGTCGTCCTGCGCGTTCACGTCCGCGCCCGCGTCGACCAGCACCCGCGCCGCCTCCACCTCGTCGGAGAGGGCTGCTCGCAACAGGGGCGTGCGGCCCTGCTCGTCGCGCGCCTCCCGGTCGGCGCCGGTTGCCAGCGCCTCCCGGACGGCGTCGGCGTCGCCCCGGTGTGCGGCGTCCAGCAGGACGCGATCGGCCGGGGAAAGCGACTTCTTGACCACGACGGAACTCCTCCACGGGATGGCGGCGGACAACAGGGCCGCAACGACGGCGGCACGGACGGCAAGCAAAGCAGAGGAGCGCAGAGGTGGGGTGCTACGGGGTGGGGTCAGCGCCCGTCGCTGATCGCCGCGACACCGGCCTGGGCGAACTTCTCGTCCAGGTCGCCGGAGGGGGCGCCCGCGACGCCGATGCCCGCGATCGGGGCGTTGCCGTACGCGACCGGGGCACCGCCCGCCAGGAACAGAGTGCCCGGGATGTCCTTCAGGGTCGGTGCCGAGTCCAGGCGCTTGACCAGCTCGGAGGTGGGCGCGTTCCAGGAGACGGCGGTGTACGCCTTCTTGATCGCCGAGTCGTAGGACTGGGGGCCGGCGCCGTCGCCGCGCAGCGTGACGATCGTGTTGCCGTTGCGGTCGACCACCGCGACGGTCACCCGCTGCCCCTCCTTCTGGGCGGCCCGCAGCGCCGCCCGCGCGGCGTCGGTGGCGGCCTCGGCCGTCAGATGGGTGCTGGTGGTCGTGGCCTTGCTCTTCACCGCGGCCACGGCCGCGACCGGAGCGGCGGCCGGGGTGTCGGCCGAGGCGGCCACCGCTCCGGCCACACCGGCACCGACCGCTGCCACGGCCGCCACGGAGGTGATGGCCTTGGCGCGGGCGGAGAACCTCTTGGCCTTGTGCTGCATCACGGATACCTCTCCCGTCGTGTCGTGTTCCTCGGCGCCCGGACCACCGGATCGGCGTACCTGAACGGGTGCCGGAGGAGTCGGCGCTTCCTGCGCCGTGCCTCCACTCTCGGCCCGCTCATCCCGCCCACCCGTCGACGTACCGGCTGCTTCCGGCGCGTGGAACGGTCGACGGCAGGGTCATCCGATCGGTTGACCCTCTGCCGTGCCGCCCCGGCGACAATGGCACTGTTCGCCGAGCTCGGGACCTTTCCGCCGAGGCCAGGCCGAAGCCTGCCCAACGCCGAGCCACCACCACGTCCGTACGTCCCAGCCGGGGAGGAACCGTCCATGCCGTCCAGCTCCAGGAACCGGCCTTCCCCGGCCGGCCCGAGCACCCCCGGCGGCGAGGCCCGCACACTGGCGTTCGTCATCCATCTGGCGTTCTTCCTGCTGCTCGGCTCCGCCCTGTTCCGGTATGTCCAGCGGCACAGCGCCCAGCCTCAGGTGCCCGCCGTCCTGGCCCTGGCCGGTGCGCTAGCGCTGCTGTACGTCGTCGGCCACCGCACGGCGGCCGCCTCGGCCGGCGTGACCGCTCCGGACACGGTGGCCGTCCCCGAGACGGTTGCCCCGTCAGCCCCGGGCCCGGCCTCCCTGGGTCCCGGGCGGCCTGCCGGCACCGGGCTGCTGTGGCTGGGCGCGCTCGTCGGCGTGTGGGCCGTGCTGGTCGCTCTGGCGCCCAGCTTCGCCTGGTGCGCGGTGCCGCTGTTCTACACCGCGCTGCGCACCCTGCCGGCGCCTGCCGCGTACACGCTGGTGACGTTCTTCACCGCCTTCGTGGTCGTCGCGCAGCTGCGGTTGGCCGACCGGCTCGACGTGGACCTGGTCATCGGTCCGCCGGCCGTCGCCGCCCTGGCGACCGCGGTCTTCACCCACATGGACCGGCAGGCGACCCGGCAGGCCGCCCTGATCCGCGACCTGGTGCGCACCCGCCGTGCCCTCGCCGCCACCGAACGCCGCGAGGGCACGCTCGCCGAGCGCCAGCGGCTGGCCATGGAGATCCACGACACCCTCGCCCAGAGCCTGTCCAGCCAGCGGATGCTTCTCCAGGCCGCCGACCGGCTGTGGGAGACCGAACCCGTGCGGGCGCGCGCCCATCTGCGCACCGCCGGGTCCATCGCCGAGAGCAGCCTGGCCGAGGCCCGCCGGTTCGTGCACGACCTGGCGCCCGTCGACCTCGCCGGGGGCGGTGGCCTGGAGTCGGCCCTGCGGGCCCTCGCCTCCCGCGAGAGCACGGCCGGCCTCACCGTGACCTGTCTCGTCGACGGCACATCGGGACCGTACGGGCTGCCGGACCGGGTGCAGTCCGCGCTGCTGCGCATCGCCCAGGGCGCCCTCGCCAACGTCCGGGAGCACTCCGGCGCCACCCGGGCCGCCCTCACCCTGACCCACCTGGAGGACCAGGTGCGGTTGGACATCGCCGACAACGGCCGGGGCTTCGACACCGCCGCGCTGCCGGAGCGCGCCATCGGGGTCCGCGGACACGGCCTGCCCGCGATCCGCGCCAGGGTCGGCCAGCTGGGTGGCACCCTCACCATCGAGTCCGCGCCCGGTGACGGCACCGTCGTCTCCGCGGCCGTCCCGCACCGTCCCACCACCGCGGAGGTCCCCCCGCCATGACCCGACCCGAACCCACCGAACCCACCGAGCCCGCCGAAGGCAGCGGGCCTGCGCCCGTACGGCTCGTCCTGTGCGACGACCACGCGGTGGTCCGCGCCGGCCTGCGCGCCCTGCTCGGCAGCGCCCCCGGGATCGACGTGGTGGGCGAGGCGGACAGCGGCGCGGAGGCCGTCGCGCTCGCCGCGAAGCTCGCCCCCGACGTGGTCCTCATGGACCTGCAACTCGGCGACGGGATGGACGGCGTCGAGGCCACCCGCCGCATCAGCGCCGAATCCGGCGGCTCGGTCCATGTGCTGGTCCTGACCACGTACGACACCGACGCCGACATCACCCGTGCCATCGGGGCGGGCGCCACCGGCTACCTGCTCAAGGCCGAGCGCCCCGACGAGCTGTTCACCGCCATCCACAGCGCGGCCGCCGGCCGCACCGCCCTGTCCGCCCCCGTCGCCCACCGGGTCATGAACCGTATGCGCAGCCCGCGCCCCGGCCTCACCGACCGTGAACGCGACATCCTCGGCCAGCTGTCCCGCGGCCTGACCAACCGGGACATCGCCAAGGCCCTCTTCCTGAGCGAGGCCACCGTCAAGACGCACCTGGGGCGCATCTACGACAAGCTCGGCGTCGACACCCGCGCGGGCGCCGTGGCCGTCGCCAAGGAACAGCGTCTGCTGCCCTGAGCACGGCGTCGCCGACTCGCGGGCCCTCCCCGGTCCTCCTGCCGCTCACCGACTGTGTTCGGCGTACTCCCGGAAGTGCTCCAGATCGCCGCGGACGAGCCTTTCGATCGCGTTCGCCTGGGCGAAGCCCCGGGGTCCGCCGAAGGCCTCCCGGACGGTGTCGGGGTCGTACTCGAGTCGTGCCTGGACCCGGGTGTTCGCCTGGTCGATGGAGTGCAGGGTGAGGGAGCACCTCAGGTGCGGGGCTTCCGTGGTGTGCCATTCCATCACGCGGTCCCCGGCGCGGTCGGAGACCTCGGCTTCCATCTGCCGGGCCGCTCCGCTCGTCTCGATGTCCAGCTGGGCGCGGCCCCCGGCCTCCGCACGGGCCTCCCGCACGCCGTCCATGAAGCGGGGATAGTTCTCCACCCGGTGGAGACTCTCCCAGGCGCTGTCGATGGGGACTCCGACGTCGATGTGTTCTTCGAGGGTGCTCATGGCGACCTCCCCGGTTCGGCTCACGACGCACGTCCTTCTGCCTCCAGTGTGCGCCCCGCCGGCCGCCGCTTCGCCCCGGAACTGCGCGGCCGCTCCGCCACGGTGGAGCCCACCGCCGCGGTGTGGCCCGATCTGCCCCCGGCCTTCGTCCACCGGGCCTCTCGACCGGTGACGGCCCCTTCAGTACGGTGCACCAAGGGGGGTGTGATGACGTCGGAACCGGATCGCGCGCTGCCGTCCTTCGCCGCCCTTCCGGTGGTGTCCGTCAAGGTGGATGTCGGCCACCCGCAAGTTCAGAAGGCTGGAGGCCGTGCGAGGGTCGTCCGGCGGGCGCACTACGACGTCGGTTTTGTCGTCGGTGGGGCCGTCGCCGAGGGTCAGGATGATCCAGCCGTTGGCGATCTTGACGCTGCAGGGATTCTCTTCCAGCACCACCGCTTCCCCCCCCCAGCACGTCGGCGTAGAACGCCCGGGAACGCGGCACATCGGAGACGGTGAAGAAGTGTCCTGAGCACCAGGCCCTCGACCGGCGCCGGAAGATCGGCCGGGTTCATCCACCGCTCCCGCACGCCGAGCAGCGATGATTTCGGCGCGGGCCGCCAGTCGTCATGGGGAGAGGAAGGAGATGTGCCATGCCGACACAGGAACCCGCGAAGCAACCCACGAGCGAGCTCGACGCCCGCTACAGCTCCGCAATCAATCCCCGTCCGAATGCCGCGAAGGTCACCGCGACCGAGTGGGCCGAGGCCCAGCGGCTGCTGAAGTCCTCCGAGATCTTCTGGGTGTCCACTGTGCGGCCCGACGGCCGGCTGCATGTCACTCCCGTGATCGCCGCCTGGCACAACGGGGTGCTGTACTTCTCCACCGGACCGGGCGAACAGAAGGCGAGGAACCTCGCTCATGATGCGCACTGCGCACTGACCACCGGGGGAAACTCACTCACCGAAGGGCTCGACCTCGTGGTCGAGGGCACGGCGGAGCAGGTTGCCGATCCGGCGCGGCTCGAAGAGGTGATCGCTGCGTACGAGGCGAAGTACGGGCCGCACATCACCTCGCCCGAGGGCACCTTCCACGGGATCGGGGATGCGTTCCGGAAGGGGGACGCGGCGGTGTTCGCGGTGGTCCCGGCCACGGCGTACGGCTTCGGCCGGGACGGCGGGGTGTACACCCATACGCGGTGGAGTTTCTGAGCAAGGAGGGCGAAGGTGATCACCACCAGCGAGTACGCGGGCCTGTCCGCCCTGGACATCGCCCATCACGTGCGGCACGGCGACATGACGGCCGTCGACGTCGTCGGTGCCGCCCTGGCCCGTATCACCGAAGTCGACCACGCCGTACGCGCGTTCACCGAGGTCTGGGCCGAGCAGGCGCTCACTCACGCGGCCGACGTCGACGCGCGGCTCGCCCGCGGCGCCGTACTGCCTCTCGCGGGTGTGCCGATCGGCGTGAAGGCGAGCGAAGGCCCCGGCTCCTACCAGGGGTGTGACCCAGATACGCTCCAAACCCGCCATGGGATGATCTTGGTCTAGTTCTCGGGGGTAACCCACTCGCCAGATCTACTGTTCCCCGGCCTGCCGCAAAGATGCCGAGCGCCGCCGTGACCAGGCAAGAGACGAAGACCGCGCACGTCGTCTCGGTGAGACCACTTCACTGCCGCCGTGGCCTGAGCTGCCTCCACCGTCCCAACCTCTCAGCCGGCCCCTCTCCCGTCAACAAGTGGCCGCGGAACGTGACCCGCTGGAACCGACCGCGACCCGCAACTGTCCCCACTGCAACCAGCCGGTCACCATCGTCGCGCTTCTCGCGACCCCCGAAGCCGCCCGCCCTTCCGTCCCCACCCCCAGCCCCGACATCGTTCCCCTGCGAAGGACTCAGTGACCCTCCTCCACTGACCGTCACTGATCACCGAGCCCGCCGACCTGACGGTCGGCGGGCTCACGCCGTCAGCCCATCGAACGCACGCTGTCGTGGCTGGGCGGCTACCACCGCCTGCACCGCCGCTACGAGCGCAAGGCCGAGCACTTCCTCGCCTTCGTCGGCCTGGCCAGCGCTCTGATCTGCTACCGGCGACTGCTGTGATCAACCATTCTGAGCAGCAACGCCGGCAAACAGAACAGCCGCCGCACCCAGAACGAGCAGGTGAACGGACCCAGCGATCCACAACCGCAGGCCCATCAACCCACCTCCCGCCACGACCGCTGCGCAACCGCAGATCCACGCCCCGCGCCGCCCGGCTTGGGCAGTGCGAATGCCGGAGGATCCGAAGTCATCACCCGAGAACATCACATGCATCCCGAGCCAGACGATAAGCATGACCGACACCGGTAGAAGCACGATCGTGAGCCCAAGATCCAACCACACCGAAGGACGCTGCATGTCCGCCAGCATGCCGCCTCATCCGCAGATACACCTGAGTATGGGTACTCATCCTGCACGCCAACTGAGACGACCACTTTTAGCCACCGATGATCAAGGCCCGCTCTTCGCCCCCCCCAGCCTCCCCACATACATCAAGCACCAACCAAGTGAACCGTTCCGGGTTCGATAGGGACTCGATCGTTTGAGAGGATCGAGTCATGGCACGTCCTATCTATTGATGTGGGCCTGAACTGGTCACTCGTAAGATCGGCGAGGCCCAGGGGGCCGGGGTATGGCTGTCATGGCTGAGCCGCTGGATGGCTTGAAGGACATGGCCGCCCCGGGCCCCGCGACGACTCGACCGCCAATTGGGAGACGCGACTCGATCGCTGCATAGGACAACGTCGGCGAGGTCGTCTGCTGGGTTGACGCAACGACGAGCTGGCGGAGGTGACTGTGCCCGAGATCTGGGCCGGAGTGGACATCGGCAAGACGCACCACCATGCGTTGGTGATCAACGGGGACGGCGAACGGCTGCTGTCCCGCCGCGTACTGAACGACGAGTCCGAGCTGCTGGGGCTGATCGGTGATGTCCTGGCGATATCCACCGACGTGCTGTGGGCGGTCGACCTCAACCACGGCGGCGCCGCCCTGCTGATCGGGTTGCTGCTGTCGCATGGCCAGCCCATGACCTACCTCACCGGTCTTGCCGTGCACCGGGCCTCGGCGTCTTACCGGGGTGAGGGAAAGACGGACGAGCGCGATGCCTTCGTCATCGCGGACCAGGCTCGTGTCCGCCGCGATCTGGGGGTGCTGCGGCCCGGGGACGAGTTGGCTGTCGATCTGCGCACGCTGACCACCCGGCGCCTGGACGTCGTCTTCGACCGCACTCGGCAGATCAACCGCCTCAGGGCTCAACTCCTTGAGATTTTTCCGGCGTTGGAGCGTTCGGTAGACCGATGTCGTCCAGGTCGAGCCCACACGCCTCGCTCACCCGCAGGCCGACCTGGGACATCAACTTCGAGGCGGTGTAGTTCCGGGCGGTCGGGGCGAACTTCCGGCAGGTAGCCAGCTCGCCGCCCCAGCCAGTGAATAACGTCCCGATCTCCGGCTCACTGGTGGAGTGTCTGGCTAGCGGTTTCTCAGGAGCCGTTGCATCGCTCGCCGGGCTCGGGCCGGTGCCTGCTTGTCATGGTGGAGCTGCAGGGAGTGGTTGAGCGCCAGCACGATTCCTACCAGTTCGTACACCAGCTGATCGGGGTCCGTGTCCGCGGGCAGATCACCTGCCGTGATCGCGCGCCGGATGTGGATGCCCAGGTCGCGGCGCCACAGGGCGTCCATGCCGGCGATGGCGTCGCGTACCGGTCCGCTGCGCCCGTCGAACTCCGCCGCTGCGGCGGTGAAGAAGCAGCCGCCGGGCAGCACCTCTCGTTCCAGGTAGGACACCCACGCCTCACACAGTGTGTGTAGATGCGTCAGCCCTGGTGGCACTCCCCGGGCGTGCTGCGGCACCTCGCGGGCGAACAGTTCCGCTGCGGCGTCGACGACCGCGAGTTGCAGGCCTTCCTTGGTGCCGAAGTGGCCGAGCACGCCGGCCTTGCTCATTCCCAGCTCGGTTGCCAGTCGGCCGATGGTCAGCCCTTCCAGCCCGTCCACGGAAGCGAGCATCAGACCCCGGTCGACGATGCGCTGGCGGGTGAGGCTGGCTTCGAGGACGGAGTTTCGAGGACTCATGGCACACATGGTAACCCTTTAGCTTCCGACCGATCGGTTGCTATATTCCGGCGGGCACCTGCCTGACCTGCCGTGCAGCCTGACCGAGGGAGAACGCCATGCCGGGAACTCGTATTGCCGCCCTGGGCCACCATCAGCCGACCCGCGTGCTGACCAACGCCGATCTGGAGCAACTCGTGGACACCAGTGACGCCTGGATCCGCCAGCGCACCGGGATCGCCACCCGCAGGATCGCGGGCGAGGATGAGTCCGTCACCGACATGGCCACAGCCGCGGCCGCGAAGGCTGTGGCCACGGCCGGCCTGGCCCCGGCCGAGATCGGTCTGGTCACCGTGGCGACCTGCTCCGCCATCGACCGCTGCCCCTCCATCGCGGCCCAGGTCGCCGCCCGCCTCGGTATCCCCTCCGCCGTTTGCTTCGACCTGAACAACGGCTGCGCCGGCTTCACCACCGCCCTGGCCAGCGCCGACCACTCGGTCAAGGCGGGAGCAGCCCAGCACGCGCTCGTCATCGGCGCCGAGAAGATGTCCGACATCACCGACTGGAGCGACCGCAGCACCTGCGTCCTACTCGGCGACGGTGCCGGCGCCGCCCTGATCAGCACGACGGAGAACGACCACGCAGGCATCGGTCCGGTCGTCTGGGGCTCCGACCCGGCGCGGGGGAACGCTGTGAGGCTCCAGGATGCCTGGCAGCCGCGGTTCGCGCAGGAGGGCCAGACGGTCTTCCGCTGGGCAACCAGCGAGATGCCCGTCATCGCGAAAGACGCCTGCCACCGGGCCGGCATCGCGACCACCGACCTGGCCGCCGTGGTCACCCACCAGGCCAACCTGCGGATCGTCGAGGCACTGATTCGACGCCTCGACCTGCGGGACGACGTCGTGATCGCCCGGGACGTCGTCGACTCGGGCAACACCAGCGCCGCCTCCGTCCCGCTCGCGCTGTCCAAGCTGGCCGAACGCGGCGAGGTGCCCTCCGGCGCCCTGGTGCTGCTGTTCTCCTTCGGCGGCGGCTTGTCCTGGGCCGGCCAAGTCGTCACCTGCCCCTGAAAGGCCGACCGATGCTCTACTCCCTCGCCCGGCTCGTACTCGCCCCGATGCTGCGTCTGATCTACCAGCCCGTCGTCCGCGGCCGCGGCAACGTCCCCCGCCGCGGCCCGGTCATCCTCGCCAGCAATCACCTGTCCTTCATCGACAGCATCGTCATCGCCCTGTTGGCCCCGCGCCCGGTCCACTTCCTCGCCAAGGACGAATACTTCACCGGCACCGGACTCAAGGGCGCCCTGACGCGCTGCTTCTTCACCGCCTTCGGCTGCATCCCCGTCGACCGCCGAGCCCACCGCAGCGCGCAAGCATCCCTGGACGCGGCCGAGCAGATCCTGGTCAGCGGACGCGCCTTCGGCATCTACCCCGAAGGCACCCGCTCACCCGACGGCCGCCTCTACCGCGGGCGCACCGGCGTCGCCTGGCTCGCCCTGACCACCGGTACCCCCGTGATCCCGGTAGCTCTCACGGGCACCGAACGACTTCAACCACTCGGCCGACGCCTGCCCCGCTACCACCGCATCACCGTGGAATTCGGCACCCCACTGCACTGCGCCAAACCCCACGCCACAGTCCGTCCAGCCCAGGCTCGCCGCGTCACCACCGACAAGATCGTCCAGGCCATCGGAGACATGTCCGGCCAGGAATACGCCCAGGTCTACGGAAGGACGCCGGAAACGTCGGCCCACTGATCCACTCCGAGTCTGCCTAATACTCCAGCTGTAGATCGCGATCTTCATGTCTGGCATGCGGCTTGTCGCCGGTAATGGCTGGTGAGGGATCGTTGCTGGTGGAGCCGCCGCCAGTGCGACCAGCCGAGCCGGTAGGCCATGTCGTGGCGAGGCTGGACGGCGAATGTGATGAACAGGCGCTGGATCTCGTTGCAGGACAGCGGGACCAAGGCGTCCGGGGCGGGGCTGCGGGCGTGTTCGTCGGCGCGGACTACCGCGAGGAAGGCGTGGGCGAGCATCGCCAGGGTGACCCAGCGGGTCCAAGAGCGGTAGCGGCGGACCTGGTGCTCGTCGAGTCCCGCCAGCCCTTTCTCGGCCTGGAAGGTCTCTTCCACACGTCACCTCGAGCCAGCGGTCTTGACCAGCACAGTCAGCGGGACTGGCTCGGTGGAGTGGCAGGGGTAATAGGCGAGTTCGCCGGTGGTGCGGCTGCGGCGGATCAGGAGCTGGTGGCTGCCCGGCGTCGGATCGACGAGGTCGACGACGGCCCAGTCGTAGAACCGTTGTCCCTTCGCACCGCGTCCGGCCGAAAGCTTCTGCCAGGCCCGCTTCGGCACCTTCTTCACCAGGGCATCGGCACGGAACCTCCCTGCACCCGTAGCCATCTCGGCCGAGCAGGCCACGGCAAGGACATAGCCGATGCCGCGCTCCTCCAGCGCCGAGCGTAGTCTAGGGTTGCCGCCATAGACCTCGTCTCCCGTGACCCAGCCGACGCGGTGTCCGGCATCCCGGAACCGTTCGATCATCCTGAGGGCCAGGTCAGGCTTGGTCGCGAAGACGGTGTCCTCGCCGAGCCCCGCCGCCCGGCAGCGATCCGGATCGTCCGTCCAGGAACGCGGAATGTACAACTCCCGGTCAACCGCCGCGTGTCCCCGGGCGCCGGCGTAGACGAGGTAGACCGTGACCTGGGAGTCCTCGATCCGTCCGGCTGTGCCGGTGTACTGGCGCTGGACCCCGACGGTGTGGATGCCCTTCTTCACGTCGCCGGTCTCGTCGACGACGAGCACCGCGGCTTCGTCGTGGAGGTGCTCGACGACGTATTCGCGCACGTCGTCGCGGACGGCCTCGGCATCCCAGGCGGCCCGGCACAACAGATGCTGCATACCGTGCGGGCTGGTCTCCCCGGCCCACTCCGCGATCGTCCAGCAGTTCTTGCGGGGCAAGTCCGACAGTGGGCCCAGCACCAGCCGCCCGGCTCGCAGGCGGGGTTCGTATCGGGCGAACCGGCCCGCGATGCGGCCCATGGCCGCCGCGAACGCCTCCTGCCACCGGGTGGGATCTATCCTGTGACCTGCGGCCATCATCTCATCGTCAGTCCACACAGCTCACGATGATCAACCGTGGCCGCCACTCGTCCACCCACCGGGCCCGGCCAGCACCATCACGCCCTACGAGCGTTCGGTGAGCAACTCCGCCAGGCGGTCGGCGAATTCAGTGAGCCAGTCCAGCCGTGGTCCGCTGCGGGCGACACGAAAACCGTGGCGGCGGCCCCAGAACGCAGCCTGGACAGCATGGAACTGGGCCCAACGCTGGACGCGTTCACGGTCGAGTTCCGCGGTCTCGGCGAAGATGTCCAAGACGCGGTAGACAGCCTTGCGCAGGTCATCGGCTTCGAGGAGCGTCATCGCGCGTGACTTCAGCAGTGTGCCGCCGTCGTAGGCGGGATCTCCCGCATACCCCTTGGGGTCGACAGCCAGCCACGGCTCTCGGTCGGCACGCAGGATGTTCCGGGCATGGAGGTCGCCATGGATGAGAGTGTCCAGCTGGGCCCGACCCAGCTCTCGAACGGTCGCCACGGCGGCATCCAGCACCTGACGCGGCAGTGCATGCGTCAACTCCTCGGCGTCCTTGCACAGCTGCTCTTCCCAGGCATCGGCCTGCTCACGCAGCCGGAGCAGGCCGGGGGGTGCGGGGATGGCCAGGCGCCGATTCAGCCGCCCGGCGACCGTCACCACCTCGTCGCCGTCCTCGACCTCCGCCAGGGTCGACGGCTGAACCCGCTCCAGCAGCATCGCGAACCGCTCGTCATCGCGCTCATGCAGCAGCACGGCGCCGCACCCGCCCACGCAACGAACGCATCCGGCTCATGGACGTTGCCGGGATGCGGAAACGACACCTTCAGCACGGCGCTCTCCTCAGCCCGCCGCCGTACCGGAACGATGACTCCGACACCCCCGTGCAGGACCTCGCCATCCGGCACGCACCCCCAGCGCCCCAGCAAGTCCTCCACGATCCCGGGCAGCTCGGCGAGCCACGCCGCTCCAGCCTCCCCCTCGCGGTCGACGGTGCTCTGTGCGAACTCCTCTGGTATCGCGATCACCCCGGCACCCTACGTGCCAGCCCGCCGCAGCCGCCAAGCCCAAGCCAGTCACTGCCGCCGCCCGACGGGCCGCGCACTACGAAGATCGCGATCTACAGCTGGAGTATTAACAAGAGTCAGAAACGCACCGGGGAGCCGTCCATGGAGACCACGCCCATCGCCGTGGAGACCGCCGTCTCCACCGTCGTCCCGACGAGCCGGACGGGAGGACTGTCGGCCGAGGCCCGCGCCGCGGTCGAGGAGGGCATCCCCGCCGAGACCCGCCGCGGCTACGCCGGCGACTGGGCGCGCTTCACCACCTGGTGCGCGGACACCGGCCCGCCACGCCCTGCCCGCGACCGGCGACACCCTCACCGAGTACATGACCCACCTGAAGGGCGAGGACAAGAGCCCCGGAACCATGGACCGGGCCCTGGCCTCCATCGCCGTCGCGCACAGCGCCGCCGATCTGCCCAAGCCCTCCACCGTCGGCGCCCGCCGCGTGCTCAAAGGCCACGAGACCGAGCGCAAGAAAAGCAAGGACCCACGCCGCCGACCCCGCCGGGCGGCCGCCGCCACCCCGCCCGTGCTCCGGAAGATGATCGCCGCCACCGACACCGCCACCGCGATCGGCCGCCGGGACGTCGCTGTCCTGCTGCTGGGCTTCGCCCTCGCCGCCCGCCGTTCCGAACTGCGGCTGCTGGACTGGACCGACCTCGAGGAAGTCGAGGAGGGCCTGGCCGTCGAGATCTGGCGGCCGAAGGTCAACCACGAAGGCCCGCTCGGCGTGCCCTACGGCTCCAACCCGGCCACCTGCCCCGTCCGCGCAGTCCGAGCCTGGCGCCAATGCCTGATCGAGCACGGCCGCCCCCCTGCCGGCCCTGTTCGTGCGCATCGACCGGCGCGGCCGCATCGCTCACCCGATGCACCGCAACGGCCAACAGATCGGAGACCCCGCCGGCCGGATCACCGGCGAAGGCATCGGCGACGCGGTGACCCGGCCGCCGCCCGCGCCGGCCTGACCGCCCCCACCGGTGCTGTGAGAGTTCGTCCGACTGGTGGTGCCAGTGCGCACCGACGCGAATCATTGCAGACCGTGCCGGGTCGCCGGAGTGCTCGGGGCATCACTCCGGCACCGTGTCCTCGCAACTCTCCGATACTCCCACCACGCCGAAGACCACCGGGAAATGAGTGATCTGCTGGTTCGGTCCCGGCTTGGAGTTGCAGATCTTCCACTCAGCCGGGTCGTCCACCGGACGGCCCTGCCCGCTTGCGTCCTCGAAGATCATGTCCATTTCGGAGCCCATCTGCTCCTGCGCACGCCCGGCGTTGCCACCGACAACGTCGGGCATGACGGCCGCGACTGGCTCCGGGTTTACCGAACGGTATGTCTCGGCAGAACCCGAGCCAGTACGCGTACCCGCAGAGACAGCCGGCACGGACGATGCACCGCAGGCGGTGACCGAGGCCAGAAGCGTGACCGCGAAGGCGGATCTCAGAAACCTGGTCATGGTCGTGTCCCCCCACAGTGATGGCAGTTCGAAACAGTATCCCCGTACGTCATGTCGCGGAGCCTGTCATCTGGTGTCCTGGCGAACATGAGTACTCGTACTCAGCACAGAGCCCCACGGTCGGCCAGCCTCCCTCGAAAGCCACTTCTTCCGCCTGTGCCTGCTCGGCTTCCCCCGTGAGATGTGGCGGTGGCGGACGGAACGCGAGGACCGCTTCGCCCGCGCCGCCAACCGGCTCTCGCCACGCTTTCCCCGCCACCGAGCGGGCCTCGCCCCCACGACATCGCCGCTGCAGGGGTCCGCTGGCCGCAGAGCACGGCGGACAGAAAGCCCCGCTTCTCGCTGGACTCTGCGCCCGACGGCGGGGGTGACACCGTCATCTGACACCACGGCGAGACGCCCAGCGGACAGCCAGCGGTAGCGCGGCAGGTCGCCCCGCCGGTCCCAGGGGTACAGGGACCGGCGGGCCGAATGCGGGCGCCCCCGCTGTGGTAAACGCCGCCCCTACGCACGAACGCCGGCACGACAGAAGACCGCGTCAACGAACTACTCCGGGTGCCGAGCGTGCTTCTTCACATCCGCCTCGGCTTCGTTGCGGGCCTGGCCCTGCTCCGTCGCGTACTCGGTGACCGCGGCCTGGAGGTCACGGGCGAGGTCGCGCCAGGCGCGCCAAGCGGTCTCGTACGTCGCGGTCTGCGTCTCGGTCCACTCGTGCTGCGTCGGCGGGCCGTACTGGTCGCGGAGCTGTTGGACCTGGGCGTTCGCGGTGTCGGCCGCCCGCTGCATGCCCACGAGTTCTTCAAAGGCGTGTGCCACGTGTACCGATCGTAGAGCGGGCATGACGACGCCCGCCCCTTCACTGGGTGGGCGTTTCCTTGAGTGCGCGTCGGCTGAGCGGCTCGTAGGCTGATGCTGCTCGGGGCCTGCTGTGGAGGTCTGCCATGCCCCGAACCATCTGGAGCGGTGCGATCAGCTTCGGCCTGGTCACGGTGCCGATCCGCGTGGTCAGCGCCACGGAGGACCACAGCGTCCGCTTCCACCAGTACCACCTGGAGGACCTGGGCCGGGTGCGGGTGAGGAAGGTCTGCGAGATCGACGGCCGCGAGGTCCAGCAGTCGGAGATCGGCAAGGGCTACCAGTGGTCGAAGACCCAGGTCATCCCTGTCACGGACGAGGAACTGCGGGCCCTTCCGCTGCCGACAGCTCGCGCCATCGAGATCGATGCGTTCGTGCCGTTGGAGTCCGTCGACCCGATCCGAATCGGAGAGGGCTACTACCTGGCGCCGGACGGCGCCGTGGCCGCGAAGCCGTACAAGCTGCTGGTGCAGGCGCTGGGCCGCTCGTCGAAGGTGGCCGTGGCGAAGTACGCGTGGTCGGGTCGGGAGCGGCTGGGGTTGCTGCGGGTGCGAGATGACGTGCTGGTGCTGCATTCCATGCTCTGGCCGGACGAGATCCGCTCCCCGGAGGAGCTGTACCCGCCGCCCGTGGACATCGACGAGGGTGAGATCGACGGCGCCCTGGCGCTCATGGACACGATGGTGCGCGACGACCTCGAAGGCGAAGAGTTCCGCGACACGTACACCGAGGCGCTCCAGGAGATCATCGAGGCCAAACGCGAGCACCGGGAGCCGCCCGCGGCGACGGAGCCGGAGACCCAGCCCGGGCAGGTGCTAGACCTGATGGCCGCACTGAACGCGTCCGTGCAGAAAGCGAAGGCCTCTCGCGGGGAGGCCGACGTGCACGAGATGCCCGCGCCGAAGAAGAAGGCTGCGAAGAAGCAGCCGTCCAAGAAGACGACGGAGAAGAAGACCGCGGCGAAGAAGCCGGCCCGCAAGCCGCGCAGCGCCTAAAGTGCCGAGCCGGCCTGATCCCGCCGGGCAGGCCCTGGGCGTTGACCAGGCCGCGAACAGCGCGCGGCCGGTGCGAATGGCCGCGGATCATGGTCGTTCGGTCAGGGATCTTCGTAGCGCCAGGTGAAGCCGGACAGCAGAGACCCGTCCCGGGGGCTCTCGCTGGTCGTCGTCGGCGCGGGCGCCGGGTCTGTGGTGCCGCGCCTTGGGCGGCGTACCCGATTCCTGATCAGCCACTTCGCCGTTGCCAGCAGCCAGCCCGCCAAGAGCATCACGACGCCGACGGTCAGGACAAGGCCTACCGTCGCGAACAGTCCGAACTCCGCCAAAACCCAAGGGATCTGTTCCTCGCTGCAGCCGCATGACTCCATGCCCGCAGGACGCTCGGGAAACACTGTCGGACGCGTCCGCGTGGCCCAACCGCCGCGTGGTGGTGATGGTTTCGGAATCCGGCAGGGTGGTCGCGGACGGAGCTCGCCACCCCACACCTCGGCTGCGTCCCGCGGACCCAGTACGCGACGCACTACGGCCACGCCGTGGAGGACATTCAGGCGTACCTCGCGAGCGAGCCAGTACGCGTCTCGGCTGACCGTTGTCGGTCGCCGCGATCGGGGCCGACGGTCGGTGGCCGTGGGCGGACAGGCCGATGCCGGAGGCGCGGTCGGCTCAGGCGCCTGCGGCCGAG
Source organism: Streptomyces sp. NPDC052043 (assembly GCF_044548235.1). Classification (NCBI taxonomy): domain Bacteria; kingdom Bacillati; phylum Actinomycetota; class Actinomycetes; order Kitasatosporales; family Streptomycetaceae; genus Streptomyces; species Streptomyces sp. NPDC052043. The sequence continues at coordinate 70,106 of NZ_JBIUBT010000017.1, forward strand.
ACGACGGCGTCTGTGACGAAGCCGAGCAGGAGGCCGAGTAGCGGCAGCCCGGCAAGATCCGTCGGACAGGCCCTAGCTCCGGCTGTAGATCGTGATCTTGCTGGTTGGGGCAGGTATGGAGACGGGAACGGCCACCACCTCAATGGGTCCGCGCCGGGGGTAGGCAGCCCGTCTCCGGGAAGTGGCCGTTGACGTTCGCCCAGACGCGCTCCGCGGTGACGGAACCGGTGACGCAGGCGGTCCTGCCGATCCAGATCCCGTACATGCTGCCCTGAGGAGGGCTTTCGTCTCCTGAGCTGGGCCACTCCGTCACCACCTCCAGGCGGGCGGGAGCTGCCAGTGGCGCAAGGGCCTCCCGTACCTGGGCGGGCCGGGTCCGGTGCTGACGCCGCAGGTCCTCAAGGGCCTGCGTGATGTCCTTGACCTTCTCCCGGGCTCGTTTCTCGTCAGCCGGGTCCGGGAGGTCCGGGCGTCGCGCCCGGCTGTTGTCGCCGTAGAAGGGCGGCGTGTCCGGGCCGGCCGTGCCGCTGCTCGGGGTTTCGTGCTCGGAGGCGTGGAACGACCTGGTGCCGTTGAGATTAGAGAAGAGATCGTCCGCGTCCTTCCCGCAGCTCGTCAGGGCGAGGACGCAGAGCACCGCGGCTGCGGCCGTGCTGGTACGACGGGTCATGATCCGAGTGTCCCTTCGAGGGCGTGGCGGGGGCGTGAGTACGCGTACTCAACCGTGGCGCGAGTGCGGGGCCCCTGGAATTGCTTCACAGCGGGGCCCCAAGCCACTACTACCGCCCGGCCACAGCCCAAGCGTGATCACGATCTACAGCTGGAGTACTAATACTCCAGCAGGACTTTGCTGTCTGACCTGGGGTTTCGCTGGGCGGCTGGAGTGTAGCGGGCCGCGGAGTGGTCAGGGGTGGCCTTCGGCAGGCGGCCCCTCGATCGTGCGACAGCGCCGCAGGTAGTGACAGCGACGGGCGACTGCTTGGCGTTGTCGGCGCCAGCTCGACCAGCTCAGCGCGTGGTGTCGTCCTCGGCAGCCACGAAGGTGCGGCGGTCGGGGACGACAAGCTGCCAGGAGTCGCCGAATCTCCGCCACTGTGAACTCGATTGCCCCGGATGTCCCACCGGTGCCGCCCCCTTTTCCCGAACCTGGTGCGCCGTGGCGGCCAGGAAGGCATGCGCGAGCATGGCCAGAGTGATGTGCCGGTACCAGCCCGTGTAGCGACGGACCTCGTACTGGTCCAGGCCGCACTCGTTCTTCGCGGCCTGGAAACACTCCTCGATCGCCCAGCGCGTCCCGGCGATCCGCACCAGCTCCCGAACGGTGGTCTCCAAAGGGGCGTAAGCGAGGTAGTAGGCGATCTCATCGGGCTTGCTGATGCTGCGTCGGGCCAGCGCCCACCGCATCCGGTGGGGGATCTCGCCCTGGTAGTCGAACTCAGCGACCGCCGGCAGCCGCACTGCTGCCCAGTGGTAGACACGCGGTCCCTTCGCGCCGTCTCCGCACGAGATCTTCTCCCATGCTTCGGCCGGGGCCTGCGCGAACAGCCCGTCGATGCGGGGGCAGCCCACGGTGAATTGGGACTTGGGAACGGCCAGCACGTAGCCGACGCCCGACTGTTCCAGCAGCCGGCGGAAGCGGCCCTCCTGGCCGTAGGCGGCGTCCGCGGTAACCCAGGCGTTGGGCAGTGGCGAGGCGAGGGACCGCAGCACGATGCGCCGGGCCAACTCGCCCTTAGTGGCGAATACCCGCTCGTCAGGGACTTTGGCCGCGCGGCAGCGTTCGCGGTCCTCGGTCCAGGTCCTGGGCAGGTAGAGCTCGCGGTCGACCAGGGCCCGGCCCAGGGTCGTGGCGTAGGCGGCGAAGACGCCGATCTGGCAGTTCTCGGTGCGGCCGGCGGTGCCGGAGTACTGGCGTTGGACCCCGGCGGAGGTGACGCCCTTCTTGATGAACCCGGTGTCGTCGATGATGAGTACGCCATCGGTCCCGCCGAGGTTTTCGGCGACGTATTCCTGCAGGTCGTCGCGGATATCGTCGGGGTTCCACTTCGCTCCGGCGAGCAGGTGCTGTAGGCCGTCAGGGGTTGCGTGGCCTGCCTGCTCGGCCAGTTGCCAGCTGTTCTTGCGGGCCACCGGTGCGAGCAGACCACGTACGTAGTCGCGCATGCGGCGGCGTAGTTCCACCCGGCCGAAGCGATGGCCGATGGTCACGAAGAGGTCGTCCAGTTCCAGGTCCCACTGCTCGGCAACACGCGCGGTGATCACGTGGGGAGGTTGCCCCGCACGCTGTCACTACCTGCGGCGCTGTCGCACGATCGAGGGGCCGCCTGCCGAAGGCCACCCCTGACCACTCCGCGGCCCGCTACACTCCAGCCGCCCAGCGAAACCCCAGGTCAGACAGCAAAGTCCTGCTGGAGTACTAATACCACCAAACCGAAGGCGGGAAATAGATGGACCTCAACCTGACCGGCCGTCGAGCCGTCGTGACTGGTTGCGTCAAAGGGCATCGGGCGGCACGATCGGTGTACTCCACGGGGGTGGGGTCAGGCAGCAGCGGTGTAGCCGGCCGCGGTGGGTTCCTCGCCGCGCAGCGGTGTGAAGTCGATGTCCAGGCGCGGGTCGTAGGCGGCCGGCTCGTCGCCGAGTTCGTGGGTGGAGTATTCGCCGAAGCGGCGGATGTGCTCGGTCAGGTACGGCGAGACCTGCGCCAGGTCCTCCGGATCGATCTCCATCCCCTCGGCCTGCAGCTGGCGCACGATCTCGGCGATGTCGAGCGCGTTGTGGAAGATCACCGCGTTCGCGAGTAGCGCGTTGAATTTCGCGGTCTTCTCCTGCTCGACGGGGTCGTTGTCGGCGATCACGCCGCCGTTGCCGAAGCCGACCCACTGGGAGAACCGGTTGAAGGATTCGACCTTGTTCGTTGCCGCGGTCACCCGTCGGCGCAGCGGCGCGTCGGTGAGGTAGCGCAGCAGCTGGATGGTGCGGATGACGCGGCCGACCTCGCGGAAGGCGGTGTAGGTGGCGTTCTTGTTGGAGCCCGCCCGCAGCCGGCGCAGCAGCAGCGTGGAGGAGATCGCACCATCCCGTACGGAGACGGCCACCTTCATCAGGTGCCGGAACTGCGACTCGATCAGGTCCCAGTCGATGACGTGTCTGCCCGGCTCGCCGAACAGGGCGTCGATGTGCACGTACTCGGTACTACGAGTGGGCCGGTAGAAGGTCAGGTCCTTCCAGTTGCGGATCCTGGGGACCAGGTCGAAGCCGAGGAGGTGGGCGAGGGCGAAGACCGGGAACGACTGGCCTTGCGTGTCCGCATGGACGGTGGTCGGCTTCAGCTCCGAGGCGTTCTTCAGCAGGCCCTCGATGATGTAGACGGCCTCCCACACCCCGCACGGGATGAAGTGCGTGAAGAGTGCGATGTAAGTGTCGGAGATGTGGTGATATGCGATTCCGCCGGGCTTGCCGTAGCGGATGGAGGTCTCGGCGAGAAGGTTGTTGAGGTAGGTGTCCATGTGGGTGCCGTCGGCGGCGACGGTGGATCCGTCGCCCCACGCCTGGGAGATGTCGAGCTCGGCGTGAGCGTTGACGACGTCGGCGATGGCCTCGTTCAGCAGCGCGATGGAGAAGTGCCGGTTGGCGGCCAGCGACAGCTCGTGCCCGCTGACGCCGGGGATGTGCTTGGCGGCCTCGTACGGGCCCATGTTGGTGCCTTTGGTGAACGTGGTCAGCACGTACCGGCCGAAGGGGTCCTTTAACTTCGGTTCCGCTCCGGAGGCGGGGCCGAAGCGCCTCCACCACTCCACCCAGTACGCCGTCCGCGCGGTGATCCCCAGCAGCGTGCGCTCCGGCATCCGTGCCTTGATCGCCTCCTCCAGCCGCTTCGCCGAGGGCGTCTGCCCGTCCGCGTGGTGGCGTTTCAGCGATGGGATCCCGGTCTCCGGGTCGATGACCAGCCCCTCGTTGTCGGGGTAGCCGGCATCCGCTCCGACCGCCGCGGCGGTCAGCCTGTCCTGCAGCTGGGTGCGGAAGCTCGCCGCGTCGTACGACATCTCCTCGCCCGGCTCGGCCAGGCCGACCTCGGCCAGGAAGGCGGGCAGTTTCGCCTTCACCACGTCCATCGGCAGGAGCTGGTCGTTCCAATCGGCGTGATCCTCGGAGCCGGACACCGCCACGTCCCCGGTCCGCAGCGCTTCGGCCAGGGCGTGGAAGACCATCGCCTCGAAGTGCCGGCGTACGAAGCGGCCAGGCCGGTTCTTGTCCCGGATCGCCTTCTGCCAGTTCTTCGTGGCGAAGGAAACATCGACCTCCTCGCCATCCGCAGTGGTGTCGGGGATGAAGTCCCGGGCGAGCTTGTGCAGCCGCGCGTGCTCCAGGGCGTCCAGGACCTTCGTGTCGTCGGTGGTGGACACCAGCTCCACCAGCTTGGTGAAGTCGTACATCACCGCCCGGTCCTTGCGCAGGTGCCCGTACAGCAGCACTTCCCAGTAGTCGCCGTGGTGCGCGGAAACCTTCTCGATCTGCTCGTACTGCCCGTCGAACCCGCCGAAGCTGTCCACGGCCCGCAGCACCGCCGCCAGCCCGCCGGCCTGCGTGGTCACCGCAGCCGCCAGCGCATGCAGTGCGGGCGCCACCGCGCCGCCGAACTTCTCCGCCACCTGCTTGGCCCCGGTGTCCGCCTCGATGTCTCCGAGCACCTTGAGCACCTCGGCGGAAAGCTGCCCGGCCTTGGTCTTCGCCTGCTGAGCCGGGCCATCTGCGTCGACGTGCTGCAGCAGCGTGCGGTAGTTGACGATCAGCGCCTCGACCATGGCCTGCTGCTTCTCGTGTAGCTCGGCCAGCTCCTCCTTGGCGCGCTTGACCTGCAGCGCGACCCGCTTGGTGAACATCGCGGTCAGGTCGTCGCGGGCCCGCATCTGGGCCTTGCGTACCAGGCAGGCCAGCAGGGCGGCCCTCTTGAGGGGCTCGTAGTCGCGCATCCCCGGTGCGTCCGCCGCCTCGGCCTCGCCGGCGAAGTCATTCACCTTCGCCGCGGCCACACCGTCCAGCCACTCGGCGGTGGACCCGAGGCCGTCGACCCAGATCAGCTGTTCCTTCTGCTGGCGAAAGTGCGACCAGGTCGGCGACTTCGCCGGCTTCTTCAGCCCGTTGTGCTCCGTGGTGCCGTCCGAGAGCCGGTTGTCCAGCAGATCAGCCATGCGCTGGCTGCCTTCGGGTCCCATCCGCTCGTGGAGGCGGGCGAAGAGCGAGCCGTTCACCTCGGCGCGGATCCGGGCTGCCGCCCGGTCCAGCATCGAAAAGCCCGGGATCTCCAGGCCGGCCTCCACCACCTTCTCCAACCCGATATTGATCAGATCGGCGGGGCGGTTCTTCGACGCCGCCGCGTCCCGGATCGCCTCCTCGGCGACCTGCCGGGCCCGCGCGGGTTCGTAACGCGCGTCCAGACGACGGCGTACCCAACTGCGCTGTCGCTCCGCCGTGCGGCCCGTCGCGGCCGGCACGGTCCCTTCCGGGAGCTCCACCGCGCGGCGGACGAAGTCCACCACCGCCTCCGGATACTCCTGCGGCTTCGGGAAGCAGCCCATGCGCTGGTACGACTTCAGCGCCAACAGCAGCGCGAGCTGGTGCCCCTCGGAGTCCGTACGATCCGCCGCCCAGGCCGCCTCCTCACGGCTCGGCGCGAAGAACAGATGCAGCTCATGCGCACTGATCAGCCGCTTGAACCGCGGATACGCAGTCCGCTCGATCGAAGTCACAGCCCACCCCGGCCCGTACGACAGCCCAATGTCTCCACCAACGAGACAGAGCCGGACGGGTGACGGACGGAGCGATCAGCCGTCCAAGATCATCCCGTGGCGGGTTTGGAGCGTATCTGGGTCACACCCCTACCAGAACACCCGGCTGGTGGCAGTCGGGTGTGTGCCGGTCGGTGCGACCTCGGTGCCGCGTACCAGCCGTGGCTGGCAGACCTACGGGCACACGGACCGGGGCCCCACCCTCAACCCGCTCGCTCCGGCGTGGTCACCCGGCGGCTCCTCCGCGGGTTCGGCGGCCGCGGTCGCCGCCGGACTCGTCCCCCTCGCCAGTGGATCCGACGGTGCCGGATCGGTACGCATCCCCGCCGCATGGTGCGGCGTCGTCGGCTTCAAGCCCACCAATGGCCGGCTCCCGGCCCGCGATCGGGCGGGTTTGAACTCGCCCGGCGTCCTGGTGGGCGACCCGCGCGACGCCCTCGCCTATCTCGACGCGGTGGCCGAGCCGCCGGTGCCGGCCGTCCACTCCACGTACCCGCTGAGAGCCGTCTGGTCGGCCACTTTGGGATACGCGGACACCAGTCCGGCGGTCGCCGCCAGTGCCCGCCGCTCGGCGGAAAGTCTCGCGGAGGCCGGACTGATCACCCTCGCCGAAGACTCCGGCCTGACGCTCCTCGACCCCGCCCCTGCCTGGACGGCCCTCCGCGCGGGGATGCCTTCCTCGACCGAGGATGTCAGCAGGGTCGTCACCACCAACGAGGAGCGGCTGCGCGACTGCTTCCGGCGAGCCGACGTCGTCCTCACACCCACCACGCCTCACCCCCCGCACGGCCACGACGGACCAGGGGCACGGATGAGCGTCGCCCTTACCTGGGCGTTCAACCTCAGCGGGCATCCAGCGCTCAGCCTTCCGGCGGGGATCACGGCCCAGGGAGCACCCGTCGGTCTCCAACTCGTCGTCCGCCACCACGAGGAGCGACAACTCCTCGACATCGCCGACCGCGCCACCCGTCTTGGCGCCGTCCCCCGGTCGCTCGGGGCGGTTCCGGCACCCGAGCCGGGGCTGCGGCGTTGTCGGAGGGGGGTGGCACAGTGACGGACGACGATCGAGAGGAGCGGAAGGACGATGGGGGACTTCTTCGAGCGCATCGTCGATGTCGAGGTGACCGGCGAGGAGGCCGGGCCGCTCGCGGAGCGGATGGTCGACTGGATGGTCACCGAGGGTCTGATCACGCGTGAGACGTCCGGCGACGGGGTGTACAGCGCGAACGTGGACGAGGGCCATGTGCCGGGCCCGAACTGGGCGCGGGCCGTGGCCGACTCCTCCGACCCGAACTGGCGGCCGGGCCCGGTGGCCGTGATCGTCGGACGCGACCACCACTGCGGGGGCCAGGGAGAGGACGAGGCGGAGTACGCCGTCTGCCCGCGGTGCGAGACCAAGACCGTGATCATCGACTACCCCGAGTCGTTCGAGGCGGACGAGGAGGTCTGGCGGCCGTTCAGGGACGCCCTCTCCGCCTGGAAGGACACCGGTGAGGGCACCGTCCCCTGCTCCGCCTGCGGCGCCCGGGTCCCGGTCGCCGAGTGGCGGTGGGAGCCCGGTTTCGCGGTGGGTGCCCTCGCCTTCGACTTCTGGGGGTGGCCGCCGCTCTCCGCCCGCTTCTGCGCGGAGTTCAGCCGGCAGTTGGGGCACCGAACGGCGGAGCAGTCGGGCAAGTTCTGACACCTGCCCCGCCGGGAAGGCCGGCCGTCAGCGAGCCTCGTCGAGGACCTCGCGCAGCCTGCGTGCGAAGGCCTCGGGCCGGCCGGCGTAGCCGGACTCGCCGCCGAGGAAACCACCGTGGTGGCTGGGGAACACCGTCGCCTGCTGACCGAGCAGTTCGGCCGCCGCCTGAGAGGTGCGTCCGGTGAGGGTGTCGAGGGATTCCTCGCCCACGGCGATCAGGACCCGCGTCCGCGGCGCGGTCAGGGCGTCGACGTCGGGCCGGTAGCCGCTGACCGCCCAGGAGCGGTCGGACAGCAGCGGGTCGTCGCGGGAACCGTCGTCCTCGGCCGGCATCCCGAACGCGGCGGGGTCCGGGGCGGGTCGGGCGAAGTAGTCGTCGGTGAACTCGCCCCGCCACGAGGTCATCGCGACGAAGGCCGCCATGCCGGCACCCCAGCCCCGGTCCTGGTACGCCTGCCGGACGGCGGCCCGGGCGCGCTCGGCGGCCGCGGCGTCGGGAAGTACCGGGATGAGCGGCGGCTCGTGCGCCACCAGGGTGGTCACGTCGTCGGGGTACGCGGCCACGAGGGCGAGCGCGGTCACCGCGCCGCCGCTGCTCGCGAACATCTCGACCGGGCCCGCTCCGAGCGCCTCGATCACGGCGTGCACGTCGACGGCCTGCCGCTCGGGTGTGTGGTCGACCCGGCCGTCCTTGCGGACACTGCGACCGAGACCGCGCGGGTCGTAGGTGACCACGGTGCGGTCGGGGAAGTACGACGCCAGGGTGCGAAAACCGCCGGCGTCCATGGGCTGGCCGATCATGAGCAGGGGCGGACGTCCGTCGGCGGTCGGCAGCGGACCGTGGACGTCGTAGGCGAGGTCGGCCTCGGGCGTGGTGAGGATCTGAGTCGTCATGACAGTTGGACTGCCACGGCGTCCGGAACTCATCGCTCTACGTGCCGGAAATTCCACCGGACCCTCGCCCGTTTCGACCGCCCGCTGGAACGCGTCGAGCGCGTCCCGGGTCTCGGCCGGGGAGACGACCTCGCGCGGCCGGCGGGCCGGCGATGCTGACATGCGTCCATCTCCGCACGACCGAGGCCGGGTCGGCGATACGGCTCATCCTTCTCGCCGGCTCGCACGGGACGCTGCGACACACGAGGTTTCTCCTTACCGCGCTACGTCGAAAGAATTTGGATCAGGGTATCTAATGATGTTTTGTCATGATTATCTATCAGGTGTCCTGTCACGCCCGTGTCTTGTCGCGTGAGGGATGCGGGGCGCTTCGCTGTGAGGAGAGGTGAACCCGCGGATGAGTGCTCGTGGACAGGGTGATGTATCGCGCTCTGTGGGGGTGGTACGGGCGGGGTGCGCCCTGCTGTCCGGCATGGCGCTGTTGGCGGCCACGGCTCCACCGGCGGCCGCCACGTCGGCGGGGGCCGTGCCGGCGTGGGCACAGAGGGCTGATCCGTCGCAGACCTTCACCTTCACCGGCGCTCCGCAGACCTTGACGGTTCCGGCGGGGGTGGTGGTCACGATCACCGCGGACGGCGCCGGCGGCGCCGACAACACCGGCACCCCCTGTTCCGTCACGGGGACCGGTGGGACGGGGGCGCGGGTCGTCACCACCCTCCCGCAAACCGCCGCACCGACGACCTACACCGTCAACGTCGGCGGTACCGGCGGCCAGGGCTGCAACGGCAGCGGGGTGGGGGGTGCCGGCGGGTTCAACGGCGGCGCCCCGGGCGGGCCTTCCCGGCCCCTGGTTTTCGGTACGAAGGTCCGGGCGGGGGTGGCGCGTCCAGTGTCAGCGCGGGCGGCTCCTTGCTGGCGGTCGCCGGGGGCGGCGGTGCCGCCGGCGGCACCGGAGCAGGCTCTCCAGGGGGGAACGGGGGCAACGGAAGCACCGGCACGACGGCGGATGCCACCGCCGGTACCACGGGAAGTGTCACCGGCCCTGGGTCTTCACCAGGGCAGGGCGGGGGCGGCCGCAGCACCAGTACCAGCACCGGGGGTACTCCCGGTACCGCGGGCACCGGCACGCATTGTGGCGCCACGAACGGCGGGGTGGGAGGCGGGTTCTCCGGTACCACGGTCGGTACCGGCGGCAGCGGCGGCAGCATCGGCGCCGGCTGCGGCCTCACCATCATCGGGGCCGGTGGGGGCGGTGGGGGCGGGTACTTCGCCGGCGGGGGCGGCGGCAGCGCCACCGTCGACAACCGCGGCACCTCGGGGAGTGGAGGCGGAGGTGGTGGGGGCAGCAGCTTCGCCACCCCCACAGGTACCGGCACAAGCTACGCGCTGTCCACGATCGGGACGGCGAACAACAACGGCCGGGTGACCATCTCCTACAAGGTCCCGTCCTTGACCATCACCAAGACCCACACCAGGCACTTCATCCAGGGGCAGGACGGCACCTACACCATCACCGTGGGCAACGCCGCCGGGGCCGCCCCGACCAACGGCACCACGGTCACCGTGCACGACACCCTCCCCGCCGGGCTCCGCGCCGACCGCATCCGTGGCACGGGATGGAACTGCACCCTGAAGACCCTCACCTGCACCCGTAGCGACGTCCTCCTCGCCGGGAGCAGCTACCCTCCCATCACCCTGAAGGTCGACGTCTCCTGCAGGGCCCGCGCCCGGGTGACGAACACCGCCACCGTCACCGGCGGCGGTGGCACCACCACCCACACCGCCACCAACCTCACCAGGATCAAGCGTCACCAGCACGACAAGCGCTGCGCGCGCCACAGGCACTGGTAACCCGACCGGCCTGCGCCCACGGCGGGGCGTGTCCATCAGGGCAGCCCTGCCGTTGGGCTGCATGCCGGCGAACGCACCGCGCAGCAGCTCCTTCTGCCGGCGCCGGAGACGAGAATCCGCATGGTGCCCCTCCTTTTCCCTCAGTCCGCCCGTACGGCGTGGATCGCGGTGAAGGCCAGCAAGGGCGCGGCGGTCCGCGGCGGATCCTCGAGCAGGGGCGTGTGTCCGAGACCGGGCAGCAACTCGATCCTCGCGCCCGGAACCGCGCGGTACTCGGAGGCGGACGAGGATCGCCACCTGCGGTCGTCCTCGCCGAAGAGCACCAGTAACGGCTTGCCCAGGACCGCCAGCCGCTCCGGCAGCGCCCGCTGCTCCAGGTAGGAGCGGGTGGCCCGCATCGTCGTGGTGAACGTGTGGGAGGTCATCCCGCGCACGTCGTCCAGGAGTTCTTCCGGAAACTGGTAGCCCGCGCGGCTGAAGGCCGTGCTCGCGAACCGCCGGAGCTGCTCGTCGGACGGCGGCCACTGCGCGGGGCCGGTCGCGGCGGACTCCGGTGCGATGAAGGCGTCCAGGCCGGGTCCGGTGTTGACGAGCGCGAGCGCGGTCACCACCTCGGGCCGGAGTTCGGCGAGGGCGGTGGCGACCACGCCGCCACTGGAATGACCGACGACCACGGCGTGCTCGACGCCGAGCCGGTCCAGTGCCTCGCCGGCCCGACGTGCCTGGTCCGGGACCGCGTAGCTGCGGTCGGCCGGTTTGGCCGACCGGCCGTGCCCGAGCAGGTCGATCCGGATGACGCGGTGCGATCCGGTCAGCAGCGGAACCATCCGGTCCCACGAGCGGGCCGAGGACGCGGACCCGTGGATGAGCAGGAGTGCGGGGGCGGCGCGGGGGCCGTCCTGGCACACGTGGAGGTCGCAGTCGTCCAGCGACAGAGTGGAACTCTCGGTGGCCTCGGCGCCGCCGTTCACGTACGACTCGCCGTCAGAAACAGTCATGAGCCCAGTGTCGGCGCCGGTACGCGCCGGGGGATTGGACGAATGTTCCCCTTGGCCGGCTCCCCTAGCATGGGACGATGCGGACTGTTGCGCGCGGTGCGGCGGTGTGGGGCGTCGAGTGCCCGCGGCGGCCCAGCCGGACGGCCGGCGTCAGCATGGCCGGGTTCCGTGTCCGTGAGCTGGAAACGCTCCGGATCGTCCCGTACCCGGCCGTGACGCTGCTCCTGGAGTTCGGCACCGGTTCGCCGGTCCTCGACTGTGCCCCGGGGCGGCAGCAGCGGGGAAGCTTCGCCGCCGGGCCCGGGCTCGGGTCCGGCGGCGCGGTCCGGGCTCGGGGAGAGAACGTCGAGTGCGTGCAGGTGCGCCTGTCCCCGGTGATCGCACGGGCGATTCTGGGCACCTCCCCCGCCGACCTCGACGGCGCCGTCGTGTCGCTGGACGACCTGTGGGGGCGGGAGGCGGCACGGATCCGCGAGCGACTCGGCGCTGCCTCGTCGTGGCAGGACCGTTTCGAGTTGACGGACGCGCTGCTCGCCCGCCGGCATGAGGCGGGGCCGCCGGTGGACCCGGAGATGGCCTGGGCCTGGCGCCGGATCGTCGGCACCCGTGGGCTCGCCCGGGTCGACGGACTGGCGGCCGAGGTCGGGTGGAGCCGTAAGCGGCTGTGGTCCCGGTTCCGGTCGCAGCTCGGCCTGCCGCCCAAGCGCGCCGTGAAGCTGGTCCGCTTCGACCATGCCGCCCACCGCCTGGTCGCGGGTGAGGACGCGGCCCGCGTCGCGGCCGACACCGGCTACGCCGACCAGTCCCACCTGCATCGGGACGTCAAGGCGTTCACCGGGGCGACCCCGGCGACCGTGGGCGACGAGCTGTTTCTCGCCGTCGACGACATCGCATGGCCCAGTCGCAGAACAACCGCCATGCCAAGTGCTCCCCCGGGCAGCGTGCCGGGGGGAGCACTTGACCGTGCGCCTGCCGGTGAAGGGTGAGAAGACGATCACGAGCAGGACATCCGCGGGCCTAGGCCGTCACGGCGCGAGCAGCAGGCTGTCGCCGCGCTCCTTGGCGGCGGCGTAGCGCCTGGCCACGTCCTGCCAGTTGACGACCCGCCACATCGCCTCGATGAAGTCCACCTTCTGGTTCTTGTACTGGAGATAGAAGGCGTGCTCCCAGGCGTCGAAGACCAGGATCGGGGTGGAGCCCTGGCCGACGTTGCCCTGGTGGTCGTAGACCTGTTCCACGATCAGGCGGCCGCTCAGCGGCTCGTACGCCAGCACACCCCAGCCCGAACCCTGGGTCGTGGCCGCGGCCTTGGACAGCTGCGCCTTGAAGCCCGCGAAGGAACCGAACGATTCCGCGATGGCGTCGGCCAGCTCCCCCACGCCGTCCTTCTCCAGCGGCTCGCCGCCACCGTCGCCGGTCATGTTGTGCCAGTAGATGCTGTGCAGGATGTGCCCGGAGAGGTGGAAGGCCAGGTTCTTCTCCAGACCGTTGATCGAGCCCCACGACTCCTTGTCCCGCGCGTCGGCGAGCTGCTCCAGCGTGTCGTTGGCGCCCTTGACGTAGGCCGCGTGGTGCCTGTCGTGGTGCAGCTCGATGATCTCGGGGCTGATGACCGGGGCGAGCGCCGCGTAGTCGTACGGGAGTTCCGGGAGCGTGTAGACCGTCATGGCCGGCATCATCCTTCGGCTTTATTGCGAACGAGTTGCAAGTGCACCCTAGCAGCAATAATGACGCCGGCGGCGACTATTCGGCGGCCGGCTCCGCCGGCGCCGAGCCGGTCAGGCCCGCCTCCCACTTCTCCTCGATGCGACCGACCTTCCACACCACCACGGCAACGGCCCAGGTGGCGACGAACAGGCCGACGACGGCGTAGCCGATGGTGTTCAGGTCCAGGCCGGACACCCAGTCCCAGAAGCGGCCGTGCAGGTCCGCCTTGTCGGCGAGCAGGCCGAGGAGTTCCACTGTGCCGATGACGAGCGCGACGGCGACGGACAGTCCGGTCATCGTGAGGTTGTAGTAGACCTTGCGGACCGGCTTGGACAGGGCCCAGCCGTAGGCGAAGTTCATGAACGAGCCGTCGATCGTGTCCAGGAGCGACATACCGGCCGCGAAGAGCACCGGCAGGCACAGGATGGCGTACCAGGGCAGCCCTGAGGCGGCACCCGAACCGGCGAGCACGAGCAGCGCGATCTCGGTCGCGGTGTCGAAGCCGAGGCCGAAGAGCAGGCCCAGCGGATACATCTGCCACGACGTGGAGACGGCCTTCGTCAGACGCCCGAGCAGCCGGTTCATGAAGCCTCGGCTGTCGAGCTGCTTCTCCAGGGCCGCCTCGTCGAAGTGGCCGGCCCGCATGCGCCGGAAGACCTTCCAGATGCCCACCAGGATCAGCAGGTTGATGATCGCAATGATGTAGAGGAACGTTCCGGAGACGGTCGTGCCGATCCAACCGGTGATGTCGTGCAGCCCGGAGTCGCCGTTCCGGACGGGGTCCGCCAGCGCTCTCACCCCCACGGAGAGCAGGAGGGCCAGGACGAACACGACCGTGGAGTGCCCGAGGGAGAACCAGAAGCCGACCGACAGGGGCCGCCTGTCCTCCCCCATCAGCTTGCGGGTGGTGTTGTCGATCGCGGCGATGTGGTCGGCGTCGAAGGCGTGCCGCATGCCGAGCGTGTAGGCGGTGACCCCGATGCCCACGCCGAAGGCCTGGGTGCCCACGCTGTAGTGCTCCGGCGCGACGATCACGACCAGCGTGAACCAGCCGATGACGTGCAGCGCGAGGATGAAGGCGGCCATCCCGCCGACGCCGGCCCACTCCCTCCGGGTCATCGACGTGCGGACGCGGTGCCACGTGGAACCGCGTCCGGCGGTCGCGGCCGGGCGTGCGGGAGCGGAAGGTGCGGTGGGCATGGGGTACGGGCCTTGCTTCTCGGCGAGCGGCCGTCTTCAGCCGCACCCCATACGTTTCTGCACATGGTGTGCAACTAAAACAATTTGGCAGCAAGGGTCCGGTCAATTCGGTCGAGGGTGCGGGCCGAGCCGACCACACACCTCCACCGTCGCGACATTTCTGCCAGATGTTAACGAATCGCCCTATATTGATGTCGCGACGCACGGCCTGCGCCGCCACCATCCGCAGGCCGCCGACCAGACCCCAGGAGCAGCGCATGGCCACTGCCACTGAACACCGCACGCACGACGACCACACCCACACCCACGGCGAGGGTTGCGGACACGTCGCCGTCCCGCACGGCGACCACACCGACTACGTGCACGACGGACACCTGCACAAGCCCCACGCCGGCCACGTCGACGAGTGCGTGGCCGCCGGCCACGCCACCCACACCGACCACGACCACCAGCACGGCGAGGGCTGCGGGCACGTGGCCGTGCCCCACGAGGACCACGTCGACTACGTGCACGACGGCCACCACCACGCCGCCCACGAGGGGCACTGGGACGACCACTGACCCGACGGGACGTTCCCCCGCCCGACGGCCGGCGCCCTCGAGAGGGCACCGGCCGTCGCCATGTCACGACGCACAGCCGAATAGTAATGAGATTCATTTTCATGTAGCCTCCTGGTGCTCACCGAGGGCGCCCGCCGCAGGTGCCCGCAGAAGGTGCCCACCGAACCAGGAGGACCCATGGCCGTTCCCAAGCGGAAGATGTCCCGCAGCAACACCCGCCACCGCCGCGCCCAGTGGAAGGCGGCTACTCCCGCGCTCGTCCCGATCACCGTCGACGGCGCCACCTACCTCGTGCCCCAGCGGCTGGTGAAGGCCTACGAGCGCGGGCTGCTGCGCCCCGAGGGCTGACCGTTCATGCCTTCCGACCGACTTCCCGTCACCGTCCTGTCCGGATTCCTCGGCGCTGGCAAGACGACTCTCCTCAATCACGTCCTCGGCAACCGCGAGGGACTGCGTGTCGCGGTCATCGTCAACGACATGAGCGAGGTCAACATCGACGCCGCCCTGGTGCGGGGCGGCGAGGCGGCCTTGTCACGCACCGAGGAACGCCTGGTCGAGATGACCAACGGCTGCATCTGCTGCACCCTGCGCGACGACCTGCTCGAGGAGGTGGACCGGCTGGCCCGCGAGGGCCGCTTCGACTACCTGCTCATCGAGTCGTCCGGCATCTCCGAACCCATGCCGGTGGCGGCGACGTTCGCCTTCGCCCGCGACGACGGCGCCACCCTGGCGGAGGTCGCCCGCCTGGACACCATGGTCACGGTCGTCGACGCGGCCAGCTTCCTGCGCGAGCTGACCGACGGCGACGAACTCGCCGAGCGCGGCCTGGACCAGTACGAGGACGACGAACGCACCGTCAGCGACCTGCTGATGGACCAGGTCGAGTTCGCGGACGTCATCGTGCTCAACAAGCTCGACCTCGTCGACGAGGAGTCGGCGGACCGGCTGCGGGCCGCACTCACCCGCCTCAACCCGGTCGCGCGGGTCGTCACCGCCGTGCACGGCCGCGTGCGGTCCGCCGACGTCCTGGGCACCGGGCTGTTCGACCTGGAACGCGCCCAACAGGCTCCTGGCTGGGTGATGGAGCTGAACGGCGACCACGTTCCCGAGACGGAGGAGTACGGGATCTCCTCGACCGTCTTCCGCTCCGAACTGCCGTTCCACCCCAGTCGGCTGTGGACGTTCGTGACCGAGAAGCTCGACAGCGGCGCATTCGGCGAGGTCCTGCGCTCCAAGGGGTTCTTCACACTGGCCGGACGGCGGCAGGTGACGGGCCTGTGGTCGCAGGCCGGCTCCGTGGCACGCTTCGAGCCCTCCGGCGCCCGCGACGCCGACAGTCCCGAGGGCCAGGAACTGGTCTTCATCGGTACGCATCTGCACGCGGACGCGCTGCACGCGGCACTGACGGACTGTCTCCTGGCGGACGGCGAAGGCCTGCCGCCCGTCGACCCGTTCCCCGCCTGGGACACCTACGGCCTCGACGACACCTGCGCGCACGAGCACCCCGAACCCGTGGCGGGGGTGGCACGCGGCTGAGGAGCGGCGCCCCGTGCCCTCAGTGAGGCAGGTGCTCGAACTCGCTCCAGGCGCAGCGCAGGGTGTCGATCACCTCCGGGGCGGCCCCGCGGCCCTCCAGGTACTGCCGGTACGTCTCGACCGTGGCCGCCTCGGGCCAGTGGGGGTCGTTCGCGACGGCGCGGGCGAAGGACCCCAGGCGGTTCAGCTCGTCGGTGTGACTCGTGAGCCACCGCGTGAAGTCGGCTGTGTCGTTCATCGCATGTCTTCTCACCGAGGGAACGCCCACTGGTCCTGGCGCTGCCGTCCACCCCGTCGGCCGCCGTTCCTCCAGGCTCCCACGAGCGCGCGGCAAGTCAAACCGGTCGAATGTGGACGGCCGGCGGGCCGCCGAGGCCGCGGTGGCGGGTGCCGAGCCCGGGCCATACGGTGAACAGGTGCCCGCCCGTGACCCTCAGGAAGGGGCGTGCCCATGTGCGCGCACTCCCAGGACCCGCAGCCCCAGCCGGTGCTGTCCTCGCTGACGGTCGCGGCGATCTTCCTGGTCGTGACCATCGACCGGGGTGGCGAGCCGGTCGTACGGGATACCTTGTCGAAGCTGAACGGGCTCCGGCGGGCGGTCGGTTTCCGGGCGGCGGAGGGGCGGCTGAGCGCGGTCGTGGGCATCGGCTCGGATGCGTGGGACCGGCTGTTCGCGGGCCCGCGTCCGGCACAGCTGCATCGTTTCCGCGAGGTGGCCGGAGCCCGGCACCGGGCGGTCTCGACCCCCGGCGACCTGCTGTTCCACATCCGCGCGGCCCGCCTGGACCTCTGCTTCGCGCTGGCCGCCGAGATCATGGAACGGCTGCGCGGCGCCGTCACCGTGCGTGACGAGGTGCAGGGGTTCAAGTACTTCGACGTGCGTGACCTGCTCGGCTTCGTGGACGGCACGGAGAACCCGACGGGCCGGGCGGCCGACGAGGCGGTCCTGATCGGCGACGAGGACCCGGAGTTCGCCGGGAGCAGCTATGTGATCGTGCAGAAGTACCTGCACGATCTGGACACCTGGAACGCCCTGCCGGTGGAGGAGCAGGAGAGGGTCATCGGGCGCAGGAAGCTGTCCGACATCGAGCTGGACGACGCGGTCAAGCCGGCCGACTCGCACGTGGCGCTGACCACGATCGAGGATCCGGACGGGACGAAGCACGAGATCCTGCGCGACAACATGCCCTTCGGGACCGTGGGGCAGGGCGAGTTCGGGACGTACTTCATCGGTTACGCCCGTACTCCGGCGGTGATCGAGGAGATGCTGGAGCGCATGTTCCTGGGCGCCCCGCCGGCGGCTCACGACCGGATCCTGGACTTCTCCACCGCGGTCACCGGGTCGTTGTTCTCCGTGCCCACCAGCGACTTCCTCGACGACCTCCCTGACGCGCCGGCCGCGCGCGGGAGCCAGGAGGACCACGAAGAAGACGAGGCCGACGAGGTCGACGAGAACGACGGCGAGGCGGCCGAGGAGACCCAGCCCGTGCCCGCGGTGGTCCGATCGCCGGCCGTGGACGGCTCGCTGGGGATCGGCGATCTGAGGATGTGACAGGAGGCGAGCCCCCACGATGGACAATCTGCATCGTGAACTGGCACCCATCTCCGCCGCCGCGTGGGCCGATCTGGAGGAGGAGGCGCGGCGTACGTTCAAGCGGCACGTCGCGGCCCGCCGGATCGTCGACGTGCCCGAGCCGTGCGGCCCGGAGTCGGCGGGTGTGGGGACCGGGCACCTGCGGGCCGTGGCGGCGCCGGCCGAAGGGGTCGAGGCACGCCTGCGCCGGTTCCAGCCGCTGGTCGAACTGCGGGTGCCGTTCACCGTGGACCGGCAGCAGGTCGACGACGTCGCGCGCGGCGCCAAGGACGCGGACTGGCAGCCGGTCAAGGACGCCGCCCGGCAGATCGCCTTCGCCGAGGACCGCGCCGTGTTCGAGGGCTACCCGTCCGCGGACATCGCCGGTCTGCGGGAGAGTTCGTCCAACTCCGCGCTGACCCTGCCCGCGGAGGCACGCCAGTACCCGGACGTCGTCAGCAAGGCCCTGACCGCGCTGCGGCTCGCCGGTGTCGGCGGCCCGTACACGCTCGCGCTGAGCGCCGCGGCATACACCGCTGTCAGCGAGACGTCCGACTACGGATACCCCGTCATCAAACACATCGCCCGCGTGCTGGACGGCGACATCGTCTGGGCGCCCGCCATCGACGGGGCGTTCCTGCTGTCGACGCGGGGCGGGGACTTCGAACTGCGCCTCGGCCAGGACCTGTCCGTCGGCTACCTGTCGCACGACGACACCAGCATCCAGCTGTACTTCCAGGAGACGCTGACCTTCCTCGTGTACACCGCCGAAGCCGTCGTGCCCGCGCGGGGGCCGGAGCCCTGGCCCGACGAACACGCGAAGGCTCGAGCGTGAAGGCCGCCGTCACGGGGCCGACCGGACAGGCGGCGCGGGAGCCTTGCGTGACGTCCGGTCAGGATGACCGGCGGGATGCCGGTTGGGTGGTGTGCCAGGGGGCGTCGGGGCGGGTCCGGCGGGCGTTGCTGGTCAGGCGCAGCGCGTAGACCGGGTGTTCGGCGGCGCTCGGGACGGGGCCGAGGTAGTGGTGGCCGGTCATGTGGCACCAGGCGGGGAGGTCGAGCGGGGCGGCCGGATCGGTGGCGATGACGTGTACGCGGGTGCCGGGGGCGGCGCCGTCGATGGCGGCGCGCAGTCTCAGCAGGAGGGTGACGCAGAGCAGTCCGGTGCCGTCGACCGTGATGTCCGCCCCCTCCGCGTCGCCGGCGGTCACCGGGTGCCCGCCGTGGAGGGTTCCGTGGTGTCGGTGGCCGTGGCCGCCGCGGCGATCGCGGCCGCGGCCACCTCGATCTCGTCCCGGGTGGTCCAGCGGCCGAGGGAGAGACGTACGGCTTCCAGGGCCCGCGCGGGGTCAACGCCCATGGCGGTGAGGACGGGCGAGGGAGTGTGGGTGCCGCTGTGGCACGCGGAGCCGGTGGAGGCCGCGACGCGGGGGGCGCCGTCCAGCACGCGGTGGCCCGGTACGCCGTCGATGCCGATGTTCAGGGTGTTCGGCAGCCGCCGCTCCGCGGGGCCGTTGAGCCGTACCCGCCCGGGCAGGGCGTCGACGAGTCGGTGGTGCAGTTCGTCGCGCAGGCCCCTGATCCGCTGGTGCGCGCCGTCGGCGAGGTCGTCGGCGGCGAGTCGCGCGGCCGCGCCCAGGGCGACGGCGAGGGCGACGTTCTCGGTGCCGGCGCGCAGCGCGCGTTCCTGGCCGCCGCCGTAGACGACCGGCTCCAGTCGCACGCCGTCGCGCACGAACAGGGCGGCGGCACCCTTGGACGCGTACATCTTGTGCCCGACGACCGTGAGCAGGTCGACGCCCCACTCCCGTACGTCCAGGGGGATCTTGCCGACGGCCTGGGCGGCGTCGCAGTGGAACAGCGCCCCGGCCCGGTGGGCGGCGTCGGCGAGTTCCCTCACCGGCTGGAGGGCGCCGGTCTCGTTGTTGGCGGCCATGACCGACACCAGCACGGTGTCCTCGTCGAGCGCGGCGGTCAGCGCGGCCGGGTCGACCAGGCCCTCGCGGTCGACGGGCAGCACCGTGGTCCGTGCCTGGTGCAGACGCTCCAGGGCCCGGCAGGTGGCGAGGATCGCGGGGTGTTCGGTGGCCTGGGTGATGAGGTGGGGGCGGGTCCGGGCGGAGGCCAGGGCGGCTCCGCGCAGGGCGAACAGGTCGGCCTCGGAGCCGGAGGCGGTGAAGACGATCTCGTCCGGGCGGGCACCGATCAGTTCGGCGACCCGGGCGCGGGCCGCCGTGAGGGCGTGACGGGGTTCGCTGCCGTAGGGGTGGGTGCTGGAGGGGTTGCCGAAGTGGTCGGTCAGGTGGGGCAGCATCGCTTCCACGACGCGCGGGTCGACGGGGGTGGTGGCGTTGTAGTCGAGGTGGACCGGTCCGCCGGTCAGGCCCGGGTGCGGCGGCGGGAGGTGGGTCACGCGCTCGCTCCCGCGTCCACGGGCTGCTCCGCCAGGCGCCATTCGAGCATGCCGTCGTTGAGGCGGATGGCGCGGCGGCCGTTCTCGGAAAGCAGGCGGACGGCGTCGTGGGCGAGGACGCAGTAGGCGCCGCGGCAGTAGACGACGACCTCGGCGTCCTCGGGCAGTTCGCCGACGCGGTCGGCCAGTTCCTCGACGGGGATGGAGACGGCGCCGGGAATGTGTCCGGCCCGGTACTCCTCGACCGGGCGCACGTCCAGGAGCACCACCTGCCCTGCTTCCGCGCGGGTCCGCAGCTCGTCCCGGGTGACCGTGCGCCCGCCGCCTTCGCCGAGGTGGGCGTCGCGGGCGGCCGGAACGCCCGTCTGGTGGGTCTCGGCGACCTTGAGCAGCAGGGCGAAGAGCTGGGCGACGTCGTCGCCGGCGAGCCGGTAGTGGATGCGTACCCCCTCGCGCCGGGTGCTGACGAAACCGGCCTGCTTGAGGGTCTGCAGATGCGCGGAGGCGGTCGTCAGGTTGAGTCCCGCCGCCTTCGCCAGCGCGTCGACCGTGCGCTCGCCCTGGGCGAGGAGGTCGAGCAGTTCCAGGCGTTTCCCGCTGGCCAGCGCCTTGCCGCTGGCCGCGAACGCGTCGTAGAGCCGCGCCTTCGTGGGCGTCCCCGCCATGCTCTCCTCCCGTTCCCGCACCCATTCCTCCACAAATCTATGGAATATCGTACCCGAGCCGTCGCGGTCACCTGGGGAGCGTGGCGTTCGCCGCGCCGACGGCCGCGTTGTCCTCTTGTTCCTCTCCCACCGGCTGCTTCTTCGCTCCTCACCGGCTGCGCGCGGTGGCGGCGACGGCCGGGAGGACGGCCAGGGCGAGGACGCCACAGGTCAGGGCGAGGACGGGATAGCCGGCGAGGTCGACGACGAGGCCGGAGGCCAGTCCGCCGGTGGCGCCGGCGATGGCGATGCAGACGTCGACCATGCCCTGGGTCCTGGCGCGGGTGGCCAGCGGCACCGTGTCGGTGATGATCGCGGTGCCCGAGACGAGGCCGAAGTTCCAGCCGAGGCCGAGCAGCGCCAGGGCGAGCGCCAGCAGCGCGACGGAGTCTCCGGGGGCGAGGGCGGCGACCAGTCCCGCGACGAGGAGGGTGACCCCGGAGGCGCCGGCGATCGCGATCCGGCCGTAGCGGTCGACGAGGCGGCCGGTCAGCGGCGAGGGCAGGTACATGGCGCCGACGTGGATGCCGATGACCAGGCCGGAGGCGGCGGTGCCGTGGCCGTGGTCGTGCATGTGGACCGGGGTCATGGTCATCACCGCGACCATCACGAGCTGGGTGAGGACCATGACCAGTGCTCCCAGTACGACGCCGCCACGCTGCTTCGGCGGCGCGTCTTCGGCGGCCGGACCGGCCTGTGCCGCCCGCGCGGCGGGGGTCTGCTCCGCCTCGGCGAGGGTGCGGGCCAGCAGGAGGGGGTCGGGGCGCAGCCAGAGGGCCAGGACGGCGGCGGCCGCCGCGTACGCGGCCCCGGCGAGCAGGAAGGGGCCGGCCAGGCGGGGGATGCCGAGGGTGGCGGCGAGATCGCCGGTGGGGGCAGCGAGGTTGGGGCCGACGACGCCGCCGAGGGTGGTGGCGACCAGGACGGTGGACACGGCGCGGGCGCGGTGGGTGGGGGCGGCCAGGTCGGCTCCGGCGTACCGGGCCTGGAGGTTGGTGGCGGTCCCGGCGCCGTAGACGAACAGCGCGACGAACAGCAGGACGGGGCTGCCGAGGCCCGCGGCGGCGAGGACGCCGGCACTGCCGACCGCGCCGGTGAGGTAGCCGGCGGCCAGGCCCGGGCGGCGGCCTCTCGCCTGGGATACGCGGCCGACGACTATCGCGGCGAGCGCGCTGCCCGCGGTGAACAGGGCGCTGGGCAGTCCGGCAAGACCTGTGGTGCCGAGCATGTCCTGGGCCAGCAGGGCTCCGACGGTGATGCCCGCCGCGAGTCCGGCCCCGCTGAGGACCTGGGAGGCCACGAGGACTTTCAGGATGCGGCGCTGCACCTCGGGGCCGGCGGCGAGGGTGGACGATGCCGCTGTGCTCGTCACGGGTGGGGCTCCTTTCGGTGGCGGGAAG
Source organism: Streptomyces sp. NPDC052043 (assembly GCF_044548235.1). Taxonomy (NCBI): domain Bacteria; kingdom Bacillati; phylum Actinomycetota; class Actinomycetes; order Kitasatosporales; family Streptomycetaceae; genus Streptomyces; species Streptomyces sp. NPDC052043. The sequence goes on from NZ_JBIUBT010000017.1 coordinate 92,415, forward strand.
CACCCGCCGCCCGGTGGACGGGGTCGGCGATCAGGTCGGCGGGGACAGGTCTGCGGACATGGTCGTCGACAGGGTCGCCGACAGCCCATCCTCCATAAATCCATGGAATATCGTAGGCGATGCCGCGGGATGTGCGACCACACGCGGAGCGGCCACCGCCGGAGCCCTCGTCGCGGCGCCCCGCACCACGTCCCCGGAGAGGGGCGTCCCGTGCCGACCGCCGAGCGCCGCCCCGGACGCGGAAGTCGACGCCCGCATGGTTGGGTTGCGGCATGAGCACCCTCACGGCCCCCGCCATCAGCACCGGTCGACTGGACCTGCTGCCGCTGCACGTCGAGCATGCCGAGGAGATGGCCGCGGTGCTGTCCGATCCGGCCCTGCACACCTTCATCGGCGGCGCTCCGGACACCCCGCGGGCCCTGCGCTCGCGCTACGAGCGCATGACCGCCGGCTCTCCCGATCCGGCCGTCTCCTGGCTGAACTGGGTGATCCGGCTGCGCGACGAGTCCTGCCTGACGGGCACGGTCCAGGCGACGGTCGGCCCCTCGGGCCATGGCGCAGTCGCCGAGATCGCCTGGGTGGTGGGAACCCCGTGGCAGGGAAGGGGCATCGCCGGCGAGGCCGCACGGGCACTCGTCGACTGGCTGGACGGGCAGCGGGTGTGGACCGTCGTCGCCCACATCCATCCCGACCATCGGGCATCCGCCGCGGTCGCCACCGCGGCCGGGCTCGCCCCCACCGAGGCATGGCAGGAGGGAGAGCGCCGATGGTGCCGGAGCGTCAGGCGATGAATCAGGAGCCGGTCGCGCCCGGCGCGAAGGACGACAAAGACGCCGCGCGACTCGGTCATGACCGGGATTCCGCGGAAGTCGGCTGTGCGCGGCGCGTTCTCGTTCCGCAGCCGCTCAAGGCCTTGTGCACGCGGAAAGTTGGGGCACTCGGGGCGAGGTGGCCGGTGATCGAGATGCGGGTCGCGAGGAGCGGTGCCAAGAATCGAACGGAGAGGCAGTGACGCCGACTACAGAAAGGCTGCCGATCATGCGAAGCAGGATCATACGCGCTCTGACCGCCAGCGTCGCCGCAGGCATGCTCGCCAGCGGGGCAGCCGTGGCCTCTACCGGAACCGCCTTCGCGGTGCCGACGAACGCGAAGGTGGCCGACAGCGACCCCGCCGCCGCGCACACCAAGACGCCGCCCCACAAGAAGTGCCCCAAGGGTGAGCACTACAAGAAGGTCCACGGCAAGTGGGGCTGCCACAAGAAGTAGCCGCCGTGCCGGGCGCCGGGGACACTCGGCCGGGACGACCGTGCCGACTGCGCGGCTCCTCGGCGCCCGGCATCGCACCCGGGTAGCGCCGCTGAAAACGCGCCTCCGCCCTGCCGGCCAACGGCCGTCAGGGCGGAGGATGTTGTCGGCCCCGGAACGGGGTGGGCGTCAGGCGGACACCGGGGCGGCCTGCTGCGGCTCGTCGTAGAGGCTCTCCACGTGGTCGGCCGGGGAGGCCGAGGCGTTGTCGTACTTCGCGTGGTCCAGGATCTTCTCACGGGCGGAGACGAGCACCGGGACGAGGGCCTGACCCGCGACGTTGGTGGCCGTGCGCATCATGTCCAGGATCGGGTCGATGGCGAGCAGGAGGCCCACACCCTCCATCGGCAGGCCGAGGGTCGACAGAGTGAGCGTCAGCATGACGGTCGCGCCGGTCAGACCGGCGGTGGCCGCCGAGCCGAACACCGAGACGAAGGCGATGAGCAGGTACTCCTTGACGCCGAGTTGGACATCGAAGATCTGCGCCACGAAAATCGCGGAAATCGCCGGGTAGATGGCCGCGCAGCCGTCCATCTTGGTCGTCGCGCCGAACGGCACGGCGAAGGAGGCGTAGTCCTTCGGGACGCCGAGACGGATCGCCGACTGCTGGGTGACCGGCATGGTGCCGACCGAGGAGCGGGAGACGAACGCCAACTGGATGGCGGGCCAGGCTCCCTTGAAGAACTGGACCGGGTTCAGCTTCGCGACGGTGGCGAGCAGCAGCGGGTACACGCCGAACAGGACCAGGGCGCAGCCGATGTAGATGTCGACGGTGAAGGTCGCGTAGTTGCCCAGCAGGTCCCAGCCGTACTGCACGATGGCGCGGCCGATGAGGCCGGCGGAGCCGATCGGGGCGAGCAGGATCACCCACCACAGGGCCTTCTGGAGCAGTTCCAGGACGGACTCGGAGAGCGTGAGGACCGGCTGGGCCTTCGGGCCGATCTTGAGGATCGCGATACCGGCGACGACCGCCATGAAGACGATCTGGAGCACGTTCAGCTCGGTGAACGGCGTGATGACGTCGGTCGGGATGATGCCGGTGAGGAAGTCGAGCCAGCTGCCGGCGTGGTCCGGCTTGGCGCCGTCGGCCGCGGTGAGGGCCGAGCCGGAGCCCGGGTTGGAGACCAGGCCGATGACGAGGCCGATGACGACCGCGATCAGCGAGGTGATCATGAACCAGAGGAGGGTGCGGCCGGCCAGGCGGGCGGCGTTGTTGACCTTCCGCAGGTTGGTGATCGACACCAGGATCGCGAAGAAGACCAGGGGCGCCACGGCCAGCTTCAGCAGCTGCACGAAGATGCCGCCCACCTTGTCGAGGGTGGTGGCGAGCCAGGACACGTCATAGGTGCGGGCGACGAAGCCGAGGATCAGGCCGACGGCGAGGCCGAGCAGGACCTGGGCCCAGAAGGGGACGGGTATCCGGAAGCCTGAGTTCGCGGGCTTCGGATCAGCGGTGTTCGCGGACACGGACACACTCCAGTAGGGACGCGCGGAAAAATGAGTTTGAGCGGGGACTTACAGGAGCGGCGCCCGGAAGAAACGTCAACAGCGCCGCCGCATCGATGAGTTCGCGGTCAGGCGCGACAAGCCGCGGACACGCGGCGGCAGAGATCGACATGCAGACGCGACACGAGCGGTACGCCCATGACGACGCGGCAGACGCCGTAGGGGGCGTCTGCGCGGTACGCGGCTGCTGTGTTCACGGCAAAACGTTAACACTCCTCCTTTGGGAACCTCAAAGGGACTCTTTGGATCGAGGGTGTCCTTTTCCCGCCTTGTTCCCGGCCTGCGCCGGCGCCCTCCCTCCAGGGAGCCGACTCGGAGCCGACACCCGGTCCGCTCTGTGCGATTAAGGCCTGATTTGCGGCTCCAGAAGGCCCGTGGATGTGATGCCACCCATAGGAGCCAGATCACGTCCTAAGGCGCGTCGTAGCGGGCAGGCCGCCGTCAGCAGCAAAGAAAGCCCCACTCTGGAACATTTCGGGCATTTACTACGCGGTCGGGTAGTACGTCACATCTTTGCGTCCCTCTCGACCGGCCGCTAACCATGGCTGTCGTTGCTCCGAGCCACGAGACGGACGGCCTGGCGAACTCCGCCGGCTCCACCCGCTCCGGCCCGACGCAGCGCGGGGTCCCGCCCCACGCCCACCGCAATCGATTGCGAACGGCACCACCGACGACGTCCCCCACAGGAGAGTTACTTCCGCATGACCACGACCACTCGCACCAACCGCCTCGCCCGCCTGCGCACCCTCACCGTCACCGGCATCGCCACGACCGGCGCCGCGGCCGCCGCCCTGACCCTGATGCCCTCCCCCGCACAGGCCGCCGAAGCGACCCAGGTGCACGCCACCCCCGTGGTCGCGGCCCACACCACCGACAGCCGCGCCTACAGCGGCAAGACCGGCTACAGCAACAACCTGGACGGCTGGATCCGCCAGTCCCTGGCCATCATGAAGGCCAAGGGCATCCCCGGCACTTACGAGGGCCTGCACCGCAACATCATGCGTGAGTCCGGCGGTAACCCCACCGCCCAGAACAACTGGGACATCAACGCCCGCAAGGGCACCCCCTCCAAGGGTCTCCTCCAGGTCATCGCCCCGACGTTCAACGCCTACCACGTCTCCGGCACGGCCCACAGCCTCACCGACCCGGTGGCCAACATCACCGCGGCGGCCAACTACGCGGCCCACCGCTACGGTTCCATCGACCGGGTCAACTCCGCGTACTGATCCCGCGCACGACGCAGCGATCCTGCGCACGCGCGCGACAGGGCCGGTGCCGGCAGCGACAACCGCTGCCGGCACCGGCCCTTGCCATGGTCGCCCCGCCCTCCCCGGCCCCGCCCCACACCGACCCGTCGGCACCCTGCGTAACCATCAAAGAGCGGACAAATGCCCCATAAAGTACCGTGTGATGGACGTGGCGAGCACAGCTCGTCGTAAGGGAAACAGCCGCGAAGTCAGCGGCTTTCGGTAGGCCCTGCACGTGTCCAGGTCAGGAGACAAATCCATGACAACACGGGTCCGGCAGATCAGGAGCCGCCGCTCCACAGCTCTGCGCTGCGCGGCACCGCTGGTCACCCTGGCACTGGCCGCCACCGGCTGTGGTGCGTCGGTCACGGCCGGGCGAACAGGCGAATCGCCCCGATCCTCCACCACCAGCGGCACCGCCACCGACGTGCCCCCCGCCGCCGCGAGCACCCCCTCGCCGACAGGGACCGGCACCTGCACCGACCGCGTCTTCTCCGGCATGACCACCGCTCAACGGGTGGGGCAGCTGTTCATGGGCGGGATCTCCGCGGCCCACCCCGACCAGGCCCAGCTGAGCACCCTGCGCGACCACCATGTGGGCTCCATCATGCTGACCGGCCGCAGCACCGCCGGCGTGGCGGCGACCAGGAAGACGGTCGACGGCTTCCAGGGTCAGGCGGACAAGGTCGACGGCCGCCGGGTCGGTCTGCTGGTCTCCACCGACCAGGAGGGCGGCCAGGTGCAGGTGCTGAACGGCCCCGGCTTCTCGGCCATGCCCAACGGGCTGACCCAGGGCAGCTGGCCGACCTCGACGCTGCGCAGTCAGGCCGCCGGATGGGCCAAGCAGCTGAAGGACGCCGGGGTCAACCTGAACCTGGCACCGATCGCCGACGTGGTGCCGGCCAGTCTGGGCACCCGCAACGTGCCCATCGGGTCCTTCAAGCGTGAGTACGGCGACACCCCGGACATCGTGACCTCCCACTCCGGCGCCTTCGCCGCGGGCTTCGCGCAGTCGGGCGTGATGACCACGCTCAAGCACTTCCCCGGGCTGGGCCAGGTGATCGGCAACACCGACACCACCGCCAACGTCGTGGACTCGGTGACGACCGCGAGCAGTCCCAGCCTCGAGCCCTTCAAGGCGGGAATACGGGCCGGCTCCCCCTTCGTGATGGTCTCGTCGGCCACCTACACCAAGATCGACCCCAAGCATCTGGCCGCCTTCTCACCGACGGTGATCAGTCATCTGCTGCGCGATCAGCTCGGCTTCAAGGGCGTGGTCATCTCCGACGACATCGGGAACGCGGTGGCGGTGCGGTCCTTCACCCCCGCCCAGCGGGCCGTGAACTTCATCGCGGCGGGCGGGAACATGATCCTCACGGTGCGTCCGAGCACCGTGCCCGCGATGACGCAGGCCGTCGAGGCCCGTATGCGGCAGGACGCCTCCTTCCGGGCCAAGGTCGACGACAGCGTGCGCCGGATACTGGCCGCCAAGCAGTCCGCGGGACTGCTCGACTGCCACTGAGGTCCCCCCTGGGACAGCAGGTCTCGGGACGCACGATCAGGTGCTCGGGGTGCGCCCGAGGACCGAGGTGCCTCAAGCAGCGGCCGCCATCGGGTGGCCGCTGCGGGCGAAGGCGTTCCAGAGCTGGACGAGCAGACGGATGACGAGCGCCTCGATCACGGCGACCGCCACGTGGGTGAGGAGCGAGGTCAACAGGTGGGGCACGGCGTGCCGCCCTTCTTGTGCATGTTTGGGTCACTTACCTTTGTCCGCTGCCGCGACGTCGCGCGGACCGACCCCGGGTGACCGCGGGTTTAACGTTCGGTGTCACCTGGGGCGGGGCGCGCGGGATCAGCCGGCCGAGGTCGCGACCACGAGGCCGAGTCCGATCAGTGCGACGCCTGTGGTCCGCCCGAGCAGGCGGCGGGTCCCCGGCCTTTCCAGGACGCGCCCGGCCCTGGACAGCAGGAGAGCATAGCCGCCCAGCCAGGTGAGGGTCAGGGCGGCATGGAGGAGGACCAGCAGCGTCATGGCCCAGGCGGCGGGCAGCTGGGGCGGGGCCAGGGTGGGGAGCAGCCCGGAGTAGAAGACGGCGATCTTCGGATTGAGGGCGTTGCTGACCAGACCGGTCCGCCACGGGTTCCCGACGGCGGGGGAGCCGGTGCCCGTGCGGGTGGGGTGCGGGGCGCCGCCGCGGTTCTGCCACAGCGCCTGCGCGCCCAGGAAGACCAGGTACGCGGCGCCGAGGAGCTTGACAATCAGGTAGGCCCCGGGTGAGGCGGCGAGCACGGCCGCGAGTCCGGCCACGCTCAGCACGCCCCACAGCAGCAGCCCGGCCGTGATGCCGCCCACGGTGCGCAGCGCGTCCGCCGGCCCGGCCGCGAGGGCGCGCCGGGTGACCACCGCCATGTCCGGGCCGGGCACGACGGTGAGCAGCGCGAGGACACCGAGCGCGGCCGCGCAGTGGGTCAGCACGCCGCCGCACTTCTTCTGATCGGCCTGGTCGGCCTGGTCGAGCGGGTCGGGCTGGTCGGGCTGGTCGGGCTGGTCGGGCTGAGGGGAGTGGTCAAAGCGGGGGTCCTTCCGGTGTGGCGCGTTCAGTGGTCGGCGACGGGGTGCGGGTTGGCGGACCGGCCCTCGGTGCTCAGCAGCACGACCACCGAGGTCGCGTCGAGCCCCAGGGCCGTACGGCGCTCCTCGCCGCCGGCGCCGGTGAGCACTGTGTGAAGACCGGCGAGCGCGGCGGCCCCGCAGGGGCCCGAGGAGACGCCGAGGGACGCGAGGCGGGCGGCAGCCCTTGCGCTGTCGGCGTCGGACACGGCGACGGCGGCGTCCAGCCCGCCGTGCAGGTGGGGCCAGGCGACGCTGGAGGGGGTGCCGCAGTTCAGCCCCGCCATGGTGGTGTCGCCGCCGGTGACGGTGACGGGTTCGCCGCGGGTGAGGCTTTCGAGGACGCAGGCCGCGGCCAGCGGCTCCACCGACAGCAGCGCCGGGGCGCGTCCGAGGGGGCGGCTGCGGTAGTGGGTGACCACGGCCTGGGCCAGGGAGCCCACGCCCACCGGTATGCAGACGAGGTCGGGTCCCTCGGCGGCCCCCGCGGCCGCCAGTTGTTCGTCGATCTCCGCGCAGAGGGTCGAGTAGCCCTCGACGATCCACCCCGGGATCCGCTCGTAGCCCGGCCAGGCGGTGTCCTGGACCAGGACCGCGTCCGGCGCGGCGGCCGCCTCGGCGGCCCGGCGCACGGCCTCGTCGTAGGACCCCGGGACCTTGGTCACCCGCGCCCTCTCGACGGCTATGGCCGCCACGGCCCGCGGATGCACTCCCCGCGGTACGAAGACGTGGGCGTGCTGCCCGAGCAGGCGTGCCGTGCGGGCCACCGCACGGCCGTGGTTGCCGTCGGTGGCCGTCACCAGCACGACCGGCCCCGCGTCCGCGCCGCTCGCGGCGCGCTCGGCGAGGATCCGGTGAACCGCCCAGGACGCGCCCAACGCCTTGAACGCGGGCAGCCCCAGACGGCACGACTCGTCCTTGACGAGGACCCGACCGACCGTCAACTCGGATGCCAGTGAGGGGAGTTCGGTCAGCGGGGTGGGTAAGTAGCCGGGCAGCGCGGCATGGAAGCGCCGCACCTCGGCAGGTGCGGGTCCACACCGCCAGGTGCGGGCCCGGGGGCGTACGGACCACGGCGGCGGGAGGCGGCGGGAGGCGTTGTCGGACACACGTTCAGGGTCCGACGGCCTCCTACGATCGGTCCAGCAGACGTATCCGACCTATACTCGTCGGAGAAACCGACGAATCTAACCGACGAATCCGGTGAAGCGCGTCGCTCCACGACGGCGAGGAGAGCTCCGGCGATGTTCGATCTGCACCGGCTGCGGCTGCTGCGCGAACTCAAGCACCGCGGCACGCTGGCCGCCGTCGCCGCCGCCCTGTCCTACGCCCCCTCCTCCGTCTCCCAGCAGCTGTCACAGCTGGAGGCCGAGGTCGGCGTCCCGCTGCTGGAACCGGCCGGGCGGCGGGTACGGCTGACCGAGCAGGCCGAGATCCTCGTCGCCCACACCGAAGCGGTCCTCGAACGCCTGGAGCGCGCCGAGGCGGAGATCGCCACCTCGCTGTCCGATCTGACCGGCACGCTGCGCATCGCCTCGTTCCAGACGGCGGCCCTGGCTCTGATCCCCACCGCGCTCGGCCTGTTGCGCGACCTGCACCCGCAACTGCGCGTCCACGTGACGCACATGGAACCCGAAAGGGCCCTGCCCGCCCTGCTGGCCCGCGACTTCGACCTGGTCCTCGCCGAGGAGTACCCGGGCCATCCCACCCCGCGGCCTTCCGGACTCGAACAGGAGGACCTGCTCGACGACCCCCTGCGCCTCGCGCTGCCCCGACCCGCCGGCGGCCCGGGCGCCAACGGCCCGATGGCGGCGCTGCGCTCACTCGCGAACCACCCCTGGGTGATGGAACCCGAGGGCACGGCGGCACGGCACTGGGCCATGACCCTGTGCCGCGACGCCGGCTTCGAACCCGACGTACGGTTCGAGACCACCGACCTGCTGCTCCACCTCCGCCTCGTCGAGCAGCGACACGCCGCCGCCTTCCTTCCCGACCTGGTCTGGTACGGGCACTCCCCCACCGTGCCGCTGCGGCAACTCCCCCGCGGTCGGCGCGCACGCCGCATCTCCACCGTGGTACGCCGCGGCCGCAGCCGGCATCCCGCCGTCCTCGCCTGCCGCGACGCCCTCCTGCGCGCGGTCACCCTCCACCCCGTCCACACCGATCGCCCCGTACTCCGGCAGGAGAAGTGACGCCGCCGCCACGACCGTGCACTCCGGGCCGTACCACTCGTGCTGTGCCAGGTTGGGGGTAGATGTCGGCTTGACGGAGAACGTACGGGTCAGGAGGTGCGCGTGACGGAGCTGGCGGCGGGGTTGTGGGACTTGAGCGGGCAGGGCGTGCGGCAGTTGTCCGAGCTGGGGCTGGCGCTGCTGCTGTCGACCCTGATCGGCTGGGAGCGGGAGGCCAAGCAGAAGAGCGCGGGCCTGCGGACGCACACCCTGGTCGGGATCTCCAGCGCCCTGATGATGGAGGTCTCGCAGCACGGGTTCAGCAATGTCCTGGGCCTGGAGAACGTCTCCTTCGACCCCTCCCGGGTGGCGGCGCAGATCGTCTCGGGGATCGGGTTCATCGGCGGCGGGCTCATCTTCGTGCGCCGGGACGCGGTACGGGGGCTGACCACCGCGGCGACGGTCTGGCTGACCTGTGCGGTCGGCATGGCCTGCGGCGGCGGGCTGCCCATCCTCGCGCTGGCCACCACGATCGTGCACTTCCTGGTCGTCCGCGGATACCCGCGCCTGCTGTCCACCCCTCTGATGCCCGGCACGTCCACCCACATCTTCGAGGCGCGCCTGACCTACCGGACGGGCACCGCGCTGCTGCCGCGCCTGATGCAGGTCTGCACCAGCCGCGGCTTCCGCATCCTCCAGGTCAGAGTCGAGCGGCTGCCCGGCCGTACCGACGACGCGGCACAGGTGCTGCTGGAACTGGAGGGCACCGAGAATCCCGCGCGCCTGGCGTCCGAGTTCTTCCAGGAGGACGGAGTGATCGACGTGCAGATGGTGACCGGCGACGAGGAATAGCCGCGCGCCCAGGTCCCGCCCGCGCCCCCGTCCGCGAACCTGTCCGCGCCCCCGCCGGTGACCGGGCGAATACGGGATCCCGTCACGCCCGGCAGCGCAGGCAGCCGCCGGCGGCGACGGCCGGGGACAGGTCGTTGACGACCGCGTCGCGGGTGGCGACGGGCTCGAGGCCGTAGCCGCGTTCGATGGTGGCGAGGATCGAGGTGGTGTCGTACACGGTGTGGTCGACGGCCGAGCGCGGCAGCGAGCGGGAGACGACCAGGGCGGGGACGCGGGTGCCAGGGCCCCAGGCGTCATGGGCGCCACGCGTGGGCGAGCCCGGTCCGGGGGGCGGCAGATGGTCCCACTGGCCGCCGAACTCGTCGTAGGTGACGACCACGAGCGTGTCGTCGGCCTGCGGGCCCTCCGTCACCGCCTTGAGCAGGTCGACGAGGTGGTCGCTGCCGTCCGCCTCACTGGCGTAGCCCGGGTGCTCGTTCTCGGCGCCGTAGGGCTTGACGAAGCTGACGGCCGGCAGGGTGCCGGACCTGGCGGCGCGCAGGAACTCCGTCTCGTCACGGAGGTGGCTGCGGCCGGGCTTGCCGGGAGCGTAGTCGGCGAAGTAGTCGAACGGCTGGTGGTGGTACTGGAAGAGCGGTCCTGGATGCCCTGCTTCGGCGTCGTCCCAGCCGCCGGAGTACCAGTTCCAGGAGATGCCCGCGGCGGTGAGCCGGTCGCCGATGTTGGGGTACTTCGTGTCGTCGATCAGCGGGATCCGGGGGCCGCCGCCGTACGGTGCGCTGGACGGCTGCACCGTGTTGACGGCCAGGTTGCCGCAGGCGTGCGCGTAGTCGGCCGGATCGCCGTCCGGGCAGGTGGTGGTCAGCGCGCCGTCCACCACCGGGCCGGTCGCTCTGTACAGCGGCGAGGAGGCGGGCATGCCGCCCGCGTCCAGGACCGTGTTCTTCGCGCCGGACGCGCCGTCACTGGTGTCCTGCGGCGCCCGCGCGGCGATCAGGTACTGGTGGTTGAGGAAGGAGCCGCCGAACGCGCCCTGGAAGAAGTGGTCGGCCAGGACGTAGCGCGGGGCGCCGGGGGCGTGCAGGTAGCGGTGGAGCGGCAGTGCCGTGGTGTCGTAGTGGCCCATGGTGAGGCCGGTCGCGTCGGAGGCGGTGACGTAGCGGTCCTGCCGGCCGCCGTCGATGGCGTACCGGTTCTGGTAGAAGCGGTGCACCAGGTCCCGGGTGCAGCCGCCCGGCCGGGCACCCGGGGAGTCCCTGGCCACGCCGTCGTCCGCCTGGACCCCGGGCGCGGGGCAGGTGCGGTCCTGCGGCCCGATGTGGTCGTCGATGGTGAAGGGCTCGTTGGCGAACGCGCTCGCCGCCACCCCATGGGCGGCGTCGTGGCAGGTCGACGGCAGGGGCGGGCTGGTCAGGTTCACGTCGTTCTGGAGCAGGCAGCGGTACGCGGTGCCGTCCTGGGCGCGTTGGGTGCGCTGCCTGGCGCCGGCCCGCGCCAGGCCCTCGACCTGCCGGCCGCCGACCGGTCCCCAGGTGCCGTAGAGGTTGTCGAAGGAGTGGTTCTCCTCGTAGAGGACGACCAGGTGCTTGTAGCCGCCGGGCAGCGTGTGCGGCGCGACCTGCCGCGCCGGTGCGTCCGAGGGCGTCAGGGCCAGGATCACGGCGGCCGTCGTACCGACCGCGACAGCGGCCGGCCGGCGTCCGGCGGACGGCCGGGGTCGGGTGCTGCGTCCCATGGGGCTTTCTCCAGCGGTGTTCGACGACAGGTCAGGGGCGGGCCCGGGCGCACGACTCGGTCGGTCCGAGGCGGCCGGCGCGCAGAAAGGTAACGGGTCGAGGCGTCTTCCGGCGGGTGGCGCGCCCGGCCGTGGGCGTGCGGGTCGGCCGGCGGTGGGGGTCGAGGCCGGGCACGGGCTGTCCGACGGCCAGTGGCAGCGCCTGGCCTGCGGACGCGCGCTCTACCGGCGGACGCCGCTGCTGATCCTGGACGAGCGGGCCGCCTCGTCGGCCGCGTCGTGCCGTGCCGCGCGCGGGCGCGCGTCGCGGCGTCGTCCGGTGTGCGAGGGTTACCCCATGAACGCCGAGAACACCGCGAACGCCGCGTCCGGTCACCCCGCTCCCGTCCGTGTCGTCGTGTCGGCTCCCCGGCCGGACCGTGTGGTGCGCGCGGTGGGGAACCTGGTGGCGGCGGCGGACCGTCCCGTCGAGGTCGAGGTCGTCGTCCACGGCGCCGGACTGGACCTCGTGCTGGGAGAGGAGTCCGCCGAGCACGTCGCCCGGCTGCTGGAGACCGGGGCACGCGTCCTCGCCTGCGCCAACAGCCTCTCGGGGCGCGGCCTGACCGCCGACACCCTCGTGTCCGGCGTGGGAGTCGTACCGGCCGCCGTGTGGCACCTGGCTCTGCGTCAGCACGAGGGATGGTCCCTGGTCCCACTGTGATGACGCGCCCGGTCCCGGCTTCGATACGCCCGGGGGTACCTGGGCTAGGGTGTCGGGAGCGAGGAAGTGGAGGGACGGCGATGCGTGGCAAGCGGCACGGTGCCCTGGGCGCCGGCCTCGCGCTGCTCGTCCTGCTCGCCGCGCTGTTCTGCGCCACCACCGCCTCCCCGCCCGCGTTCCGGGCAGCGGCCTCCGCGGCCGCGGCCGGCCCGCACCTGACACCGTGTCACAAGATGCTGGACGACACCGGTCACGGCGCTCCCACCGCCGCGGGCAACGGCCCGTGTCTGAAGAAGGCCCAGCCGGAGCAGCAGCATCTCCGGTTCGGTGCGCCGCTCGCCCGTGCTCTGCCGGCGCACGCCGTCGACACGGCACCGGCGCCGGCCTCCGCGCACCGTGAGGTCCGGCGCCACGGGCCGGAACCCTCTCCCCCCGACCTGACCGAACTCTCCGTACGCCGGGTGTAGGCCCGCGCACCGCGTCCGCGCGCCCCTGCCACCTCCCTGTCACCCCGTACGACCGGAGAGTCATCCGTTGTCCGTGTCCCGCTCCCCCCGTGCGGCATGGGCCGCCCTGCGCCACTGGCCCCGACGCCGCTGGGCCGCCGTCGCGACGGCCACGCCCTTGGCGGTCCTCGCCCTGGGCGTGCCCACCGCCCTCGTCCCGACCCCGCTGTTCTCCCGCTCGGTGCCGCCGGTGTGGTGGAACTACCCGACGCTGGTTCTCACCGCCGCGCTGTCCTCCGTGGTGCTCGCCACCTATGTGCGAGCCCGGCCCGTCGCGGACCGTGACGACACGACGGGGCGTTCGCTCGGGTCGGCCGGCGCGGTCCTGTCCTTCCTCGCCGTCGGCTGCCCCGTCTGCAACAAGGCGGCGCTGCTTCTGCTGGGGGCCTCCGGCGCGCTGAGTTACTGGGCGCCCCTGCAACCCGCGGTCGCGGTGCTCGCCCTCGCGCTGCTGGCCGAGGCCGCGTTGCGGCGCCTTGCCGCGGAGGCGGCCTGCCCGGTGCGTCCCGTCGCCTGACCGCTGTCCTCGCCTTCCTCTTCACCCACTTCGCTTTCACACACTTCGCTGTCACACACTTCACTTTCGGAGGTGTTCCGTGTCTTCTTCCTCTCGTGCCCGCCGTCGCCGCCTGACCTGGATCGCCGTGGGCGGCGGTACGGCGGCCGTCGTCGCCGCGGTGGCCGCCCTCGCCGGCGGTTCCGGGGACTCCGCGCCCCGGGACCGGCCGGCGGCCGCCGTCCCGCCGTCCGCGGTCTCGCCGTCCGCCGGTGATGCCACCCCCGACGAACAGCAGAAGGCGCTGCTCGCCCTGGCCCGCAGGGACCAGCAGGACCCGCTGGCCCTGGGCCGCGCCGACGCGCCGGTCGTACTGATCGCCTACGAGGACTTCCAGTGCCCCTACTGCGGCAGGTTCGCGCGGGAGACCAAGCCGGAACTCGTCCGCTCGTACGTGGACAAGGGAGTGCTGCGCATCGAGTGGCGCAACTTCCCCGTGTTCGGCGCCGAATCGGAACGGGTCGCCCGGGCCTCCTGGGCCGCTGGACGGCAGGGGCGGTTCTGGCAGTTCCACGATGTCGTCTACGCCAAGGAACGCCCGCGCAACAAGGGCGCGTTCTCCTCCCCCCGGCTGCGCGAGATGGCCCGTGAGGCGGGAGTCGCCGACCTCGACCGCTTCGAGGCCGACCTGAAGTCCGAGGCCGCCGAGGTGTCGGTGAGCAGGGACCGGGAGGAGGGCTACGCGCTGGGCGTGTCCAGCACGCCCGCCTTCCTCGTCAACGCCACACCCGTCCTCGGCGCGCAGCCGCTGAGCACGTTCACCGCCGCCGTCGAGAAGGCCGCGAAGGAAGCCCGGCGGTGAGCGGGGTCACCGTCGCGACCGCCTTCCTCGGCGGCCTGCTGGCGCTGCTCAGCCCGTGCAGTGCGCTGCTGCTGCCGGCGTTCTTCGCCTACTCGTTCACCAGCCGCACCCGCCTGTCGCTGCGCACCGCCGTCTTCTACGCGGGGCTGTGCACCACGCTGGTGCCGCTCGGCGTGGCGGGCTCCTTCGCCAGCCGCCTGTTCTACGGACACCGCGAGGTGCTGGTCGCGGTCGGCGGCTGGACGATGATCGGGCTGGGCCTCGCGCAGATCCTGGGCCTCGGGTTCGGCTCGCGCCGCCTCCAACAGGCGGCGGGCATCCGCAGGACGGGATCCGCCGTGTCCGTCTTCGCCCTGGGCGCCGTCTACGGCTTGGCGGGCTTCTGCGCGGGTCCCATCCTGGGCGGCATCCTCACCGTCGCGGCGCTCGACGGCAGTCCGGCGCACGGCGGGCTCCTGCTGGCCGTCTACGCACTGGGCATGGCCGTTCCGCTGTTCGTCCTGGCGCTGCTGTGGGACCGCTGGGACCTCGGCCACCGGCGATGGCTGCGGGGGCGCGCGCTGCGGTGGGGACCGCTGACGGTGCACACCACCTCACTCGCCGGCGGGGTCCTCTTCGTCCTGCTGGGCGTGGTGTTCCTGCTCTTCGACGGCACCTCGGCGCTGCCCTCCCTCCTCGACATCGACACCGAGGCGGCCTGGGAGAGCGGCGCCAGGCGGATCGGCGAGGCCGTCTCCGACCGGGCTCTGCTGCTGGTGCTGGCCCTGGCCGGCGCCGGTACGGCGGCGGCCGCCGTGCTCCGGCTTCGCCGGCTCCCGCACGGGGAGGACCCGGACGGCACCGACTCCGCCGCCTGACCGGACGGACCTCCCGTCAGTCGCGGTCCGGGCCCAGTCGGCGGTTCGTTCCGGACCGGCCGATGTCCAGGTCCAGCAACGCGGTCAACGCGGTCCCGCTGTTCCAGAAGCCGAGCAGGTCGACGTCGACGAGGAACAACCGGTGCCGGGCCGCGAACGCGCGGGCCGGCCCGGTGAAGACGCAGGAGGCGACGAAGACCGGGACGTCGGCCCGGTGTTCGGCTCGTGCGGTGCCGTTGAAGGTCTGGAGGTCACGACTGCCGACGCTGTGGTGCCTGGCGTACCGCTTGCACTGGATGACGATGCGTCGGCCGTCGGGCAGGCGTCCGGTCACGTCCGCGCCCAGATCACCGGCGCCGCCGACCCGCCGGACGTCGGTGCAGCCGTCCCGGCGGCACAGGGCGGCGACGTGCTCCTCAAAGCGCGGGCCGTCCATCGCCCAGACCTCGTCCAGCGACCGGCGCGCCTGCCGCCGCGCCTCCTCGGCGAGTCGGGTCCGCTCCGCCCGGGCCTCCCGCCGCCCGGCCCGCACCAGGCCCGTCACGACGGCCGCGGCCACGACGACGGCGCACGCCACCAGCAGCGCGATCCCCATCGGGTTCCGTCCCCTCCCCCTTCCGGCGGTGCCCGCCGCACCCCCGGGCGGTCTGTTCCCCGTCGGCTACGATCATCACAGCCTGCCGTGTCCGACCTGTCACGGCTACGGCCGTATTCAGCCGACCCACCGCCGGCCCGTCCCGGCCCGCACAGCGGCACCCCTGTGGCGCCGCTCGCGCGTGGGACCGCACGGCGGGCGGCTCGGTCGCGTGCGGAGAGCCACCCGAGGGAAACCGATGATCTTCATCACCGCCAAGTTCCGTGTCCGCCCCGAGTACGCCGACCAGTGGCCGGGGATCGCCGCCGAGTTCACCGCGGCCACCCGCGCCGAGCCGGGCTGCCTGTGGTTCGACTGGTCCCGCAGCGTCGAGGACCCGACGGAGTACGTCCTGGTCGAGGCCTTCCGCGACGACGCGGCGGGGGCGGCGCACGTGCAGTCGGAGCACTTCAGGGCCGCGCAGCGGACCCTGCCGCCCCATCTGGCCGAGACGCCTCGGATCGTCAACGCGAACCTGGCGCAGGACGACTGGTCGCTGCTGGGCGAGATGGCCGTCTCCGGACAGGAGTGAGACACCGCCTCGCGGGAGTTCTCCCGCGAGGCGGTTCGCCCAGGGCGACGGGTCAGTCCAGTGCGACGCGCTCGCCGGTGTGCCCGACCACGGTGACGGTGCCGCCGGAGGTCGAGGTCCACTCGGTCACCGGGGTGAAGTGCCCCGCGTCCAGGTCCTCCTGCGAGACGACGTGGTACGGGAAGGCGCACGTGTAGGAGGCGTGCGCCCCGAGGTCGCGCCACCGGCAGTTGCGTACGTCGGTGGCCGGGTCGAGGTCGCTCAGGTTCCCGCTCGGCACCACCGTGGTGGTCGCGTCGGACAGGTTGGTGACGGTGTAGGTGAAGACCAGCGTGTCACCGGGCCGGTAGCCGTCGTTCCGCGGGGTGGTGAGGGTGCCGCCGGTCACCTGGATGCGGCCCGGCGTGCTCTCCTCGGCCGTCTTCGGCACCTCGACGGTGAAGGAGCCCCGCGAGGTACGTCCCTTGGTGTCCGTGAGCGTGGCGGTCACGGGGTGGCTGCCCCCGGTCGCGTCCTCGGGGACGGTGAGGGTGACGGTGACGGCCTCGGAGGAGTCCGGGCGGATCCGCTCCGGTGGCGTGAGCCGGTACGTCCAGCCCGCCGGCACCCCGAGGGCGAGGTCCTTCACCTGGAGGGCCGAGCCGCTCTGGTTCGCCACCGTGAGCGTGAAGGCCGCCGTGCCGCCGCGCTCGATGGTGAGGTCGTCGACCGTCAGCGGCGCGGCGACGCCCTGGAGCCAGGCGAGGTTGAACCGGGCGAAGCGGATGCCGCCGTTGCCGCCGTCGGGCTCGTAGAGCAGGCCGACGTCGCCGCCGGGCAGGGTGGCCAGGGTCGAGTAGGCCATGCCGTCCGGCTGGAAGACCCGCGCGACCGGCCATGTCCGGCCGTCGTCGAAGCTCATCCGGACGGTGCCGTCGGCCCGTTGGCTGGTGGAGCCCGCGTTGGAGAACAGCAGCACCTTGGCGCGGTCCGAACCCTTCGGCGCGTTGGGGAAGGCGCGGACGACGGAGGCGTTGTTCGCCGGGTCGGGCAGTTCCCGGTCGAGGGTCACCTTGCCGTAAGTGACGCCGCCGTCGTCGGAGATCGCGACCTTGCGGTAACCGGAGCGGTCGGAGTCGCGGGAGTTGAGCATGACGCGGCCGTCGGAGAGTTCCACGGTCTTGTTCTCGTCCATGCCCGCGCCGACCGGCTCGCCGACCTTCCAGGTCCTGCCGTGGTCGTCGGAGTACACGGACACGGCCTGGAAGACACCGGCGCCGTTGATGATCGTGTACTGCTGGAGCAGCCGCCCGGCGTGCGTGCCGTACTTCAGCTGGATGCCCTGACCCGACGCGGCGAACCGGGAGCGCCAGCCCAGGTCGGCGGTGACGTCCTCGGTGATGACCCGGTGCCGCCAGGTGCGGCCGTCGTCGTGGGAGACGCTCACCTCGGCGTGGAGCACATCGCGGTCCTCGGGGTCGACACCGGGCCGGGACCCGGCGAAGCCCTGGTCGAAGGACTTCACGTGGAAGTTGAAGATGTCGCCGGTGGAGCGGTCGACGAGGTAACTGGGGTCGGAGTAGCCCTCGATGGGCGCCTCGCCCTTGCCCCCGTGGACGGTCGTCTGCTTCTCCCATGTGGCGCCGTCGTCGGTGGAGCGGCGCTGGAGGACGGAGTTGGGGCCGGGCGCGTCGATCGCGGTGGGCCGGCCGTCGTAGGCGGCGAGGATGTCACCGCTGTTGGTGACGGCCAGCGCCGGAATGCGGTAGTTCGGGAACCCGCCCTCGCCGTTGGTCGCGAGTTGCTGCTCCGTGTAGAAGGGCTTGCCGGCCTGAGGGGGCCTGGCGTCGAAGTCCGGTGCCCGCTTGCTGGCCGCGGCCGCGGGCACGCCGCCCGCCAGCGCCACGACGGTGGAGAGCCCGACCAGACCTGCTCCCCATCGGAGCCTTCGCCGGAAGTGAGACATCGCTGTCCTATCGCTCGGAACGGCAGGGCGTCTGCCGCCGACGGGATCATAAGACGTCTGACGTCTTACGTGAACCCTCCAGTTCCACGGATGTGCCACGGCAGGGACGTCGGCCCGCCGTGGCACTGACCGCTCGTCAGGGACCGGGCGGAGGCGGTCTCGACGCGGACGGCATCGTCAACCACACTCGTCACAGCGGTTGTTCTGTGACTGGTGTTCTGTGACTGTCCGAGGAGACGGTGAAGGGGTCAACGGCATGAAGCCCACGTTCCGACGTCCTGTCCGGTGCGGCCTGGCCGCCGTGCTCGCCGCCACCGCCGCGCTCGCCGTCGCGGGTCCGGCGACGGCCGCGGACGCCGGCCCGGCCGGATCCCGCGCCCCGGCGGTGCCGCTGCGGGTGGCGACCTACAACATCCACGCCGGGGCCGGCGAGGACGAGGTCTTCGACCTCGACCGCACCGCGCGGGCCCTCCGTGATCTGCGCGCCGACGTGATCGGCCTCCAGGAGGTCGACGTCCACTGGGGCGACCGCAGCGACTTCGTCGACGAGGCCCGGGCACTGGCCGAGAAGCTGGACATGCGGGTGTTCTTCGCACCGATCTACGACATGGACCCGGCCACCCCGGGCGCCGAGCGCCGCCGGTTCGGCGTCGCCGTGCTCAGTCGCCACCCGGTGCTCGAGGCCGAGAACCACGAGATCACCCGGCTGTCCACCCAGACGAGCGATCCGGTGCCGGCCCCGGCGCCCGGTTTCGCCGAGGTGACGCTCAACGTCAGGGGTGCGCACGTGCACGTCTACGACACGCACCTGGACTACCGGGGCGACCCGTCGGTCCGCACGGCCCAGGTGGCGGACATGCTCGACGTGCTCGCCGCCGACCGCGGTCCGAAGATCCTGGTCGGGGACTTCAACGCCCAGGCGAACGCCGCGGAGTTGGCGCCACTCTGGCAGCACCTGAGGGACGCCGCCCCCGACGGCGGCGGGACGTACCCGGCGGTCCATCCGGAACAGCGCATCGACTTCGTGACCGTCTCCCCCGACATCACCGTGGCCGGTGCCCGGGAGATCGCCACGGAGGCGTCCGACCACCGACCCGTGGTCGCGGACCTGGAACTCCACCAGCGCGGCCGCTGACCCGCCTGATCCTGGACGTGTGGCTACCAGCGGCGTCCGAAGCGGAGCCGGGGCGGTGACAGCACCGACGACAGGCCGTGCCCACCGCCCGGCGCCGTGCTCACCCCGACCCCGGAGCGAGCCGAACCGCCGCGTACGGCGGGAGGGTTCACCGTGTCGTCCCGGTCGAAGCCGAGCCGGTTCACCACCTCCACCACGCCGTCGACGCTGTCGCACAGCCGCACGGTGACCGGGATCAGGCTCTTGCGCTCCACCGTGCCGCTGAGGACCACCCGGCCCTCGGCGACCTCGACCGCGAGCGCCGAAGGCCGCAGGCCCAACGTCCGTACGATGACGTCCTCCAGGATCTCCCGCTGAATCTCCCGGTCCCGGCGCAGAAACAGCCGCACCAGGTCGCTGCGGCTGATCACGCCGACCAGCCGGCCGTCGCCGTCCACCACCGGCAGGCGCTTGACCCGGTGCCGCTCCATCGTCCGCGCGGCACGCACGGCGTGCCAGCCGGGCTGCGCGACGACGGCGGGGCTCGTCATCAGCTCCCCCGCGTTCCTCCCCGCGCCACCGCGGGTCTGCTTGCGGAGAAGGTCCGCCTCGGACACCACTCCGATCGGCCGGTCCTCGTCGTCGACCACCGGGACGGCGGTGATGTCGTACTCGTCGAGGACGCGTGCGATCTCCTTGAACGCCGTGCCCGGTCGCACACTCACGGCGGTGGGGCTCATCAGCTCGCCCACACTGCGTCGTCTCATCACTCAGCGCCCTTCCTGTCACCTCCAGTCCACCCCACCCGCCGCCTTCCCGCTGAGGCCGAACAGTCCCTGCCGGGACCCCGAAAGTCCCTTCGTCCCCCGCGCGGTCACCCGCGCCGGCCGACGGCGGACTCCTGGGCCGCGCTTGCCTTGGAGCGGACTCCAGTTCGTAGGGTCGACCCGTCCAAGCAGGCGCCAGCCAAGGAGAGTCGTATGCGTCACCGCGTTCTGGGCGGGACCGGTATCAAGGTCAGCCCGTACTGTCTCGGCACGATGATGTTCGGGTCCGTCGGCAACGCCGACCACGACGCGTGCGTCCGGATCATCCACGCCGCGCTGGACGAGGGGATCAACTTCGTCGACACGGCCGACATGTACTCGGCCGGGGAGTCGGAGACGATCGTCGGCGAGGCGCTGAAGGGCCGACGCGACGACGTGGTGCTCGCGACCAAGGTCCACTTCCCCATGGGGGACGGCCCCAACCGCGGCGGCAACTCACGGCGCTGGATCGTCCGGGAGGTGGAGAACAGCCTGCGGCGGCTGGGAACGGACTGGATCGACCTCTACCAGGTGCACCGGCCGGACCACACCACCGACATCGAGGAGACACTCTCGGCCCTCACCGACCTGGTGCGCGAGGGCAAGATCAGGGCGTTCGGCTGCTCCACCTTCCCCGCCGACGAGATCGTGGAGGCGTACCACGTGGCCGACCGGCGGGGGCTCCAGCGGTTCCGCACCGAGCAGCCGCCGTACTCGCTGCTGGCCCGCGGCGTCGAGCGGCGGGTGCTGCCGGTGGCGGAACGCCTGGGGATGGGGGTGCTGACCTGGAGTCCGCTCGCCTCCGGATTCCTCACCGGCCGCTACCGCAAGGGCCTGGCTCTCGATCTGAGCAGCGGGCGTCCCACCCTGAACCCCGACCGCTTCGATCCGTCGGCGCCGCGCACGGCCGCGAAACTGGAGATCGTCGAGCAGCTCGTCGAAGTGGCCCGTGAAGTGGGCTGCTCACTGCCGGAGCTGGCCATCGCCTTCCCGCTCGCGCATCCGGCCGTCACGTCGGTGATCATCGGCCCGCGCACGATGGAGCACCTGCACAGCACGCTCAAGGGCAGGTCCGTGGTGCTGGACGACGCCGTACTCGACCGGCTCGACGCCATCGTGCCGCCCGGAACCGATGTCTACCCCCCTGACGGCGTGTGGACGCCGCCGTCTCTCGCCGAACCGACGCTCAGGCGACGCCCGGCCGCATCCCGGTCCGCCGTGTGAAGTCCGGCGGGGGCCAGGGCGCAACAGGCCCTACGGCAGGTTGCGGGCCACCACGATCCGCTGGATCTGGTTGGTCCCCTCGTAGATCTGGGTGATCTTCGCATCGCGCATCATGCGCTCGACGGGAAAGTCCTTGGTGTAGCCGTAACCGCCGAGCAGTTGCACTGCGTCGGTCGTCACCGCCATGGCGGTGTCGGAGGCCAGACACTTGGCGGCCGCCCCGAAGTACGTCAGGTCGGGTGAGCCGGCACAGCTGCGGGCGGCCGCGGCGTAGACCATCTGCCGTGCCGACTCCACCTTCATGGCCATGTCGGCGAGCATGAACTGGACGCCCTGGAAGTCGGCGACGGCCCTGCCGAACTGCCGCCGTTCCCGGACGTAGGCGAGCGCGGTGTCGAGGGCTCCCTGAGCGATGCCGAGCGCCTGGGCACCGACCGAGACCCTGGTGTGGTCCAGGGTCGCCAGCGCCAGCCGGAGGCCCCTGCCGCGCTCGCCGAGCAGGCGGTCGCCGGGGATCCGGCAGCCGTCGAAGTACACCTCGCGGGTGACCGAACCCTTCAGCCCCATCTTCCGTTCGGGCTCGCCGTAGCCGATGCCGGCGTCGTCCGCGTGGACGACGAACGCCGAGATGCCGCGGGAGCCCGCGTCGGGGTCGGTGACCGCGAAGACGATGAGGTACCTGGCCACGCCGGCCGAGGTGATCCAGGTCTTGACGCCGTCCAGGATCCAGCCGTCCCCGTCGGCCGTGGCCCGGCAGCGCATCGCGGCGACGTCGCTGCCCGCCTCCCGCTCGCTGATGGCGTAGGCCATCAGCGCGTCCCCGGAGGCCACTTCGGGCAGGTACCGGCGCCGCTGCTCCTCCGTGCCGGCCAGCAGCAGCGGTACCACGCCGAGCTTGTTGGACGTCTGGATGGTGGACGAGGACGCGCACACCCGGGCGACCTCCTCGACCGCGATGGCCGCGGCGAGGGCGTCGACACCGTCGCCGCCGTACTCCTCCGGGATGCCCGGTGCGTGCAGCCCGGCGGCCACCAGCGTGTCGTGGTTCTCGTGCGGGAAGCCGCCCCGCGCGTCGACCTCCGCCGCTCGGGGCCCCAGTTCCTTCTCGGCCACGGCGCGGGCCGCGGCGCGGAACTCGTCGTACATCGGGGGCAGCAGGTACGGCGTCGTCATGAGTGCTCCTCGGTCGGAATGTCGACACGTCGGGATGTCGGCACGCCGGCACGTCGCAATGCCGGGATGCCGGGTTGCCGGGATGCCGGAGTACGGCTCGGGTACGGGTCCGGCTCCATTGCGGCGCAGAACCGCCCGCCGCGCCAAGGTGCGCGCGCACGACGATCCGGCGGATCTTCGTGCAGCCGCACATCGACGCCCCGAAGGCCCCGCGCTTACGTTCCGCATGCCGCGGTGCGACGCCGCCGCCCCGACCGAAAGGCGTGAAGCCATGACTGTTCTGCACGGCCTGCGCGTGCTCGACCTGAGCCGGGTGCTGGCCGGCCCGTACTGCACGGCCCTGCTGGCGGACCTCGGCGCCGACGTGGTCAAGGTCGAGCCGCCGGGCGGTGACGACGCCCGGCACCTCGGACCGTTCCGGAAGGGCGAGAGCGTGTACTTCGCCCAGCTCAACCGCGGCAAGCGCAGCATCGTCCTCGATCTGAAGGATCCCGGCGACCACGCACTGCTGCTGCGGCTGGCCGAGCAGGCCGACGTCTTCGTCGAGAACTACCGTCCCGGGGTCGCCCGGCGGCTCGGCATCGACCACGCCACGCTCCGCGCGGCCAACCCGCGACTGGTGTACGCGAGCATCTCCGGCTTCGGGCAGAGCGGCCCGATGCGGGAGTATCCCGCCTACGACCTGATCGTCCAGGCCATGTCCGGCCTGATGGCCGGCACCGGCACCCCCGACGGGCCGCCCACCAGGGTCGGCGAGTCGGTCGGCGACCTGGTGGCCGGACTGTTCGCCTCCTGGGCCATCAACGCCGCGCTGTTCGACCGGGAGCGCAGCGGCCGGGGCCGGTACATCGACGTGGCCATGCTCGACTCGCTGGTGTCGCTGCAGGTGACCGCGATGAGCCTGCTCACGGCGACCGGACGCCTGCCGGGCCGGGTCGGCAACCGGCATCCGGTCTCCACCCCGTTCGACACCTATCGCACCGCCGACGGCCTCGTGGCGGTCGCGGTCGCGGGCGAGGCGGTGTTCGCCCGGTTCGCCCGGATGGTGGGGCGGCCCGACATGCCGTCGGACCCGCGCTTCCGTGACGACGCCGCCCGGGCGCGGCACATCGGGCAGGTGCGGGAGATCACCGAGCGGTGGTCGGCCGGACTGACCACGGAGGAGGCCCTGAAGGCGGCGCGGGCGGCGGGGGTTCCGGCCGCCCCGATCCGGGACCTGGCCGAGGCGGTGGGCAGCGAACAGATCCGCGGGCGGGGGCTCGTCGGCGAGTTCGACCACCCCGTACTGGGCCGCACGCCGTTCCTGCGCCAGCCGGCGCGGTTCGGCCCGGACGACGCGGCGGGCGGAACGGGCTCCGACACCGATACCGGCACCGAGGCCCACGGGACCGCGGCGTCGAGCCCCGCTCTCGGCGAGCACGCCGACGCGGTCGTCGGGCAATGGCTCCGCGAGAGCCGGGTCCGGAGCCGTCGGTGAGTCCGGGGCCCACTGCCTCCCCCGGACAATTCCCAGCCCATATTTTGCCGCCGAAGTATTGACCTCTCATTCATCCGATCCCATCCTGAATGACCTTATGCAGTTCACGAGCGGATCCGTGAAAGAGGGCATATCCATGACAGGCGTGGTAGAGCAACGCTCGATCGATGTCGTCCCCGACGCCGAACGGCACGGCAGCGCGTTCAGCCAGTTCACTCTCTGGCTGGGCGCCAACCTCCAGATCACCGCGGTCGTCACCGGCGCGCTCGCCGTCGTCTTCGGCGGGGGCGCGTTGTGGTCGATCATCGGCCTGCTGCTCGGCAACCTGCTGGGCGGTGCGGTGATGGCCCTGCACTCCGCCCAGGGGCCCCGCCTCGGCCTCCCGCAGATGATCTCCAGCCGGGCCCAGTTCGGCGTCCGAGGAGCCGTCGTCCCGCTGGTCCTGGTCGTCGTCATGTACGTCGGCTTCTTCGCCAGCGGCAGCGTGCTGGCGGGCCAGGCGGTCGGCGAACTCACCCACCTCGGCGACACCACGGGCATCGTGATCTTCGCCCTGGTCACCGCGGTCACCACACTCGTGGGCTACCGGCTCATCCACACCCTGGGCCGGGTGGCCAGCATCGTGTGCGCCCTCGCCTTCGTCTACCTCGGCATCCGCCTCCTCGATCACACCGACCTGAGCACCCTCCTCGCGAACCGCTCCTTCGACCTGCCGCTGTTCCTCCTCGCCCTCTCCCTCTCCGCGTCCTGGCAGCTCGCCTTCGGCCCCTACGTCGCCGACTACTCGCGCTACCTGCCCCGCTCCACCTCTCCCCGCGCCACCTTCTGGTGGACCCTCGGCGGCTCGGCCCTCGGCTCCCAGTGGTCCATGACCTTCGGCGCGCTCGCGGCGGCCGCGGCCGGCAGCGCCTTCGTCGACAACCAGGTCGGCTACGTCGTCGGCCTGGGCGGCGCCGGCCTCGCGGCCTCGTTCCTGTACTTCGTCATCGCCCTGGGCAAGCTGACGGTGAACGTGCTCAACACCTACGGCGGTTTCATGTCGGTGGTCACCGGCATCAGTGGCTTCCGCGAGCAGCGGGCGCTGTCCACCCGCGGCCGCGCCGCCTACATCGCCGGGATCATGATCGCGGGCACCGCGGTCGCCCTCCTGGGCAAGGACAGCTTCCTGACCTCGTTCAAGGACTTCCTGCTCTTCCTGCTCACGGCCTTCACCCCCTGGTCGGCGATCAACCTGGTGGACTACTACCTGATCGCCAAGGAGCGCTACGACCTGCCCGCCCTGAGCGACCCGCACGGCCGCTACGGCGCCTGGCGCGTCAAGGCACTCGTCGTCTACGGCATCGGTCTTCTGGTCCAACTGCCGTTCCTGGCCACCAGTTTCTACACCGGTCCGCTGGTGGCGCCGCTCGGCGGCACGGACATCTCCTGGATCGTCGGCCTGGCCGTACCGGCCGCCCTCTACTGGCTCACGGCCCGCCGGGACACCGCCCACGTTCCGGACCGCATGATCCTCACCGCCGAGCCGGCGACGAGGGCCGCTTCCCCCTCCCCCACCCCCTGAGGGCGGCGGGGCCGGGCGCACCCGTTCACTGCCCGGGCGGTGCGCCGGCGGGGTCGGCCTCCAGCGCCAGGAGGGCGAGCCACAGCTCCGTGCGGTCGGTCAGACGGTCGAGATCGCGGCCGGTGAGCTGCTCGATCAGCCGCAGCCGGTAGCGCAGGCTGTTGCGGTGGAGCGTCAGGTCCCGGGCGGTCGCGGCGGGCACGCAGTCGTGGGCGAGGTACGACCGCAGCGTGGGAACGAGTTCGGCCCGGTGCGCCTCGTCGTGCCGCAGCAGCGGCGCGAGCACGGCGTGACCCAGTTCCCGCAGCGGCAGGTCCAGATTGCCCATCAGCAGGCCGGCGATGCTCAGCGGCGCCGCCCGGTGCACCCCGGGGCCCGCCTGCGCCGCCTGGCGTGCCTCGAAGTAGCCGAGCCGCAGCCCGGCCACGCCGCGTCGCGGCTCGCCCACGCCCACCCGGACCCCCGTGTCCAGCACGGTCAGGCGGTCCGCGAGGGTACGGGCGGCCGACTCGGCGTCGACGCCGTCGGGCACGATCACCATGACGGTGTCGTCGATCAGGGCGGTGGGCAGCCGGTCGCCCTCACGCTCCAGGAGCGGCCCCAGGGTCCACGGCAGGCTGCGCAGCCGCCCGAGGGCGCCGCCGACCCGGGCGACCACGACCACGTGCGGCCCCTCCACCGCGAGGCCGTACGCCGTCAGCCGGCGGCGGGCGTCGGTGTCCGAGACCGTGCGGTGCAGGACGTCCTCGAGGAGCTGGCCCAGCAGCTCCCGCCGGCCGTTGAGCACGGCCTGGTGGCGGGCCACCTCCAGGCCGAGGATGCTCGTGGCGAACGACAGCACGTCCTGCCGCGCCGTGCCCAGCCGGGTGCGCAGCCACGCGACCGGCACACCGTCCACCACGATCGGCACGGACGTCCCCCCGTCGTCCGCCGCCTTCTCGTCCGCACCGGCCCGAGGCCACGCCGACGAGGCGGGGTGGCGTGCCAGCACGCGCCCGCCCGGCTCGACCACGGCCACCGGACCCGCCCCCAGTTCGCGGTGCAGCCGCCGCAGCAGCCCGCGCAGTCCGTGACCGGACAGCAGCTCCCTGACCAGCTGGTCCTGGAGGACGACGGCCGATCGCACCGCGTCGTAGCGCTCCGCGAAGATCCGGTCGGCCACCCAGCGGCTGATCTGCGCGAAGGGCACCTCCACGGGTGAGCCCAGCAGGGCCAGACCGGCCCGCTCGGCGGACTCGACGACGACGGGCGGCACCTCCTGGTGCACCAGCCCGGTGCCGAAGCAGAGCGCGGCCACCGGAAGCTCCGCCAGCCGGCCAGCCGGCTCCACTCGGCGTCGTCGCGGTCCAGCATGCCCGTCGTCATCACCAGGTCGTCACCGCGCAGGAACGGCGTCGGGTCCGGGAGCTCCGTGGTCGACGCCCAGCCGATCCGCCGGTCCTCGTCCTGGCAGTGGCTGGTCAGGGCGCGCAGCCTGAGGGCGGGTTCGGCGAGGAGGTCGGGAACCGAGACGGGCACACGACGATTGTGCACCAGCACGAAACGGCCCGTGCGGGCCGGGCCACGCCGGCTCCGGCCACCGCTCGGGGAGACACGGTTCAGGGCGTCAGGGACTCCGGAAGTTCGCGCGGCCACTGGCCTACCGAGCGCAGCAGTTCGATGAACGCGCGCTCCGCCGGGGACAGCAGACGGTCCCTGCGGCGGACGAGGTTGACGGGCCGGGAGCGCGGGGCCGGGTCGACCGGCAGGACGGTCAGGGTCCCGGCGCGTACGTCGTCCACCACGGCGTGCTCGGAGATGAGGGCGAGTCCGAGGCCCGCCGCCACGCACTGCTTGACCGCCTCGGGCCCCCAGACCTCGCCCCGTGACACCTCCGTCAACTCCCAGTCCGCGAGCACCTGTTCCTGAAGTTCCCGCGTCTGCGACCCCGGCTCGCGCAGCAGCACGCGACAGCCCTTCAGGTCCCGCGGGCCCACCTGGTCCCGCGCCGCCAGCGGATGCCCCGGCGCCGCGATCAGCACCAGGCGCTCGCCGAGCACCGTCTCGGGCACCAGTCGGGACTCCGCCGGAACGCCCGCGACCACGGCGACGCCGATGTCCCCGGCCAGCAGGCGCTCCAGCACGGCCTCGTTGTTGCCCACGAAGATGTCGCACTCGATGCCCGGGTGCCGCTGCTGGAAGCGGGCCAGGAGCGGCGGCAGCAGATACGTGCCGACGGTCGTCGAGCCGCCGACCAGCAGCCGCCCCGACACCAGGCCGCTCACCTGCTGCACCGCCGCGACGGCCTCCTCGGCCAGCAGGAACACCCGCTTGCCGTACTCGGCCAGGATCTCGCCCTCGGCGGTCGGCCGCGCCCGGGACCCCGAGCGGTCGATGAGGGTGACCTTGAGGGACTGCTCCAGCCGGCGCACCTGGTTGGAGACCGACGGCTGGCTCATGTAGAGACGGTGCGCCGCCGCCGAGAAGCCCTGGTGCTCCACGACCTGCATGAAGATCCACAATCGGTGCAGGTTGAGTTCCACACGCCTCCCCGTGCCGTCGCGAATCGCCCGAGCCGCCGACTCTAGCGCCCGAACACCCTGGTGGGGAGGGTGCGAGAGCCGGCGAGCGCACCGCGAGCGGCTATGAGCGCCATAGCGAATCCGGTGGTTCTGCCCGTCCACGGCGCGGTGCTACCCATGAAAAAGCGGGGCGGCCGACGCTACGGCCCTCCCGGCTCCTTCGACCTCCAGAGGTGGATCCGCACATGACCGAACCGCTGACAGTGAACGGACGCCGCTACCACCGGCCCCGCCGGCCCGTCGTCGTCGTGTGCATCGACGGCAGCGAGGACGCCTACCACGAGCGGGCCATCGCCGACGGCCGCATGCCCTTCCTGGAACGCATGCTCTCCGCGGGCAGCGACCTGCGCGCCGACTGCACGATGCCGTCGTTCACCAATCCGAACAACCTGTCCATCGCCACGGGGGTGCCGCCCTCCGTCCACGGCATCTGCGGCAACTACTTCTACGACCCCGCCCGCGGCACCGAGGTCATGATGAACGACCCCGAACTGCTGCGCGCGCCCACCCTGTTCGCCGCCTTCTCGCGGCAGGGGGCCAAGGTCGCCGTCATCACCGCCAAGGACAAGCTGCGCCGGCTCCTCGGCAGCGGTCTCGCCGACGGCATCTGCTTCTCCGCCGAGAAGGCCGACCAGGCCACGGAGGAGGAGAACGGCATCGGCAAGGTCCTCGCCAGGACCGGCATGGAACTGCCGTCCGTCTACAGCGCCGAGCTCAGCGAACTGGTGATGGCGGCCGGGACCGACATCCTCGACAAGGACCGCCCCGACCTCATGTACCTGTCGCTCACCGACTACATCCAGCACAAGCACGCCCCCGGATCGCCCGTCGCCAACGACTTCTACGCCATGCTCGACCAGTACTTCGAACGCATCGACGCGCTCGGCGCGGTACTCGTCGTCACCGCCGACCACGGCATGAACGCCAAGGCCGACCGCGACGGGAACGCCCGGGTCGTCCATCTCCAGGACGTCCTCGACGCCCACCTGGAGCCGGGCTCGGCACGGGTGGTGCTGCCGATCACCGACCCGTACACCGTGCACCACGGCGCACTCGGCTCGTACGCCACCGTCCACCTTCCCGAGCACGCCGACAGCGGCGCCGTCACCGCCCGTCTCCAGGCCCTGGAGGGTGTGGCGGCGGTGCTGACCCGCGACGCGGCGGCCGCCCGTTTCGAGCTGCCCGGCGACCGCATCGGCGACCTCGTCGTCATCGCGGAACGCAACACCGTGCTCGGTACGACGCCCGCCCGGCACGACATCTCCGGTTTCACCGAGCCGCTGCGCTCGCACGGGGGTCTGTCCGAGCAGAAGGTGCCGTTCCTCGTGAACGCGCCCGTCGCCGGCCTGCCCGACGGGCACCGCCTGCGCAATTTCGACGCGTTCTGGGTCGGCACGGCGATCGCGGCGGGTGAGCCTGTGTCCGCCTGACCGTCCAGCACCCCGTCGGCGACCGGCCCCGGCCGCCGGGGCTCGGCACGCCGAGTCCCGAGTACGAGCGTCCGGGGCCCTGCCATGCCCGCTGCCGCCCCCCACGCCAGCCCATCCGCCCCAGACGAGGGACAGGACACTGCCATGGCCGACCTCGCACCACCGCAACCGCACCGCACTCCCCTGACCGGCCCGGCGGAGGTCGTCGCCGTCCGCTGGCGCCGGCGGATCTTCGCCGTGACCTGGCTCGCCTACGCCGGGTTCTACTTCGTGCGCCAGGCCTTCTCCGTCGCCAAGCTCGGCATCCTCGACGACCCGTCCGTCAACACCGCGCTCACCGAACACGCCCTCGGCGTCATCGACGCGGTGTACCTGGCCGCCTACGCGGCCGGGCAGTTCCTGTGGGGCATGTGGGCCGACCGCTTCGGTCCCCGGGTGGTCGTCATCGGCGGCATGATCGGCGCCATCGCCGCGGCCTGCGTGATGGGCCTCAGCAGCGCCCTGCTGGTCTTCGGCGGCGCGATGGTCGTCCAGGGCCTCGCCCAGTCGGCCGGCTGGGCTCCGCTGTGCAAGAACATGGGCAGCTTCTTCCCCGTGCACCGGCGCGGCCGGATCCTCGGGCTGTGGAGCACCAACTACGCGTTCGGGGGCCTGGCCGCGCCCCCGTTCCTCGGCTGGATCGCGTACTCCCTCTTCGGCAGCTGGCGGGCCGCGTTCTTCTCGGGCGCCGCGACGCTCGGCGCCGTACTGCTGCTGTTCGCCGCGTTGCAGAAGAACTCTCCGCGGGACGCGGGCATCGCCGAGGACGACGCACCGGCCGAGGAGACGGCGCCGGTCGGGCGGCCCGCACCGGCCACACCGACGGGTGGGACGCACCACGGGATCGCCCTCTACCGTGAGACGCTGCGCGACCGCATGGTGCTGACTCTCGGCGCCGCCTACTTCCTGCTCAAGCCCGCCCGCTACGCGATCCTGCTGTGGGGTCCCGTTCTCGTCAGCCGGCGGCTGCCCGACCTCGACAAGGTCGGTGCCGTGCTCGTCCCGATCGCGTTCGGCGCGGCCGGCGTTCTCGCTCCGATCGCCGTCGGCTGGGTCTCCGACCGGCTGTTCGCCTCGCGTCGCGTACCACCGTGCGTGCTCGCCCTGGCCCTGCTGACGGCGGCCATGGCGCTGTTCATGCCGCTCACCGCGACCGGCAGTGTCCCCGTCATGATCGGCGTCCTGGCCGTGATCGGGCTGACCGTGTACGCCGCCGACTCGATGATCTCCTGCGTCGCCGCGGTGGACTTCGGCACCGACAAGGGTGCGGGCACGGCGGCCGGGCTGGTCAACGGCTGCGGCTCCGTCGGCGCGATCCTCGGTGGCCTGCTGCCCGGGTTCCTCTCCGGGGGCGTGCTGTTCACCGGGTTCGCCGTCGCCGCGCTGCTCGCCGGGCTGCTGATGCTGCCGCACTGGAACCGGACGCCGCGCGCGGCCGGTGGGTGAGCTCAGTCCTCCAGAACCCCGGGGCAACCCCTCGCCGTACCTTCCACCGTATTCAGAGAGGAACCGACCCATGACCGTCAACCGGGCCGACACCGTCGTCGTCGGCGCAGGCATCGTCGGACTCGCACACGCCCTGGCCGCCGCCCGCCGCGGCGAACGCGTCGTCGTCTTCGAACGCGACGACTTCGCCGTCGGCGCCTCCATCCGCAACTTCGGCATGATCTGGGCCATCGGCCAGGAACGCGGCGCCGTCTACCAACGTGCGCTGCGCAGCCGGGAGATCTGGCTGGAGATCGCCGCCAAGACCGGGCTGTGGGCCGAGCGGACCGGCTCGCTGCACCTGGCGCACCACCCCGACGAGGTCGCGGTCCTGGAGGAGTTCCTCGCCGCCTCGCCCGCCGCGCGGGAACACGGCACCACCCTGATCACGGCCCGGGAGGCGACCGAGCGCAGCTCGACCGCCCGGCCGGACGGCCTGCTCGCCGCCCTGTGGAGCCCCACCGAGGTCAACGTCGACCCCCGGCAGGCGATCCCCGCCGTCGCCGGACACCTCGTCGCCGAGTACGGGGTGGACATCCGGTTCGGCACCACCGTGCGCTCGATCGACATGCCGGCCGTCTCCACCACCGCGGGCGAGTGGCGCGCGGAACGGGTCTTCGTGTGCAGCGGGAACGACTTCGCGACGCTGTATCCGGACGTGTTCGCACAGAGCGGCCTGGTCCGCTGCAAGCTCCAGATGATGCGGACCGGCGTGCAGCCGGGCGGCCGGCAACTGGGCCCGATGCTCTGCGGCGGTCTCACCCTGCTGCACTACGCGGCCTTCAACGGCCTGGCCGCGCGTGCCGCGCTCGCCGAACGCATGGCCGCCGAGCTGCCGTTCCACCGCGAGCACGGCATCCACGTGCTGCTGTCCCAGACGGCGGACGGACGGCTGACGATCGGCGACAGCCACGCCTACGGCATGACGCACGACCCCTTCGAGAACGAGGAGATCAACGAGGCCGTCCTCGACTACCTGGGCACCTTCGCCGCCCTGCCCGACGCCCGCGTCACCGAACGCTGGGCGGGCTACTACCCCTCGCTCCGGGACGGACGCACCGAACTCGTCGTCTCCCCTGAGCCGGGCGTCACCGTCGTCAACGGTGTCGGCGGCGCCGGCATGACCCTGTCCTTCGGACTCGCGGAGGAGAACATCGGCGCCTGAGCGCGGGACGGTGAGGAGCCCCGGCGGGAAGTTCCCGCCGGGGCTCCTCACCGTTTCCGGTCCGGCCGCCGGGCCTGCGGGCGCCGGTCAGTAGGCGATGCAGGCCGAGTGCCACGCGGTGTAGAAGTCCCACACCTGGGGCGAACACTCCGGGGGCCCGTACTGGGACGCCTTCGCGCCCGTGTGGGGCAGGTGCGCGTACGCGCCGACACCCGGACGGTTCACGTGCAGCATCCCCGCCTCGAAGCGCTCCAGCGCCTCGAACGCCCGCGCCTGGGAGGCCGTGAACACCGTGGCGCTCATTCCGTACTTCACCGAGTTCGCGATCCGTATCGCGTCGTCGAACCCGTCCGCGTCGACGACGGCCAGCACCGGGCCGAAGACCTCCTCCTGGGCCAGCTCGCTGTTCCACGGCACGTCCCGGATCACCGTCGGCTGCACGTAGCACCCCCGGGGCAGGTCCGCCCGTTCGCCGGGGCCGCCTCCGCAGAGCACCTTGCCGCCGTCGCGCTGCGCCCCGGCGATCGCCGACAGTGCCGCGTCCCTGCGGACCGTGTTGACCACCGGGCACACCTGGGAGGCCGGGTCGTCGCCCGGCCCCACGCGCAGCCCGGCGACCCGTGGCACCAGCCGCTCGAGGAACTCCTCCTGCACCCGGACGTCCACCACCGCCCGGCTCGTGGCGCTGCACCGCTGCCCGGCCTGCCCGAACGCGCCGTGCACGACGGCGTCCACGGCCCGGTCCAGGTCGGCGTCGTCGCAGACCACGACCGCGTTCTTGCCGCCGAGCTCCAGCTGGGTGCGCAGCAGCCGGTGCGCGCCGGCGGTCTGGATGGCGGTGCCCACGGCGAGCGAGCCGGTGAAACTGATGCCCGTCACCGCCGGGTTGGCGACGAGCGCCTCGCCGGCCGCGACGTCGCCCTGCACCAGGTTGAGCACCCCGTCCGGAACTCCGGCCTGCTGGAACACCTCCACCAGCAGCGCCGCGGTGAGCGGGGTCAGCGGCGAGGGCTTCAGCACCGCCGTACACCCCGACAGCAGCGCGGGCGCCACCTTCCACATCGGGATCGCCAACGGGAAGTTCCACGGCGAGACCAGGCCCACCACGCCGATGGGGCGGCGGAAGGTGCAGGCGAACGTGCGCTCGTCCTCGGCGGGCGCCGTGACCCCGCCGAGCAGCCGCGCCTGTCCGGCCGTGAAGTCGAGTACGGACCGCGCCCGGGCCACCTCACCGCGTGCCTCGGTGAGCAGCTTGCCCTGCTCGCGGGTGATGACGGCGGCGAACTCCTCGGCCCGTTCGCCGAGCAGTGTCCCGGCCCGGGCAAGGAACGCGGCTCGCTTGACCGGCCCGAGCCCGCGCCAGCCGGGCAGCGCGGCCGTGGCGGCGTCGACCGCCCGGTCCACGTCGACGCCGCCCGACTCGGCGAACTCCCCGATCCGGTCGGTGACGTCGGCCGGGTTGACGTTCTCCCGGGTCAGCCCCGACTCGGCCGGGTCCCACCGTCCGTCGATGAAGTTGCGCCGAAGGTGCTGTGACTGTGCCATGCCCTCCCCTTCGCTGGACCACGCCGGCCGTGCCGCCGGACCTGGTCAGGCTCTCCGAAGGGCCGGGCCGTCACAATGCGCGATTGCCGAATGCGGCCGATAGCCGCGGCCTATCGCGTGCCGGGCACACGCCTGGCGCGTGCCGGGCGCGGATCCCGGGTCAGCCGGGCGGCTGTTTCCGGCCGTCGGGCAGCCGGGTTGCCACGGGATCCGTGAGGGCGTCGAGCAGCCGGTCCGCGGGCAGGGCCGGAACGGTGCGGCCGCCGAAGCCCGTGGTCGTGGTCGCGGCCAGCAGGGAGTTGAGCACCGCCTCCTCGACGGCGTCGAGTACGGCCTCGAACAGGGGCCCCAGTTCGGCGTCGGCCACCGTGGCGCCCGCCTCCGGGCGCGTGGCGAAGGCGATGGCGTAGTCGCCGCTGCCGTGGCTGTAGGCCGCGCCGGTGCGGGCCAGGGCGAACACGGCCCGCCGCGCGACGCGGGTGAGTTGGCGCGCGTCGAGCGGGGCGTCCGTGGCCACCACGATCATGCAGGAGCCGGTCTCCGCGAGCGGCGCCGGGTCGCCGGTCGGGCCCAGGGACCGCGGGGTGACGCGGCGGCCGAGCACCCGCAGCGTGCCGCCGAAGTTCGCCTGTACCAGGACTCCGGCCGTGTACGGCCGGCCTCCCAGGTCGGGTGTGCGCGAGGCGGTCCCGATCCCGGCTTTGAACCCCAGGGCGACGGTGCCGGTTCCCGCGCCGACGCAGCCCTCGGCCACCGGGCCGCCTGACGCCCCGTCGAGTGCGGCCCGGACGTGCTCCTCGTGCACCGGCCGGGCGCGGATGTCCGACAGGAGGCCGTCGTTGCACTCGCCCACGACCGGGTTGAGGCTCTGGGCCTCGCCGCATCCGGGCCGTTCGAGCATCCACCCGACCAGGGCGTCGGCGACCCGGAACGCCGACAGGGTGGAGGTGAGCAGCACCGGGGTCTCCAGCGTGCCGAGTTCGGTGAGCTGGGTGGTGCCGATGAGCTTGCCGTAGCCGTTGCCGGTGAACACCCCTGCGGGAAGCGGCGCGTTGGGGCCGACGGCACCGGGCACGACGGCGGTCACTCCGCTGTGCACCTCGGGGGGACGACGGACGGTGGTGTGCCCGACCCGGACGCCCGGCACGTCGGTGATCGCGTTGAGGGGGCCGGTGTCGCCGTGCCCGACGACGATGCCGAGGTCACGGGCCCGGCGCCGGGTGCCCGGTGCCGGCTGGAGGTGAGCCGTGGGTTCCATACGACCGGACGCTACGTCATGCGCGGCCGCGTCCGGCGCGCAGAGGGCGCCCCTGGGGCCCAGCAGGCGGCGGGAGAACGGATGTGGTGCGGCGAACGACTGTCACGGCAGGGGCTGTTCCGTCCAGATGACCTTCCCGTCGGTGGTGTAACGGGTGCCCCACCGCTCTGTGAGCTGGGCGACGAGGAAGAGCCCGCGCCCGCCCTCGTCCTCGCTCGTGGCGCGGCGCAGCCGCGGTGAGGTGCTGCTGCCGTCGGAGACCTCGCAGATGAGGGCGCGGTCGCGGAGCAGCCGTAGCCGGATCGGGCCGGTGGCGTACCGGACGGCATTGGTGACCAGTTCGCTGGCGGCGAGTTCGGTGGTGAAGGCCAGGTCGTCCAGCCCCCAGGCCGTGAGCTGGTCGATGACCGCCGCACGGGAACGGGAGACGACGGCCGGGTCGCTGGGCAGGTCCCACTCGGCGACGTGCTCGGGGCCCATCGCGCGCGTACGGGCGACGAGCAGGGCGACGTCGTCGGCCGGCCGGGCCGGGAGCAGTGCGTCGAGGATCGCCTCGCAGGTGTCCTCCGGGCCGCGGTCGGCGCGGGCCAGCACGGTGCGCAGCGTGTCGAGGCCGGTGTCGACGTCCCGGAGCCGGTCCTCGATCAGGCCGTTGGTGTACAGCACGAGTTGGCTGCCCTCGGCCAGCTCCAGCTCGACGGTCTCGAACGGCACGCCGCCGAGCCCGAGCGGCGGCCCCGACGGC
This sequence comes from Streptomyces sp. NPDC052043, assembly GCF_044548235.1. NCBI lineage: Bacteria > Bacillati > Actinomycetota > Actinomycetes > Kitasatosporales > Streptomycetaceae > Streptomyces > Streptomyces sp. NPDC052043. The sequence goes on from NZ_JBIUBT010000017.1 coordinate 127,960, forward strand.
AGGTCGACGAACTCCACCGTGCCGTCGGGCGCGACCACCGCGGGCTGGGGGTGCCCGGCGCGGGTGAGGGTGCACCGCCGGGACACCGGGTCGTACACGGCGAACAGGCAGGTGGCGCCGATGATCCCCGAGTCCGGTTCCGGGGTGTCCGCCGCCCGGCCCTCGCCCCGGTCGAGTTGGCCCACCAGGTCGTCGAGGTGGGTGAGGAGCTCGTCGGCCGGCAGGTCCAGGGAGCAGAAGTTCTGCACGGCGGTGCGCAGCCGGCCCATGGTGGCGGCGGCGTGCAGGCCGTGTCCGACCACGTCGCCGACCACGAGTGCCACCCGGGCGCCGGACAGCGGGATGACGTCGAACCAGTCGCCGCCCACTCCGGCCTGCGCGGGCAGGTAGCGGCAGGCGACCTCGACGGCGTTCTGCTCCGGCCGGCCCCGGGGCAGCAGGCTGCGCTGCAACGCCAGGGCGGTGTTGTGCTCGCGCGTGTAGCGGCGGGCGTTGTCGATGCAGATGGCCGCGCGGGCGGCCAGTTCCTGGGCCAGGGACAGGTCGTCGTCCTCGAAGGGGGCCGGTTTGCCGCAGCGGTAGAAGCTCGCCACTCCGAGGGTCGCGCCCCGGGCCCGCAGCGGCACGGTGATCAGGGAGTGGATGCCCGCCGCGAGGATCCGTTGCCCGCGCTCCGGGTCCTGGGCGAACCAGCCGCCGGCTTCGGACAGGACGGGTTCGAGGACGGACTGCCGGCTGTCCAGGCTGCGGACCTGCGGTGTGAACGGCATGAACCGGACCTCTTCGCCGAGACCGTACAGAGGGGATTCCTCCTCCACCGCGCCCAACGCCACCCGGCGCAACGCGGTGCCCGCGCGGAACGGCTCGGGCTCCTCGCCGCGCAGCACGGCATCGGGCAGGTCGACGGCGGTGAAGTCGGCGAACCGGGGGACGGCCACCTCCGCCAGTTCCTCGGCGGTCCGGGTGACGTCCAGCGTGCTGCCGATCCGCAGGCCGGCGTCGTGCAGCAGCTCCAGACGTCGGCGGGCCTGCACTGCCAGCCGGCCGACGCCGGGCTCGCCGACGAGCAGCGGCCAGCTTCCTCCTTCGTCGCCGTGATCGTCCGTGCCGGCCCGGGCCGGGGTGTGCGGCCCTTCGGTTGCGGGTGTCGCAAGGGGCGCGGTCACCGGCGTGCGCGGGGCGACCCGGGGTGTCCCGTCCGGCTTCGGCGCGACGAGGGGCGGCGCGGGCGGAATGGCGACGGGGGCCGCCGAGGAGGCCCGGGACGGCTCCGTCGAAGCACCGGGTCCGGTGACGCGCAGGCTCGGTCCGCCGAATACGCGGGCCTCGACGACCACACCGGCCTCGCCCGTCGGTCCGGTGACCGGGCGACGCCGCAGCGTGGCGACCCGCCCACCGGTCAGGGTCACCTCGTCGAAGGTGTGCTGCGGGGAGGCGATGAGCGCCTCGGCCTTCTCCCGCAGCAGGGCCAGATCGATCCGGCCGAGCCCGCTTCCCTTGTGGTCGTCGTCCTGACCCGGCGGTGCGCACGCGGACCAGGACCATCCGGCCGTGCCGTGGTGTGCCCGTCGGTACGCGGCGAGCAGGGCCCTTTCCCGCGCCGTGGCCTGCTCCAGCAGCTCCGCCTCGATGTCGTGTGCGGCTTCGCCTGCCAGCCGCAGCATGACGGGGTCGCTGCGCTCACGCAGGCAGGAGAGGTCGACGACCGCCTCGGTACGCCCGCTGAGCGGGTTGCGGACGGGCGCGCCCGCGCACGCGAAGGGCTGCAGACAGTCGGCGAAGTGCTCACGGCCCACGACGTAGAACGGGAGGCGACCGGCCAGCGCGGTGCCCACGCCGTTGGTCCCCGCGGCCGATTCGGAGGCGTCGCATCCGGGCGCGAACTGCACCTTGTCGAGACGCTGCAGGAGCTGCCGGCCTCCCCCGTGCCGCTGGACCATGCGGCCCCGCCCGTCGCACAGCACGACCGTCACGTTCATGTCGGTGAGCGACGCGGACAGGGCCTTCAGCACCGGCTCGGCCGCGCGCAGCAGCCGGTCGTCCGGGTCCAGCTCGATCGCGCGCGGAAACCCCGGCCGATGCGGCTCGAAGCCCGCGAACCAGCACCGCTTCCAGGAGTCGAGCACCAGGCCGCGGACGTCCGATTCGACCAGCGCACCGGTCAGAAAACGCTCGTGGGCATCGGCAAGCCCGCCGATGTCATCCCATGCGATGGGCACCGGGATCACTTCCTCACACGAAAGTGCTCCCCGGTCGTGTCGCCGTTCGGCCGGTCCGGGAACTCCTCCACATCCACTCACCGTAGACCTACTGCGACGCGAAGGACAACATGCGACATATGGGGCTAATTGTCACGGGGGCCGAGGCGGGTTCGCCGTGCGGACACGAGGGTCCCTCGCGGATGACGGACGGCGGCCCCGCGGCGGGGCGCGGCCCGTCGGCTCAGTCGCCGCGGAGCAGGCGTGTCTCGGCGGCCGGGAGGCCCTTCGTCCACCAGTGGCCGTAGCGCCGGTAGACCGAGTCCTCGCGGTCGGCGAGGAACAGGACGAGTGATCCGGCCTCCGCGGCCAGCCCGCGCCAGACGTGCTCGGGAAGCGGGTGGAAGGCGGTGGCCTCGATCCCTCCGTCGACGGGACGCCAGACGCCCGCGACGTAGCCGTCGACCAGCAGGGTGGGCAGCACGTCGCCGTTGACGCGCGTCACCAGCTTGCGGTACGCGGGTGGGATGACGCGGCTGCGGTCGGCGTAGGCCAGCAGGATGCTGTCCCACATCGCCATCAGCCTGGGCGGGGCCGGGGTGTCCTCGGCCGGCCGCGGCGCGCCGGGGATGTCGTACAGCACCGTGCCGCCGGGCCCTGCCACCTGCTCCAGTTCGGCGGTGAGCCCCTGCAGCGCCGCTTTCACCCTGGCTTGCTGGACCAGCGCGAACTGCGCCATGTCCGGCACCGAGGCCGGGCCGAAGCCCTCCAGGTAACGGCGTATCAGCGTGCGCAGCCCCGCGAGGGCGGCGTCCGGATCGGCCAGCGTCGGCGGTGTGGCGGCGGCGATGTACGACTGCCGGGTGCCGAACGACCAGGGGCCTCCGGTGGGCGCGTGCCACAGCGGCGCGTACTGCCGCAGCATGCGCCAGGCCGTCGGTTCCACCGGTGTGCCCAGGACCTCCTCGAGCCGGCCCCGCACCTCGGCGGCGGACCGCGGCCGGCCGGTGTACTCCAGCAGTCCCGGGACCAGCGCGTCGGCGTCGGCGGCGGTGAGCCCGGAGGCCGTGAAACGGGGGTCGCCGAGCCGGGAGCCGCGCAGGGTCGGTTCCATGGCCTCGCGGAACGCCCGGTAGTCCGCCGCGTGGACCATGTGCAGCGTGATCCGCATCAGTGTCGACCTGACCGCCCGGTGGCCGGTCACGGCGGCGTCGAGGCCGGCCGGGTCGAAGCCGCTGAGCCGGTTCCACAGCGCCAGGTACGGCGAGGCGGGCTGCTGTGCCTGGAGGGCGACCACGCGCCGCACCGCCTCGGCGGCGGTGAGCGGCTCCCGGGCGAGCAGCAACTGCCGGGCGAGAGTGGAGCGGTTGAGGGCGCGTGCGGTCACCATCGGGCCATCATGCCCCGCACGTCGGCCGGTTGTGCGGGAGACCCCCCGTGGGCCCCCCGCACTTCCACCGGAGGTCAGGGTCAGACCCTGACCTCCTCCCCGACCTCGGCGCTCTCGGCCGCGCTCGCCTTCGGTGCCCGGCGTCCGGGCATCCACCAGTTGGCCTTGCCGCACAGTTCCATCACGGCGGGAACGAGGACCATCCGGATGACGGTGGCGTCGATGAGGACGGCGACGGCCATACCGAGCCCTCCCTGCTTGACCGCGAGGTCGGGGCCGAGCAGGGAGGTGGTGAACACGGCGACCATGATGGCGGCCGCGGCCGTGATGACCTTGGCGGTCCGCGCCAGCCCGACGGTGACGGCGCCGCGGGTGTCGCCGGTGCGCTCGTACTCCTCACGGACCCGCGAGATCAGGAAGACCTCGTAGTCCATCGACAGGCCGAACAGGACCGGCATCATCATCATCGGCACCCAGGTGGTGACCGGCATGGCGGTGGGGAACCCCAGGGCCGGGCCGAACCATCCCCACTGCACGATCGCGACCAGCACACCGTAGGCGGCGCCGATCGACAGCAGGTTCATCACCGCGGCCTGGAGCGCGATCGTGATCGAGCGGACCATGGCCACCAGCAGCACCAGGGACAGCGCGATGACGACCGCGATCATCAGGGGGAGGCGGGAGCCGGCCTCGTCGGCGAAGTCGATCGTGCCGGCGTTCGGGCCGCCGACGTAGACCTGTTCGCCGGCGGACGCCTGGGGCAGCACGTCGTTGCGGAGCCTGTGCACCAGCTCGGTGGTCGCCGCGTCCTGGTACCCGGTCTTCGGGAAGGCCATGAACATGGCGGCCTGCCCGTCCTTGCTGACCTGGGGCGGCGTCGCGTAGGCGACCCCGTCGGTCCTGCTGACCGCTGCGACGACGTCGCTCAGGTCGCCGCCCCGGGAACCGACCTCGGTGGCGAAGATCAGCGGTGCGCTGTAGCCAGGCCCGAAGCCCTCGGAGAGGATCTCGTAGGAGATGTAGCTGCTCCGGTCGTGCGGCTGGACACTGGCGTCGGGCTGGCTCAGCCGCATCGACAGTGTGGGGGCGCTCATCACCAGCAGGATCCCGGCGGCCGCGACCGCCGCGACCAGCGGCTTGCGCTGCACCACCCCGGCCCAGCGCTCGGCGAGGGGACGGCGCCCCGCGTCCTGGGCGTCGTCGGCCTGCCGCCGACGGGAGGCACGACGGGGCAGACGCAGCGAGTTGATCCTGTAGCCGGTGAAGCCCAGGAACGCCGGCAGCAGGGTCACCGCGGCGATCATCGTCAGCAGCACGGCCACCGAGGTGGCGACGGCCACGCCGGTCATCAGCCGCTGTTGCATGACGACCAGGCCCAGCAGCGCGATCACCACGGTCGTACCGGCGAACAGCACCGCGTGACCCGCGGTGGCGAGGGCCTTGACGGTGGCGGACTCCGGCTCGTCACCCTCCTGCAGGGCGTCCTTGTAGCGGGTCACGATGAACAGCGCGTAGTCGATGCCGACGCCGAGACCGACCATGCCGGCGAAGAACACGGTGAAGTCCGGCGAGGGGACCACATGCCCCAGCAACTTGATCAGGGCCACGCCACCCAGGATCGCCAGCAGCGCCGTCACGATCGGCAGGCCCATCGCCACCAGCGACCCGAAGGCGATGAACAGGATCACCGCTGCCGCCAGCACGCCCACACCGTCGGCCGGGCTCTGCGCAGGCGTCTCGGCCTTCTCCGCCTTGTTCCCGCCGAGGCCGAACGTCACCCCGTCGCCTGAGGCGTCCCTGACCGCGTCCACCAAGGGCTTGACCTTGGCCTTGTCCACGTTCTTGTCGGTCAGCGGGATCGTCGTACGGGCGATGTGGCGATCCTTCGTCACCAGATTCGCGTTCTGGTACGGCGAGACCACCGGCCCCGTCTCGGGGGAGTCCGCCAGATCGGCGACCACCTTCTCGATCTTCCCGCGGGCGGCGGGGTCGTCGATCCCCTTCTCCGCCCTGATGGCGAGAGTCAGCGTGTCCCCTTGCCGTTCGGGGAAGTGCTTCTCGATCAGGGCCTGTGCCTTGGCCGACCCGGATTCCCCGCCGGTGAAGTCGTTGTCGGGGGCAGCGCCGAAGCGGAAGCCGAAGAACGCCACGGCCACCACACTGACGATCCAGGTCAGCAGGACCAGGCGGCGGCGCCGGTAACAGAACCGGGCCAGTCCCGCCAGGGCTCCTTCCGTACGGGGAGTGTCGGTTGCCGTCATCTTCTCCTCCTGCGACTGGACATCGCCCGATCATGTCCGCCGGACCCGCCTGGAGACGTCCCGCAGGCGCAGACACTTCGGGCTGCCGCCGACGGCGCAGGCGGGAGCCCGCGCATACCACGGGCGCCACCCCTGTACCGCGGGCGCGGTACAGGGGCGCTCGTCCGCGAGCGTGATCCGCCCGCGGCGGCATCCCGCTAGGGTGCGCCCATGGACAGAGGACGGTTCGGTGTTCCGGCCGGTGCCGGGGACTGGGCGATCGCCGTCGGCGTGGCGGGGGCGCTGCTGGCCACCGGGCTGTCCGGGCAGCACTCCGCCGAAGGCCTCGGCCTGCTCGGCTACGCGCTGCTGGCGGCCGGCGGCCTGGCGCTGGCCGCGCGCCGGCGGGCCCCGCTGCCCGTGCTGGCCGTGACCGGACTGTGCGCGGTGGGGTACCAGGCGGCCGGTTTCGATGTGCCCGCCGTCGCCTACCTGTTCGCGGTGTACGCCGCCATGCGGGCGGGGCACCGCACCGTCACGGTGGTGACGAGCGTGGCCATGCTGGCCGCCCTCCCCCTCGCGGCCCTGGCCTCCCTGCACGACCTCGGGGAGGCGTTCGCGCAGGCCCGCGGCGCCCTGGAGGTGGCCTGGCTGGTCGCGGCCGGCGCGGCGGGCGAGGCGCTGCGGCAGGCCGAGCGGCGGGCGGACGAGGCCGAGCGCACCCGGGAGGAGACCGCGCGGCGCCGTGCCGACGAGGAACGGCTGCACATCGCGCGGGAGTTGCACGACTCGCTGACCCACCAGATCTCGATCATCAAGGTGCAGGCGGAGGTCGCCGTGCATGTGGCCCGCAGGCGCGGCGAGCAGGTGCCGGCGGCCCTGCTGGCGATCCAGGAGGCCGGACGTGAGGCGAGCCGGGAGCTGCGCGCCACCCTGGAGGCGCTGCGCGACGACGACACCGCCCCGCCACGCGGCCTCGACCACGTTCCGGACCTGGTGGAAAGAGCCCGTGCCATCGGCCTGGACGCGACACTGACGATCGAGGGGAAACCGCACGACGTGCCCGCCGCGGTGGACCGGACCGTCTACCGGATCGTCCAGGAGTCGCTGACCAACATCGCCCGGCATGCCGCCGCGGACACCGCGTCGGTCCGGATCGACTGCCGTCCGGACGCGCTCACGATACGGGTCGACGACGACGGCAGGGCCACGCCGGACACCACCCCGATGCCCGGTGTCGGACTGCTCGGGATGCGTGAGCGCGTCACCGCCCTCGGGGGCCGGCTGCGGGCGGAGCCGCGCGTCGGGGGCGGCTTCACCGTCCAGGCCGAACTTCCCGTGGAGCAGACGTCGTGATCCGTGTCCTGCTGGTCGACGACCAGCCGCTGCTGCGCAGCGGCTTCCGCGCGCTGCTCGACCTGGAGGACGGCATCGAGGTGGTGGCCGAGGCCGGCGACGGGCAGGAAGGCCTGGCCCTGGTCCGGGAGCATCTGCCCGACATCGCGCTCGTCGACATCCGGATGCCGGTCCTCGACGGCATCGAGGTGACCCGGCGCGTCGCCGCGGACCCGGCGCTGTCCGGGGTGCACGTCGTCATCCTGACCAACTACGGCCTGGACGAGTACGTCTTCGACGCGCTGCGCGCCGGCGCGGCCGGGTTCCTCGTCAAGGACATCGTGCCGGAGGACTTCCTGCACGCCGTGCGCGTCGCCGCGCGGGGCGACGCGCTGCTCGCGCCGTCGATCACCCGCAAGCTGATCAGCCGGTACGTCACCCAGCCGCTCGATGGGGGCGTCGGCCCCGGCCTGGAGGAACTGACCAACCGCGAACGCGAGGCCGTCGCCCTGGTCGCCCAGGGGCTGTCCAACGACGAGATCGCCGACCGCATGGTGATCAGCCCGATGACCGCGAAGACCCACGTCAACCGGGCCATGGTCAAGCTCCGGGCCCGCGACCGCGCCCAACTCGTGGTCCTCGCCTACGAATCGGGCCTGGTGACTCCGCGGAGCCGCTGACCGCGTCCGGTCACCGGCGACCGCCACCGCTGTGCGTCGTGCACGGGCCGCCGCGGGTCCCGGAGACCGACGGGCCACGCGCCTCCGACCGGGCGATCGTGGTCACTCCGCGCAGTGAAACCCGCGGGCCCCCGGAACCGGCCTGCCCGGCGGCAAACCCGGGCCGCACTGCGGGGATGCCGCGGCGCGACCCAACACGGGCCGAAACGGAGAGCGAGATGACTGTCGCTCGATGTGATCTTCTGTGTGTGTCGTCGGGCAACGGGCCCGAGGTGTCCAAGGGGATCTCATGCACACATCCGCTGACGGCAGGCCCTTCGCCACCGCGCCCCTCGCCGGCGTCCTCGGTCCGGCCGGCTCGTGCGTGATCTACTCCGTGCAGGGGCGGCGATCCCGGTGAGCGTCGACGCGTGTGTACGCAGGGAGGCGCGGCGGGCGCCGGAACCGCACCGGCCGCTGGCCGGGATCCCGTTGACCGCCGCGGGCGGCTCGACGGCGCTCGCGGTCGCCGCCGAGCACCTGGCGCTCCTCGGCTGCGAACCGGCCACCGCGGGTCCGGAGCAGGGCACCGGTGACGCCGGTGACGCGGGCACCCTCGTGACCGCTTCGGGTTCCGGCAGCCTGACCTGTGCCCTCGACTGGGCGGGCCCGGTGGCGCTGCCCCTGGCGAGCGAGGCCGACGTGCAGGCCGCCTGCGGCATCGCCCACATCCACGGGCGCCGGTACGGGGCGCCCACGCCGCTAGGACTCGACTACGCCGGAGCGGTGACCGGCGTGCTCGCCGTGACCGGCATGCTCGCCGCGTTCCACGCCGCCGCGCGCGGCACCCGGATCGGCCGGGTGAGCACCTCGGTCGCGCAGGGCGCGCTCCTCGCCGCGGGCCAGTACCTGGCCATGGCGAGCGCCGCCCCCGCGCACCCGTCGGACGTGCCGGTGCCGGTGGCGCGCCCCGCCGCGGACGCCGGCGCCCCGCCGTTCACGAGCGCCGACGGGGTCAGGTTCGAGATCGACACCCTCGACGCCGAGGCCTGGCAACGCTTCTGGACCGTCCTCGACGCCGAGCGGACCGCGATCCGCCGCGGCTGGCCGCCGTTCCAGCACCGGTTCGCCACCGCCGTCTGCCCGCTGCCCGCCGCGCTGCACCGCGTCGCCGCGCGGCGTCCGTACCGGGTGATCCGCACCGCGGGCGCCCGGACCGACGTCAGCGTGCTGCCCGTCCACGGCCTCGACGCGCCGGAGCCGACCGCCCTGCCCGAGACCCCGTGGACCGTCAGCGCGCTGTCCGCATCCCGGCACGCGGTGCCCTCCCCCGCGGCGGCCGCCCCCACGGTGTCCCGGCCGCTCGCCGGGCTGGTCGTCGTCGAGTCCACAGGACGGGTGCAGGGACCGCTCGCCGGGAACGTGCTCGCCCGGCTCGGGGCCCGGGTCGTCAAGGTCGAACCGCCCGGCGGGGACCCCCTGCGCGGCACCGAGCCGATGGTCGGCGACTGCTCGGCCCGGTTCCTGGCGCTCAACCACGGCAAGGACGTGGCGGAGGCCAACCTGCGGACCCCGAGCGGCCGCGACACGCTCCGTGAACTCGTGCGCGACGCCGACGTGTTCCTGCACAACTGGGCTCCCGGCAAGGCGGCCGCGTGGCATCTCGACGCCACCGATCTGGCCGGGGTCCGGCCCGGCCTCGTCTACGCCCGGGCCTCCGGCTGGGGTGAGGCCCTCGGGCCCACCCCGCCGCTCGGCACCGACTACCTGGTGCAGGCGGGCAGTGGTCTGGCCGGGCTGACCGCGCGGCACGGCGAGCCGCCGACGCCGTCGCTGATGACGCTGCTCGACGTGCTCGGCGGGCTGGTCTGCGCCGAGGGGGTGCTGGCCGCGCTGGTGGCGCGGTCCGCCACCGGCCGCGCGGGGCACGTGAGCGCCCCGCCGCTGCGTGTGGACACCTCCCTGCTCTCCGCCGCGGCCGTACTGACCCGGCACGGATCCGGTGGCGCCGCCGCCTGCCGCCGTCCGGCGCCGTCGGTCCCACTGACGACCGACCTGACCGAACTCGCCGCGGACCCGCGGTTCGGCGCCGCACTGACCCGGGCCGGCTGCGTTCTGCCCGGTACACCCTGGGAGTTCACCGCATGACGGAGACCTGGACCACGGCCGGCGGCGTCGACGTGCCCGACCGGGTCCCGGCACGGCCGCGCCACCGGCCCACCGAACAGGGGCCCGTACCCGGCCGTGGCCTCTGCGCCCTCTTCCGCGCGCGGGCCGCGGCACACCCCGAACGGCCCTCGGCCGTCGGCCCCGAGGGCACCCTCGACCGGCGTGCCCGGCGGATCGCGACGGCGCGGGGTACCCCGCGGGCGCCCGGCGTCACGACCACAGGGAGCGTCCATGACCAGTGACCTCGGCTCCGAGACCGCCACGGAGCCGCCGCCCCAGGACGTCGGCGACGTCGGTGTCCGCCCCGGCCGGCATCCGGGGCCGCGGCTGCCCGCCTGCCTCCGGTCGGCCAAGCTCGGCATGGTCGACCACTACCTCAGCCTGGCCGTCGTCTGGTCGCTGCTCCCCGCGGCCCAGCGGTTCGACGGGGCGTCGTTGCCGACGCTGCTCGCGTTCCTGCTGGGCGAGGTGTGCCTGGTGGCGGCGGCCGTCGCGTTCGGCGACGTCACCGGCCACCGGGACGGGAGCGACGCCGCGCACTACGGCCCCGACGCGCCGGGGCGGGCACTGTCCCGCAAGCCACTGCCGGCCGAGGCGCTCACCGAGGCGGCCGCGGTCCGTTTCGCCTGGGGCGCGCTTCTCGCCGGGTGGCTGTGCTGGACGGTGGCGCTGGTCTGCGCGCCGCACCGCCCGGTGTGGGCCGTCCTCGCCCTCGCGGCCGCCGCCGTCCTCGTCCCGCAGTACTCGTGGGGCCTGCGGTTCACCTTCCCGGGCCTTCAGGAGGTGAACCTGGCCGTGGTCGGCTGGGCCTTCGTGCTGCCGCTGTTCGGCCTGCTCACCGGGGAGTTCACCGGGCTCGCGGTCGTGGAGGCGTTCCTGTTCGGGCTGGGGCCGGTCCTGTTCGGCGTGTACTCGAACCCCCACGACGTCGAGGGGGACCGCGTGGTGGGCCGGCCGACCGCCGCGCGTCCGCTGTCCCTCGCCGGCAACCGCCGGTTCGTCGGTGCGCTCTCGGTCGTCGAGACCACCGTGATCGTCAGCGCGCCGCTGCTGGGGACCGCCCCGTGGTGGTTCCCGCTCGCCTTCGTCCCGCTGAAGGCGACCCGCGTGAGGCAGTTCACGGTCGGCATGGTGCGCGGCGACGTCCTGCGCGGCCGGCTGATCGGCATCCGGGCCCACCGGATCCTCGTCGTCACGCTGGTGGCGGTCAACCTCCTGAACACCAGCCTCGCCTGAGCCGGAGGGCGGCGCGAGGACCCGAGCCGACGTCCCCGCGCCCCGCGCGGAGGCCCACCCGGCCCTCCGCGCCACGCCCGACCTTCCCACAGCTCCCGTGCGCGCAACGCGATTCCTCGGAGGTCACCCGATGAAACTCCTCGCCCCCGGACCGTTCTTCGACGTCCTGGCCGACCGCGGCACCGGGACGACGGTCCATCTGAGCCGGCCGCTGGACATCGCGGACGACGGCCGGACCACGTACGACATCCCGGACCTGGCCCATCTGGTGAGCCAGGCGGCGGGCTGGCTCGAGGGGCTGGGCGTGGCGCCGGGCGACCGGGTCGCCGTGCTCAAACCCAACCACTGGGACTACGTCCTGCTCGCCTGTGCCGCCGCCCGCATCGGCGCGGTGCCCGCGCTGATCTCCGACCGCCTCCCGGCGGAGACGCTCCAGGTGCTGCTCAAGCGCCTCGACGCCGCCGCTCTGGTCACCACCTCGGCCACGCTGGCGGCCGCGCGCGGTGAGGAGACCGACCTCACCGCCTTCACCCGCCGCACCCTGACCCTCGACGCCCCCGCACCCGGCGCGGTCCCGCTCGCGGACGTGCGCGGCCACCGGACGCCGCCGCCCCGCCCCCGCCCGGACGACCTGACCCTGGCCATCATGCACACCTCGGGAACCACCGGGGTCCCCAAGCTGGTCCGGCACTCCGCCAGAACGCTGATCCACCGGATCGCCGCGGCCGAGACCCGGCGCCTGCCCCTGGTGTCCACCCGACGCGACGACACCGTCGCCCAGGCGGCGTCGTACGCGCACGGGCGGGGCCTCGCCTGGACCATCAGCGTGTTCTGGCTCGCGCCGCGCGCGGCGGTGATCCTGGACGGCTACGGTCCCCGGCTCGCCGAACCCGTCCTGCGCGCCCACCCGCCGACCGTGCTGGAGGCCACGCCCTCGGCCTTCGTGCGCTGGCAGCCGCTGGCGGGGTCGCCGGACAACCCCTTCCACGACGTCCGGCTCTACATCAACACCTACGACGCCGTCCACCCGCCCACGGTACGGACGTTCCTGACCGCGACCCGGCGCCGACTGCCGCTGTGGGTGCAGGTCTGGGGGCAGTCCGAGACCGGGCCGCTCACCTTCCGCTGCCTGACGCGCAGGTCGGTGCGCGCCACGGGGGAACGCCATCCCACCACCCGTGACCTGGGGCGGAGCGTGCCCGGGACCGCACTGCGCGTGGTGGACCCGGCGACCCTCCAGCCCGTGGGGCGTGCCAGGCCCGGCCTGGTGCAGGCCCGCACGAGAACGCTGTGCGCCGGATACGTCAGCGAACCGGAGCGGATGCGCGCCAAGTTGTCCGGTCCCTGGTTCACCACCGGGGACCTGGGCCTCATCACCCGCTCCGGCCGGCTGCTCCTGCTGGACCGCGAGGTGGACGCGATCCCCGACGGCAGCTGCGTCGAGATCGAGGACGTGATCCACGACCGGCTGCCGGAGGTCGTGGAGGCGGTGGTGCTCGGCCGCGCGAGCGGACTGCCGCAGCCGGTCCTGGTGACCCGGGACGGCACGCTGGACATCGGCGCGTGGCGGCAGGCCGTGACCGACCTTCCGCCGCTCGGCGAGCCGACGGTGCTGCCCCTGGACCAGCTCCCGCTCACCGCGACGGGCAAGGTCCGGCGTCAGGAACTGCGCGACCGGCTGCTCGACGGCGCACCGCCGTACGGCACGGGGCGGTGGACCTGAGCCGGGACCCGGCTCCATCGGGCGATGAGGTGGGTAAGCGGTGCGGCCCCGGCGCGAGGACAGGGGCAGTCGACGCACGCCTGTGCCCCGCGTGTCCGGTCGCGGAACTGACGGGGTATTGACTCCCCTACGCCCATTAGGTTTTCTTAATGCCATGAGGGAGGACCGGAGGCTGCGCCGACGCAACGACACCGTGCGGGAGATCCTCGACACCGCGCTCGAGGTGATGACGGAGGAAGGCGTGGCCGCGCTGAGCCTGGCCGAGGTGGCCCGGCGGATGGGGATGCGGCCGCCCTCGCTCTACCAGTACTTCCCGTCCAGGACCGCCGTCTACGATGCCCTGTTCGAGCGGGGGATGCGTGAGACGGTCGGCGTGCTCGAGCCGTACCGGGCCATGCTGTCCCGGGATCCGCGCGGCGCCCTCCTGGCGGGCCAGCAGGCCACCGTGGCCTGGGCCATGGCCCATCCGGTGCTGGCACAACTGCTGTACTGGCGGCCCGTGCCCGGATTCGAACCGACCCCGCGGGCCTTCGAACCCGCGGTACGGCAACTGGAACTCCTGCGGGCCGCTCTCCGGGCCGCGGTGGGCGCCGGGCAACTGTCGCCCGCCGCCGCCGAGGAGGACGGGGTGGCCCTCTACACGGCGCTGATGGCCGGCGTGATCAGCCAGCAGCTCGCCAACGAGCCGTCCGCGCGGGTCGAGGAAGGCCGCTTCACCCGGCTCACCCGGACGACGGTGGACATGTTCTTCCACTTCTACGCCCCCGAGGAGGGCGAGTGCGATGACACAGACCTACGAGGAGGCCGCACGCCTGCCGCGTACCGACCGTGACCAGTCGGCCGCGGTCGCCGAGGCGGAGGGCCGGGCCGCCCTGGCCGTCCTCGCGAAGCTCGGCGACGACGACTGGCACCGCCCCACCGACTGCGTGGAATGGGACGTGCGGACGCTGGTCTCCCATCTCGTCGCCCAGTGCGAGGACAACATCTCCCTGGCCACCATGGTGCGCAGGGAGATCACGGGCCGGCTGCGCCACCGGGGCATGGGCCCGGTCGACGCGCACATGGCGGCGCAGGTCGCCGACCACGCCACCGCGTCCGGACCGGAGTTGGCCGAGCGGTTCGCACTGCTGTGGCCCCACGCCGTACAGGCCCGTCGGCGCCGCCCGGGACTGATGCGGCGTGCCAGGGTCGGCACCGGTGTGGCCGAGACACCCCGGATGTCCGTCGGCCACCTGCTCGACACCATCTACAACCGCGACCTGTGGATGCACCGCATCGACCTGGCACGGGCCACGGGACAGTCCCTCGTGGTGGGAGAGCACGACCGGCTCATCGTCGAGCAGGTGGTCCGCGACCTGGCCCTGGCCTGGTCGGGAGCGCCCGTCGCACTGGAGCTCACCGGGCCCGCCGGGGGCACGTGGCTGATCGGCTCGGGCGAGCCCGCGTCGGTCGTCCGGGCGGACGCCGTCGCCTGTCTGCGCTCCCTGGCCGGACGCGATCCGGACGTACCGCTGGAACTGGTCTCCGGAACCGACGCGGCTCTTGCGGCCGCCCGCCGCGCCCGGATCGTTTTCTGATCACTCGTCAGGCGCCCCGGCAGTGGGCCCTGCCGGGGCCATGGGCCGGCCGTCGCGGTACTCACCCGCCGGCCGACCGGCCCGGTACGCTCGGCGTCCCGCTGCCGGCGGGACTCGACCGCGCGCACGCGCGGCAGGAAGGAGCCGAAGGGCATGCATCCCACCATGAAGCAGGGCAGCGGGGGACGGCTGCCCGAAGAGCTCGCGGAGGCGATACGTGAGACCGCCGGTGACATCGCCGCACTGTTGCGGGGCGCGGCCGACTCGACGCGCGCGGTACCGCGATCCGCGTGGACGGTCGGCGAGGCGGCCGCCCATCTGGCGCTGGCCAACGAGTTGATGGCCGACCTCGCGCGCGGGCGGGAACGCCCCTACGGGGACGGCACACCGCAGAGCCTGGCCGGGGCCAACGCGCGGGCCCTCGCCGCCTTCGAGGAGCGTCGGCCCGAACCACTGGCGGCGATGATCGCGGAACAGGCCGAGGCGTTCCTGGACGCCGTGGATCGGGCCGCGGGCGAGGGCGCCGCGGACGAACCGGCGCTCGTCACGCCGTTGGGCCGCATGGGCAGGGCCACGCTCGCGTCCTACCTCCTGACGCACATGCTGGGCCACGGCTACGACCTGGCGCGGGCCCTCGGCCGCCCGCACATGGTCGACCCCGGACGTGTCGGGTTGTGCATGCCGTTCATGCTGCTGGTCATGCCGAGGGTCGCCGCGGCGTCCACGGCGGGCGTGACGGCGCGTTATTCCATCCGGCTGCGCGGGGGCGCCACGTTCGGCGTCGCTCTCGACGACGGCGCCGTGCGCGTGACCCCGCGGCCTCCGCTCCGGCCCGACTGCACCATCCTGATCGAACCGGTCGCGTTCCTCCTCATCGCGCTGGGCCGCCGCACCCCGTGGTGGGCCATGGCCAGGGGGCACGTCATCGCCTGGGGCCGCAAGCCCTGGCTCGCGCCCGGCTTCCCGAACCTGTTCACCGCACCCTGATCCGCCCGCCCGGCTCCGCCGCGTCGCGGCCCTCGGACATTGCGTCGGCACCGCTACGAGGAGAAGGTCTCGATGTACTCCTCGGCCTCCCCCAGTTCCGGCGCCTCGCGCAACTCGATCCGCTCCCCCAGGCGTTCGAGCTCCAGCAGGGTGACGGTGTTCTCGCCCGGCACCAGGAGCGGCGCCGGGAGGTAGAGCGTCACCTGGGGGCCGATCTCCCAGTACCGGCCGAGCAGGAAGCCGTTGATCCAGGCGAACCCCTTCGCGAATCCGGGGAACGCCAGGAAGGTGTCGGCCCGCTCGTCCACCGTGAACCGTGCCGTCGCGAATCCGGCCGGGCCCCGCGGGCTGGTGGCGGCCGCGGCGCGGGCGAGTTCCCGCGCCGACCACTCGTCCAGCGGCAGCGGCCGCATCGTCCAGCCGTGGACCATCCGGCGTCCCACGCGGACATGGCCGAGGATGCCCTTGCGCTGTCCGAGGAGCGGGCCGTAGTTGATCCGTCCCTGGTTCTCGACGAGGAGTTCCAGCCGTACCCGGCGGCCCGTGCCGTGGAGGGTGAGCGAGCCGGCCTCCCGGTCGACGACCCCGGCCGGGGCTCCGTCGACGAAGACCTGGGCGCGGTCGTGCAGCCCGGTGACGGCCAGTTCGAGGGCGCCTTCGGGGAGTTTCGGGTGCGCGCGGTAGAGCACCAGGCCGGAGGACTGCCCCAGTTCCTCGAAGCTCAGCGGGTGGGGTGAGGTCACCGGCCGGGACACGGCCTCCAGCCCGTCGAGCAGTGCGGCGCCCCGGACGACCGGGACGGCGCGGGGTGCCAGCAGCGCGGGGTCGGTGGGCGGTGGCTGCTCCGGGGGGCCGGTCAGGACGCTGAGCCGGTCGCGCACGGCGAAGAACTTCGGGGTGAGCGCGCCGTGTTCGGCGATCGGCGCGTCCGAGTCGTAGCTGGTGACGGTCGGCTGGAGGGCCTCGCCGTCGTGGTTGGCCCCTGCCCAGAGCCCGAAGTTGGTGCCGCCGTGGGCCATGTAGAGACTGACCGAGCCACCGGTGTCGAGGATGTCGCCGAGCGTGCCCGCCGCGCTCCGCGGCGACCGGACGTGGTGCCGCTCCCCCCAGTGGTCGAACCAGCCGTTCCAGAACTCCGCGCAGACGAACGGCTCGCCGCGTCGGCGCGTCCGCAGCAGCGCGGCGGCCTCGGCCGCCTGGGAGCCGAACGTCGCGGTCGCGAGCTCGTCGGGCAGGGTGCCGCCGTCGAGCATCAACTCGGTCGGGCCGTCGGCCGTGAAGAGCAGTTCGGTGATGCCGCGCTCCACCAGGGCGTCGCGGACCCACCGCAGATACCCGTGGTCGTCGCCGTAGCTGCCGTACTCGTTCTCGATCTGCACCGCGACGACGGGTCCTCCACGCGCCGCCTGAAGGGCGCCGAGGCGCGGGATCAACTCGTCGAACCAGCCCGCCACCGCGTCCAGGAAGGGGCCGTGCGAGCACCGAGGCCGCATCCCCGGGGTGCCCGTCAGCCAGGCGGGCAGGCCGCCGTTGTCCCATTCGGCGCAGATGTACGGGCCGGGTCGCACGATCGCGTCCAGGCCGGCCTCCTGCGCGAGGCGCAGGAACCGCTCGACGTCGCGTGGGCCGTCGAAGCGCGTGCGGCCCCGGTGCCGCTCGTGGAAGTTCCACGGCACGTAGGTGTCGACCGTGTTCAGGCCCAGGGCGGCGAGTCGCGCCAGCCGGTCCGGCCACTGGTCGGGGTGGACCCGGAAGTAGTGCAGCGACCCTGCGAGGACGCGGTGCGGGCGGCCGTTTCGCAGGAGTGCGCCGTCGGCGTGGGACAGGGCGGGCACCGCCGTGCGCGTGGTGGGCTTCTTCACGGCCTCTCCCTTCGGTGTGGGGTGGGGAGAGCGGAACCCGGCTCCCCCGCGGTCCGCCGCACGGCCGGACACGCTGACGTGCCGGAACTATGACACAGGATGTTAGCGATGCCAATGGCGGCCTGCTCCGCTCCTTTTTCCCCTCCTTCTCCGCCCCTTCTCCGCCCGGACAGGCACTCCGAGCAGCCCGGACACCGCCGTGCGGGCGCTATCATCGCCGTCGGAGGAGCGAACGAGGGAACCCATGAAGCAGCGGAGCGAGGGCGACGACGCCGCACGGCCCCCGGGCATGACCGATGTCGCCCGGCTCGCCGGGGTCTCCCCCCAGACCGTGTCGCGGACTCTGGCGGGCCACCCCAACGTGCGGGAGGGAACGCGGGCGAAGGTCCTCGCGGCCGTCGACCAGCTCGGATACCGCAAGAACAACGCGGCGCGGATGCTGTCGTCCGGCCGCAGCCGCACCCTCGGCGTGGTGACGCTCCAGACCACCTTCTACTCGCGCACCGCCGTCCTGTACGGCATCGAGAACGCGGCGCGCGAGGGGGGCTACTCGGTCTCCACCGCCACCACCGCCTCCCTGGACACCTCCGCCATCGAGGGCGCGCTGGCGCGGCTCGCGGAGCAGGGCGTCGAGGGGATCGTCCTCGCCGTCCCGCTCATCCACGTCAGCAGGCGGATCGAGCAGCTCACGGGCTCGGTTCCGACCGTCACCATCGACGGGTCGCGCACCTCCGCGACCGAGGTGGTGGCCGTCGACCAGACCCAGGCCGCTCGCCTGGCCACCCGGCATCTGCTGGATCTCGGGCACGAGACGGTCTGGCACGTCGCCGGGCCCCGCGCGTGGCTCGACGCGGTCAGCCGCACCCAGGGCTGGCGCGACACGCTGGAGGCGGAGGGCAGGAGCGTCCCGCCCGAGTTGGAGGGTGACTGGTCGCCCGCGTCCGGGTATCGCAACGGCCTCGTCGTGGGCCGGATCCCGGATGTCACGGCGGTGTTCGTGGCCAGCGACGAGATGGCCTTCGGAGTGATCCGGGCGCTGCACGAGCTCGGCAGGCGGGTGCCCGACGACATCTCCGTCGTCGGCGTCGACGACATCGCCCTGGCCGAGTACTGCTCGCCGTCGCTGACCACCGTGGCCCAGCCGTTCACGCAGATGGGAGCGCTCGCCGTCGCCCATCTCATGCGCCATCTGGAGAACCCGGGCGCCGCCCCCGACCCCGCGTCCGTCGAGCCGGCCCTGATCGTGCGCGCGAGCACCGCGCCGATGCGGAGCGGCGGCCAGTAGGAAGCCCCCCGCCCACGTCCGCAGCCGCGCCGGGTGACGGCCGCTCACGGCCGCAGCGGCCGCCGCGGCCGGCGGCGGACGTTGCCTGCCGGGATGCGCGGCGATGCCATGCCCACGGGTGAATCGCCGTCGGCGTCTGGTGTTATCGATGCCATTCCCCTACTGTCTCCCCCGCCCCATCAGCGTCATCACGGCCCGGCAAGGGCCCCGTCTTCCTCGCTCTCCCGTTCCGGAGTCATCAGGAGGCCCCAGCGTGGATGCCATCCACTCGCAACGTCCTCGACGCACACCCCGGTCAAGAACAGGCGCCGCCGCGACCGCCGCGCTGCTCGCGCTGGGCACACTGTCGGCCGGTGCCCTTCCCGCCCATGCCGACCCGGCCACCGCGACCGCGACGGCCGCGCCGGCTCCCCCGGACCACCCCGCGACACCGGTCGAGTTGACCGGACCCGGCCTGACGGTTCAGGTGGCCAAGGAGTTCCCGCAGGTCATCTCGTACACGATGGGCGGCAGAACGCTCGACGGCCAGGCCCGGGCCCTGGACACCTTCACCGTCAACGGCACGGCGCACACCGCCACCACGACCATGAAGGCGCACGGCAACCAGGCCGTCTACACCTCCGTGTTCGCCGATCTGCCGGACCTCACGATCACCTCGACGATCACGGTGACCGACCAGAGGACCGTCGTCTTCGCGGTGAAGAGCATCGAGGGCGCCGCCGCCCACACCGTCGACCAGTTGTCGATCCCCGACCAGTCACTCGTGTCCGCCGACTCCTCCTCCCCGGGCACGACCCTGGCCCGTACGAGGATCTCGACCGACTCGACCACCACGGCCGACGAGTTCGTCCCGGTCACTGCCGCGACGGCCCCCGACAAGGCCGCCGTCGGCACGCCGTACGGCTTCGTGAGCAACGGTGATCTGGCCGGCGGCATCATCACCAACGCCACCGACGACTCCGCCCAGGACAACAACGACAACGGGAACACCCGCCTGCAGTCGCGGATCGTGGACGCCGGCAACGGCGCCCGGCGCGCGGAGCTGTCGGCAGGCACCTACACCTACGCGCCCCGGGGCGCCACCGACCCGCGGGTGAGCACGTACGCCCTTCCCCAGGCGACCGTCGTGCTCTCCGCGGACGCCAACGGCGACGGCCGGGTGGACTGGCAGGACGGCGCGATCGCCTACCGCGACCACATGCCCCGGCCGCTCGGCGCGGACCGGGTGCCCGAACGCGTCGTGCAGCACATCCCCTTCAACTTCGCGAGCCAGGCGACCAATCCGTTCCTCAAGACGCTCGACAACGTCAAGCGCGTGTCGATGGCCACGGACAACCTCGGCCAGTGGGTCCTGGAGAAGGGCTACGCCAGTGAGGGCCACGACTCGGCCCACCCGGACTACGGCGGCAACTACAACACCCGGGCCGGCGGGCTCGCCGACCTGAACAAGCTCACCCAGGCCGGCGCCGGGTACAACGCCGACTTCGCCGTGCACGTGAACGCCACCGAGGCGTACCCGCAGGCGAAGAACTTCAGTGAGGCCCTGGTCAAGGGCCAGGTCAACGGCTGGGACTGGCTGAACCAGTCGTACCACATCGACCAGCGCGCCGACCTGGGCTCCGGAGCCGTCCTCGACCGGTTCGAGCAACTGCGCCACGAGGCCCCGGGCGTCAAGGGCCTCTACATCGACGTCTACTACTCCAGCGGCTGGCTGGCCGACTCGCTGGCCGCGCAGTTGCGGACGACGGGCTTCGAGATCGCGACCGAGTGGGCCTACAAGTTCGAGGGCACGTCGACCTGGTCCCACTGGGCGAGCGACAAGGGCTACGGCGGCGCCACCAACAAGGGCATCAACTCCAACATCGTCCGGTTCATCGCCAACTCCGACCGCGACGTGTGGAACGTGGACCCGCTGCTCGGCGGGGCCAGCGTCAAGGAGTTCGAGGGCTGGACCGGCCACGACGACTTCAACGCCTTCTACCGGAACATCTGGACCGACAACCTGCCGACCAAGTTCCTCCAGCACTACCAGGTCATGGACTGGGACTTCGGCAAGTCCGCCACCCTCACCGGCGGCGTCCGGGTCGCGATGGCCGACGGCAGACGCCAGGTGTCGATGGACGACGCGGTCGTGCTCGACGGCGACACCTACCTGCTGCCCTGGGGCGAGGCGAAGGGCGGCAACGGCACCTCCTCGCCGGGCCGGGCCGACAAGATGTACTACTACAGCGCCTCCGGCGGCACCCACACCTTCGACCTGACCCGGCAGTTCGCCTCCACCCGCACCTTCACGCTGTACAAGCTCACCGACCAGGGCCGGGTGAAGGCCGCCCAGGTGAAGGCCCAGGACGGGCGGGTGACGCTCACCGGCGACAAGGACCAGCCCTACGTCCTGGTCCCGAACGGGAACCAGGCCCCGCACCGGGACGCGCACTACGGCGAGGGCACCGGCCTGGTCGACCCCGGCTTCAACTCGGGCGGCCTGGACGCCTGGAACCCGCGGGGCGGGGCGGCGGTCACGCGCAGCGCCACCGGTGACAACGTCGTGCGGCTCGGTTCCGGCGAGTCCGGCATCTCCCAGCGGGTCAAGGACCTCAAGCCGGGGCGGCGGTACACGCTGAGCGCCGACGTCGAGGTCGCCGCCGGGCAGCGCCGGGCCGTCACCCTGGACGTGACCGGCGACGGGGTGCGGGCCGGCAACGGTTTCGACACCACCCCGCTGCGGAACACCATGGCCGCCGACTCCAAGCAGGGCACCTACGCGCAGCGCGCGTCCGTCGCCTTCACCGCGCCCGCCGACGGCAAGGCCACCGTGGCGATCGGCGCGGCGGCCGGGGACGCGGCGGTCACCCTCGACGACGTGCGGATCATGGCCGACACCTCCACGCCGCTGCCGCGGGGCAAGGACGGCCCGTCCGGTGGCACCGTGGTCGCCCAGGACGACTTCGAGGGCAACCAGCCCGGCTGGGGACCGTTCGTGAAGGGCGACGCGGGCGGCTCCACCGACCCGCGCACCAGCGTCAGCGACCTGCACGCCCCGTACAGCCAGAAGACCTGGAAGAACACCTACTCGCCCTACGCCTCGGGCACCCTCAAGGGCCAGGCCGTGGACGACGTCATCGGCGGGAAGCACTCGCTGAAGGCCCACGAGGAGAACACGGGCCTGGTGTACCGCACGGTCCCCGCCACGGTGCCGTTCACCGCCGGGCACAAGTACGCGGTCTCGTTCCGGTACCAGACCAACGTCGAGGGCCAGTGGGCCTGGGTGACGGGGGCGGACCGGATCGGGGACGGCAAGGTCGTCTCCCAGGACATCACCCGCGAGACCCTCGCCCCCGCGCTGGACACCGCGACGTACTCCAAGGAGATCGTCGCCGGCTGCGGCGACACCTGGGTCGGCCTGCGCAAGCTCGGCGGCGCGGCCGGTACGGACTTCGTCCTCGACGACTTCCGCGTGACCGACCTCGGCCCGGTGAGCGGCGGCGCCGCCTGCGCGAGCGTGGCCACCCCGGCCGGCACCGACCTGAGCCCCGGCGTGCCGGGCGAGTACGTCACGACGTTCACCAACAACGAGCAGAGCGACGTCACGAACGTCGCCCTGCGGCTCGACGGACTGCCCGACGGCTGGACCGCGATGGTCGAGAAGCGCGACGGCAACCTCTTCGCGAGCGTGAAGCCGGGCGCGACCGTGAGCACCACCTGGATCCTGACCCCGCCGGAGAGCGCGGCGGGGACGTCGGCGGCCTGGAAGGCGACGGCCGTCTACGCCGACTCCGGCGCCACCAAGACGGTGTCGGCGGACGCCAGGGCCACGGTCTCCACCGTCCCGGTCCTCTCACCCGGCTCGATGACGGCGACCGCCGACTCGGAGAACCTCTCCTCGGGACCGGCGGAGGGCCCGGTGTCCAACGTGCTGGACGGCGACCCGGGCACCATCTGGCACACCGACTACAGCCACGGGGACGCGCCGTACCCGCACTGGGTGACGCTGAAGCCGGCCGGTCCGGCCGACGTGGACGGCTTCGGCTACCTCGACCGGCAGAGCGGCGGGCCGAACGGCCGGGTGGCGGACTACGAGGTGGCCGTGTCCGACGACGGCCGCGCCTGGACCACGGTGGCCCGGGGCACCCTCGTCGACTCGCCGCAGATGCAGCGGATCTCCTTCCCCTCGGTGCGCGCCTCCTACGTGCGGTTCACCGCGCTGAACGCTCTCAACGGCCAGCCGTTCGCGGCCGCCGCCGAGATGCGCGTGTACGGCACTCCGGTGGACCTGCCCACCGGGTACCCGCCGGCCGACCGGCCGTAGCAGCGGCACCTGCCCGGGCCTGCCGCCACCGGTGTGTTCACCACCGGTGGCGGCAGGCCCTGCTACGGGACGTGCCGGGCCGGGCCGGTGGCCAGGTGGAGCAGGGACTCCAGGGGGCCGCGCCGGAACAGTCTGGTCCATGCCGCGGCGAGCAGCACGGCGGCGGCGATGAAGGCGAGGAGCACCGGCAGCGCGGACATGCCGTCGTCGTCGACCGCGGCCACGTGCCAGACGTCGGAGAGGAGCCACAGGGCGACGATGTGCAGCACGTACACGGTGAGCGCGATCATGCCGACCTCGGCGACGGGCCCGGTCAGGCGCGTGAGCCTCGGCAGCCGGTCGGCGACGATCAGGCACACGGCCATGACCACCAGGGCCACGCCCGTGTTGCCGAGGATGGAGAACGTCGTCTCACTGTGCGGCGCGGCCACCAGCAGCCAGGCGGGCGGGATGCGGTCCCCGGTCTCGCCGACCCGGTCGGACCACCACGCCGAGTTCGCCGAGCCGCCGTCCGTGGCGGCCGAGACGGCCGCCAGGGCGTGCGGGACCAGGCGCAGGGCCAGCCAGGAGCCGCCGTAGCCGAGCAGGGCGAGGGCGCCGCCGGCCGCGGCCAGCCGGGACCGGACGCCGGGCCGGGTGAGGTCGAGCCGGGCCACCGCCATGCCCGCGATCAGGAACGGGATCCAGGCGAGGACCGGATACCCCCCGGTGAACAGCAGTTCGATGACGCCGTCCGTGCCGGTGATCCGGGCCAGCGGGTCCCGGGCGACGACCGCGTCCGCCCAGTGTCCCTGCTCGATCGACATCCGCAGCACGTAGAGGATCTGGGGCAGGAGCAGTGCTCCGGCGGCGGCAAGGAGCGCCAGGACCCCGGCCCGCAACCGGTACAGCGGCAGGACGGCCAGGAAGAGCAGTCCGTAGAAGCTGAGGATCACGTCGACACCGGTGTCGAGGGCGGTCAGGGCGTAGCCGAGAACCACGAGCACGGCGGCGCGGATCATGATCCTGACCACCGCCTGGCGCCCGGCCCGCCCGATCCGGGGGCTCGGCCGGCCGGTCAGGATGATCAGCGAGAAGCCGGCCAGCAGCGCGAAGAGCGCCGAGGAGCGGCCCCGTGCCGCCTCCAGCAGGAACCCCACCGGTCCGCCCACGGTCACATCGGGTCCGACGTGGGCGGAGTACATACCGAAGACCGCGAGTCCGCGCGCGAGGTCGATGCCGATCAGCCGTCCGGTCGACGGCGGCCCGGCCCGGGTGGACGTGGGCTCGGCCCCCGGCCCGGACGACGTCTGTGACGGCACCTGCGACGGCCCGGTCGACAATGCGTTCTGCGTCATATCCCCAAACTCTTCGAAATACCCGAACCAGTGTATATGCCGCGTTTCCGGAGACACCCGGCCGACTGGCCGGAGCCGTCCCGGCCGGTCGGCCGGCACCCGCCGCCGACCAGCGGGAGGCCCCCGCAGTCCGCGAGCGGGCGGACACCCCGCGTGATACAGATCGAGCGAAGGGGCTGCGACGAGCGGAGCGCACGTGATCCGGGTAGTGGTGGTCGACGACGAGGCCCTGGTCCGCGGGGGCTTCACGCACATCCTCGACGCGGCGCACGACATCGAGGTCGTGGCGGCGGTCCACGGCGGCCGGGCGGTGCGGGCGGTGCGGGAGTCGCACCCCGACGTGGTCCTGCTGGACATCCGGATGCCGGACGTGGACGGGCTCACCGTCCTGGCCGACCTCCGGCGCCTGCCGGACCCTCCGGTGGTCGCCATGCTCACCACGTTCGACACCGACGAGTACGTGGCGACCGCGCTGCGCTCGGGCGCCGCCGGTTTCCTGCTCAAGGACACCGACCCCGAGCAACTGCCATCCCTCGTGCGTGCCTTGGCCGAGGGCGGCACGGTGCTGTCCTGCGAGGTCACCCGGACGGTGGTGGACGGCTACCTCGGCGGCGGCGTGCGCGAGCCGTCCGCCGTCCGGCTCACGGCCCGGCTGACCGAGCGGGAACGCGCCGTCCTCGTCCTCATGGCCGAAGGGCTCGCCAACGCCGACATCGGCGCCCGGTTGCATCTGAGCACCGGCACCGTGAAGGGCCATGTCAGCGCCGTTCTCGGCAAGCTCCGGGTCGGCAGCCGCGTCGAGGCGGCACTGATCGCCGAACGCGCGGGCCTGCTCACGCCGTCGCGGGACGGCCGTGCCGGATGAGTGCGCGACGGCCGCAGCCCGCTCTGCTCGACGCCGCCCTGGTCGTGGCCGCGCTGGTCGACGCCGCGGTCCACGTCCACGCCGGGGCGCGCGGGGGCACGACCTGCGCGCTGCTCGCCGCCCTGGCCCTGGTGCTGCGCCGCCGGCTGCCCTTCACGACGTTCGTGCTCACGCTCCCGAGCGCCCTGATCGGCGACGTGGTGATCGCCCCGATGGCCGCGCTGTACACGCTCTCCTCGCTCAGTCGCCACCGCCCGCTGCTGGCCGGCTGCGCCCTGGTCTACGCGACCACGGACTTCCTGCCCTGGCCGTGGTCGTCCCTGAAGGCCGCCGAACTCACCCGCACCGGCAGCCTGTTCCACCTCAGCTACACCCTGGCCACCGCGGCCGCGCCCGTCTTCCTGGGCCAGCTGGTGCAGGCCCGACGCGACCTGTCGCTCCGGCTCGCCGAGATCTCCGAGGCCCGCGAGTACGAACGGCTGCTGACCGCCCAGAGCGTGCTCGCGAAGGAACGCGCGCAGCTCGCCCGGGAGATGCACGACGTGGTGTCCCACCAGGTCAGCCTGATCGCCGTGCAGGCCGGGGCGCTCCAGGTGGCCGGCCCCGACGCCGAGACCAGGAAGGCCGCGGCGACCATCCGGCGGCTGGGTGTGGAGACCCTCGACGAGCTGCGCCACATGGTCAGCGTGCTGCGCGCCTCCGACAGCCGCCCCACCGAGCTCACCCCCCAGCCGTCCCTCGCCGACCTGCGGCGGCTGGTGGACGGCAGCGGCATCGACGCGGTGCTGAAGACGGACCTTCCCGAAGACCTCCCTCCCCCGGTGCAGCGCGCCGTCTACCGCACCGTGCAGGAGGCGCTGACCAACATCCGCAAACACGCGCCCGGCGCCCGGGCGACCGTCCGCATCGAGCACAGCGGCGGCACCCTGCGCGCCACGGTCGCCAACACGGCCCCCACCCGGAGCGCCCTCCCGCTGCCCAGCGCCCGGCACGGCCTGGCCGGTCTGCGTCAGCGCGCCGAACTCCTCGGCGGCACCGTCACCGCCGGGCCCACGGCGGACGGGGGCTACGAACTCCTCCTGGAACTGCCGACCGGCGACCCGTCGTGACCTCCACCGGCGGGTGGGCGGGCGGCCTGTGCCGGTGGCCTCCGACACGCGCCCGCGGGCGAGCGTGCCACGAGGGAACCGGGATGCCCGGACGACCGCCCCGCGCCGTCAGGACCTCCATCGCACATAGGACTTGAAGATCGGTCCGGGCAGCCGGGCGGCGAGGCGGTCCTGACTCTGGCGGGACAGACCGGCGAACGCGCAGCCGACCGCCGGGCCGGCCAGCAGGGTGATGAGGGTGGCGACCAGCACCGCGTCGATCACGCTCTCCCTCTGGTAGCCGCCGAGGGCCAGGGCGCGGACCCGGATCCGCCTTCCCGCCTTGCCCTCCGCCCAGTGCAGGGCCGCGGCCGTGTCGACGAGGCTTCCGTCCTCGGCGACGAACAACCCGGAGCAGGCCCTGCTCTTGACCCCCCTGCTGCCCGCCTCCCGATGGCACTCGCGGGCGGTGAACTCGCCCGGGGTGCCCGCCCATCCCACCGCGGAGGCCTCCACCGTCCCCAGCAGCAGGATGCCGATCAGGAGCGCGGCGGACCCGCACCACCACAGGAGGCGCCGGAGCGGGGAGGCGGCGGACTGGTCCGCTCGATCGGCCAGTTTCTGCAGGGTCCGCTGCCGTTGCGCACCGGTGTGCCACCCGGCGGTCCCCGGGGCGCCGGGCGCGCGGTGGGCGCTCGCGGCGGCGACCGCGGCCCTGCGGCGCCGCGCTCGCCGGCGCAGCGCCGCCCTGTGGTGGAACCTCGCCACACCTGCCTCCCGCCCGGCCGCGCCGTCACCGTCGGCGGGCCGGCTTGGTCGTCGACGTCGGCCCGTGGTCGGCGTCGGCCCGGCATCGTCGCCCGTCTCAGAGGCGACTGAACGTCTCGATGTCCTCGGTGAACTCCTCGATCGCCTGGGCGGTGAGCGTGGGCCGAGTGTCGGCGACGGCCTCGAGGTAGTCCTCGGTGGTGGCCGGACGGCCCTGCCGATGCGTGACCTCGCGTTCGAAGGCGGCCTGCGCCCCCTTGCGGGCGGCGAACTCGATGTCGGCCGGAGTGAACAGCTCACTGGCGGCCACCAGTTGCGCCACGTCCACCGGGTCGGTGGTCCGAAGGTAGCGGTCCCAGATCGCCGAGCGGGCCGTCGCGTCGGGGGGTCCGATCGGGATGACGTAGTCGAACCGGCCCGGCCGCAGGAACGCCGGGTCGAGGGAGCGCACCGAGTTCGTGGCGCAGGCCAGCAGCCGGGAGTCGTGCTCGCGGAAGCCGGGGATGAGCTTCAGCAGTTCGTTGGTGACCCCGTGTCCGGGGTCCACCGCCGTGCCGGAGCGCACGCCCGCGATCTCCTCGACCTCGTCGATGAAGAGCAGCACCGAGTCCAGTTCCGCCAGGTCCGCGAACACCTCCCGCAGCGCCGCCGCCAGCCCCTCGTTCGTGTCGGCGGCGAGCCGTGACGGGAAGAGTTCCACGAACGGCCAGCTGAGCCGCGAGGCCACCGCCTTGGCGAAACTGGTCTTGCCGGTGCCGGGCGGGCCGAACAGGATGACCCCCTTCGGCGGAACAACGCCGTAGCGGTCGGCGAGCGCCGGCTCCGCCAGCGGGAGCACGACCCGTCGTTCGACGACCTGCTTCTCCCGTTCCATGCCGGCCATCGCGTCCCAGAGTCCCTCGGGAAGCATGCGACCGCCCAGCTCCGTGAGGGCGCCGGCGTCGGAGGGTCCGTGCGGTTCGAGTTTCTCGTAGTAGACCAGGTCGTCCCGGAACCGGTAGCCGCAGTGTTCCAGGGCGGTGCTCCCGGCGGCGCCAGGGGGCAGCAGGGCGCTGACACGACGCACGCCCACGGCCCTCAGGCGCCGTTCCAGCTCGGTGAGCAGGGCGCTGCCGATGCCGCGCCTGCGCCACCGGGCGGCGAGCGCCACCAGGAGGACCCAGCCGCGCTGGCCGCTCGCCTGCGCCGCGGCCATGCCCACCAGTTCGTCGCCCACGACGGCGACCACGGCGTTCTGTCCGGCCCGGGCCTCGGCCATCACCTCCGAGACCGGGAAGACCGGATCCTCGTTGACCTGCCGGCTCTCCTCCCAAATCAGGATCGCCTGGTCCAGATCGTCGTCGCGATAGTCGCGCAGGTGCCATGCGGGCATCGCAACCACCTCACCGCTCCCGGCAGTCCATTGTCTCCGCCGGACCGCCGGGCGTCGAGCCAGGCAGGCCGGGCGGGTGCAGTAGGCGTCCACCCCGGTTCGTCAGCGGAGCGAGCTCGCGTCGAGGTGGGCGAACACGACCACGTTGTCCTGGTAGCCGTCCTTGGCGCGGTCGTACTTCCCGCCGCAGGTGATCAGCCGCAGCTGGGGAGTCGAGGTGTCCGCGTAGACCTTGTCGTCGGGGAAGGCCGCCTTGCTGAAGGAGTCGATGGCGTCGACCTTGAAGCGGGCCACGGTGCCGTCCGCGCGGGTGATGTCCACGACGGCTCCGCGTTCGAGCGAGGGCAGCTCGGCGAAGACCGCGGGACCGGTCTTGGTGTCCAGGTGACCGACGACGACCGACGCTCCGCGCTCGCCGGGAGAGGGACCGCCCTTGAACCATCCGACCAGGTTGGTGTCGGCGGCCGGCGGTGGGTTCAGTTGTCCCGAGGCGTTGAGGGACAGTTGGGTGAACGGCGCGTTCACCCCGATGTCCGGGATCGACAGCCGCGTCGGTTCCGAGCGGAGGAGTGACCTGCCGTCGGCTGCGGTGCGGGAGCCGGGGGTTCTGGTGCCGGCGCCGGGAGTTCCGGCGGTGATGCCAGGAATTGCGTTGCCGGTGCCTGGAGTTCCGATGCTGATGCCGGGAATTGCCTCGCCGACGCCGGGAGTTCCGTTGCGGGCGTCGGCGCTCGGCGCGGGCTGCGCCGGCAGCATGGGCGGCGCGGGCGGCGCGGGCGGCGCGACTTCCAGGGAGGCGACCGCCACCGGACGGTTCGTGTGCTTGGGATGCGCCACGGGCGCGGTGACGAGGGAGTTGTGAATGAGCGCGATGCCCAGCCCGACCGCTGCCGCGGGCCACAGCAGGCGGAGCCGGTAACGACGCGTGGCGGGCTTGGTCCCGCTTTGCTCCGTCTGGGGCGGCTGCTGAGAAGCCATGGACGGTGCCTTTCGTCAAGAGAGGTGGTACTGGCCGCGGGCGACGGTTCGGGTCGGCCGCCGCTGCCGCGGCCTGCTCTGCCCTCCGGGGGAGGTGACGCAGGCCGCGGCAGCCCAGCGACAAACAAGATCAGTCCATCAGGCCGCGGACGGACCCGACGCCTGACGGCGGCGCAGCATGTACGCACCGGCGCCCAGGCCGCCGAGCAGCAGCGCCGCCCCGACGCCGAGGGTGGTGGTGTCGGTGGACGACTGGGCGAGCCCGCCACCGCCGGCGTGCACGCCACCGTGCGGCCGGTGCCCGCGACCCTCGCCGCGGTCACCGCGGTCGCCCTGGTCACCGCGGTCACCGCGGTCGCCCTGGTCACCGCGGTCGCCCTGGTCACCGCGGTCACCGCGGTCGCCCTGGTCACCGCGGTCGCCCTCGTCGTCACGGCCACCAGAGTCGCCCTCGTCGTCACGGCCACCAGAGTCGCCCTCGTCGTCACGGTCGCCGTCGGCCTTCATCAGGGCCAGGGCTCCCCCACCGGCGTGCACGCCACCGTGCGGCCGGTGCCCGCGACCCTCGCCACGGCCCTCGCCGCGACCCTCACCACGGCCCTCGTAGCCCTTGTCATGGCCACCGCGGCCTTCGTCGTCGCCGCGTCGATCGCTCTTCCTGCCCTCGTCGCTGTCGTTGTCGTCGGAGTCCTCACCGCCGCGCTTGTCAGCCTTGACCGCGTGCTGCTGCGAGGAGGGGGACGCGGTCATGGTCACCGCGCTCGCAGCAGGGGCGGACAACGCCACGGCCGCGGCCAGGGCCGCGGAGGTGAACAGAGTACGGGTGATACGCATGGGTGTTCCTTCCGTCACGACTGCGAGAGCCGGCCCAACGCCCACTCAATCGGGAATCGCAGCAGCGACGTGATCACCTTCAGCGGAATCCTGACGCCCCACCACCTGAGCGCCGCATTCGGACTACTGACGCCCCCTCCATACCTCCGCGCGAGGGAACGAAGGCGGCCTGGGCCGCGGCCCGCCCTCCCTCGGCCAGGAGCGACCCAGGCCCCGCCCCCGGCCGGTCTCCCGCTGCCCCCGTCCGCCATCCGTTCGGCCCGCAGCCGATCGGTGACCGCACACTCCACCACCGATCAACTCCCTTGAGATGAACAGGGGTTGAAGGGCGACCCCGAACGGCTCCGGGCGCCGGCCGGCACCGACCAGCGGCCGCACAGGGGGTGCTTCCACCCAGCGAAGGAGTATAATTTTCATCAGTTGATGAATTACTGCTCTCCTGAGAGGCAGGGCGTGATGGAGCGGACCACGTGTTGTGTGGTGGGGGGCGGTCCCGCGGGCATGGTGTTCGCCCTGCTGCTGGCCCGCTCGGGCGTCGCCGTGACCGTGCTCGAGCAGCACGGCGACTTCCTGCGGGACTTCCGCGGCGACACCGTGCACCCTTCGACCTTGGCGCTGCTGGACGACCTGGGGCTGGCCGAGCGCTTCGCACGGCTGCCCCAGCGCCGGGTGCGCACCGTCCAACTGCCCGCCGGGCCCGGCGGGTCGATGGTGACGGTCGCGGACCTCGCGACGCTTCCCGGCCCGTACAACTACGTCGCGATGGTGCCCCAGTGGGACCTGCTCGACCTCCTCGTGGACGAGGCCCGGCGCGAACCGTCCTTCGAGGTGCGGATGAACACCGAGGCGACCTCCTTCCTGGTCGAACGCGGCCGGGTCACCGGGGTGCGCTACCGAACCTCCGACGGCCGCACCGGTGAACTGCGCGCGGTCCTCACGGTCGCGTGCGACGGCCGCGGCTCACTGGCCCGCTCCCGGCCGGAACTGGGGCTGCGCCGCTTCGCCTGCCCGATGGACGCCTGGTGGTTCCGGCTGCCGCGGCACGAGGGAGACCCGAGCGGACTGGTCGGCGGCGCGGGCGACCGCCTCCTGACCGCGATGATCGACCGCGGCTCGTACTGGCAGTGCGCCGCGCTCATTCCCAAGGGGACCGACGCCGAACGCCGCGCCGCCGGCCTCGACCGCTTCCTCGCCGACTTCGCCGCCGCCGTGCCCTGGGCCGCCGACCGCACGCGCACGCTGCGCTCCTGGGACGAGGTCAAGCTCCTGGACGTGCGGCTGGACCGGCTGCGCCGCTGGCACCGCCCGGGTCTGCTGTGCATCGGCGACGCCGCACACGCGATGTCCCCGGTCTTCGGCATCGGCATCAACCTCGCCGTGGAGGACGCCGTCGCCGCCGCCCGGTACCTGGTCGGGCCGCTGCGCCGAGGGACCGTGGGCCTGCGCGACGTACGCGCCGTGCAGCGCCGCCGCCGTCCCACCACCGTCGTGACACAGGCGCTGCAACGGGCCGCCCACGCCGGATTCATCGGGCCCGTCCTGCGGGGGCGGCAACCGCTCGGCGACGACCGGGCCCGGCGCACCGCAGGCCTGCTCAGCGGCTCCCGGGCGTCCCGGCGGCTGCCCGCGTACTTCCTCGCCTACGGCGCGCTGCGCGAGCGCCCACCGGAGAGCGCCGTCCGCCGACGGACGCGGACGTGACGCCGCGGGGTGCGGCGGCTCAGTCGGCGTCGTCGCGCAGTGCCCGGTGGATCTCCCGCAGCGAGCCGGTCAGCCGGGCGTAGTCCCCGCCCGCCACCGGTGTGACGAAGTGGCGCTCGACGACCCCCGCGTGTACGGCCGCGGCCCGGAGGAACACGGCACGGCCTTGTTCGGTCGCCTCCACCAGGACGCTTCTGCGGTCCCCGGGGGACGGCAGGCGCCGGACCAGGCCGGCCTCCTCCATGCGGTCCACCAGGCGGGTGATCCCGCCGCTGGTGAGGGTGAGGTCGGTGGCCAGTACCCGCTGGGAGACATCCTCGCCCGGCTGCCGGCAGAGCCGGATGAGGACCTCGAACATCGTGTGGCCGATCCCGCACTCCTGGCGCAGAGCGGTGTCGATCCGCTGCTCCAGGCGCGTGGCGACCTTGATCAGCAGGCCGAAGTCGCGCACCAGCGGACTGTTCGCGGCGCGGGCGCTCTCGTCGTCCTGCCGGGTCGCGTCGTCCACCTGCCTGATGCCCTCTCTCGCTTCGGTCCCGCGTGGTCCTGCCCCGCCGAGTTTACTGCCGAATCACCTACCGATGCCTCAACCACTGACCAATCAGCCGCTGACTGATTAATTACTGAGCAGTTGATTGCTGAGCAGTCAACAAAGTTCTATGGTGGCGGCGTCCGTACGACAGTCGGAGAGAGGGAGACCAGTGGACCTGCAGCGCTGGCTCGGCCGAGCCACCCAGTCGATACAGGAGTGGGCCGACACCTTCGCCCCCTACGAGCCGCACCCGTCGCTCCGGGTCGACGACGACCGGTTCGCCGCCGCCTTCGAGGAGTTCACCGGCCGGCTGAAGGACAACTACCCCTTCTTCCATCCGTCCTACGTGGGCCAGATGCTCAAGCCCCCGCACCCCGCGGCGGTGGCCGGCTACCTCACCGCGATGCTGATCAACCCCAACAACCACGCCCTGGACGGCGGTCCGGCCACCGCCCGCATGGAACGGGAGGCCGTCGCGCAACTCGCCGCGATGTTCGGCTACGACACCCACCTCGGCCACCTCACCACCAGCGGAACCATCGCGAACCTCGAAGCCCTCTTCGTCGCCCGGGAACTCCACCCCGGGCGGGGCGTCGCCTACAGCGAGGACGCCCACTACACCCATGGCCGGATGTGCCGCGTCCTGGGCGTGGAAGGCCACCCCGTCCCCACCGACGACCGGGGCCGTACGGACCTCGGCGCCCTGGAGGAGCTGCTGGGGACCGGCCGGGTGGGCACGGTCGTCCTCACCGCGGGCACCACCGGGCTCGGGGCGGTCGACCCGATCCACGAGGTCCTGCCCCTCGCGCGGCGCCACGGCGTCCGGATCCACGTCGACGCCGCGTACGGCGGCTTCTTCACGCTGCTCGCCGGCGCCGGCGGTGACGCGGGGCTGCCGCCCGAGCCCTGGCGGGCGATCGCCGGGTGCGACTCGGTCGTCGTCGACCCGCACAAGCACGGACTCCAGCCCTACGGCTGCGGTGCGGTGCTCTTCCGCGATCCGGAAGTGGGGCGTTTCTACTTGCACGACTCGCCGTACACCTACTTCACCTCCGACGAACTGCACCTCGGCGAGATCAGCCTGGAGTGCTCGCGCGCCGGGGCGTCGGCGGCCGCCCTGTGGCTCACCTTCCGGCTCCTGCCGCCCACGCCCGACGGTCTGGGCGGCGCCCTCGCGGCCGGCCGCCGGGCCGCGCTGAAGTGGGCGGACCTGATCGACGCCTCCGAGGTCCTGGAGCTGTACCAGCGGCCCGAGTTGGACATCGTCACCTACTTCCCCGCCGTGGAGCCCGCCACGCTGAGCGCCGTCGACACCGCCTCCGCGCGCGTCCTCGGCGACGGCATGACCGGCCCCGACCCCGTGTTCCTGAGCACGCTGCGGGCCGACCGCGAGGCGTTCACGACCCGCCACCCGAAGATCGTCGCGGACGCCGACGGCGCCCGCGTCCTGCGCAGTGTCCTGATGAAGCCGGAGACCGAGCACCACGTGGAACGGGTCCACGCCAAGGTCGAGCGGCTCGCCCTGTCGCGGTGACCGCCCGGAGGCGCCGTGACCGGCCCGTTCCGGTGCGCGGCGCGTAGGCCCTCCCGCCCTCGCCTGGTCAGGGTCGCCCGGTGGTGCGACGCTGGGGAGGTGAGGTGAGGTGTCCGAGGAAGGGATTCCGGGAGGGCCGATGGGACGTGACGTCCCGGCGCTGGTCTTCACCCGCGAGGACCGCCGCCGGTACCGGACCAAGATGCAGAAGTGCCTCGACGCGTTCGCGCAGATGCTGCGCGAGTCACGGTTCGAGTCCGAGCGGCCCCAGGTGGGGCTGGAGATCGAACTCAACCTGGGCGACGACGGGGCGGAGCCCGCGATGTGCAACAGCGACGTGCTCGAGGCGATCGCGGACCCCGCCTGGTCGACGGAGCTGGGCCGGTTCAACCTCGAGATCAACATCCCGCCCCGGCGACTGACGGAGGGCGGCCCGGACGCCTGGGAGTCCGAGATCCGCGCCGCGCTGAACCACGCCGAAGACCGCGCCGGTTCGGTCGGCGCGCATCTGATCATGATCGGCATCCTGCCCACGCTGCTCCAGGACGACGTCGGCGAGGCGGCGCTGTCGGAGAACCCGCGCTACCGGCTGCTCAACGACCAGGTCTTCGCGGCCCGGGGCGAGGACCTGCACATCGAGGTGGACGGCGTGGACCGGCTGCGGACCTACGCCGACACGATCACTCCCGAGGCCGCGTGCACCAGTACCCAGTTCCATCTCCAGGTCTCCCCTGAGGAGTTCGCCGGGTACTGGAACGCGGCACAGGCGATCGCCGGGGTCCAGGTCGCGCTGGCGGCCAATTCGCCGTTCCTGTTCGGCAAGGAGCTGTGGCACGAGACCCGTATCCCGCTGTTCGAGCAGGCCACCGACACCCGCCCCGAGGAGATCAAGGTGCAGGGGGTACGGCCCCGAGTGTGGTTCGGCGAGCGGTGGATCAACAGCGTCTTCGACCTCTTCGAGGAGAACGTGCGCTACTTCCCGGCGCTGCTGCCGCTGTGCGACGAGCAGGACCCCGTGGAGACGCTGGACCGCGGCGACATCCCGGAGCTGGCCGAACTCACCCTGCACAACGGCACGATCTACCGCTGGAACCGCCCCGTCTACGCCATCGCCCACGACAAGCCGCACGTGCGGGTGGAGAACCGAGTGCTGCCCGCGGGACCGACCGTCGCCGACACCCTCGCCAACGGCGCCTTCTACTACGGGCTCACCCGCGCCCTGGTGGAGGAGGACCGGCCGGTGTGGTCGCGGATGTCCTTCTCTGCCGCCGAGGAGAACCTGCACACCGCGGCGCGGCACGGTATGGAGGCACTGCTGTACTGGCCCGGCATGGGCGAAGTACCGGTGGCCGAACTCGTGCTGCGGCGGCTGCTTCCGCTGGCCCACCAGGGGCTGGAGCGCTCCGGTATGGACGACGCCTGGCGCGAGCCGCTGCTCGGGATCATCGAGCAGCGGTGCGTCACCGGTCGCAACGGCGCGATCTGGCAGAAGGAGATGTTCCACCACATCGACGCCACCGCCCACTGCGGCCGGCACGAGGCGCTGCGGCGCATGACGCGGCAGTACGTCGACTACATGCACCTCAACGCCCCGGGCCACACGTGGCCGGTGGACTGACGGGGGCGTCCGGACGGGCGGTGGCCCGGCGCTCCCGGGGATCCCGGGGTCGGGGTCCCCTAATTGCGTTGATGTGCAAGTATAGTGGAGGTCCGCCGCCGGCATCGAGGAGGTGAGAGACATGGACTCCAGTAGTAGTCCGGGTCGCCCATGGCCCTGCGTTCCCGTGTCCCCCAGCTCCTCGGGCATCCGGTAGCCCGCGGCCCCGCGCCGCGCAGGCGGCCGCCGTGCCCTCGTCCTGCCCCACTCTCCCGGGGCGAGGGGAGGTTCCCTCGTGAACCTGACCACGTTCGACTTCGCCCTCCGGCTCGCGGCCGGCGTCGGCTGCGGCGCCCTGATCGGCGTCGAGCGCCAATGGCGCGCCCGTATGGCCGGCCTGCGCACCAACGCCCTGGTGGCCTGCGGCGCCACCTTGTTCGTCCTCTACAGCGAGGCGGTCGGGGACTCCGGCAGCCCCACCCGGGTCGCCTCCTACGTCGTCTCCGGCATCGGCTTCCTCGGCGGCGGAGTGATCCTTCGTGAGGGCGGCGGCGTCCGTGGCCTCAACACGGCGGCCACGCTGTGGTGTTCGGCAGCGGTCGGGGTACTCGCCGCCTCGGGCCGGCTCCAGCTGTGCCTGCTCGGCACGGCGGTGGTCCTGGCCGTGCACCTGGTGTTGCGCCCGGCGGGCCGGCTGATCGACCACGTCCCGCAGCGCGACCCGGACCACGAGGGCGTACGGGCCACGGTGCACCTGGTCTGCGACCGCTCCGACGAAACCCATGTCCGCGCCCTGCTGTCGCAGGCCCTCACCGGCGGCGGGGTGGCCGCGACCGGGTTGCGGGTGCGGCGTGACGACGGCGAGACGACGGTGGTGCAGGCCGCCGTGTCCCTGGCCGGGGACCCGGCGCGCGGTCTGGAACATCTGGTCGCACGTCTGGCCCTGGAGCCCGGCGTCCGGGACCTGCACTGGCATCTGGACGACGCGCCCCTCGGCGCGGAGGCGAAGGTGGTGGCGGCATGAGCGACCTCGACGTGCTGCGCGCTCGCCGCGCCGTCCGCCTGGCGGCCCGGCAACTGGCCGAGGACGCCCCGAAGCTCGCCCGCGGCTCCGCGACCGCGTACCGGGCCGGCCTCGCCGTCCGCGCCGCCGCACTGCACAGGGCGGCGCTGGCCGCCTGGTCCTCCGGCATACCCGAGGACGTCATCGCGGCCGACGGACTCCTGCCGCGGGCCGTGGTACGCCGCTGGATCGCGGCCGGACAGCCGTCGCGACGCCCCTGCGACAGCCGGCGCTGACCGCCGACGCCGGTGCCCGCGCGGGCAGTCGGCACGAGTGGCCTCGCCCTGCCCGCCGAACCCCACGACAGACCTGTCGCGACCGACGGCGCTACGGCGAAGTACCGGCGAGCAACCGGACCGGTCCGAGCCGACGGCGCCCGGTGTCCCGTGCGCGAGTGGCGGATTGTGTCCGCCGCGACGCGCGAGCCCCCGCGGTCGGGGGGCCGGATCCCGTGACCTCGGTCGTCACGCTGTCCGAGGAACACCTGTATCCGGTGGGCCCCGTCCGGTAGATGTGGGACAGCTCCGCCCGTTCTCGTCCGCATCCTACCCGGTGGTGATCATGGAATCCCACCCCCACCGTGCCCGCGGCCGTCCTCGGCCCGCCCCGCCGAGCCGGTGCTCGCCGAGACCGCCCGCCGGGGCTCGGGCCCCGGCCGCCACCCTCCCGTCCCACGCGAAAGGCCGGCCTTCCCTGCATGAGCATCCCCATCCCTTTCGAACTCCCCGCCGAGGACCGCGTGTCGAGTCCCCACACCGGCTACACCCGGGCGCACTGGGAAGCGGTGGCGGACGGGCTCACGGCGGCGGCCTGGCGGTGGAGCACCCCCGGTGACGCCCTGCTCGACCTGCCGGGGCGGCCCTCCCGTTCGGGAACGCGGTCCGACGGTCTCGAGGGGTATGCCCGCACCTTCCTCGCCACCGCCTTCCGCGTGGCCGGTGCCGACGGCGACGACCCGCACGGCCTGCTGGAGCGCTACGCGCGCGGCCTCGCCGCGGGCACCCGTACGCCCGGCCGCGACGACACGGAGTCCTGGCCCTCGATCCTCGACCACCACGTACAAGGCCAGCCGATGGTCGAGTCGGCGTCGGTCGCGCTCGGCCTGCGGCTGACCGCGCCCTGGCTGTGGAAGCACCTCGACGACGGGGTGCGCGACCGGGCGGAGGCCTGGCTGCGCGGGGCGCTGCGGCACACGCCGGCGCCGAACAACTGGTACCTCTTCCCGTTCACCGTCGCGGGGTTCCTGGACTCGGTGGGGCGCGGCGACGCGGAGACCGCCCGGGCCCGGGAGCGCGCGCTGGACCTGCTGGAGAGCTGGTACGCGGGCGACGGCTGGTACTCCGACGGCGACGGCCGCGCCTTCGACCACTACAACGGCTGGGCGCTGCACCTGTACCCGGTGCTCGACGCCCACCTCGGCGACGACTCCGCGCTTCTCGCCCGCTGCGGGGACCGGTTGCGCGCGCATCTGGAGAGCCTCTCGCTGATGTTCGGCGGGGACGGTGCCCCCGTGCACTACGGGCGCTCCCTCACCTACCGTTTCGCCGCCTCGGCCGCGGTCGGGCTCGGCGCCCTGACCGGCCACACGCCGCTGGCTCCGGGCACCTCGCGCCGGCTGCTGAGCGGCACTCTGCGGTATTTCCTGGACCGGGGGGCGCTGACCGGTGACGGTCTGCTGAGCCTGGGCTGGCACGGTCCGCACGAGGCCACGCTGCAGGCGTACTCGGGGCCGGCCTCCCCCTACTGGGCGTCGAAGGCGTTCGTGTCGCTGCTGGCGCCGGCCTCCCATCCGCTGTGGACGGCGGTGGAGTCGCCCGCGCCGGTGGAGGAGTGCGACCGGGTGCTCACCCTGCCGGCCGCCGGGCTGCTGGTGCAGGCGACCCGCGCCGACGGGATCGTACGGCTGCACAACCACGGCAGCGACCACGTCGGTCCGCACCTGGGCGAGGCGGCGGCCGGCGACGACCCGCACTACGGGCGTCAGGCGTACTCGACCCGGACCGGCCCGACGGCGCCGGGGAACGTCGCGGACAACCATCTGTCGGTGGAGGTGGACGGCCGGCCCAGCACCCGGCGCCGCGTCCGTCCGCTGGGCGCCGGCCACGGCGACGGCTGGGGCTGGGCGGCGTCCTGGCACCGGCCGGTCTTCGTCACCGGCCCCCCGATGGTGCCGGGCCTGCGGGTGGAGAGCGTCACGGTGGCGTACGGACGTCACGAGCTCCGGGTGCACCGGGTGGTCGGAGCCCCGGCCGGCTCCCGCGTCACGCACACCGGCTGGGCCACCGGACCGGAGCAGGACGTCGTCTCCGCGCTGCACGGGCTGCACGGCTGGGACCCCTCCCCCGGCACGGTCCGCGCCCCGCAGGGCACCGCCTACACCCGGTGGGCCCGGGTGCCGCGCCTCACCGGTCGGGCGGAAGGCACGTCCGTGCACGTCAGTCTCGCCGCGCTGACCGCCGAGCGGGACCGGGCGCCCGCGGCGAACGCCGTGTCCCGATGCGTGGCCGACGAGACCGGTGTCGAGGTGACCTGGGCCGGCGGCGCACGCACCCGGATCGCCTTCGCCCCGCTGACCGTGTCGCACGACGGGAACCGTGAACTCCCGGGCGCCGTCCATGCGTAATGAACGTGAGCGTGGGCAGCGTCGTCTGTGAAAAAAGCAGTGCGGGGTTGTGAGCGTGTGGTGCGCCGAGCGCACGACAGACCGTCAGATTCACGCTCTGCAGCGGGACTTGACCGCCCAAATGGTAGATATCACGCAATCTGCCTTATGTAGCGAACACATAACGGTTAACGGGCCGGCGGCGGCAAGCAACACCCCGCATATCAGGGCGCAACCAAGTGGCGAACGCCGCTGGGCACTTGCCCTCATGGAGTTGCGGAGGGTGCCCTAAGTGAGTGATAGCATCCCCGCGTCTGTGACCTTGGTCCACTCGGCTCGCGCACCGCATTGAGGTCGGTCTGTTCTCAACGCAACAGCGGTCGGGGCGCTTTGAGCGGTTGTGCCACGGACT
The DNA here is from genome assembly GCF_044548235.1 of Streptomyces sp. NPDC052043. Taxonomy (NCBI): domain Bacteria; kingdom Bacillati; phylum Actinomycetota; class Actinomycetes; order Kitasatosporales; family Streptomycetaceae; genus Streptomyces; species Streptomyces sp. NPDC052043. The sequence continues at coordinate 167,610 of NZ_JBIUBT010000017.1, forward strand.
CCCACGAGGTGCCACCCACCCACGGCTGCAGACCAAACGCCAGGAAAGGTTTCCATGATTCGAGATGCACTTGTGTGGTGCCTGGTTGCCGCGGTGGTGCTCGCCGTCGCCGCGGCCCTGGTGCTCTATCGTCGAAACAATGCCATGACGACGAAAAAGAGCCAGGCCGAGGCCGCCTACACGCAGAAGTTGAGCGAGGCCGAGGGGCAACTTGCCACGGTGTGGCATGAATTGCAGCGCCACAAGGCCGAGCACGACCAGACCATCCGAGAGGCCGAAGAGGGGGCGGAGGAAAGCACCAAGGCCGTCCTCAAGGGCTCCGCGCGCTTTCTGCAGAGCCTCGCGGCCGAGCAGTTGGCACTTCTTGAGGAGATTCAGCGGAAGTACGGCGGACACGCCGTGCTGGCGGATCTGCTGGAAGTGAACCACGCCAATGCGCAAATGGCGCGTAAGGCTCAGGGCATTGCCGTGATGTGCGGTGCGCCACTGGGTCGCCGCAGTAAGCCCGCCAGTGTTTATGACGTGGTGCGCAGCGCGCAGGGTCAGATTCGCAACTTCCGCCGTGTCGAAATCATGCAGCAGACCGGTTTCGCGTTGAAGGCGTCCGCCGTTTCCCCGGTCGCTCTCGCGGTCGCGGAACTCCTCGACAACGCCGCCAGTTTCTCCCAGCAGGGTTCGCCGATCGAGGTGACCTTCCAGCGGGTGCAGAAGAACCTGTGCATCGTCATCGACGACGCCGGTGTCGGCATGAACGACGAGGACCGGCAGAAGGCGTCCACCCTGCTGGCGGGCGAGTTGCGCCCCCGGCTGTCCCAGCTGGGCAACCAGCCGAAGTTCGGTTTCCCCGTCATCGGCCTGCTCGCCCAGCAGTACGGCTTCCGGGTGGACGTCACCGGCATCTCCCGCTACGGCGGCGTCCGGGCGGTCGTCCTGCTGCCGGAGGAACTGTGGACCGAGGAGGACATCACGCCGCCCGAGATTTCCCAGGTCAGCCCGATCCGCAGCGCGACGGGCCGCTCCGAGGCCGGGACGCGTACCGCGCACGGTCTGCCCAAGCGGGGGTCCCGCCAGGTGCCCATAGCCAGTGTTCCCGACGCCGTTCCCGACGCCGCTCCCGACAGCGACCACCGGGCCGAGCCCGTCGCGCCGTCGGACGAGGCCGGCCGCGCCGGCCGAAGCCTGGGAGCCTTCCAGCGCGGCACGCTCTCGGGCCGGAACCTCTCCGCGGCTCCGTTCGAAGGGTCCGATAACGCATGACCAACGACCTGTCGTGGATGCTCGAGGACATCGTGAGCAACGTGCCGAAGGCGCGGCACGCTGTTCTGCTGTCCGCAGACGGTCTCCCCCGCGGAGCGACCGACGGCATGTCGGAGAAGGACGTGCGCACCATATCCGCCGCCATGGCGGGGATGCAGGCGCTGAGCCGGGCGACCTCCCACTTCGCCGGTCCGGGTGAGGACAGGCAGTGGAACCAGACGATCATCGAGTTCTCCCACGGCTGGATCTTCCTGATCGGGGCGGGGCAGGGTGCCTACCTCGCCGCGGCCGCGGCGCCCGACGTCGACATGCAGCAGATCTCCTTCCGCATGCACCGGCTCGTCGCCAGGCTCGGCAACAACCTCACCTCGCCGCCCCGGGTGAACGCGGAGGCCGCGGCCGAGCGTTCCGGCCGTGCCGGGGGCCACCAGGGCGCCAGGCGGGGAACCGGCCTCCCGATCGCCGCACTCGACGAGGCGGTCGGCGCGGTGCGGGGAGCCCGCCACGCGGTGCTGCTGGGCGCCGACGGTCTGCCCCGCGGGGCCACCACGGGCATGAGCCAGGACCTGGCGGACACGATCTCGGCGGCGATGACGGGCATCCACGCCTACAGCCGCGCCACCTCGCAGTTCGCCGGTGTGCACGAGCACGCCCGGTGGCGGCAGACGGTCATCGAGTTCCAGCACGGCTGGATCTTCCTGATCTCGGCCGGTCACCGCGCCTTCCTGGCCGCGGCGGCCGACCACGACGCCGACATCGAGGAGTTCACGACCCGGCTGCACCAGGTGGTGCCCCGGCTGAGCGCCCACCTGTCGCCGCAGGGGGCGGTGAGCAGCCAGTGAACAACGAGCCCGATCTCGAGCTGACCTCGGCATTAGTACCACTGTTCGTGGTCACGAACGGGCGTTCCCTGCCCCCGGACCACGCCTACGAGCGCACGACCCTGGTGTCCGCCGAGGACGGTGCCTCCGCCGCCGGCCTCATGCTTTCCCCGGAGGCGGGCGAGGTTCTGGAGATGGTCACGGACGGCTTTCTGTCCGTCGCCGAAGTGGCCGCTCATACGCACCTGCCGCTGGGGATCGTTCGAATTCTTCTGGCGGAGTTGGAAGAGGGCGGCCTCGTCATCACGAGGAAGCCCGTCCCCCGCGCCGAACGTGTCGATCGGGAAATCCTCAGCGCGGTACTCGATGGCCTCAAAGCCCGATTCGGAGCGTGATACGTGTACCTGGATTCAGCCGTCTCCACCGCGGTCAAGATCCTTGTGGTGGGCCACTTCGGAGTCGGGAAGACCACGTGCATCGGAAGTATCTCCGAGATCGAGCCTTTGCGGACCGAAGAGGAGATCACCGAAGCGAGTGTGGGATTTGACGATCTGTCGGGAACTCCGGACAAGACGACCACCACGGTCGCCATGGACTTCGGCCGTCTGACCATCAGCGACGAGGTGGTGCTCTACCTCTTCGGAACGCCTGGTCAGGAACGGTTCAAAGAGATGTGGGAAGAGCTGTCCCGGGGTGCTCTCGGCGCCCTGGTGCTGGTCGACCCCGAGCGGCTCTCCGAGTCCTTCCCGGTCCTCGACCTGGTCGAGCGCTTCGGCCTGACCTACGCCATCGGCGTCAACCGCTTCGAAGGCACCACCGACTACCCGCTCGCGGAGGTGCGCGAGGCGCTGAACCTGTCCGCTCAGACCCCCGTCGTCACCTGTGACGTACGGGACCAGAACTCCGCGGCGCAGGCCCTCATCACCCTCGTGCACCACCTTCTGTCCCTCATCTCTTAGGAGCCACCCGCACATGCAGCAGCGTCCCGGCATACAGGGGCCTCCTCCCGGCTGCCCCGCCCACGCCAACGTCCCGGTCTACGGACCGCAGTTCGGCTCCGATCCCGACAGCCTCTACGAGTACCTGCGCACCCTCGGCCCGAGCGCGCCGGTCGACGTCGCCCCGGACGTCCAGGTCGAGCTGGTCACCAGCTACGACGCGGCGCTGTACATCCTTCAGAACCCCGCCTCGTTCGTCCGGGACTCCCGGCGCTGGAACGCGCTGAACCAGGGACGTGTCCCCGAGGACAGCCCGGCGGTGCCGATGATGGGGTACCGGCCCAACGCGCTGTTCAGTGACGGCGCGGCGCACGCCCGGCTGCGCCAGGCGGTCACGGACAGTCTGGCCAGCATCAACGAGCTGCACCTGGTGCGGCAGACCCAGCAGTCCGCCGACTACCTGATCAGCCGGTTCAGCACCGACCGCCTGGGCCAGGCCGAGTTGATGGCCGACTACGCCCAGCCGCTGCCGCTGCTGGTCTTCAGCGACCTGTTCGGGTGCCCGCCGGAGATCGGCGACCGCGTCATCGTCGGCATCAGCGGCATCTTCGACGGCACCCCCAACTCCGACCAGGTGCTGGCCGAGGCGCTCGGGGAGCTGATCGCCCTCAAGCGGCGCCGTCCCGGGCAGGACCTGACCACCCGTCTGATGGAGCACTCCGCGGGGCTGACCGACGAGGAGGTGCTGCACCAGCTGGTGACCCTGCTCTCCGGAGGCACCGCTCCCCTGGCGGCGGCCATCGGCACGAGCAGCGCGCTGATCCTCGACGAGCAGTGGCAGGCCGGCCTGCCGATCGAGGACGCCGTCACCCAGGTCCTGTGGAACTACGCGCCGATCGCCAACTACGCGGCCCACTACCCGACGCACGACGTGGAGTTGGGCGGCAGGACGCTCAAGGCCAACGACCCGGTCCTGATCTCCTTCGCGGCGGCCAACACCGATCCCCGGCTGGCCGAACACCGTGAGCAGCTCAGCGCGAAGGCGCATCTGGCCTTCGGCGCCGGCCCGCACGCCTGCCCGGCCAAGGACCCGGCGTTCATGATCGCCGTGACCGCCGTCGAGTCCCTCCTCAACCGGCTGCCCGACGTCGAAGTGCGGGTGCCGTTCAAGGACCTGAGCTGGGTTCCGGCACCGTGGAGCCGTTCGCTGGTCGCGCTCCCGGTCCGGTTCACGCCCCGGGTCGTGGCGCCCACGCCCGCGCAGGCGCAGGCGCAGGCGGCCGCCCCCGCGCCGCTCGCCTCCACCGCACCGCCCCGACCTGCGGCGACGTCCGCGGCCAAGCCCAAGGCCGGCATGTTCAGCCGCTTCCTGGCGTGGACTCGAGGGGAGTGACGAAGGCAACCCCGACCGGCATAGTCATCTCGTATGTTCAACCCACCGCTGGGGTATGCATGGCGGCTGATACCTAGAAAGGAGCCGTCGTGGAGACAGCGGTAACTCCGCCCCCCGACAGACGTTTTGCGGTCTCGCTCTTCTCTCGTCTACGGACAGCGAAGGGCCAGGCCAACCCCTTTCCGATCTACGCGGAGCTTCGGTCGAGGGGCGGAGTCGTCGCAGCGCCGTGGGGAGGTCATCTCATCACGCGCTTCGACCTGTGCGATCAGGTCCTGCGCAACCGGGACTGGCTGGAGCCGGATTCCCGCTGGCGTGAACAGCAGGGGGACGGCACCCGTTGGACCGCCCCCTCCTCACGTGAGATGAGCAGGACGCTGCCCGCCCTCAATCCCCCCGAACACACCTGGGTGCGCCGGTCGGCCGGCATGTTCGACCGCACCTCCCTGGAGCAGATCCGTGGCACGGTGAGCCGTATCACGGGTCGGCTCATGGACTCCCTCGCCGATCAACTGCGCGAGGGGGAGGCCGATTTCAACGCCCTGGTCAGCGAGGAACTGCCGGTCGCCACCATCGGGCACTGGCTGGGCCTGCCGAGCGCCGACTTCCCGCGGCTGCGCGAGCTGACCCACGACCAGGTCTTCACCCAGGAGTTGCTGCCCTCGGCCAGCCAACTGGCGCTGTCCGACGCGGCCACGGCCGAACTGCGCACCTACTTCCTGGATCTGGTCCGCGAGCGGCGTGCCCACCCGGGCGACGACCCCGTCTCCCGCTGGATCACGCTCTGGGACGACATGGAGAGCGACCGGGACAGGGCGGACGAGGCCGTCTACTTCCTGGCGCTGTTCGTGCTGCTGGCGGCCCTGGAGACGACGTCCACCCTTTTGTCCACCATGACCCTGCTGCTCCTCGAACACCCCCGGCAGTGGGACCGGCTCACCATCACGCCCGACCTGGTGCCGGCCGCCGTGGAGGAGTCGTTGCGCTACGACCCGCCCACCCATGTGATCAGCCGGGTCTCCTCCAGGGACACCGAGCTGGGCGGTGTCGAGGTGCGCAAGGACGAGATGGTCCACCTCATGGTGGGAGCGGCCAACCGCGATCCCGCCAAGCACGAGGATCCCGAGTTGTTCAACCTGCACCGCAAACCGGCACACCTGGCCTTCAGCGGCGGCATTCACTACTGCCTCGGCGCGCCCCTGGCCCGGCTGGAGGCCCAGACCCTCCTGCACCACCTGGTCGGGCGCTTCCCGAACCTCACGCTCGTGCGCCGTCCCACGTGGGCGCCGCGGGTGGCGTTCCGGCGCCCGCTGAACCTGGATGTCGCCCTCATATGATCGAAATGACCAATATCTTCGATACCTTCCCTTACAAAGCGATACACGTCGAGCAGGACGGACCGGTGCTCCGGGTCCGGCTCAACCCGTCGGCGCAGGACAGCTCGCTGACCGTCGCGGCTCTCGACGACCTCCTCTCCCTGCTCAACAGCCTCCACGACCGGCCCGACATCCGGGTGCTGCTGCTGTCGGCGGTGGGCGACGACTTCTGCCTCGGTGCCGATCGCGACGAGTTCCGGGCGGCACTGGCGGAAGACCCGACCGGCGGTGCCATGCGCCGCATCGTGGACAAGGCCTACCGGGTGTGCGACGCCCTGGAGAACTCGCACGCGGTGACGATCGCCAGACTCCACGGCAAGGTCGTGGGCGCGGGACTGGCGCTCGCCTCCTTCTGCGACCTGCGCGCGGGAGCGGACACCTGCCGGTTCCGCATGCCGGAGATCGCCCTCGGTCTGCCCCCTGCCTGGGGAGGGGCCATGGGCCGCCTGGTCGCCGAGGGCGGGTCCGCCAGGATCCGCGAACTGATGCTCACCTGTGAGCCGTTCGACGCGGCCACCGCCCACCGGCTCGGGCTCCTGCACAAGGTCGCGCCCGTGGAGGAGCTGGACGCGGCCGTCGACACCTGGATCAGGCCCCTCGTCCGGCGCGCGCCGGAGGCCCTCACCCTCACCAAGCGCATGCTCGCCGGCTACGCGCGGGCGGACCGCACCGCCGATGTGGCGCTGCTCGACGCCCATCTCCTCACCGCGCAGCTCAACCAGGGCCGTGCGGTGGCCCAGCGCTGACCGCGTTCTCGGTCCGTACGCGCCCGACGCCTGCCCGGTGTCGGGCGCGTACGGCGTTTCCGGCGTCCGTGACGACGACGGGCCGGCCGTCGCCGTGCGCTCGCCGTCGCCGCGTCACACCTCTGGCCCCGGGGACCTACCGAACGGTATACAAGCCCGGTCGAACGTGCGACGGCGGCGCCGCCCGGTGCCGGCCGCGTGCGACGTCCCGGCCCAGGGGGAGGAACTGATGGTTCATCGGGAACGTTCGGGTGCGGCGGCCGCGAAGCGGCGGTGGCCGGTCGCGGTGGGTGCGGCGCTCGGCGGATGCGCGCTCGTCGCCGCCTCCGCGGTGCCCGCCTCGGCGCACGGCACCGGGCCCGGCGCGGGATCCGGCCCTGGCGGGCACTACGTGTCGCTCGGGGACTCCTACACCTCCGGCCCCGGAATCCCCGGGCAGGTCGATGCCGACTGCGGGCGTTCGGACCGCAACTACCCGTCGATCGTGGCGGCCGAGCGGAAGGTCGCCTCGTTCCGGGACGTGAGCTGCGCCGGGGCGACGACCGAGGAGATGTGGAAGCCGCAGGGCGCCAACGACGCCCAGCTCAACGCCCTGCGCAAGGACACCGACCTGGTGACGGTCCAGATCGGCGGCAACGACGTCGGGTTCGGCTCCATCATCGCCACCTGCGCCGCGCTCGGCTCCCAGCAGCCGACCGGAGACCCCTGCCGGCGCCACTACGCCTCGTCCGGCATCGACCGGCTGACGCTCGACATCGCGCGGACGGCACCGAAGGTGGACCGTGTACTGCGGGCCGTGCACGCCCGGGCGCCGCACGCCCGGGTGCTCGTCGTCGGCTATCCGGACCTGCTGCCCGACGACGGCAGCGGCTGCTTTCCCTCGGTGCCGTTCGCCTCGGGGGACTTCCCCTATCTGCGGGACACCGAGAAGCGGCTGAACACGATGCTCCGCCTGGTGGCCGCGTGGAACCGCGCGGAGTACGTCGACACCTACCGGCCCACGGTCGGCCACGACATGTGCAAGACCCCCGCGGACCGCTGGATCGAGCCGTTGCAGCCGGCCTCCCCCGCGGCCCCGGCCCACCCCAACGCCCAGGGCGAACAGGCCATGGCCCGCGTGGTGCTGGAGGTGCTGGGCAAGCGGCACGGGCGAGGCTGAGCCGCGACGGCGGTGTACGGCGACCGGGCACCCGCCGCACACCGCCGTCGGCGCGTTCAACCGACGGACCGGGCGTTCAGGTGTGTGCGAGTTGGAGCACGGCGATGCCGGCCACCACGGTGACGCTCGCGGCCAGTCGTCGGCCGCCCAGTCGTTCGCGGAAGAACACGGTACCGAGCAGCGCGGCGATGACGATGCTCGTCTCGCGGAGGGCGGCGATGGACGCCAGGTCGCCGTGATCCTGCGCCCATACCACCAGTGCGTACGCGGTCAGTGAGAGCAACCCACCGGTCAGTCCGCGCATCGTGGCGCAGCGCAGCCGGGGCACGAGTGCGCGCCCGCGCAGCGCGAAGGCGCCGGCGCAGAAGAGCATGCCCTGCAGCAGGAAGCTCCAGGCTATGTAGCCGAAGACGCTGTCCGAGCGCCGTACGCCCGTGCCGTCGACGACCGTGTACGAGGCGATCATGACGCCGGTGCCGAGGGCAGCCGTCAGTGCCGGCACCTGGGTGCGGTCCGGCAAGCCGTCCGCCAGAGCGAGGGCAACCAGTCCGGCGGAAATGACCAGGACGCCGGTGAGTTCGGGGGCTGACAGCTCCTGGCCGAGAACGCTCACCGAGACGACGGCGACCAGCATGGGTGCGACGCCGCGCGCCACCGGGTACATCTGGCCGAAGTCACCGAGCCTGTACGCCTGGAGCAGCAGCGTCTGATAGGCGACCTGGAGCACGGCCGAGGCCGCGATGAAGGGCCAGGCGGCGGAGTCGGGGAGCGGGGTGAAACAGACCCAGACCGCACTGACGCCGACGAAGACGAGGTTGATCAGGGTGAAGCCGGCGAGCTTGTTCGGCATCGCGTGCGCCAGTGCGTTCCACACGGCGTGCAGCACCGCTGCGGCGAGCACCACTACGGGCACGGCTGTGCCTGCTTGCATGAACACATCCATGAGCGTCGACCGTTCCAGAAGCTGAAGCGGTGGGGAATCGGATTCCGTATTATGCTACTCACATGGAACACCATTCCCCGACCGGGAGTCCTTCGGCCGACGCACGGGCCGTTGACGTGCGGAATCTCGCCGCCCACGTACGCGCCCGGTTGCCGCAACTGCGCGACGCGGAGGCCAGGGTCGCTCAGGTCCTGCTCGATCAGGGCCCCGAACTGGTCCGGCTGAGCGTCAGTGACGTCGCCGCCATGGCGCACACGGCTCCCTCCTCCGTGATCCGCGCCTGCCAGCGGCTGGGCTTCCGCGGCTATCAGGAGGTGAAGATCACGGCGGCACGGGAGGCGCCCCGGCCCACCCCGCCGGAAAGCGCCGACCCCACCTCCCGCGCGTTGGCCGACACCGTGCAAGCGGCACGCGAGGCCCTGGACGGGCTGTCCGCGACCGTCTCCCCCGACCACCTGCGCACCGCCGCCGAGGCCCTGCACGGCGCGAGCCGGATCCTGGTCGTCGGTGCGGGCCTGTCCACCGCCGTGGCCACCGACGCGGCCTACCGTCTCAGGGCCCTGGGCTGCGCCGTCGACTCCCCCACCGACCCCCTCACCGCCGAGGTGGCCGCCTCGTTGCTTCCGGCGGACGCCGTCTGCCTGGCCGTCAGCCACACCGGCGCCACCCGTACCACCGTGGACGCCGCCCGGCGGGCCCACGCGCGCGGAGCCACCGTCATCTCGCTCACCAGCTACGCCCGTTCACCGCTGACCGAGACCAGCCAGTGCACGCTGCTTGCCGGCGGCCAGGACCTCACCCTGGGCCTCGAAGCCGTCGCGGGCCGCCTCGCTCATCTCGTCGTGGTCGACGCGCTGGCCCTGAGCCTGCTGGCCCTGCGCGGTTCGGACGCCCAACAGGCCCTGGCGGTTTCCGCAGAGGTCACCGCGGCTCACGCGTACTGACCTTGCGCATCCGTCCGAACGGGTCAGACCGGCCGGCTCAGGGGGCGGGCGGTGTGGGACGCGCGCTGAGAGGCGCGGTGCCGTCGGCCGCGGCGGGTCAGGCCCCAGGGTTTGAGCACGGAGATCACCGTCATGAAGACGTACGAGGTCAGGGACACGATCGGGCCCATCAGGACTCCGCGGGAGTCGGCCGGCGGCTCGCCCGCGGCGACGTCGTGGACCATCGAGTTCAGGCCCGGGCGCAGCACGAGGACCGTGGCGGCGGTCGTGGCCAGGGTCAGCCAGAACTTCGTGTAGACCCACCGGTGCCGTGCCAGCCCCCACGGGGTACCCAGAGACAGCACCAGACCGCTGAGCAGGGTGAGGAACGCGACCGGCAGCAGGAGCCAGTCGGCGAAGAGTTTCATGGCGCGGACGGAGGTCTCCACGGTCACCGCGGAGTGCGTGGTGACCGCGGCGATCCCGAGGGCGAGCAGTCCGAGGGAGAGTCCCAGCCAACTGGCGGAGGCGACCACATGGACCACGAGGAAGGCACGGCGTGCGGGGCGGCTTGTTCTCACCCGCCACACGGTGCCGGACGGCGGCGCGACCGGCGTCCGACGTGGGGAGTAACCCGGTGTACCGGCCTCGGCGTACACGGCCGGGCCTGCTCCGTTCGGGTGCGCGTGGGCCACGGCGCCGACCGCGGGGCCCGCCCGCCGCTCACGCTGGGGACAGCGCCCCACCGGGCCGGCACCCCCTGACCAAGGAGAGCGACATGCCCATCGACACCGTCGAGCGTTTCCTGACCGCCCTCGACCCGCACCACCGGGAGCGCGTCCAGGGCCTGTCACGCAAGGAACAGGAGAGCCTCGCCGCCGCCTGGGAGGCGGAGCTGCGGCAGGACACCGACCTCGACACGCTGAGCGAGCTCTCGCCGCCCGCGGCCGAGTGCGAGGCGGCGGCGCGCGTGGCCAGGAGGCTCCTCGAACGCTGAACGGCGGCTCGGCCCGGCGCCCCGGCGACCGGCCGGCCTCCGACGGGGCCGCCCGTACGAGCCCCGTACGCACTCAGGGTCGGCGGCCGCGGGAGTACGTGGCCGCCGACGCCGTACTCCCCCCGTCGTACGGCCGTGTCGCTCAGACCCCGGTTGCCCCGGGGCGCCGGGTCACCGGCGGACCAGTTGGGTCTCGGCGGCGTCCAGGTCCGCCACCGGGACGGGCTCGGGGCGGCGTGCGGTGTCGCTGACCTTGAGCAGGAGGGCGACGAGCAGCCAGTTGGCGACCATCGCCGAGCCGCCCTGGGCCAGGAACGGCAGGGCCTTGCCCGTGAGCGGGATGAGCCCGGTGACACCGCCGACGACGACGAACACCTGGAGCACCAGCGTGGTCGCCAGACCGGCGGCCAGCAGCTTGCCGAAGGGGTCGGTCACGGTGATCGCGGTGCGCAGGCCGCGTTCGGCGAGCAGCGCGTACAAAAGGATCACCGCCATCACGCCGACCAGGCCGAGTTCCTCGCCGACGGTGGTGAGGATGAAGTCGCTGCGCCCGGCGAAGCCGATGAGCTCGGGGTGGCCCTGGCCGAGGCCGGAACCGAACATCCCGCCGGAGCCGAAGCTGAACAGCGCCTGGGCCGCCTGGTCGGAGATCAGGCCCGCCGGCCGCTGCTCCGGGGGGAGGTAGATGTCCATGGGGTGCAGCCAGGCGACGACTCGGCCGTGGACGTGCGGTTCGAAGGAGCCCACGACGAAGGCTCCGACGGCGAACATGGCGACGCCGAACACCACCCAGCTGGTCCGCTCGGTCGCGACGTACAGCATGATCACGAAGGCGCCGAAGAAGATGAGCGAGGTGCCCAGGTCCCGTTCGAAGACCAGGACGAGCAGGCTGATGACCCACACGGCCGCGATCGGACCGAGCTGCCGCCCTCGCGGCAGGTACATGCCCATGAAGCGTCGTCCGGCCAGCGCCAGGGCGTCCCTGCGGAGCGTCAGGTACCCGGCGAAGAAGAGCACGATCACGATCTTCACGAACTCGCCGGGCTGGAAGGACAGCGGCCCGAGGAAGATCCAGCGCTTGGCGCCGTAGACGTCGCCGGGATAGAAGGCCGGAGCCATCAGCAGCACCAGGCCCACGGTGACGGCCAGGTAGGGGTAGCGCTGGAGCCGGCGGTGGTCCTTGAGCGTGATCACGACCGCGATGAATCCGGCGACCGCGAGGGCGACCCACATGACCTGCCCGCCGACCGCCGTGGGCGAGCGGTACCGGGCCTCGTAGGCCATGTCGAGGCGGTGGATCAGGACGATGCCCAGGCCGGTGAGCAGGGTGGCCAGGGGCAGGATCAGCGGGTCGGCGTGCGGGGCGAACCGCCGTACCGCCAGGTGGCACAGCAGCGGCAGCAGGGCCAGGAGGATGACGTGGACCACCATGCCGGGCGGCAGGCTGCCCGTGATCGCGAGGGAACTGCCCGCGTAGCCGAATCCGCAGATGAGCACGGCTCCCAGCAGCAGCGCCAGTTCCAGATTGCGGCTGCCCTGATCGCCGCCCCGACTCGCCGCTCGGACTCGGCCGCCCATGGCCTCTCCCCCCGTCACGTTCTGCCGGTCTCCCGTCTCGGGACCCGGTGACATCCGGCACGACTATACAGTTGCGCAATGACGCAACTAACCGTCGAGGGGCGGGGATGGCCGGGGTGGCGGTGCCGGGACCCGCGGGGCCCCGGCACCGGCGCCCGTCAGGTCCCGGTGGTCGCCGCCACGGCCTGCCGGGCCGCCCGCTCCACCAGCGAGACGCCGTCGGTCATCGACGCACTGCCGTCGGACAGCACCGCGACGAGGCAGCGATGTCCGTGCACCGTGATCCGGCCGACGCTGTTGACGTCCCAGAGCCCGGAGGTGGTGCGCTGGAGCCAGCCGTTCTTCAACTCGTACCGGGCACCGGAGGCCGCCGAGACACCCCACGCCTGCTCGCCGACGACCTGACTCATCAGCGTCCGGATGTAGGTCCGGGACTCCTGGTTCAGCGGAGAGCCGGTCTTCGACGCCCCGGCGTTGTCGAACACCGACAGCAGCAGGCGGATCTGGTCACTGGCCGTCGTCCGCGTCAGCCCCCACTTGGCACCGGGACCGCCCTTGGTCGAGGTCAGCCCCAGGCGCTTGTTGGCCGCCTCCAGACCCGGAGCCATGCCGATCTCACGCCACAGGGCGTTCGCCGCCGCGTTGTCGCTCTTGCGGATCATCGGCTCGGCCAGGGCGCGCTCCTGGGCGGTGAGGTGCCGGCCCTCGTCCTGGGCCTGGAGCAGCAGCGCCGCGAGGATGTCGACCTTGATGATGCTGGCGGTGTCGTACGGAGTGTCCTCGCCGTACAGCAGCGGCGTCCGGCTCGGGCCGTCGAGGTTGAGCACCGCCGCCGTCACCCGCGCCTTGCTCTGCGGCTGGGGTGCCGCGTGCACGGCCGGCGCGGCGTGGGCCTGCCCGCCCGGCGCGGGCGCGGCGACCGCGGGTGCCGCGTGCAGCGCGCCGAGGGAGAAGAGGGTCGTCACCGAGGCCAGGAGGGCACCGGCGCAGGCACCGGCGCGGCTGACCCGGCGCCTGGCCGGGGTCGCCGAAGCCGCCGAGGTCTTCGGATGCGACAGGGAACGCGGATGGGACATGGTCGGACAGGCCTCCGCAAAGGGTCGGCAAACGGGGGAAACTGCTTCGCGAAGGTAGACAAAATGCGCGCCGAGCGAAGTGGCCGCCGTCACTACGAACCCGTTTCGACCCGAATTGTGAGAAGGCCCACCCCTGTCACCGACCCCCTGTCGCCCCGCTCCGTCAGGCCTCGTTCACCGCGAGCGGCGCGGCCCGCTCAGCGGCGTCGCCGGGACGTTCTGCGCCGCGCCCGGGCGGGGCCGGACGCCGGGCGCCCGACGACCGTCGGGACCACGAGCGCGGCCTGCCTGGCCCGTGGTGCCGCCACCTGCCCGAGGTCGCGCTCGAGCTCGTCGAGGGCCCTGCGGGCCGCCGCGATCCGGCCGGCGAGGTGTTCGCCGTCCGGGGGGTCTCCGGCGGCCGCCGCACCGGCGGGCTCGTCGTTCTCCAGCTCGCGGGCCTCCTCCAGGGACGTGATGACCACACCGATGAGGACGTTGACCAGGACGAAGGAGGCCAGCAGGACGTAGGACGCGTAGTAGAGCAGGCTCCAGCGCGACACCTCGAGGCCGCTGTGCACCGCGTCGCCGATGCCGTCCAGGGTCATCAGCAGGAAGAGGGTGAGGACGGCGCGGCCGATGGAACCGTAGTGCTCGGGGTCGTGGCGGCCGAAGAAGACCCAGCCGACCATGGCGTACACGTACAGCAGCAGGGCACCGACCAGGAGGAAGCTCAGGGTGCCGGGCAGACTGCGGACCACCGCGACCAGCACGATGCGCACCTGCGGCAGGAAGCGGGCGGTGCGCAGTACGCGCGCCAGGCGCAGCAGCCGCAGCACCGTGGCGTTCTCCCGCACGACGGGCACGAAGGCGCACAGGACGACCACCAGGTCGAAGGAGTTCCACGGGTCCTTCCAGAACTCCCGCGGGCGGTCGGCGTAGGCCAGCAGCCGGACGAGGATCTCCGCCGTGAAGGCGGCCAGGCAGACGTGCTCGGCCTGCCGTAACCAGTGGTGCCACTGGGCCGCCAGACCGGAGTACGTCTCCACGCCCAGCAGGGCGGCGTTGAGGAGGATCACCGCGAAGACGGCGAGGGCGAACCAGCGGGCCTCGGTGACGGCCCGGCAGCGGCTGGCCAGTTCTCGGCGCAGGGGCCGTGAGGCGATGTCGGCGTGTCGATCGTGCTGCTCCGGCATCTGCTGCCCTTGCTCCTTCACATGCGGTGGCCCTCCCGGCCGACCGGGCGGGAAGGGCGGGCGTGTCGAGTGATGATCATCCTCCAACACGGACTTCCACCGCACCGTGGATCGGGGTACGTTCGCGGACCGCGTATCGCACGTCGTGGGTGCGGTACGCGGTCTCCGTGGGCGCTCAGTCCCGGGGTCGCGGCGCGGGGGTCACCTTCGGGTGCCGCAGGACGGGCAGAAGGCCGCGCCGTCCGGCAGCTCCTGGTGGCAGGAGGAGCAGCTGTCCGTCTGGGCGAGGCGGTGTCCGCAGGCGGGGCAGAAGGTCGCGCCCCTGGCTTCGGCGTGGCAGTGCGGGCAGACCAACTGGCGCGGCGTGGTGACGTCGTAGCCCTGGCCGCGCTGCTGCCCCGCGTCGTAGGCGCGCTGGGCCACCATGTCGTTCAGGCCCCGCTGCTGGGCCGCCTGGGCCTCCGCCGCGGTGTCCGGGGAGCAGGTGAGGCAGAGGCCGAGGCCCGCGTTCCAGCAGCGGCCGCAGACGTAGGACGTGCAGCGGGGGCAACGGTCGAAGTGGCCCTGCGCGTTGGCGATGGCGCGGGTGAACGCCGCGTCCCGCTGGGTTCCGTAGTTCGCTCCGGCCAGCCCGTCGGCCGCGTTGGAGACGCCTTGGGCGGCGCTGCCGCCGATGACCGACCAGGCCGCGTTCACCCCCCGCGACAGCCAGCCCGCCATCTGGCCCGCCCGGAAGGGCTCGAACGGGGAGCGCCAGGTGTCGGAGCAGCGGGAGCAGTAGAACTCGAACTGGAAACCGGCGCCGGTGCCGTGTTCCTGACACAGGTCGCGGTGGTTGTTGTTGAAGTAGATCTCGGTACTCACGGTGCGTTCCCCCCAGGGCCGACCTCGGTGATGGTGTTCCGCACGCGACGCCCGTCCTCGTCACGCGGGTGTCCGGAATTCTGCCAGGCGCGCGGGCGCCCCGGCACCTGCTGTCCGGCGACTGGTCCCGGGACGAAAAGGCACGTGTGTGATGAACGGACACGACCGAAGACGCAGGACAGCGGCGGCCTGCGGGCCGCCGCTGCGGTCAGTGCCTGCCGAGGTGGGTGAGAATCCCGACGGCCGCGGGCGCGCCGAAGGTCCAGACCCAGGCCATCGGGCGACCGTAGTTCAGGGTCCGCCCCCAGCCAAAGCGCTTGGGGACCACGACCCGGGGGTCGTCGCGATTGCAGTAGAAGACCCCGAACCAGTGGCGTTCGTCGTCCGGGTTCATGGCCCGCCTCCCTCTGTCCGGCGCGGGCGTCACCGTGGCCCGTGCGGGGAGAAGGCGGTGGACGCCCACGTCCGGCCAGCTTACCGATCCGGCGTTCAGCGGGCGTGGCCGGCGCCGCGGCCGGACATCCGCCAGATCCTGATCTCGCGCAGGAGCCCCGGCATCTCCTTGATCAGCACGGCGAGCACCAGCCCGCCCACCAGGGCGGCCTCCACCGCCAGCAGCTGTTTCGCTGTCATCCCGTTCCTCCTTTCCGTCCTGTCGGTTCCGACCCGATCCTTCCGCCTTGCCCCAGTCTTTCCGTCCTGCCCCGGTCGCGCCCCTGGCGCGCCCCGTCAGCCGGGCGAGATGTTCGGCATGGCCTTCGTGATCGCGTCGTGCTTCTTCCAGTGGATGCCCGTGGACCGGCGGGCGTCGGAGGTGCCGTCCTTGTGGTGTCCCCTCTGCCCTTCGTACGGACCGAAGTTGCCCTGGTGCAGTCCGTTGACATGTCCCGGGGTGTCGGGCTTCACGTCCCGCCTGCCGACTCTGATCGTGCCCATGGTCTGCTCCTCGTCTCCCCCGGTGTCCTCCCCGGTCCCGGCCCGGCCCGCGTCCCGCGCGGTTCAGCCCTGGTCGGTTCCGTAGGTGGGGGTGTGGGTGGTGGTGAGGGTTTTGCCGTTGCCGAGGTACATGTGGACGCCGCAGGGGAGGCAGGGGTCGAAGCT
>NZ_JBIUBT010000018.1:0-145037 GCF_044548235.1 Streptomyces sp. NPDC052043
CCGCCTTCTCCGCCCCCTCAGCCACAGCCCGAGCCAGCGAATACACCGTCCCCGTCTGGCTGTAATACACAATCGCAACATTCACAGATGCCATGTCGGCTTCCTTTCCTAGTGGTTCTTCGCCGGTGCCGGTCACGATGTCTTCGTCGCGCAGATCGTGACCCGGGTGATGATGGCGTCCGAGGGGACGTCGGCAGGGTCCTTGGCGATCACCTCGGTGACCTCGAACCCGTTCTCCTCAAGCCAGCTTTCGTACGTCGACACCTTCTGCGCACCGCCCTTTCCGAGGGCGCTGCCGAGTATGAAGGTCGGGAAGAAGTCGGCCTGATAGTCGCCGGTCTCCTTGATGTCCTCGGGATAGACCGGAACCAGCAGGATGATCTTCCCGCCGACTTCCAGGGCCCTGTTGGCGCCCTCGAAGATCTTGAACACCTCGTCCTTGTCGAACATGTCCAGGAAATGCTTGATCATGACTACGTCGAATCCCTTGGGAATGTCCTCGATGACATTCCCGCCGATGAACGAGCAGCGGTCTTCCATTCCCTGGGCCTTGAAGTTGCGCAGGCACTCTTCCTCGAACTGGGGCCGATCGAAGGTCGTCACGTGAAGACCCGGTGACGCCTTCAGCTGATGGGCCATGATCGCTCCGAGGCCGTTGCCGCCGAGCACGTCGAGCACGCGAGCGCCGACCGGTATGTCGATGGTCCGGAAGTACCAGGGATAGACGCTGGCCGTCTCGATCTGTGCCAACCGCAGCCAGGCGTCGCGCAGTTCCCCCACCTCGGCCAGCGCGCCGAACAGGTTGCCCTTGAACCCGAAGAGCTTGTCCAGGCCGACGACGGTGCTGGTCTGCACGCTCTCGGTGAGATGGAACATCTGCCTGATGATGACGATCTTCACCATGTTCATGAAAGCGAGCACCCGCTGGAGGTCGGTGTCGGCGATGTCGGCGAGCGCATCGAGGCGGTAGCCGCCAGTGCCCTCGTCGTGCGCGACGAACTGCTCCTTGACCAGCAGATGCAGCAGCTGCTCCACGGCATCGGGCCGGGCGCCGACGTCCTCGCCGATCTCGGCCGCGGTCGAGCCGGGGTTCTCCCGCAGCCTGTCGACGATGCCGAGTTCGAAGCAGGACAGCAGGTTCATGAATCGCGTCGGGCCCACCATGTACTCGCGGAATCGGGCGAGCGTGGCTTCAGGTGTCATTGCCGTTCCCTTCGAATCGGTCTGCTGCGCAATGAGGAGCACTCGCCCGTGGTGTGGAGGCCTTTGCGGATCCGGTTGACGTCGGTTCGGCAGGGGGAGCGAAGCCGTGGCAATTCCACTGGCGAACAGGAAAGTTGTGGTGGCAGTCCTCCCACGGGAGTATCGCGCACAGCGCTTGAAAGGGGCTTGAGATGTGCTCAAGGGGCCTTCTTGGAAGGGCGCCTCCACCCGGCCTCGAGCCACAGTCGAGACGGTCCAGCAATTCTCGAACCGCGCCCCGTGCGACCAGAAGCGGAAGGCGTCTTGTCGGATGAGCCCGGCTGCGTACCGTCCGGGGCACCTCTTGTTCGTGCGTGGTCGTGATCCGTCCGGGCCCACGGGGCGGTTGTTTTCGAGCCGCGATGCGCAGTGCGAAGGGGAGAGGTGTGGGAATGTCTGTTGATTTTGCGGACCGGACGAGGCACCAGGTGCTTGTGGCAGCACCTGCCGGAGTGGTCTACGCCCTGCTCGCCGACGCGGAGAAATGGCCGTTGTTCCTCTCCTCGAAAATACACGTGGAGCGTTTGGAGTTCGACGGCGAACGGGACCGGCTGCGGACGTGGTCCCTCATGGACGGCCGGCTGACCTCCTGGACCGTGTGGCGGCGTCTGGATCCGGTCGAGCGACGCGTCGAGTTCCATCAGGAACTGCCGCTCTGCCCACCGGATTTCATGGCCGGGACCATGAGCATGCGTGACGCGGGGCCGGGTGACACCGAGCTGCTGCTGGAGTATCACCTCGGTGCCGGCCAGGACCGGTCCGACGCCGTGGCGTGGCACGAGCAGTTCGCCGACGAGAGCAGCCACATCCAGCTCGCGGACCTGAAGGGATGCGCCGAGCGGTGGAGGCACCTGGACGAACTGGTGCTGTCCTTCGAGGAATCGATACGTGTCAACGGCCCGCCGGAGCTGGTCTACGACTTCCTGTACCGGGCCGACGCCTGGCCCGAGTCCGTGCCGGACATCGCCCGCGTCGATCTCACCGAGGACTCGCCCGGCGTGCAGCGCATGGCCATGGAGACGCTGACCGAGCGCGGTCCGCAGACCACCGGCTCGATCCGGATCTGTTTCCCGCACGCGGGTCGCATCATCCACAAACAGACCGCGCTGCCCGCCCTGTTGGCGGCACACGTCGGTGAATGGTCCGTCGTTCCGGACGAGACCGGGGTCACCGTCGTCGCACAGCACAGCGTCGTGCTCCGCGACGAGGGCATCCCCGCCGTTCTGAGTGACCGCGCGGACCTCGCGCAGGCCCGCCGGAATGTGCGTGAGACGCTCGGCCGGCGCAGCAGGGCCCTGCTCGGCCGGGCCAAAGAGCATGCGGAGAGCGCCGTGCGCATGCTGCACCCCGCACCGGTCCACGGAGCCTGACCTGCTCGCCCGGCCGGTTCGCCGCCGGCTCTCTCTATTGTGACCTACGTCACATGGAGGTTCTCTTGGTGTGCAGGTGCCGCCCGTGTCACTATTTCAGCACGCCACCCCTGCTCAAAATTGCTTCGGTGTGGCGGGTTGAAACGCCCTCGGGTCCGTGTCGCTCTGACACGGGCCCTTTTGTCGTTCAACCCCCTGCGCGCTGTGGCGCTTTGCGTATCCGCTTGGCTGGCGGAGCCTCGGCCGAGCCCGCCGCAAGCCGGTTCGGCGTCACCGCGACCGCCACCGCGCGCCACGAGCCACCGCTGGACGGGAGCGACCTCGCGAATGCGTTCCCTCGAGGCTGTGCGCAGTTCCGCACGTGCAGAAGGCAGAGTCTAGAGAAGGTAGACCCCAGATATGCCAAGGCTATGCAAGCCTGCGATGAATGCGCCAGAACACGTCATCACGATGGACGAGACTCTGGAGTTCGCCGAAAGGGTCCATGCCGGAAAGCCACAGCTTCCCCT
Organism: Streptomyces sp. NPDC052043; assembly: GCF_044548235.1. Lineage (NCBI taxonomy): Bacteria > Bacillati > Actinomycetota > Actinomycetes > Kitasatosporales > Streptomycetaceae > Streptomyces > Streptomyces sp. NPDC052043. The sequence continues at coordinate 3,122 of NZ_JBIUBT010000018.1, forward strand.
GGCCCTGCGGCTGATTCGGAACACCGGAGTGCAGAAGCGGCATATCGTTCAGCCCATCGAGGAGACGCTTCGCCACCCGGGCCTGACGGAACGAAACCGGATCTACGAGTACGAATCGAAGAAGCGGTGCCCCGAGGTCATCGAGCAGGCCCTGCAGAACGCGGAAGTGGCGGCTCGTGACATCGACGCGATCATCTATGTGTCGTGCACCGGGTTCCTCATGCCGTCGCTGACCGCATGGCTGATCAACAAGGTCGGATTCCGGCCCGACACCCGGCAGATACCCATCGCGCAGCTCGGGTGTGCCGCGGGCGGCGCGGCGATCAACCGGGCCCACGACTTCTGCGTGGCGCACCCCGGCAGCAATGTGCTGATCGTCTCCTGCGAGCTGTGCTCGCTGTGCTACCAGCCCGATGCCGACGACATCGGTTCCCTGCTGTCCGACGGCCTGTTCGGTGACGCGGTCGCGGCCGCCGTCGTGCGCGGCAACGGCGGATTCGGCATCGAGCTGGAGCGCAACGCCTCCTACCTCATCCCGAACACCGAGGACTGGATCTCCTACGCAGTGAAGGACACCGGCTTCCACTTCCAGCTCGACCGTCGCGTGCCCGGAACGATGGAGCCCCTGGCACCGGTACTGCGCGAGTTCGCGAAGGATCACAGCTGGGATGTCGGAAAGCTCGACTTCTACATCGTGCACGCCGGCGGCCCGCGGATCCTGGACGATCTCGCCAAGTTCCTGGACGTCGACCGCAGTGTCTTCCGGCACAGCTGGGCGACCTTGAACGAGTACGGCAACATCGCCAGCGCCGTCGTGCTCGAAGCGGCCCGCAGGCTGTTCGAAGAGGACGCGCCCGCCCCTGAGACCACCGGCCTGATCGCGGGATTCGGTCCCGGGATCACTGCTGAGATGGCACTCGGCCGGTGGAGCGTCGACGCACCGGTCGACGTTCTCTGACGAGCACCGGATGCGCCGGTCCCTCCCCTGAGCGAGTTTCCGCGCGGACAAAGGAAGCGAATCCCATGACTGGCCTCATCGTTCCGCCCGGCCAGGGGCGAAAGATCACCACCAGGGCACAGGAAGTCACCTTCAAGGCCACCGAGGCACAAGGATCCTCCGTATCGATCTTCGAGGTGGTCGTGCCGCCCGGCTTCGACGTCGGGGCACATGTGCACAGCGATGCGCAGGAGTTCTTCTACGTACTGGAGGGGGAGCTGCAGCTCCTGGCATTCGAACCGACTCGGCGTACGGAAGAGAACTGGCACGACTGGGAATCTCCCGACGGAGACCGCGTCGTCAGGGCGACCGAGGGAGCCTGCATGTTCGTCCCCCCGGGCACCCCGCACGCCTTCCGCAACGCCTCGGACGAACCGGCACGCATGCTCTTCCAGTGTCTCCCCTCGCCCGTCCACGAGCGCTACTTCGAGGAGATCGCAAAGATCTGGGCGGCCGGCACGTCGGTGGATCCCGCGGCAGTGGAGGACATGCGACGGCGCTATGACGTCGATCAACTCACGCCGCTGCGCTACGACCCTCCCACCCTGCTCGATCCTCCGTCGGCAACAGAGCGTGGAGCACAACAGAGATGACCACCACCATGGACAACATTCCCCTGGTTCACGCGAGTCTCGGTAAGCAGGAACTGGCAGCCGTCGCCGAGGTCTTTGCCTCCGGCTGGCCGTCCGGACAGGGGCCGCAGGGCAAGGCCCTGGAGGCTCAGCTGAAGCAGCGGTACGGGGCCGGTGACGCGGTAGCGGTCAGCAACTGCGGAGCCGCGCTGCACCTCGCGATGCTCGCGTTCCGCGTCAAGCCCGGAGACGAGGTGATCGTCGCCGATTACACGTTCCCGGCACCCGCCCATGCGGTGCGCTACGTCGGTGCGACCCCGGTCTTCGCCGACGTCCGCACGGACACCGGCACCGTGGACCCGCAGGCGGTGGCCGATCTCGTCGGCCCCCGCACCGTGGGCATCATCGCCGTCGACACCGTCGGCCTGCCCGCGGACTACACGGAGCTGCAGGCGATCGCGGACCGCCACGGGTTGTTCCTGGTCGAAGATGCCGCCTGCGCGGTCGGTGCGACGTACCAGGGGCGCGAAGCGGGCGCGCTCGCCGAGGTGGCCTGTCTGTCCTTCCACGGGCGCAAGGGAGCCACCAGCGGCGAGGGCGGGGCCCTGATCGTCACCGACCCGGCCATCGGGGCGGACGCCCGGCAGCGGTCGTCCTTCGGGATCGGCAGCATCTACGACCAGGCGCAGGTCATCGGGCTGCCGATCCCACGCTTCACCGAGATCGGCTACAACTTCAAGCTGTCCGACATCGCCGCCGCGATCCTGAGGGTGCAGATCGACCGGATCGGCGAGCTGCTCGAACGCCGACGCGCCGTCGCCGCACAGTACGCCGAGCTCTTCGCCGACGAAGAGCTCCTCGCGGTGCCGCACGTGCCGTTGGACCGCACGCACGCCTGGCAGTCCTATCTGGTGACGCTGGATCCGACCGTGGACCGTGCGGGGGTCGCCACCGACCTGCGCGCCCAGGGAATCGGCTGCTTGCACGGCACGTGGGCGAGTCATCTCCAGCCCGCCTTCGAGGCGCGGCAGAAGTGCCCGGTCTCGGCGGATCTCTTCCAGCGCAATCTCGGCATACCCATGCACGCGGAGCTCACCGAGAACCAGGTCGAACGCGTCGTGGCAGCAGTGCGCACCGCGCTGCGGGCCAACTCGGCGCACACAAGGGTCCTGGGAGGGGCAGCATGACGAACAACCAGCCGTCACCGGACGGCATTCTGCGGCTCATCAACGGCTATTGGGCCACCGGCATCGTCAGCGCGTCGGCGACCCACTCCGTCTTCACCCACCTCGAGAACGGAGCGGACACCGCCGCCGATGTGGCGATCCGGGCGGGGATCTCCGAGCGGGGTGCCCAGACGCTCCTCGACGGATTGGTCAGCGTGGGCCTGGTCGGCCTGCGGGACGGCAGGTACCGCAACACCGCCGAGGCGTCCGCCTACCTGGTCGAGGGCACGCCCGCTTCGCTGAGCAGTTTCGCCAAGCTCAAGCTGACGCACATGAACGCTCTGGCGGACCTGCCCGAAGTGGTGCGCACCGGCGGCCCGGTGAAACAGGTGGCGACCGAGGTCGCCGACAACCCGCACTGGGCTGAGGTCGTCCCTGCCATCGCCGCGCAGTCGGTTCCGGCCGCGACCATCGCCGCCGATGTGCTGCGGCTTCCCGAGGCCGGCGCGATCTCGATCCTCGACGTGGGCGGTGGCTCGGGCATCTACTCCGCAGTGTGGCTGGAGGCCAATCCTGACGCCCGCTCGACCCAGCTCGACTGGGAGCCGATCAACGCGATCGCCCGCCGGCTGCTGGAGGAGCGGGGCGTGGCCGACCGGTTCACCTGCATCGACGGCGACTTCCACACCACCGATTTCGGCACCGGGCAGTACGACGTCGCCCTGTACTCCCACATCGCCCATCAGGAGGGGCCCGAGGGCAACGTGGAGGTCTTCACCCGGCTCCGCAAGGCCCTCAAGCCCGGCGGAGCCCTCGTGGTCTGCGACTACGTGGTGGACGACGACCGCAGTGGCCCGGCCTTCCCGCTGCTCTTCGCCTCGGAGATGCTGCTTAAGAGCAAGCAGGGAGGCACCTGGCGGCGGGCCGATTACCACGACTGGCTCATCAAGGCCGGCTTCGAAGACGTCTCGTTCCATTCCGCGCCGCCCGCCACCTTGGTCGTCGCCCGCCAGCGGCGGCGCCCTGTCCTGTAAGGAGAACGCTCGTGAACATCGCGTTGTGGATCATCGCGGCGGTGCTGGGCACGGCCTGCCTGGCCGGTGGTGTCCTGAAGCTGAGCCGGCCCACGGAGAAACTGGCCGCCGCCGGCCTCGCCTGGGCCGAAGACCTCGGCACCGGCCCCGTCAAGAGCCTCGGTGTCCTCGAAGTACTGGTGGGGGTGGGGCTGATCCTGCCCGCGGCGCTCGACATCGCCCCGGTTCTGGTACCGCTGGCCGCGGTCGGCCTGATGCTCCTGATGGGCGGCGCGGCCGTCCTGCACATACGCCGCCACGAGCCCCAGGCGATTGTGGTCAGCACGGTCCTGCTCGTCGTGGCGGGTGTCGTGGTGTGGGGACGCTTCGGTCCCTACGCGTTCTGAACCGCCCTGTCGAACAAGGGCTTCATCCTCGATTCCGAACCGCCCGGCGTCGCGCTCGCGCACGCCGGGCGGTCCCGTGTGACGCACCGGCCGAGCCGATCACAGCCCGCATGAACAGCGAACACCGTGAAGGAGACAGTCCGATGAAGGGCTCCACGGCCTACCACTTGATACGCAAACGCGGACTTCACATCGGCCTCCTGCCGGCCATGGCCGCGGCGGTGAACCCGTCCACACCGATCACGTTCGACCATGATCTGGATGTCTTCCCCGAGCTGGGACGACGCCTGACGGTGGCTCAGTACGCCGAGTGCGTGGACGAACTGGCGGCCCGCCTGTGGGCGGCCGGTGTCCGGCCCGACGAGCGAGTCGTGCTCTACAAGACCGCCAACGCGGACCACTGGATGCTCGCCGCCGCGGTCTCCCGCATCGGCGCGGTCGTCGTGAACCTGTCGCCGGCCCTGGATGCCGCGACCGTCGCCGCCCTGATCGAGCGGGTCGACCGGCCGACCCTGCTCACCGACGGGGCCAAGCTCGAGGTCCTCGCCGACGTGCCGCTCGCCGCGATCACCCGGCGGGTCATCACCTCGTCCGGCGACCGGCCCGGGGCCGTCGCGCTCGCCGGACTCGCCGATGCGCCACGGGTCGAGCCGCTGGTCCGGCCGATCGACGAGGCCGCCGTGATCACGCACACGTCGGGCACCACCGGGATTCCCAAACTCGTCGTGCACACACCGCGCACGCAGGGCATGCGCCTCATCCCGCAGTGGCGACTCCTTGCCCTGATGCGGAAGAAGGAGACCGTCGCGATCCACGTGCCCTTCGTGCACTCGCGGATGGTCGCCGCGATGTCCCTGGCGCTCCTCAAGGAATTCCCGGTCCTGCTCATGCGGGAGTCCGACCTCGGCGTGGTGGCCGAACAGTTCCGCCGGCACCAGCCGGGATTCATCGAGGCGCTGCCCAATTCGCTCATGGAGTGGGAAGAGCTCACCGAGGGTCCGGGCAATCCGTTCAGGTCGGTCAAGATCTTCAGCAGTACGTTCGACGCGATCCACCCCGGGACGATGAGCAAGCTGCTCAAGGCGTCCGAGCGGCGTGGGGCCCTGTTCTTCCAGATCTATGGGCAGAGCGAGGTCGGACCGGCCGTCGGACGCGCCTACTTCCGTCGCTCCGCCCACAAGGCGAACGGGCGTTGTGTCGGCTGGGCGATGCCCATGGGCGCCGCGAAGGTCCGTGTGGTGAGCCGGGACGGTCAGCCCCCGTCCGCGAAGAACCCCGGCTTCATCGAGGTCGCCTGGGACGGTCTGGCGAAGACCTACTTCGCCGAGCAGGACCGCTACGACAGCAACCGGAACGGCGCATGGTGGCGCACCGGCGACGTCGGCTACCGCACCAGGCTCGGCTGCCTGCACATGCTCGACAGAGAGGTCGACATGATCCCCGGGGTGCGCAGCTCCCTGGAGATCGAGGATGTCGTCCTCGGCAAGCTGACAGAGCTCAGCGAGCTGGTGGTGGTCCAGGGCCCCAACTCCGAGCCGATTCCGGTGATCTGCACCGTCGACGACGAGCCGCTCGACCGTGCCCGCTGGCGCGCTGCCGTCGCCGATTTCCCACAGCTCGCCGACCCGATCCAGATCCCACAGGCCGAACTGCCGCGGACGGCCACGCTGAAGGTACAGCGCAACGCGCTGACCGACCGGTTCAAGAAACAGCTCGGTGACCCGGCCCACGCCGTGCGGTCACCGTCCGACCAGCCCTGACACGGCACGCCTGTGCTCTCGTTCCCCCCACGTCCCGGCTGCGCACCACTCCACCACGTTCGACGACCTCACCCGAAGGGGACCACCGCAATGACGTCAGACGCCATACTCGCCCGGTTTCGTGAATTCATGGTGGGGCCCTCGCGTTTCATGACCCTGCTGTCCGTGTTCGAGCTCGGCATCGTCGACAGGCTCCGCGACACCCCGGGCCTGACCGCGGCCGATCTCGGCAAGGCGGTCGGCGCCAAGCCGGATGCAGTGGAACAACTCCTGTTCCTGCTGGTCAAGGAGGGATTTGTCGCCTACGACGAGGGATTCGGCGGTTACTCGCTCGACCAGCTCGCGGACGTCGCCGAGAGCGATCTCAAGCGGGCGCTCGCCTACATGAACCTGATCAAGGTCACGGCGCTCCGCCAGCTGTTCTACCTCACCGAGAGCGTGCGGAGCGGCACAGTCGTCGGTCTCAAGGAGCTCTACGGGGCCGAGGGCACCTTGTACGACGCTGTGGCCGAACACCCGGACCTGAACGACTCCTGGCTCACGCTGATGAACACGGTCACCGCCAACATCGACCCCTGGTTCTTCGCCAACGTCGATGTCCCCTCCGGCGCCCGGGTGCTCGACGTCGCCGGCAACACGGGGCTCGGGGCGATACACACTTATCAGCACAAGGCCTCTCCCGGGCTGCGGGTGACCACCTTCGACCTGCCGGAGAAGGAGAGCGAGGCCCTGGAGAACTTCCGGGCCCACGGTCTTTCCGAACATCTCTCCTTCGTCGGCGGCAATGTCTTCGACGAGATACCCAAGGGGTTCGACGTCGTCCTGATCAAGCACTTCCTGGACATGTTCGACAAGGACGACGTGGGCCGGATCCTCGACGGCGTCAACAAGTCCCTCGAGGTCGGGGGAGAGGTGCACATCCTGGTGCCGGTGTACCCCGAGGACATCAAGGAGACCGACAACTACAACGTCGATTTCTTCCCGGCCTTCTTCATCGGTGCCGCCATGGGACAGGGCGGGCCGCAGAAGCTGTCGACCTATCAGAGCTGGCTGGAGGAGAGCGGGTTCAAGGTGACCAAGGCGATGACCAAGGACTCCGGCGAGATTCCGCCGGATGTCATTCCCGTCCAGGCCATCCTGTCAGCGACAAAGCTCGCCTGACCGGCCGCGTCCGGCTCCTTCATGCGGGGGCCGCCGTGTGACACAGCGGCCCTCCGCGCCGCCCCGATCCGTTGCCACGTGCCCACCCACCACCGTCCTGGAGAGCCATGCCCCGCCGTCTGTTCACCTCGGAGTCCGTGACCGAAGGCCACCCCGACAAGATCGCCGACCAGATCAGCGACACGATTCTCGACGCGCTGCTGACGCGGGACCCCACCTCGCGCGTCGCGGTCGAAACCCTCATCACCACCGGTCAGGTGCATGTCGCCGGCGAGGTGACGACCGCGGCGTACGCCGATATCGCCACGCTGGTACGGGAAAAGATCGTCGACATCGGCTACGACGCATCGGCCAAGGGCTTCGACGGTGCCTCCTGCGGCGTCTCGGTGTCCATCGGCGCACAGTCACCGGACATCGCGCAGGGCGTGGACACGGCGTACGAGAAGCGCGTCGAGGGCGACGACGACGAGCTCGACGAGCAGGGTGCGGGCGACCAGGGCCTGATGTTCGGCTACGCATGCGACGAGACACCGACGTTGATGCCGCTGCCGATCGAGGTGGCCCACCGGCTCTCGCGCCGCCTGACCGAGGTCCGCAAGAACGGCACGGTGCCCTACCTGCGGCCCGACGGCAAGACCCAGGTCACCATCGAGTACTTGGGCAGCCGCCCGGTCCGCCTGGACACGGTCGTGGTCTCCTCGCAGCACGCGTCGGACATCGACCTGGATTCGCTGCTCACCCCTGACATCCGGGAGCACGTCGTCGAGCATGTGCTGGGGCAGCTCGCCGACGAGGGCATCAAGCTGGAGACCGACAACTACCGCCTGCTGGTCAACCCGACCGGCCGCTTCGAGATCGGCGGCCCGATGGGCGACGCGGGGCTGACCGGCCGCAAGATAATCATCGACACGTACGGCGGCCACGCCAGGCACGGCGGTGGCGCCTTCTCCGGCAAGGACCCGTCCAAGGTCGACCGCTCGGCGGCCTACGCGATGCGGTGGGTCGCCAAGAACGTCGTCGCGGCGGGACTGGCGGGACGCTGCGAGGTCCAGGTCGCGTACGCGATCGGCAAGGCCGAGCCGGTCGGCCTCTTCGTCGAGACCTTCGGCACCAACACCGTCGCCGTGGACAAGATCACGGAGGCCGTCGGAGCCGTCTTCGACCTGCGTCCGGCCGCGATCATCCGCGACCTCGACCTGCTCCGCCCGATCTACTCCCAGACGGCCGCCTACGGCCACTTCGGCCGCGAGTTGCCGGACTTCACCTGGGAGCGCACCGACCGCGCCGAGGCACTGCGCACCGCAGTGGACGCGGGCTGACGGCGCGGCGCCGCGGGGATACCTCGGCGCCCGAACAGTGGGGAGCGGCAGGTCACCCCCCGGCCTGCCGTTTCCCGCCCTTCGCCTGCGGCTGTGCCGCCGGCGACCGAGACCGCCCCGAACGTCCCCGAGGTCCAAGGAGTACTCCCGTGCGTCTCGCCGTGACTGGATCGATAGCGACCGACCACCTGATGGTGTTTCCCGGGCGCTTCGCCGAGCAGCTGATCGAGGAGCATCTGGACCGGGTCTCCCTGTCCTTCCTCGCCGACCGGCTCGACGTGCGCCGAGGCGGCGTCGCCGCCAACATCGCCTTCGGCCTCGGCCGACTGGGCCTGGACCCGCTGCTCGTCGGCGCGGCGGGCCTGGACTTCGCCGAATACGGCAGCTGGCTTCGGGCGAACGGTGTCGACACGTCGGAGGTGCGGGTCAGCGAGACCCTGCACACCGCACGCTTTGTGTGCACCACCGACATGGACCAGAACCAGATCGCCACCTTCTACACCGGTGCCATGGCCGAGGCCCCGCTGATCGATCTGGCCGCGATCGCCGCTCGGGTCAAGGATCCCGCGCTCGTCCTGGTCGGAGCCGACGACCCCGACGCCATGCTGCGGCACACCGCCGCGGCCCACAGCGTCGGCATCCCCGTCGCGGCCGACCCCTCCCAGCAGCTGGCCAGGCTCGACCGTGAACAGGCCCGTCAACTCGTCGGCGGCGCACGATGGTTGTTCACCAACGAGTACGAATCGGCGCTCCTCCAGGAACGCACCGGCTGGAGCGAGAACGATCTCCTCGACAGAGTCGGCACCTGGATCACCACGCTGGCCGGGGACGGAGTGTCCCTGGCCGGGCGAGGCGCGCCCCGGCTGGTGGTCCCGGCCGTGGCCACCGAGAGCGTCGCCGACCCGACGGGGGCCGGTGACGCCTTCCGGGCCGGGTTCCTCGCGGGTGTGGCTTGGCAGTGGCCGCAGGAGCGGGCCGCCCAACTCGGCTGCGCGATGGCCACCACCGTTCTGGAGTCGGTCGGCACGCAGGAGTACAAGTTGCTCGCGTCCGACCTGATCGCCCGCATCGGCCAGACGTACGGCGACGACGCCGCCCGTGCCATCGAACCGCGGCTTGCGGGTGTGTCATGAGTGCGGTCCAGGGCGAGCGCTGCACCGCCCTGCGCGAAGCTCTCGCCACGCGTGTGGTGGTGGCCGACGGTGCGATGGGCACCATGCTGCAGGCGCAGGACCCCACGCTCGAGGATTTCCAGAACCTTGAGGGGTGCAACGAGATCCTCAATCTGACCCGTCCCGACATGGTGCGTTCGGTGCACGAGGCGTATTACGCGGTCGGTGTGGACTGTGTGGAGACGAATACCTTCGGTGCGAACCACGCGGCGCTGGGCGAGTACGACAGCGCCGAGCGGGTGTACGAGCTGTCGGAGTCGGGCGCGCGGGTGGCACGTGAGGTGGCGGACGAGTTCACCGCGTCGACGGGGCAGCAGCGCTGGGTGCTGGGTTCGATGGGTCCGGGTACGAAGCTGCCGACGTTGGGGCATGCCCCGTACACGACGTTGCGGGACGCCTATCAGCAGAACGCCGAGGGCCTGATCGCCGGTGGCGCGGACGCGCTGCTGGTGGAGACGACACAGGACCTGCTGCAGACGAAGGCGGCCCTGCTGGGGGCTCGTCGCGCCCTGGACGCGCTGGGCACCAACCAGCCGTTGATCTGTTCGGTGACGGTGGAGACGACCGGCACGATGCTGCTGGGTTCGGAGATCGGTGCGGCGTTGACCGCGCTGGAGCCGCTGGGCATCGACATGATCGGCCTGAACTGTGCGACGGGCCCGGTGGAGATGAGCGAGCACCTGCGCTACCTCTCCCGGTACTCCCGCATCCCGATCTCGGCGATGCCGAACGCGGGCCTGCCGGTGCTGACCAAGGACGGTGCGCACTATCCGCTGTCGGCGCCGGAGCTGGCGGACGCACAGGAGACGTTCGTGCGCGACTACGGGCTCTCCCTGGTGGGCGGCTGCTGCGGCACCACGCCCGAGCATCTGCGCCAGGTCGTGGAGCGGGTGCGGGGCATGCAGCCCACCGAGCGCGCCCCGCGTCCGGAGCCGGGGGCCGCCTCGCTGTATCAGACGGTGCCGTTCCGTCAGGACACGGCGTATATGGCGATCGGTGAGCGGACGAACGCGAACGGGTCGAAGAAGTTCCGTGAGGCGATGCTGGAGGGTCGCTGGGACGACTGTGTGGAGATGGCCCGGGACCAGATCCGCGAGGGCGCGCACATGCTGGATCTGTGCGTGGACTACGTGGGCCGGGACGGCGTGGCGGACATGGAGGAGCTGGCGGGCCGGTTCGCGACCGCGTCGACGCTGCCGATCGTGCTGGACTCGACCGAGGTGGACGTGATCCGGGCCGGGCTGGAGAAGCTGGGCGGCCGGGCGGTCATCAACTCGGTGAACTACGAGGACGGGGACGGTCCGGAGTCGCGGTTCGCGAAGGTCACGCGGCTGGCGCGGGAGCATGGTGCGGCGCTGATCGCGTTGACCATCGACGAGGAGGGCCAGGCCCGCACGGTCGAGCACAAGGTGGCCATCGCCGAGCGGCTGATCGAGGATTTGACGGCGAACTGGGGGATCTTGGAGTCGGACATCCTGATCGACTGTCTGACCTTCACGATCTGCACCGGCCAGGAGGAGTCCCGGGGCGACGGCATCGCCACCATCGAGGCGATCCGGGAGCTGAAGAAGCGTCACCCGGCGGTGCAGGCCACGCTGGGCCTGTCGAACATCTCCTTCGGTCTGAACCCGGCCGCCCGCATCGTGCTCAACTCCGTGTTCCTGGACGAGTGTGTGAAGGCCGGCCTGGATTCGGCGATCGTGCACGCGTCCAAGATCCTGCCGATCGCCCGGTTCGACGAGGAGCAGGTCACCACCGCCCTCGATTTGATCTATGACCGGCGGGCGGAGGGTTATGACCCGCTGCAGAAGCTGATGGCGCTGTTCGAGGGGGCCACCGCGAAGTCGTTGAACGCGGCCAAGGCCGAGGAACTGGCGGCGCTGCCGCTGGAGGAGCGGCTGCGGCGGCGCATCATCGACGGGGAGAGGAACGGCCTGGAGGCGGACCTGGACGAGGCGTTGCAGTCCCGGCCGGCGCTGGACATCGTCAACGACACGCTGCTGGAGGGCATGAAGGTCGTCGGCGAGCTGTTCGGCTCCGGCCAGATGCAGCTGCCGTTCGTCCTCCAGTCCGCCGAGGTCATGAAGAACGCGGTCGCCTACCTGGAGCCGCACATGGAGAAGTCCGACGCGGAGGGCAAGGGCACCATCGTGCTGGCCACGGTGCGTGGTGACGTTCATGACATAGGCAAGAACCTGGTCGACATCATCCTGTCGAACAATGGCTACAACGTGGTCAATCTGGGGATCAAGCAGCCGGTGTCGGCGATCCTGGAGGCGGCCGAGGAGCACAAGGCCGATGTGATCGGGATGTCGGGGCTGCTGGTCAAGTCGACGGTGATCATGAAGGAGAACCTGGAGGAGCTCAACCAGCGCAAGCTGGCGGCCGACTTCCCGGTGATCCTCGGCGGCGCGGCGCTGACCCGGGCCTATGTCGAGCAGGACCTCCACGAGATCTACGAGGGCGAAGTCCGCTACGCCCGCGACGCGTTCGAGGGCCTGCGGCTGATGGACGCGCTGATCGCGGTTAAGCGGGGCGTGCCCGGCGCTACCCTCCCCGAACTCAAGCAACGCCGCGCTTCACAGAGGGAATTGGTCCTCGACGAGCCGCAGGACGTCGGCCGTTCCGACGTGGCCCTCGACAACCCGGTCCCCGAACCGCCGTTCTGGGGCACCCGCGTCATCAAGGGCATCCAGCTCAAGGAGTACGCGTCCTGGCTCGACGAGGGCGCCCTCTTCAAGGGCCAGTGGGGCCTGAAGGGCGACACGATCGAGAGTGAGGGCCGGCCGCGGCTGCGCATGTGGCTGGACCGGCTGCGTACCGAGAACCTGCTCGAAGCCGCCGTGGTGCACGGCTACTTCCCGTGCGTGTCCAAAGGCGACGACCTGATCATCCTGGACGACGAGGGCAACGAGCGGACCCGGTTCACGTTCCCGCGCCAGCGCCGTGGCCGCCGTCTGTGCCTGGCAGACTTCTTCCGTCCGGAGGAGTCCAGGGAGACCGACGTGGTCGGCCTCCAGGTCGTCACTGTCGGCTCGAAGATCGGCGAGGCCGCGGCCGAGCTGTTCGCCTCCGACTCCTACCGCGACTACCTCGAACTGCACGGCGTGTCCGTGCAGTTGACCGAGGCCCTCGCCGAGTACTGGCACGCCCGCGTCCGGACCGAACTCCGCATCGACGGCAGCGATCCGTCGGCCGTGGAAGGCATGTTCCGCACCGAGTACCAGGGCTGCCGCTACTCCCTGGGATACCCCGCCTGCCCCGACCTGCAGGACCGCGCCAAGATCGCGCAGCTCCTGGAGCCCGAGCGGATCGGCGTCCAGCTCTCCGAGGAGTTCCAGCTCCACCCCGAGCAGTCCACCGACGCCATCGTCGTCCACCACCCCGAGGCGTCCTACTTCAACGCGGGAGGCCGTTCGTGACGATGTTCTCCTTCGAGTTCTTCCCGCCCAAGACCGCAAAGGGCGAAAAGATCCTGTGGCAGGGGATCCGCCGCGTTGAAGCCCTCCGACCGGACTTCGTGTCCGTCACCTACGGGGCGGGTGGATCCTCACGGGAAAAGACAGTTGCGGTCACCCGGCGCATCGCGGCGGAGACGACGCTGCGCCCCGTCGCACATCTGACCGCGGTCGGCCACTCGATGGCCGAGCTGCGGCACATCATCGGCCAGTACGCCGACGCGGGCATCCGTGACGTTCTGGCGTTGCGCGGGGATCCACCGGGTGATCCGAGAGGACTGTGGACGGCCCATCCGCAAGGCTTCCGGTACGCGTATGAACTCGTCGAACTGCTGTGCTCGCTGGGCGACTTCAGGATCGGGGTCGCGGCATTTCCCGAGCGCCATCCGCGCTCGCCCGACTGGGACAGCGACATCCGGCACTTCGTCGACAAGTGCCGGGCGGGCGCCGACTACGCCATCACCCAGATGTTCTTCCAGGTGGAGGACTATCTGCGGCTGCGCGACCGGGTGGCCGCCGCGGGTTGTGACACCCCGATCATCCCGGAGATCATGCCGGCCACCGATGTGCGTCAGATCAGCCGCTTCGCCGAGCTGAGCGGCGCCGCGTTTCCCGCGGACCTGGCACACCGACTGGACGCTGCGCGCGACAACCCCGCGGACGGTCATCGCATCGGCGTCGACCATGCCACCGTCATGGCCGAGCGACTCCTCGCCGAAGGAGCCCCCGGCCTGCACTACATCACGCTCAACCGTTCGACGGCGGCGCTTGAGATCCACCACAACGTACTGAACTCAAGGAGTGCACAGCATGCCCTCGCAGACCACCGGTGACCTTACGGATTTCAAGGTCGCTGACCTGTCCCTCGCCGAGTTCGGCCGCAAGGAGATCACTCTCGCCGAGCACGAGATGCCCGGTCTGATGGCGATCCGCAAGGAGTACGCCACCGCGCAGCCGCTCGCCGGCGCACGTGTCACCGGCTCCCTGCACATGACGGTCCAGACGGCCGTCCTCATCGAGACCCTGGTCGCTCTGGGCGCCGAGGTCCGCTGGGTCTCCTGCAACATCTTCTCCACCCAGGACCACGCGGCCGCCGCGATCGCCGCCGCCGGGATCCCGGTCTTCGCCTGGAAGGGCGAGACCCTGGAGGAGTACTGGTGGTGCACGGAACAGGCCCTGACCTGGCCCGGTCAGAGCGGCCCGAACATGATCCTGGACGACGGCGGTGACGCGACGCTCCTCGTCCACCTCGGCGTCGAGCTGCAGAAGACGGGCAAGCTGCCCGAGGCCACGAACGAGGAACTGGCTGTCGTCCGCGCCCTGCTGGAGAACAGCAAGCTCGACTGGACCCAGTTGGCCTCGGAGATCCGTGGTGTGACGGAGGAGACCACGACGGGTGTCCACCGCCTGTACGAGATGCAGCGCGGCGGCTCCCTGCTGTTCCCGGCGATCAACGTCAACGACGCGGTGACGAAGTCGAAGTTCGACAACAAGTACGGCTGCCGCCACTCGCTGTTGGACGGCATCAACCGCGCCACGGACGTCCTCATCGGCGGTAAGACGGCGGTCGTCTGCGGTTACGGCGACGTCGGCAAGGGCTGTGCGGAGTCGCTGCGCGGCCAGGGTGCCCGCGTGATCATCACGGAGATCGACCCGATCTGCGCGCTGCAGGCGGCGATGGACGGTTTCCAGGTCACGACGCTGGACGAGGTCGTCGACAAGGCGGACATCTTCGTCACGACGACCGGCAACAAGGACATCATCATGGCCTCGGACATGGCCAAGATGAAGCACCAGGCGATCGTCGGGAACATCGGCCACTTCGACAACGAGATCGACATGGCTGGCCTCGCGAAGATCGACGGCATCGTCAAGGACGAGGTCAAGCCGCAGGTCCACACCTGGACCTTCCCGGACGGCAAGAAGATCATCGTGCTGTCCGAGGGCCGCCTGCTGAACCTGGGCAACGCGACCGGTCACCCGTCGTTCGTGATGTCCAACAGCTTCGCGGACCAGACGCTGGCGCAGATCGAGCTGTTCACCAAGCAGTCCGAGTACCCGACCGACGTGTACGTCCTGCCCAAGCACCTGGACGAGAAGGTCGCCCGGCTGCACCTGGACTCGCTCGGCGTGAAGCTCACGACGCTGCGCCCGGAGCAGGCGTCGTACATCGGTGTCGAGGTCGAAGGCCCGTACAAGCCGGACCACTACCGCTACTGACACGGAAGGGACCCGGTCCGACGCGTGCCAGAAGCCGGCCGACCGACTGACGCCTGGAGGAAGAATGGCCGGAACGACTCAACTGGCGGAACTGTACGCGGGCATCGAAGAGTCGGCCGGATTTGAACGGTCTTGTCACGGAGACCGGACATCCCGTGGAGTCTCTGCTCTAAGGCATCCAGGAGCGATGCTCCATCGACGGCTACGGCGTCGACTTAGGAGTCATCGGCGGTTCCGGAAGATCTGGGTGTACTTCCCGGGCGAAGACTTCCAGAGCGTTTCAAAGCTGATCGGAATTCCGTCGATGCCGAGCAGTCTGGCAGCGAACTTCGGATTCTTCGCGGATCACTGTCTGGACGACTGAGCGGGGCGCGCACGGGATCCCGGCACAGGGGCATGAAACGGACCGTTGCTACAGGGCTCGAGCTTCCCCGGTGCGCACGAGCGCGGACGCCGACCGTCCCTGGTGTGGAGTCCGCAACTCCCCGGTCCGCGCCCGCCCGTGTTCCTTCCCCTCGGGGGCCGGCCGGGCGCGTCGGCGCGCCCGGCCGGCCCGACGCCACGGTTGCGAGAGGAGCCGGTGTGAGCAGGGACCGTGCCGGGGCGGCCGATGCGGAGCTGGCGGCCGTACTGTCGCTGTTCCAGCGGCTGTCGCCCGTCGAACGGGTGGTCTTCGTCCTGCGCGAGGTGTTCCGGTGCGGATACCCGGAGATCGCGTCGGCTCTGGGCCGTACGGAAGAAGCGTGCCGCCGGCTCGCCGGTGCCGACGGCAGGACCGAATCCCCGCCATGGCCCCGGCGTATCGTCGGCGTCGAGAACGTGGCCCGGGCCCTTGCCACGATCGTCCCGCCGCTCGTCCGGCTCGGCGTCACCCTGGAGCCGCGCGAGGTCGAGGGCCGGCCGGGAGCCGTCTTCCGCGACCGGAACGGCAAGGTACTGCACGCCGTGGTGGTGCTCGACATCGCCGACGGGCGGATCCAGACGATCCACCTCCGGTGCCGGCGCGACCGCGGCGGCCCGTCGAACTGAACTCTCTGACCGCCCGCCCCGGTACTTCCTCATCGTGTTGTCCGGCCGGCGCTGTGGCCGCCGGCGACATCGCCGGACATCTGGGCTGGCGCGAACGGTCCGGGGAGCGCACGGCCGGCGGGCCCGCCGTGTGGACCAGCCATGAGGCGCTGGGTCTTGCGGTATGGGCTGCCCGCCACGCAGTCCAGTACCGCGGCGGCCTGGACTGACGCACGCCCATGTACCAATCAGGTAGAACAAACCTATTGCCGGATTTCGTCTGGCTGATCCCAATCCTGTCGGGTTGTCAGTGCCTAGCCCTACCGTCGACGAGTAGACCTCCGATGGTGAAGGCGGTGCGTGTTGGCGAACGTCGTGTGGCACAAGAAGCTGTAGCTGCCGCTCTCAAAGGCCACCCGTTCGACGCCGATCCAGCAGGGGCGGTGGGATTTGACGTAGCGCCAGAAGCTGGTGGAGGCACTCACCGGGGGGAACGACTGCGGGTCCACGAGGGAGCAGGCAAGCGGGGGGACAGGCCGGCGTCGCCGCCTGCCGCCGGTGTCCCGCCGTCGCCACCCGCCATCACACCGACGACGAACTGTCCACGCTGGTGGCCGACCCGGCCACCAGCATGGGCGACATCGACGCCCACTTCGCCGGGGCTCCTGAGGTTTTGCGGTGGGCGACCGGGCGTCGCGCTCCACCTTGGACCTGTCCCGCGGCAACCGCCGCGGGACGGGTCACTGCCTCGACGACCAGCACGGCGCCCGCGAGGAGCGTGGCGCGCACTCCGAAGTGCGCGGCGACCGGGCCCGCGGCCATCTCGCCCAGGGGCAGTGCCACGAACGAGCCGAGCGCGTCGTAGGAGTACACCCGGGCCAGCCGGTCCGCCGGGATGTTCTCCTGCAGCGACACGTCCCAGGCCACGCCGAACTGTTCGAGGGCGGCGCCGTTCGCGAACATCGCGACGCGCAGCAGCAGGGCGCCCGGTGCCTCGGCGAGCACCACCAGGGGAAGCGACTCGACCGCCACCAGTGCGACGCCGATGAGCAGCGCGTGCCGGGCCCGGGAGCGAGCGGCGAGGACACCGTCGGCGACCGCCCCCGCCATCTGCGCGGCCAGCACCACGCCCCACGCGCCGCGCCCGAACGTGGCGTCGGCGACGATCGGCCCGACCACCTGCACACCGCCCGCGATGACCGCGTTGACCACCATGAACTGTGCCACCACGATCCACACCCAGCGGCGGGCGGTGAACTCCTGCCGGCCCTCCCGCAGTTCACGCAGCGGGCGGGTCCGCTCGGCTGGGGGAGTGCGCCTCTCGTCCTTCGGCTTCACGCCGAAGAAGCACACCGCGGCCCCGACGAACGCCACCGCATTGCCCAAAAGTCCCCAGCCGGGGCCGAACACGGCGGCGACGACGCCCGCGAGCGACGATCCGGCGATCGCACCGAGGTTGGTGCCCATACGCATCACGGCGTTGGCCGGACGGATCAGATCGCCCGGTACGGTCTGCGGGGTGAGCGCGGCGGAGGCGGGCAGGGACAGGGCGGCGAGCGCGCCGTTGAGGACGCTGAGCAGCACGAGCAGCGGGATGGACGTGGCGTCCAGGAGCACGCTCAGGGCGATGGCCGCCTGGACCGCCGACGCGCCGAGCACCGAACCCTGCAGGACGAGGGTGCGTCGCACCCGGTCCGCCACCACCCCGCCGAGCAGCAGCAGAGCCACGTTCGCCAGCGAACGCGCCCCCACCACGTGCGCAGGTCGGTGGCCCGTCCCGTGGCGTCGAGGACGGCGAACGCGAGCGCGACCGGGGCCATCGCGTTGGCGAAGTACACCAGCAGACGTCCGGCCGCCAGGTGCCGGAACGGCCGGTGCCTCAGAGGCGCCCAGGAGCGCCCGCCGCCCGGGGTATCCGTCGCGCTGTCCATGATGTTCATGCTGTCGTGCGCTCCATTCCGGGCGCTGCCAACGAGGCGTTGGTGTCCGTGCGTGTGCCCGTCTCCGGTGCCGGGCCCACCGTGACGTGCACCCGCGCCACCGTAATCCCGAGATCCTGAACCGCGTACGGGCAGAAGTAGTACGCCTGCGGGGTCGCGCCCGGTGCCACCCGGACCGTGAACGAAACGTGCACCCGCTCTCCCGGTGCCATCGCCTCCACACGCCGCAGCGCCGGGCCGACCTTCGCGTCCAGGTAGACCGGTAGCACCATACCCAGATGGACCGCTCCGGCCCGTCGCGCGACCGCCTCGACCACCACGTCCAGCGTGCCGCTGGCGGCGATGCCGTCCGGCGCCTTCACCCGCAGACCGAACTCGTCCGCAAGGGAGTTGGCCACGTCGCCGCAGCGGGCGCACACCACCTGCACGGTGTCGGTGACCGCCGGCACCCGTCCCCGCCGCCGGTAGGCCCGCAGACCGCGCCCGCAGGCGCACCGCGCGTCGAGCTCGTACGGCGGATCGGCGACGCTGTGCTCACCGAAGCAGGTCGGGAACTGACGCACCGGGCCGTCGCGGTGCTTGGCGTAGTCCATGGCGAGGCCGAAGACCACACCGATCATGAAGATCGGCATCGTTGTCATGATCGGACCGGGCTGCTCGATACCGAAGACGTCGGCACCCCAGCCCAGTTGGAACACCGCGACCACCGCGCCGAGCGCCGCGCTGACCGAGAGCAGGAATCCGAGGGCGGCCCTGAGCGGCACCAGGATCGAGCGGAACACCAGGAGCAGCAGGAAGGCCAGGCCGACGAACAGCCCCAGGTAGGGCAGCAGTACGTCGGACAGGGTGCGCGAGAAGTCGATGAACAGCTCGGTCTGGCCGGCCACCAGGATCTCGGTGGCACCCGCTGACGCCTCCGGCGTGGCGTGCTGCCAGCTGATGGTCGACGACGCCCGCCACCGCGACGTCCTGGCCGCCGAACGCGAGGAACGAGCCCGCATCCGAAGCGAGAAGAGCACCCTCTGGGGCGGACCCCCTCTCACCACAGCAGCCCGACCCCACCGGGCGAACCAATGCGGCCACAGCTCCGGTCGAGCCCCAGTGAAGTGATCTGGCTCACACCCTGTCACAGAGGCCGGTAGCGCGGTGTCTTGAGGTCGAACACGTGGAAACGGAGGAGACAGAATGACCAGGAACACGCATGTGGTGGTGATCGGTGGCGGATACGCGGGCGTGATGGCCGCCAACCGGCTGACGCTGCGCGACGACGTGACCGTGACACTGATCAACCCGCGCCCGGACTTTGTCCACCGGGTCCGCCTGCACCAGCTGGTGGGCGGGTCCGACGACGCAGTCATCGCCTACCAGGACGTCCTGGCCGAGGGCGTCCGGCTGGTGGTCGACACCGTGACCCGGATCGACGCGGCCGAGCACAGCGTGACGCCTGCGACCGGCGGCACGCTCGACTACGACTACCTGATCTACGCCGTGGGCAGTGGCAGTGGCAGTGGCAGTGGCAGTGCCGGACCGAGCGTGCCGGGCGCGGCCGAGTTCGCCTACCCGATCGCCTCCCTGGAAGCGGCACAGCGGCTGCGCCCGGTCGTCGACGCCGCTCCCGCGACGGCCCCGGTGACGGTCGTCGGCGCCGGTCCCACCGGCATCGAGACCGCCGCCGAGCTGGCGGAACAGGGCCGCCGGGTGACCCTGGTCTGCGGCGGCGTTCTCGGCCCGTACCTGCACACCCGGGGCCGGCGCTCGGTCGCGCAGCGGCTGGCCGAGCTCAAAGTGACCGTCATCGACGGCCCCGACGCGAAGGTGACAGCGGTGACCCGCGACACCGTGCGGCTCGCCGACGGCCGTGAGCTGCCCAGCGAGGTCACCGTCTGGACCGCCGGCTTCAGCGTTCCGGACCTGGCCGCCCGCAGCGGGCTGAGCACCGACGCCGTGGGCCGCCTGCTCACGGACGAGACGCTGACAAGCGTGGACGACGCGCACATCGTCGCCGCCGGGGACTGTGCGGCACCGTCCGGCCTGCCGCTGCGGATGAGCTGCCTGAACGCGATACCGCTGGGCGCGCGGGCCGCCGACACCGTGCTCAGCCGACTCGCGGGTGAGCAGCCGGACAACCTCCACCAGTCGTTCTCCGCCCAGTGCGTCAGCCTGGGCCGAAGCACGGGCATCTTCCAGTTCGCCAACAGGTCCGACGTCGCGGTGTGGCTGCACATCGACGACGGCCTGGGCGCCAGGATCAAGGAAACGGTCTGCAAGGGCATCCCCAAGCACCTGTCCGAAGAGGCACACAAGCCCGGTTCGTACAGCCTGCACCGCGTTCCGGGAGGCGCCGGCAAGCGCCGGCAACTGCTGCGTGCCCACCGCGCCGAGGTACCTGCCGTCGCCGACCGGGCAGCCTGACCGCCGGGTGCTGCCAGGATCCTGCCGTGGACGCACGCGAACGCGGTCGGCCGCCCGGGCCGACCGCGAAGGACGAGGAAGAGGGACGAAGATGAGCGACGACGCCACCGACCCGGCGACCGAGGCGTTCCTCGCCCACCGCAACCTGCTCTTCACCGTCGCCTACGAGATACTCGGATCGGCGGCCGACGCCGAAGACGTCCTCCAGGAGACCTGGCTGCGATGGGTCAAGGCCGACCAGGGTCAGGTACGCGACCAGCGCGCCTACCTGGTCCGGATCACCACCCGCCAGGCACTCAACCGGCTGCGCACCATGAAGCGCCGCCGGGAGGCATACGTCGGCACCTGGCTGCCCGAGCCGCTGCTCACCGCGCCGGACGTGGCCGAGGACGTCGAACTCGCCGAGAGCGTGTCGATGGCGCTGATGCTCGTCCTCGAGACGCTGTCACCGACCGAGCGCGCCGTCTTCGTGCTGCGCGAGGTCTTCGACATCGACTACGACGAGATCGCGGCCGCCGTCGACAAGAGCCCCGCAGCCGTCCGCCAGATCGCCCACCGCGCCCGCCGGCACGTCGAATCCCGCCGCCCCCGCCGGCTGGTCTCCTCGAGCCAGGGCCAGGCGGTCCTGAAGTCGTTCCAGCACGCGATCGAAACCGGGGACCCACAGACCCTCCTCGAGGTGCTCGCCCCCGAGGTCGTCCTGATGAGCGACGGCGGCGGCGTCAAACACGCCGCGCTGCGGCCGGTCACCGGCGCCGAGCGGGTGGCCCGCATGTTCGCCGGCGGCATCGGCAAGCTCAAAGGCACGCTCACCGCCGAACCGACCGTGGTCAACGGCAACCCGGCACTCCTCGTCCGCCTGGACGGCGACATCGACGGCGTCATGGCGATCCACGTCGAGGACGCCCGCATCACCAGCCTCTACTACGTCCGCAACCCGGAGAAACTGTCCCACGTCGCATCCGCGACCCCGCTCACCCTGCGCTGAACACCACCGATCCCCGACGCGCGAACGCCAAGCAGGGAGTAGGGAGTTCGGTCCTGTGCATGCGGGCTCTGCTGCAGGAGATGTCGGGGTGGTCGACGTCAAGGACGCGCTGGGGTGCGCGGTCGTAGGCGCTCTCCCTGCGGCCCGAACATGATCAGGTACTCGACCGGGCCGCCGGGTCCGGCGTTCGCCACTCCATGGGCGGTACGGGTGTCGAACTCGGCCACCTCCCCGGCGCTCAGGACGAGGTCCTGCTCCCCGAGCGCCAGCCACAGCCGCCCGTACAGGACGCACAGCCATTCGTACCCGTCGTGGGAGACCTGCCGCGGCCGCGTCGGTGGCGCGTCAACGGCGGGCAGGACGTGCTTGTGGGCGTGCAGGCCCCCCACGTACCGGGTCAGCGGCAGCACCGCCTTGTCGCCGGGACGCTGCAGCATCGGGGTGCGCGGTCCGGCCGCGGCGACGGGCGCGGTGCCGGCCAGCTCGTCCAGGGAGATGCCGTACGCCTTCGCGAGGTGCAGCAGCACCTCCAGGGTCGGCTTGCGCCGGCCGGTCTCGATCCGCGACAGCGTGCTCAGCGAGATCCCGGTCGCACGGCTGACGCCGGTGAGCGTGGCGCCGCGCTGCTCACGCGCGGCCCGCAGCCGGGGGCCCATGGCCGCCAGCGTGTCGGCTACGCCGTCGTCCGTCACCATCGCCCCGCTCCCTCCGGCCGTGCCGCTTCCACCACCCTGACCTGCCAGTTTGCCAGCATGGCAAGGATACTCGCGTCGGGTGGCCACAGCGCCGCATGATCGGTGGACAACCGCGGCCACCCGTGAACGAGGAGAAGCCATGCACCAGCCCGCGCCGTCCACCGACCTGCGCCACCGCACCATCGAGGCACCCGCCGGGCGCCTGCACCTGGTCGAGCAGGGCACCGGACCGCTGGTCCTGCTCGTCCACGGCTTCCCCGAGTCCTGGTACTCCTGGCGCCGCCAGCTCCCGGCCCTCGCGGCGGCGGGGTACCGGGCCGTGGCGCTCGACGTGCGCGGCTACGGCCGCTCCTCCACACCGGCCGCGACGGACGCCTACCGGATGCTCGACCTGGTGGAGGACAACGTCGCCCTGGTACGCGCCCTGGGCGAGGAGAGGGCGGTGGTCGTCGGGCACGACTGGGGCTCCAACATCGCGGCGGCCTCCGCCCTGCTCCACCCCGAGGTCTTCCACGCCGTCGGACTGCTGAGCGTCCCCTACGCGCCGCCCGGCGGCCCCCGCCCCACCGACGTCTTCGCGCAGATGGGCGGCGACGAGGAGTTCTACGTCTCCTACTTCCAGGAGCCCGGCCGGGCCGAAGCGGAGATGGAACCCGACATCCGGGGCTGGCTCGCGGGCTTCTACGCGGCCCTGTCCGCCGACACCATGCCCGCCCAGGGCGAGCCCGACCCGCACTTTGTGGCCCGCACCGGCGGCCGGCTGCGTGACCGCTTCCCCGGCGGCAAGCTGCCCACCTGGCTGACCGAGGACGACCTCGACGTGTACGCCGGGGAGTTCGAGCGCACCGGCATGACCGGCGCCCTCAACCGCTACCGCGCCATGGACCGCGACTGGGAGGACCTCGCCCAGTACCGCGGCGCCCCCATCAAGCAGCCGTCCCTGTTCATCGGCGGCGCCCTGGATGCCTCCACGACCTGGATGGCCGACGCGATCGACGCCTACCCAGCCACCCTCCCCGGCCTGACCTCCACCCACATCCTGGACGGCTGCGGGCACTGGATCCAGCAGGAGCGCCCCGAGGAGGTCAACCGCCTGCTGACCGCCTGGCTCGCCTCCCTCCAGGACTGAATCACCGGCCGTGCCCGCCGTCACCGCGCCCGCTCCGGGCGGTCCGCCGGCCCCGCGGCGGAGGCGAATGACGCTGCCCAGCCAGGAGGTCAGCGGGCCGCCGTAGTCGGTGCCGGCCGGCGGCCCCAGCCACTCCCGCCCGGCCTGCGCGAGCCTCGCCCACCCCGTCTTCTACGCTGCTGCCAAGCCAGGGCTCACCAAGCAACAACCACCACCGGGCTCTTGCCGGTCCTGGCCACTGCCCAGCTTCACAAGATCACGACGCGAACGCTGTCCGTACGCGCTCCGTACGCGAAATGTGCGCTTCACGCTAGGGTCGGGGACAGGAGGTTCTGTATGCCCGAGCTGTTCGACGCGGTCGACGCGCTCATCGCGTCCCGTTCCCCGTTGCCGCCCCCGGCGGAGCGCAGGCGGCTGCGCCAGGCACATGGCCTGACGCTGGACGAGGTGGCCGCCGCACTGCAGGTGCGGCGGGCGACGGTCAGCGGCTGGGAGGCAGGCAGGACCGAGCCGCGGCCGCCGGAGCGTGACGCCTACGCCCGCATGCTCGAGCAACTCGCCCAGCTCTACCCCGCCGACCCCAACGCCGCGGCGCCCGCGACGGACACGACGGTCCCCGAGACACCTGCCGTCCCATCCGCTCCCGCGTCAACGAGAGCCGAACCGCCCCAAGCCCGCACCGAACCCACAGGCCCGATCCTGGAGCCCGCGTCCGAGAACACCGCACTGCGCCCCGCCGCTGTACCGCATCCGGCGGCCGCGACCAGGCCGACATCGCGCCGCCCGCCCGCGCGGAAAGCTACCCCCGCCGGTAGCACCGATACGCGGTTCGAGAACGGTCCGCTCGTGGTCGTCGACGTCGACGCCGAGGGCCAGGCGCACGCGTACGGCGTCGGCGGCCTGATCCTGAACGTGCCCGCCAAGACCATCCCGTCCCTGGTGGAGTGGACTCTTAAGGAAGCGAAGCTCGGGCAGCCGAAGCTGTCGGGTCCGGGCAAGGACGCCGACCCGTTGCTGGTGCTCACCGAGGCCGCGCTGAAGCGTTACGGCCTGCCCACCACCCTCACTCAGGAGGAGCGGCTGGCCGGGCGGATTCCGGAGGGCCACAAGGTCGTCAAGCAACTCGCCCGCACGGAGTGGAAACTGACCCAGCGCGGGTTCGGGCCGTGGGCGCGGATCTACCGCCCCGCGCAGGGTTCGGAGCGGGCCTGCGTGCAGCTGTGCATCCCCTCGTGGAACGCGCTGGACGCCCGGCACTGGGGCCAGGCCGGTCAGCTACCGCCGATGGAACTCGCGCGCGTGCTGGGCGTGTACGCGTCGCGGGTGATGACGCCGCGCGGCTCAACGGCCGTGACCGGCCTGGAGCTGATGACCGCCCTGCACCCGCCGACCCGCGCCTCGGAGCCGGACGCCGACGGTAAGCGGCACTCCGAGCACAACCCCGGCTCGCTGGGCAAGGACCCGGTGGACTGCGCGCCGTGCGAGGCCCCCGACGGGCACCCGCTCCTGGCGGACCTGCCGCGGTTCCACGTGCGCGGCCCGGCGGAGAAGCTGTTCGAGGAGGCCTACGACTGGGCGCGGCCGATGACGGATGCCGAGTGCACCCTGCGGCACCTGGTCGGCATCGACGTGAACATGGCCTTCGCCGCCGGCGCGAACGGCCTGGTCGTCGGCCTCGGCGCGCCGACACACGTGAAGGCGCCGGTGTTCGATGCGAAGCTGCCCGGCTCGTGGCTGGTGGACCTCAGCCATGTGGATCTGTCGAGGGTGAAGGTCGGCAAGGACAAGTGGGCGGACCTGGACGCGAGTCTGCTGCCCAGCCCGTTCACGCCGAAGGGCGAGCGCCCAAAGGGGCCGGCCTGGTACGCGACGCCGACCGTGGCGTACGCGGTGGAGCTCGGCTACGACGTCACGCCGCTCGAGGCGTACGTGCGCCAAGACAACGGCCGCTACCTGGACGGCTGGTACAACCGGCTGCGTGACGCCTTCCTCGCCACGATGGCCGACCTCGGCGTGGACGCGAACATGGCGCCGGCCGACTTCCTCGCGGCGATGGACTGCTACAAGGAGCGCGACCCGCAGCTGGCGATCGTCGTCGCGGCGGTCAAGGCGACGGTGAAGGGCGGCCTGGGCAAGCTGCGCGAGCGCCCGCGCGGGGAAGGCTGGCGCCCCGGCGAGCCGTGGCGGGCACTGTCCCGCCCGACGTGGCGGCCGGACATCCGCGCGGCGGTCATCTCCCGCACCCGGATCAACCTGCACCGCAAGATCATGAAGCATGCGGCATTCACCGGCCAGTACCCCGTCGCCATCCTGTCCGACTGCGTCGTCTACGCGGCAGGCGGCACCAGCCCGCTGGACTTCCTGCCCTACCGGGACGGCAAGCCGCTGCCGGGCGGTTTCAAGCTCGGCATCAACCCGGGCCTGGTCAAGCACGAGGGCACCCAGTCCGTCCTGTGGGGCGAAGAGGTCCGCGAGCGGTTCAACGCCCCGGAGCTCAACCTCGCCCGGTACATCAAGGACGGCACCGTCACCGACATCGACAGCGGGGAGTAGCAGGAGATGAGCCTGTTCGGGGACGGCCTGGACGCCGCGGTGCAAAAGGCGTTCACCCGCCCGGCACCCAAGAGCGCGGGCGCCCGGATGCGGTACCTGGTCAAGCAGCTCAAGGGCACCAAGCCGGTCGCCCAGATGCTGCGGATCTCCCAGCGCACCGTCGAGCGGTACGTGAAGGACCAGATCAAAAAGCCCCGCCCGGACCTCGCCGCGCGCCTGGAGCGCGAGGTGAAGGCCCGGTGGCAGCCGCAGATCCGGGCCAAGGCCCGGCAGAAGGCGGCGACCACGGACGGCATCGTCATCGACACCCGCGCCCGCCTCGGCTACACCGCACCGATCGGCTCCACGGACCAGGACCGCATCCGGCACCTGACCGTCGCCCTGCCACCCCGCTACGCCGCCCGCCTCTTCGATGCCCAGGAGCAGGGCGCCACCGAGCAGCGCCTCGAGGAGATCGCCGCCGAAGCGCTCAAGGACGTGTACTTCCAGGACAACGGCCACCGCGCAGGCCAGCTGGAGGAGGTCCGCTTCACGGACATCGAGCACCTCGAGTTCGACCTGTAGCAGCCGCACCCCGAACAGCCCGCGAGCCCGGACCGAGTGACGACGCCCCGGCACCGCACCTGCCTTGAGCAACAGCTTCACGGGGCCGCCAGTGCTGAGCCTTCGAGCCGTGAACGCCCCGGTAATGCGGGTGAGTTGCCGATTTCATGGGCGTGCACCCAACTGATTATGATCTTGGCTATGACTGTGCAGAACCCTGACAAACCCCCTTCCCGTAAACAGAGACTTCAGGAGAGGCAGCGCCGTGAATTGGCGGTGGTCGACACCGTGGACAAGGCCGAGGCCAAGGTCCGCAAGGCGGAGGTCGAACTGGCCGTGGCGGTCACCGAGGCAGTGCAGGTCTTCGGCGACGAGCAGTCCGCGTCCGAGGGACTCGACATGCCGGCCGAAGCCGTCCGGCGCTTCCTCGGCATGACACGGGACGAAATGGCCGGGAGCGACAACGGCGCCGAGGACGAGGGCACATCCTGAGCTCGGCGTTCGTGGCGAGCCGTGGGGCGAGAACGGTGTCGAATCCCCGTACCCCTGCGGGCAACATCACCCGGAACGGGTCAGCCGCTGACCCGGTCGGCCCGGGAAAGGTGGGCGATGTGCCGTCGCCGCGCCCTTCAGTCCCCCGCCGCCATCCGCCGTACCACCGCCAGCGCCTCGCGCACTGCCCCCGGGATGTCCGTCACCGGGAAGCGCGCCTGGCGCACCACGCGGTTGCGGTCCACCACCAGTACCGCCCGCTTCAGCCGCAGTGCCTGCCCGGCGCGGAACACCGGTAGCCGCAGAGCGGCGGCGAGGCGCAGGTCGACGTCCGAGAGCAGGACGAAGGGGATGCCCTCCTCGACTGCGAACACCCGCTGCTCATCCGGGCGTTGCGTACTCACGCCGCGCACCTCGGCGCCCGCCGCGCGGAAGTCGTCGTACGCGTCCCGGAACAGCCGGTTTTCCAGTGTGCAGCCGATGGCACCCGGGATGTCGGCCCAGTCGTCCGGCAACGGGGCCGGGCGACCG
This sequence comes from Streptomyces sp. NPDC052043, assembly GCF_044548235.1. Taxonomy (NCBI): domain Bacteria; kingdom Bacillati; phylum Actinomycetota; class Actinomycetes; order Kitasatosporales; family Streptomycetaceae; genus Streptomyces; species Streptomyces sp. NPDC052043. The sequence continues at coordinate 30,658 of NZ_JBIUBT010000018.1, forward strand.
GTTGCCGGGTAGCAGAACAGGACGGTGGCCGCAGCCTCGGCCACCGGGTCCAGCGGCTCACCGTCCCGGTGCCCCGGCAGCTTGAGGCGCGGCAGCCACTCGCCCAACAGGCCCGCCACCCGCCGCGCCTCGGCGCTCTCCTCGTCGGCCGTGCCGCTCAGCGAGCCGTTGCCGAGCAGCCAGCGGTCCGCCCAGTCCTGCATCGAGAGCAGCACGGGCAGCAGCCCCCGCCCCCTCTCCGTCAGCCGGTACTCGTACCGCACCGGGCCGCTGTGATACGGAACTTTCTCCAGGACGTCCGCCTCCACCAGGTGCGCAAGGCGCTCGGTCAGCACCTTGCGGGAGATCCCCAACTCCTCCTGGAGCGCGTCGAACCGGTGGTGCCCGCGTGCGGTCTCCCGCACCAGGAGCAGGCTCCACCAATCGCCGACCACCGCCGCCGCCTGCGCGATCGCACAGGCGGCGTCCCGCTCGGGCACCGACCTGACCATGGGTCTCCCGTCGTCCGGACGCAACGTCCCGTCTTCGAAACCATCTTGCGCCATGCGGTCAGTTCCCGATAGGAACTCAATCGCAACCAGGTAAGTTCCCATAAGAGACTCACTGGAGGGTGGGCGTCGCATGAGCGAGACACCGACGGTCCCGGAGCACGATCGCCGCAGCACCCACCACGCGACCTCGCCTCCGGTCGTCTTCTGGCGCTACTGGGCCGCCGCCACCGTCAGCAACGCGGGCACCGCCGTCACCGCCCTCGCTCTCCCCCTGATCGCCCTCACCGTCCTCGACGCCACCGCGCTCCAGGCCGCCCTGCTCGCCGCCGCCGGACAGATCTCCTGGCTGCTGCTCAGCCTCCCGGCCGGAGTGATCGCCCAGCGCGTCCCGCTCCGCCGCCTCCAGGTCACCCTCGATCTCGTACGGTTCGTCGCCGTCGGATCCCTCCCGCTCGCCTGGTGGCTCGACCGGCTCAGCTACCCGCACCTGTTGCTCGCCGCTCTGGTCACCGGCGCCGCGACCGTACTCTTCGACATCGGCAACTCGACCTTTCTGCCCGCCATCGTCCCGAACCGACAACTCGCCGCCCGCAACAGCCTGATGTCCGGCACGCACGCCGTCACCGAGACCGCAGGGCCCTCCGGGGGCGGCCTCCTCGTGCACGCCGCGGGCCCGGTCGGCGCGCTCCTCGTGGACGCGGCCAGCTACCTGCTCTCCGCCGTACTGCTGCGTACCCTGCCCGAGCGCCGTCCCGCCTCCCGCACCGGCGACGGAGCTCTCCGGCTGATCCGCGAGGGCTGGACGTACGTGACACGGCACCCAGTGATGCTGCCCTGCATGCTCTGGGCCACCGCCACCAACTTCGTCTGCGCCGCCCTGGTCGCCCTCACGCCCCTCTACCTGGTCCGTGAGGCCGGACTGACGCCCGTACAACTCGGCCTCGTACTCGCCACGGACGGAATCGGCGCGCTCGCCGGATCCGCCGTGGCGGTCCGACTGACCCGACGGTTCGGCACCGCCCGGGGACTCGTCGGAACCGCGCTGGCCGGCGGTACTGCCGCCCTGCTGGCCCCGCTGACCACGTCCGCAGCCGACGCGTACTGGTTCGCCCTGGGCAACGCCGGCTTCGCCTTCGGCGTCGTCATCGGGTCGATCACCACCCGCACCCACCGCCAGGCCGAGTCCCCGCCCGAGCTCCTCTCCCGTGTCATGGCCACCGTCCGCTTCGTCTCCTGGGGCGCCCAGCCGCTCGGCGCCCTCGTCGCCGGCCTGCTCGCCACCTACGCGGGGACGCACGCGGCCCTGTGGACGGTGTGCACAGCCGCGCTCCTGCCGCCGCTGTACCTGCTCACGGTCCCGGTGGGCCGCCGCCGGGACCTCGCCTGACACCAAACGCCCCAGGCCGGGCCGGCAGCGCAGGCTTTCGGGGGGTGGGCAGAGCCGGCATCGGCGACGGGCGGCGCCGTCGTGGACTTTGACGGTGGTCGCCGTTTGGCACCGGGCACGTTTCGGACGGTCTGTCACCGTGCCGTCTGACGGTACCGGGGAGGTGATCCACTGGCCGTCGTCCCGGCGAGGGACTGGTTCGACGGGCCACACCCCGCTCCATGTCCTTCACCATGGGTCGAAGATCGCGCAGCGTGGTCCGGTCATTGACGGCAGCCTGCTGCTGATCGGCACTGAGCCGTGTATCGGCTGGTTGCCGTCAGCGACCGGCTTCGCTCAGACTCCCGGTTCCTCCGGTGCCGTCGGCGGCTCGGTGGGCGTCGGGGCGGGCGGGCGGAGGAGGACGGCCCGGGCCACGGGCGGGGTGAACAGGATGGTGACGGGTGTGCGGAGGGTCAGTACGGAGCGGAAAGCGGGCCCGACTACGGGGTCGCCGGGGTAGCGCTCCAGGACACGCTGCAGGTACCAGTCGGCGACGCGGTCCGCCGGTCCGGCGGCTGCCGCGGTGCCCACCGCGCCCGGCATGTTGCGGTCCGCTCCGGCAGAGATGTCCCACGCCTGCCGGGACGCGGCGAGCAGCGCCCGCTGCACGCGCCGCGTCGTGGGGGTCCGGCGCGGATCGGCCAGTGCGTCGCGCAGGGCGAGGGCGCTCATCGCGGCGACGGCCATGCCCTGCCCGTAGATCGGGTTGAAGGCGCACAGGGCGTCGCCGGTGGCGAGGAATCCGGCAGGGCGGCGGCCGGGCAGGTCGTAGCGGCGACGGATGTTCGAGGTCCGACGATGGCCGAACGCCGGCGAGAGAGGTTCGGCCTCGTCCAGCCACTGGTGCAGGAGCGGATGCGGCAGCCGCTTCTTGGCGTACGTCACGAACTCGTCGTCGCCCGTGGGCGGCTCGTCACCGCGCAGCCCCGACACGACGACCAGGTGGGTGCCGTCCTCCAAGGGCAGCGCACCACCGCCGTGGACCTGGGCGGGACTGGGGTAGACGTAGTAGCCGCAGGTGTCGCCGTCAAGGACGCCGCTCCTGCCGCGGTAGACGCGGGAGGCGTACGCGAGACCTGTGTCGATGGCCTCCTCGTGTGGGGACTCGGCCCCGATCGCCGTGAGCCACTGCCGGGCCTTCGTGCCCCTGCCGGAGGCGTCGACGACCAGGTCGGCCTCGAGGGCCCGTTGCTCCCCTCGGGCATCGCCGGAGCGGTCCTGCAGCAGCACGCCCCGCACGCGCGAGGCGTCACCGAGGAGCCCGACGGCATCGGCCCCCTCCACCACGCTGATCACCGGATCGGCGAGGACGCGCCGACGCACCAGCTCCTCCAGTTGCGCGCGGGAACCCGTGTAGATGTGCGTCGTCGCGGGCAGCCGCCGGAACCAGCGCCCGTCCTGCCTCTGCACCATGTCCGACGGCATGCCCACACGGGGCGCACCCGCCGCCCGCAGCTGTGCCAGGAAGCCCGGCAGCAGCGACTCCAGGGCCACCTGCCCACCCTCCAGCAGGACATGTGGATGCCGGCCCTGCGGTACACCGGGCCGCGCCATCGTGCCGTCCGGGAACCGGTCGCGCTCGACGACGGTCACCCGGTCGGCGTGCTTGGCGAGGACCTGCGCCGCGAGCAGCCCCGCAAGGCTCCCGCCCACGACGACCGCATGCCGCGCGCTCCGCCCGCCGCCCCCACTCCAACGACCCGCCCTTCCCGTAGATTTCACTGATGCGCCCCCTGGTCGCCCCGTCGTCGGAAGACACCAGTATCCCGCTCCACAGGGCGCGTTGGCCGCGTTCCGGCGCTTCCCGCCACTCGATGGCCAGGAATCCGCATCTCAGCTGGCAGATCGCCCTGTGCGGGTCCTTCACTCGTTGGTGTGAGATCTCTGGCCGACGCCTCACACCGCCAGCCGATGCTCTGGGAGCTCTGCCGACTGGAGGGCGGTTTTGCTCAGTGCTCGTGCGGCGACACGCAGCCGGCCCGTGATCGCGGCCGAGGTCATGGAAGTGCCCATGACGTCGCCGACGACCAGGGCGACCCGCAGTTCCCCGGCGGTCGCGCCCTGCACGACCCGCGCCCCGGCGAAGCGCGCACGCCCGGCCTCGGCCCGCGAGCCGCTACCTGCCATGCGCGCGTCACAGTCATGCGGTGATGTTGGCGCTGTCGCCGCCGGTGACCGCGAAGCTGGTACCGCTGACCATCCGCGCCTCCTCCGAGGCGAGGAACACCACCAGCGGGGCCACGTCCTCCGGCTCGACCCACGACACGCCGAGCGGAAGCTTCTTCCGCTCGGCGTCCGCCGCGGTCCGCTCGTCCTTCTCGACATCACCGGTGGGCTCGTTGCCGCCGGTGCGGATGATCTGTGCGTAGCGGTCCCCGTGCCGAGTGAGCTTCGTGTCGATCAGCCCCGGGATCACGGCGTTGACCGTGATCCCGTACTGCCCGAGATCCAGAGCCGCCGACTTCATCAGCCCGATCAGCCCCCACTTCGACGCCGAATAGCCGGCGCCGTCGAGGGTGCCGTGCTGACCCTGCGTGGACGAGGTGACGATGATCCGCCCGCCGCCGCGCTCGACCAGCAGCGGCGCGGCGACCCGGAGCACGTTGGCGGTGCCGGTGAGGTTGATGTCAATCTGGTCCTGCCACAGCTCGTCGCTCATCTCCAGCAGGGAGGCGAAGCCCTGCACGCCGGCGTTGGCGAACACGACGTCGACGCCGCCGAAGCGGTCAGCGACCGCGGCGAACCCGTCGCGGACGGCCGCCTTGTCACGCTGGTCGAAAACGACCGGAAGCCACTCGGCACCGGCCTCCTCCACGAGCCTCCCGGTCTGCGCGAGATCTTCGGCGGTCGCGGGCTCGTAGTCCATCGCCGAACTCGCCAGTGCTGCGATATCGGCTCCAGCCACCCGGTACCCGGCCCTGGCGAACGCAACAGCGGTGGCACGCCCGATCCCCCGCGCCGCGCCCGTCGCAACTACGACTCGACCATCGCTCATAGTGCTCTCCTTGGTTTGGGCTCCGACGGCCGTGCACACGCCGGCCACGAGGAGCGCGCCGGCTCCAGACCAGGAGTGCGCCGAGAGCGCCGCCCGCACCCGTCGAGACGACCGCACCGCACAAGAAACATGCCACGCTCACGAGACCGAGCAACTGGGCGCACGGCGTAAGACACCGGCAAAGACCCTACGTCCCGCGACCAGTATCCGGATGAGTACAAGGCTCTGCCGGCCGAACTGGGGGCCCAATAGCAGAGCCGCCCGTCGGCCCCGCTCACCTTGCCTGTATGGAGGAGAGCGGGGCCGTTTGGCTACCGAACACGGCCGTTGCACAACCTGTCGGTTCCGGCGTCTACCGAGAGCCCCCGACGCCTACTTCACCTGGCTCGCCGTCAAACGCCCAACCTTTCACGTAAGCAGGCCACCCGCCGACCGCACCTTTTCGAACACGGCCTGGCGCATCGGCGTGTGTGGGATTCCTGGGCGGGGCTGCGGGGCCTGGAGGCCAGTGCGGTTTGGCCGTTGACCTTCGGTCGTCGGCCGGAGGACACGGTGAGGCTGGCAGCGCCAGCACTGGATCCGTCGCAGGAGCGCTTGGTACTTGACCAACTCCTGGATCAGCAGCATGCCTTTCCGGCAGTCGCCGGCCGCTGTTGAGCTATCGTCGGGACTGCCTGCCAGGCGGGGGGCATCAGCCGCGTGCAGCGGGCGCCGCGGTAGGTGCGGGAGGCGGCCATGGCCGCGGTCCCCAGGCCCCGGCGGCGGCCAGCACCGCGGCCGCGATGACCGCCTCGACCGTGGAAACGGAGTCGCCCGTGCGTAGGGTGGCCACCGACCAGCCCCCAGGTACGCGGCCAGCGCACCATGCCCGCAGCCGCGGAGGACGCCGAGGGCCGTGCAGCTGAGGGCCGCGAGGGCCAGCGCGCACGCGGTGAGCAGCCAGGTCGTCAGCGCCCATGACGAGCCCGGCCACAGCACGCCATGCTGCTCCTCCCTCAGCCACTCCCCGGGCAGCGCGGTCTCCTCAGGGGCGTGTCCTCACCCCACGGCCTGGAAGATCGCCAGCGCCACCACCAGAAGCAGGACCAGGACAAACACCGCCAGGACGGGCGTCAGGACTGTCGGGCGCCAGCTCCTCCGCGGGGCTTTCTGTGGGGGGCCGAGCTCGGAAACGCCTGACTCGGCGGGCGGTGTAGCGCCGGCAGCCATCTGGTGGTCCTCCGGAATGGAGAGACCTTCGTCCGGCAGCTCTTCATGGGTTCCGGCCATCATGTCCTCCTCATCCGCCGGAAGCCAGGCCCCTGCCCTCCCTGCCTCACCTGGGGCGAACTTCGAGACGAGCGCGTTCTCCGGAGTCCCTCAGAACCAAACTCCTCGCACGGAGAAAGCATCTATGCGAAACGAACGTAGCGGCCTCCGGAAAGCGCCGGGTGCCGACGCGAAGAGCCGCACTGCGCCGTGGGAACAGAATTCGTCGCGGCTCGCTCGCCGGGCACCTTGGCGGGTCGTCCTTCGGCCCGAGTGGCCTCCGATTTGGCGCTTATTCGGTGCCTACCCACGCGAACCGGATCTATACACCCAGACATGTCCGGAAGGGAAGGAGCGGTTTTTCTGATCAGTAGTTGGTGGTCTGGCCTGCACTGATCAGTTTGTGGTGCGTCGGCGGGGCGGGGGATTGCAGTGTGCCAGTAGCTGCAGTGATTGTGGGCGCTGTGCTGGAGCAGGGGGCCTGACCTGCGGCTTTGTCAGTTGGCTGGTGGGGTGATCAGGTCGTTTCATCTGCGCTGCTGCGCTGCTGCGCTGGGTTGGGGGAGTCAGCCCTCAGCGCGTGGCCCTGCCTGACGCCGAGGCAGACCGCGCGCACGGTGCCGCTCGCTCTGCGTGGACGACCTCCCGGCCCATGGGCCGCAGACCGGGCAGGTCACCGACGGCCGACCGGATATGTTCCGCGCGGTGCAGCGCGGCGTCCAGGAGGTCGTACTCCTGTTCGACCATCTGGCGGCGCCAACCGTCGAGGGTCCCGTACACCAGGGACGACGCGCTGGTGACGGAGGAGAACCGTGGCGACAACGGCGAACGCCACCACCCCAAGGTGCCCAGGGCAGCGCCACACACGTCATCACGGTCATGCCTGAGGCCTTCTGCCCCGTACGGAGGGTGAACCGATGGGAGCAGGACGCCGCCAGCAGGCCAGGCGTGGGCGGTCCTCGGGTTCCGCGCGAGATGGGCCTATATCGTAAGTAACCGGGCATATGGACGGTATTACTCCTCCTCCTGGAAGATCGGAGGCCCCGGTGATTGCGCTCGGAGTCATCCTCCTCATCCTCGGTTTCGTGTTCGGCATCTCCATCCTGTGGACCATCGGGATCGTGCTGCTGGTGATCGGTGCCATCCTGTGGGTCCTCGGAGCACTCGGACACGCTGTCGGCGGACGACGTCACTACTGGTGATTGCCGGTGGACCTCACCACGGCACTCATCGCTCCTGCGGACGGTTTTCGCGTGTTGCCACTCGGTCGACGACGGCACCAGGACGAGGGGATCATGGCCGGTACCTACCGCCCAAGGCACCCTCGCGGCTGGCGGCTTGACGAAATCCCTACGGCCTCAGAGGGTGCCGACGTTGGCGAGACCTGCGGCATTCCTGGCGTCACCTCAGCACACCTCAGTGGGGGCGGGATCGACGCCCGGGTGTGCACGGTTGAGCTGCTGCCCGAGAAGGCGGCGAGCCTCGTAGGGCTGCCGCCGCTGACCGGTGCGTGCCCACCCACTTACGGAAACTCGCTTTCTGGGCCACCTGGTGTTCCCGAAGCTGAATACCCAGCATTCCCGCACTCCTCCTCTGCCTTCTCTTCCCCTCGCTTCGGAAATCACAGGGACGGCGTGAAGGGCGGGACGGACACCGTGCCGTCCTCACCCACGACGATCCGCTCGGCAAGCTGGGCCAGGACCTGAGAGGGGCGCAGCCCCGCCCGGTCCGCCATCACCTGGATCAGCCGACTGGACGCGGCGGACAGCCAGACCTCCGCTCGCAACTCATCCGCTTCCTCCCGCCGCCGTTCCCCGAAGGCGGCCTGTGCCCCAAGAGCACCAGCAAACCGTTCCTCACGCTCGCGAGCCCACACCGAGCCCTGAGCATCCCGTTCCGGCTCGTACACGCTCCAACCGACCGCAGTCATCAAGTCCCTGACGCGCCGCCACTCAGCATGCTTGGCCAGCCAGATGACAGCCAACCGCTCCCGATCCATCTCGAACTCGTAGAAGGAACCGTTCCCCCTCAACTGCTCCGCGGTTTCCCGCTCACGGACAGCGGCCTCCGTGATTTTCTCCGCAACGGCAGCGACGTCCAGGCCACTCGCCTGACGCCGGACCTGATCCCGCGCCACGTCCTGAGCACTCCACATGAGCTTTCCCTTTTCCGGAAGCGCGGGCATCTGGACCCGCATCTGACAAATCCGTTAACGATCACTAAGTGCTGTCCCGTAAATGATCTATGCCATGCATGACCAGCGTCGTTTCCCGGTCACCCGGCGAGGGTGAGGTTGTGCAGGCAGGCGATGCCGAGCATGGCATGGTGGACGCCGTCGCCTTTCAGGCGGCAGTCGCGGAGGATCTTCCAGGTCTTCATGCGGGCGAAGGTGTGCTCGACGCGGGCGCGGACCCTTCGGTGGGAGCGGTGGTGTTCTTCTTTCCAGGCCGCAAGTTCGGTCTGACCGGGTTCGCGGCAGTGGGGGATGACCAGGCCGGTGCCGCGGTAGCCGCCGTCGGCGATGACCGTGGTGCGGCCGACGGCGTCCTTCGCGCCGGACAGCTCCCACGCCTTGCAGTCGTCGCGGTTGCCGGGCAGGGGCCGGCCGACGGCGACGACGAGCCAGGCGTCGGCGTCGATGACGACCTGGTGGTTGGTGGAGTACCGGTAGTTCTTCGACTGCTCGGCGACGGCGTGGTCGCGGGTGGGGACCAGGGAGCCGTCCACGTCAGGTTGGTCCGCCAGTACGCGGCAACCAGAAGCACCCGGTCTTCCAACGGCAGGCTCCACGGCCGGCCCTTGCGAACCGGCTCTGCGCCCTCGCGCCGCAGCGCGGTGATCAGCTTGCCGAACTGCCGTGGGCTCAGTCCGCTGAACGGGGTTATCCAGGAAGGCTCTGACGCCGTGATCACACCGGTCACTCCGTGATCATTTCACTGCTTCGGGTTCTCTCTGCTCGAACGCGATGCGGCAGCGTTCGACCTGTTCGGCCACCTGCTCCATGAACCAGCGCATGATCTCGTAGGGGATGACGTGCTCGTCGTAGCTGTGGATGTGAACGGTCGGCTCCAGGCCAGGATCCTCGTCGGGTATCACGGCCACCAGGAAGGCAGTTCCCGGCAGGTGTGTCTCTGCGTTGGGAACCTCAGCCCACGAGGCTGGCGCCGGGACGGCCTCGCTCAGCTCCACACACCAGGCATCGTCCGGCAAGGCGTAGTGGAACTGGAGGGCGTAGTGACGGCCTGCATGAACACGCAGCTCTGACATGTCCGCAGGCTGCCATAGCCGCCGTGTCAGAGTCTCGCCGATCGCCGTGCTCCAGTGGTGGCCGGATTCGATAGCCGCAGGCCCCTCGCCGGCAAGGCTCTGCCGAAGCGGGGCGAGGAAGGGTGGCGGAAATGCGTCTGCGCATCGGCGTTCATGCCGCTGGCGGCGACTGCCGAACCGACCCGTTCCTTGAGGAAGGCGCCCGCCCGGTCGTAGCTCGTGCCACTTGTTGAGATCGTCGACCATGGCGGTGGCGGTCGCGAGGGTGGTGCGGACGTGGTCGAGCTTTCGTGCAAGAGATGGTCAACTTGCGTTGATCCCATGGAACGATCACCGCCATGGAGATTCTTCGGTACGTGTTCCTCGTCTTCCACCTTTTCGGGTTTGCTGCGATCATGGGCGGCCTTTTCTACCAGCTGAGAGGGAAGGACCCGGTGACCGGCAGCTACATGCCGATCAGTGCGGTCGTTCAGCTGGTCACCGGTGCGGGACTCATATGGACCCGGACGTCCCTGGACCTTCCAGTGGACAACGCGAAGATGGGGGTGAAACTGGCCCTGGACGTCCTGGTAGCGGTGGCGGCGCTGGTGGGCATGCGCAACAAGCAGGCGTGGGCCTTCTACGCCGTTGGGACGTTCACGGCGGCCGCAGTCGTCGTGGCCGTCGCATGGAAGTAGTTCCCCAGCGGGCCTGGGCGCGCATGCGGAGCACGAACACGCCTCAGATTGGCCGATTCGTGAGGACGGACAGCACCTTGATCACGCGCTTCAACGTGCCGCCACTGTAGGCCGCGAGGTCGGATAGGTTCTTGATCTGTGCCGCGGTCTCCTCGGCGGTCGGCTGCTCCTTAACCTCGATTTTGCATGAGGGTCCGTCAGCAAGCTGACGGACCCTCATGCAAAATCGAGGCTGGCGGCCGGGGGCCGGTCAAATGCGCGTATCGCCGTCGAGGTCCGCCTGTGACCTGCATGGCCACCTGCGCCGGCTGCCTGGCCCGCGGAGTGTGCGGGGGCGTTTGGGCCCGATGGAGGCTCAGTCGCTGCCCCTGGGAGCAACCACGTTCGGGTACCTGGAACAGCCGATGGGTCTTCGCGTTCGACCACGGTGCGTTCATCGGCTTTCCCCGGAGTGACCGTTCCTGTTGCAGACTGGCGCGATGCTCACGCGTGGCTGTCGGGCGTGGAAGGTGAGGCGAGTGGAGTTGGCCGGCTGCTGCGGGGGCGTGCCGGGTGTTGTCCTTGCGGGTCATGTGTCCGTCTTCCTGTCAGGTCGGGGGCGGTTCAGGTTGCAGGGCGCCCGGCGGCCGTCCAGGCGGCGTACTCCTGGCGGACGTAGAGGCGGCGGCTGGGGGCGAGCGTGATCGCGTCGGGGTGGAGCGGGCCGGCCACCAGGTTGGGATGGCGGCGGTCGTGCAGGAGGAGTTGCTCGGCGGTTTCTGCGGCGGCTGCGACCGGGCCGGGGCCGGGGTTATCCAGGGCCATCCGGTCCATGAGGACCGCCCGGCGTAGCCGCCAGGCGCGTTCGGCGGCCGTCGCGTCGACCGGGGGGCCGGTGACGGGCCTGGCCTCGCGGCCGTCGCGTTCGGCCCCGAGAGCGAGCACTCGGTGCATCTCGCGGCGCAGGTTTGGCGCATTCGCGTACGCCTCGTGCGGGGGCGGGGCGTTGATGCCCTCGCCGCTGTTCGGGGTGGCGTTCACGCTCACACCTCCGCCGGTTCGTAGGGGCCGGCGCCGCAGCGTTGACACAGCACCGTGTCGTGGTCGGGGTCGCCGTGATCGAGGGTCGATGGGTGTGCTGCGGACTGCATGGGAACCTGGGCCGGGCCCGGGCAGCCGTCGATGGGGCACGGCCTGTGGGTGGCGAAGGCCACTCGGTGGGGGCGTCGGGTGACCCGGCGCTGCCGCCCCTGGTGACTCGTCGCTGTGCTGCAGTGCCGGCACCGGCAGGGGGTCGCAGCTCCTCGTGCCGAACGTCCGGCCGGGTCATGGCGAGCACCTCAGGCAGGCGCGGACTTCGCGGCCGCTGCGTGTCTGGTGGACCTCGGTCGACTGTGCGAGGTGCTGGACGATGCCGGTGCCGCGGCCGTGCTCGTCCGGGGCGATGTCGGGGCGATGGCGCTCCACGGCCGTTCCGGAGTCACTGACCACGATGTTCAGGGTGCCGTGGTCGAGGACGAGCCGCAGGGTCATGTGCTCGCGGCCGTACTGGGCGGCGTTGGCTGCGAGTTCGTCGACGATGAGAACGGCGGACTCGCGCTCGCTCTTGGGAACACACCAGGTCTCCAGCAGATCGGCCGCGAGGTGACGAGCGGCGGAGACGTGTGCCTCCTGCGCGGGCAGGGTGAGCAGTGCCTCGTGGCGGCAACGCCGGGAGAGCGGTGGGCTCGGGCGGGGGGAATCGGTTACGAACATGGTCTTCTGACTCTTCTGTGGATGTGCGGAGACCGGAACGTGGAGACTGCCAAGGCATTCGAAGAGGGGTCGGTATGCCGGATCCTGCATCGGAGTGTTCATTCAGTTCCACGGACGGCGCATGCCGAACGGTTCGAGCAATTCACACCTTTTGCTCCACTTTCTGTGGGTCAGGTCAAGGTCGGTGGAAGGCCGACTCGTTCGCCTCGGTCAGGGCAGCCGAGGACACCGGTCGTCGGGTGGCCGGTGATCGGGGGACTTGCACGCCCCGGGCTGGGCACTCACGCGTCAAGTCGGCCAGGGGCCGGCCTTCTTCGCGGGAATCGGCGGCGAGGGCGACCGGCCCCACTGGTTCGGAAAGCGCAGGAGGGGAGCGGGCCGGAGTCTTGTAAACGACCGTGGTCCGGTGTGCCAGGAGTCCGCCCGACGCGGGGTCGGGCGGACCCCTGCCGATCTCACGCCCGCATGGTGACCAGCTTCTGACCGTTGCCGGCGACGATCTCGAAATGCTCGATGGCACCCGGAGACATGGCAACCGCCCCTGGGATCGTCGTGCCGGGAGGGTACTCGCCCGCCCGCCAGGTGGCGCCGTCCGCCCTGGCCCCGCCGGGTCCGACCGCCTGCAGCCGGCAGGTGATCCCGGCGGGCGCCCCCTTGGCGGAGACCTGCAGGACGCTGCCCCAGGCAGAGGGCGAGACCTTCACCGAGGCGGAGACGTTGGTGGTGGGATCGCTTCCGGAGAAGGTGCGCGACGGAGCCGGGGCGGTCGGTCCGGGCGGCGTCGCCTCACTGACCACGGCCCCGGTGGTCGCCAGCCAGGTGCCGCCGACCGCACCCGCGAGGAGCATCAGGGAGGCGGCGGCGCCCGCCAGTTGCAGCCGCCACGTCTTGCGGCGCCGGGCCACGGCCTGCTGCAGCAGCCTCTCCAGTACCCCCGCCTCGCGTGCATGCGGCGCCCCAGCCGCGGCGGGCCGCGCGGGCGGAGAGCCCTGCGTGCTCTCGGTTGCCCGCGCCACCAGCCGATCGGCCAGGTCCCCGTCGGCAGCCGACACCGTCTGGCCTGCGGCTTCGGCCGCGGTCACCGTCGCCAGCAGTGCGGGCAGTCGCGCCAGCTGCGTGTGTTCCGCCTGACACTCGGCGCATCCTGCGAGGTGGTCACGCACCTGTTCCATCTCCGTCGGGGGCAGCGCGCCCAGGATGTATCCTCCCAGCGCCAGCCGGAGGGCGTCGTGCTCGGCACTCATGGTCGCCACCTCCTGCATCGCATGGTCATGACTCGATGCCCCGCTCCAGCAGCGCCAGCCTGAGGGCGTGCAGGGCGTAGTACGTCCGTGACTTCACGGTGCCCAGCGGGATGCCCAGCACATCGGCGGCCTCCGCCATGGTCCGGCCCCGGTAGTAGGTCTCCAGCAGGACCGCGCGGTGGTCCGGGGACAGCGTCCGGAAGGCGTCGGCAACTGCACAGCTCTGCAGTGCCTGCTCAATCTCGTCCTCTCCCGGTGTCTGCTCGGCGGCCCGCTCCAGTGCCTCGCCGCCGGCCTCGGCAGGCCTGGCCTGCCGGGCCCGGTGGGCGTCGATGACCAGGTGCCGAGCGACCGTGCACAGCCATGCCCGGGCCGGGCCTCGTGCGGGGTCGAAGGCGGCGGGATGCTGCCACGCTCGCAGCAACGTCTCCTGCACGACATCCTCCGCCCATTGCCGGTCTCCTGAGGTCAGTCGAAGCACGTAGTGGAGCAGGGGGCCCGCGTGCTCGGCGTACAGGGTGCGCAGCAGTTCCTCGTCCGTGTCCGAAAGCGTCCCTTTACCAGAGACACGGTCCGCGGAGCGATCCGGATCGGTCCGTGGGTCACGTTTTCGGGAACTCCAGGGCATAAGGCGATCATTGCGCATATTTACTGGCTTGTCTTGTGATGCTCCGCACCGAAATGGTCACTTTCTGTGAGCACCGCCAGGGTTGCGCGCGGGACACCGGAGGGCTGGCCGATCTGCGGCGGCCTGAAGAAAGTGTCATGAAAAGGTGCGAATCGGCCGAACCGTACGACCCTCGCCACCCGTGGAGTCAGACAAGAGCCGACATACGCGGCATCTCTCGCCCACGCCCAAGCCATTCTCGGCCCGCAGACGGGCAACTGCCGTAAGCCGCCTGCGACTTCGCTTCGTCTGCGCACTCGGCCGGCGCACTGCCCATCTCAACCTGATCGTGAGGAACGAACAGCATGTACCCACACCTTCGTACACCAGGCCGGCGATCACGCGCTGCGGCTGGGCTTGCCGTCGCCACCGTCGCCGCCGTCGGCGCACTGGGGCTCCTGAGCGCATGCGGCCAGTCGTCGCACTCCTCGTCCCCCCATGCCGGTGCCATTACACCGGGACAGGGTCAGCACCAGACGGCCGGCATGCCCGGCGCCTCCGGACCGGGACACGCGGCGGGCTCCGCTCCCGGCGCCTCACCCATGCCCAGCATGACCATGCCCATGAGCCCTCCGAGCACCAGTAAGCCGACCGCGCCGGTGGCCGGGAACGCCGTGGCGATCAAGAACTTCGCGTTCGCCCCGGCCACGCTGAAGGTCAAAGCGGGCACCACGGTGACCTGGACCAACCAGGACACCGACGCCCACACCGTCACCAGCGCCGGATCGGGCGGCCCGCTGCATTCGGCCGCCCTGGCCACTCACGCCACGTACAGCCACCGGTTCACACAGCCCGGCACCTACCACTACCTCTGCACCATCCATCCGTTCATGACCGCCACCGTGGAGGTGACCCGATGACCGAGTACCACGACCCTCACCAGGGATCACCGATCGGTGGCAACGAACCGCCCGTACCCGACGAACACGGCATGTCCCGGCGCCAACTCCTCCGGCACGCGGGGTGGTTCGGCGGGGCCGTGGTGCTGACCGTGGCCGGCGGAGAAGTGATCAGCCACATCGCCGACAGCCGCGGCATCGCCGGGACCACCGCCGGAACCGCGGCCGCGGGAGCCGGCACGACGACGAGCGGCGCACTGCGGTTCGTGCAGGTCTCCGACAGCCACATCGGCTTTCAGGGTCCGGCGAACATGGACGTGGCCGGCTCCTTCTCCGAAGCGATCCGCCAGGTCAACTCACTGGGTTTCCGGCCCGACTTCGTTATGCACAGCGGCGATCTGACCCACCTGTCCACGTCCTCGCAGTTCGACCAGGTCAGGCAGATGATGACGGGGATGCGGACCGACCGCGTCTTCACCGTGCCCGGCGAGCACGACTCCATAGGCGACGCGGGACGCGCCTACCGGCAGACCTTCGGCAACGGCACGCTCGGCGACGGCTGGTACAGCTTCGACACCCACGGCGTGCACTTCATCGCCCTGGTCAACACCCTGAGCCTGGAGAAGCTCGGCCATCTCGGCAACGAGCAGATCGACTTCGTCCGCAGGGACCTCACGGGACTGCCGCCGGACACACCCATCGTGGTCTTCAGCCACATCCCCCTGTTCGCCATGTACCCGCAGTGGGGCTGGAGCACGGACGACGCCTTGCGCGTCATCGCGCTCCTGCGCCGCTTCTCCTCCGTGACCTGTCTCAACGGGCATGTCCACCAACTGTTCACCAAGACGGACGGCAACATCACCTTCCACTCCGCCACCACCACGGCCTATCCGCTGCCCAAGCCCGGCCGGGCCCCCGCCCCGACTCCCCAGGTCGTACCCGCCCGGCAGCTCAAGGCCGCACTCGGCATCCGCACCGTGGGCTACCGGCAGGGCGACCGAAACCTGGCGATCAAGGACGAGAGGCTGACATGACCCTCGGAAGACTCCTCGCCCCGGCCCTGCGAGTCGCGATCGCCGCCACGCTCGCCGGGAGCGGATACATCCACGCCCGCCTCTACATCGACGAGTACCGCTTCATCCATATCGTGGGCCCCCTGTTCCTGCTCCAGGCGAGCGTCTCCTTCGCGGTCGCCGCGCTGCTGCTGATCGGGATGCCACCGCTGCTCAGGCTCGCCGCCGCGGGAGTGGCACTGGGCGCCCTCGGCGGCTTCGCCGCCTCCCGCACCGTGGGCGTCTTCGGATTCACCGAACACGGCCTGCAGCCCGCCCCGCAGGCCCTGCTCAGCATCCTGGCCGAAACCGCCACGCTGCTGCTCCTCGCCATCCGGCAGGCAATCGTGACCGGGCAACACCGCGCTGCCCGGCCTCCCCTCAAGGCACCTGTCCGGGACCAGGCCACCACCCGCACACCACCAAAGTGACGAACCAAGGAGATCTCCCCCATGCCACCGCAACCGCGACCAGCAACCGCCGGTCTGAGCCCACGCCTGCGCACACTGAGGGACACCGTGCGCGCCGTACTCGGCCTTGACGACGACACCGCCGTCGTCATCCGCCAATTCACGTACACCGAGCCCGGCCACCCACCACTGGAAACCGTCGTCACCGTGCTCCCCATGGACGGCGAGGCCCACCGCTGGACACTCCACCGCCCCGCCGACCACATCACCGAGCACGACCTACGGGCCGCCCTGCTCCACCACCGGCGGAACTGACCGGAACTGTGCTGTCGCCCGGCCGTGTGCAGTCGGGCAGGGTCACGGAAGAAGCCGTCCCCTGGTGAGGGCAAGATCTTCGCGTCGGAGGACGTGTCGGGCGCCCACAACCCGTCGCCGGAGTCCGACGGCTGACGTCGGCTGTTCGCCAAGGACCCCTGACCGGCAGCACCACTGGCCAGGGAACGGGCTGGAGACGGCTGGCACGGGCAGGGTTGGTTGGCGCGCTCGCGCCGGTCTCGGTGGGGATCGCCGGCGGATGATCGACTGTCACGGAGGAACCGCCGACCACGTTGGGGCCTGCGGATAACCCATCGGGACGGGAGACGACCGCGTCGACGGAGGCCGTGGTGCAGAGCGTGACGTCGACGGCCCCGGCCCGGCTGGTGCCGAAGCAGACCTCGATCGACTGTGGGGAGCGGACCCATCCGAGCCGGACCATGCGGTCGAAGTCGGCACGGCGCACTCGGAGCCGGGTGACGGCCCGCTCGGGTCCGAGCGGGATGTCGGCGGCGACCAGGTCCGCCAGGTCCTCACGGCGGCAGACCCCCGCGACCTGGCGGGGTGGTGCAGCGTCCCGTCCGGGTTCGCGCTCAGGTCGACCAGGAGGCCGCGGTCGACGAACCGGCGCACCACGAAGGCCGTCACGTGCGCTCACCGATCACGTTCGGGGTGCCGAGCGCATCGGCGATCCGGTCCGCCGCCGCGCCGCCGGAGATCGGCGGGGAGGGCATCGCGGCCCGGGACGGTGTCGGCGTCCAGCGCCTCCACAGTGGGCCCGGAACTACTACCAGGAGGACACGTCCATACGCGTCGGCGGAGGCCTCGGCGCCGTGCCGCCGTCAGTGCGGCTGCCTCACCTCGTTCCACTCCTGGGGCCGGGAAGCCTCACAGACGCGGCAGCGGTGCTTCCGGAGCCACACCCGCTGAATGACGTCGGACTGGGCGGAGCGGCGGCTTCGGCCGTGCACCGGCTGGAACGGCATGTTGCACAGCGGGCGGATCTCTTTCAGGAGCCCCGGCTCGGCGCCGGTCCGAGGTGGAGCCCGGCTGTCACGGGAGCATGTCGATGCAGGGCCGGCGGTGCGTTGGAGGGCAACCATGGCGGCGTCGTCGGCCAGGTGTCCGCCGACGTGGGCGAGCAGGTCGGTGCGCAGGTGGTGGATCAGTGACTGGGGGCTGTCGTGCACCCGGGAGCCGGCCCGCTCGGCCAGCGGGTAGAAGACACCGCGCGGGTCGCGGGCCTCGATGACGCCGTCCGTGTGCAGCAGCAGCAGGTCACCAGGTTCGAGTGTGAAGGTATCGACGTGGTAGTCGGGGGCGGTGAGCTCGCCCAGGCCCAGAGGCGGCGCGGGACGGGTGGCGCGCAGCGCGCTGACCTGCCGCTCGTGCAACAGCAAGGGAGGCGGATGTCCGCAGGTGACCATGTGCAACTGCGGCGTCACGTCGGGGATGTCGATGACAGCGGCGGTGATGAAGCACTCCGCAGCCTGGTCCGATTCGGTGGGTTCGGCCAGGTTCCAGCAGACGCTGTGCTCCAGGTAGGCCATGAGGTCGGGCAGGGCGGCCTGACGGTGCGCGGCCTCCCGGAAAGCACCGAGCAGCAGCGCAGCGTCACCGATCGCGGTCAGGCCCTTGCCCATCACATCCCCGATGATCAGCCGAGTGCTGGTGGAGGTGCGGACGGCCGCGTACAAGTCGCCGCCGATCAGGGCCTGCTCCTGTGCCGCCAGATACACCGAGGCGACCCGCAGCGGACCGATCCGCCGCGGTAACGGCCGCAGCACCACCCGCTGCGTGGCCTCCGACACCGTCCGCACCTGCGCCAGTACACGCCAATGCCGCTCACGCAGACGCCGGCACACGGTGACGATCACCGCGACCGCTACCAGGGCGATGACCTCCGCATCGAAGAGCATCGAACCCAGAAGGTGGTGTAGCAGGCCCGTTTCGACCATTCCCGCCACGTCGATGGCACCGATGATTCCCGTGACGAGACTGCTGGCGAAGGACGCGGTGAGCGCGGGCGCCGCGATCAGCAGCGGGTCCAGCGGCAGCACGACATCGCTCGGGCTCAGCGCGTCGACCAGCATGACGGTTGCGATCAGCCCGAGCGGAAGGGCCAACAAGGCATCTCTGGCCTTCCATGAGCGATGCCCATCGGGAAGCCGTGGTTCCAAGGGCATACTTCCGTCCTACACCCGCCACTGCCGCAGGGCAGCCCCAGCAGGTCAACGGTTGATCGGCCTGCGCAGCCCCCGGAACTGAGCCGCGTGACCGGCGCGTTACGATCTGACCGCGCTCGGCAGCCGGGGAGACCTGGGTTGCCGCCGTGGCTCGGCCGCTGGTCCCCAGGTGCGGCGGTGCGGCGGCGCCTGGGACGCGACACTGACTGCTGCGCTCGACAATTCCGACGGCGACACCCTCTTCCGCCTCCAGGCCGCCGCGCCGCCGGAACCGGAGGACGATCCCGAGCCGGGCAGGGGCCGCGGCTGGTTCCGCCGGCGGCCCTGAAGGCTTCGTGGACCTCGGTGAACGAACCGCTCTGCCGGGCGGTGACCAGCGCGGGGAGCCAGCCATGGCTCCGGGCTTGGCCACCTCCACGTAGTGGTCGAGTTCGTCACGGAAGTCGCCCCGGTGGGTCAGTCTTGGATGGCGGGCGACGATCTCCCACCGTTCGAAGACGAGGAGTTCGTTGCCCCGCAGCAGCACCCGAACGTTCTGGCCGATGAATCGGGCCGGCACCGAGTAGTGGCACTGCCTCACGGTGATCCGGCTAATGCGGTCGACCTCGGGCGTCAGCATGATGCCGCACTCCAACTCCTCGAACGGCAGCGGCGCCAACTGGTCAGCGGACGGCGACGGCTTGACCCTGCTCAGGGAGCTGGTGGGGCGCGGCGAGGCACCGGTCATCGTGCTGTGCGCGCGCGGCGACCACGCGGTCCAGCAGCTCGCCCACCAACTGGGCGCCGACGACTACGGGTGGAAGCCGATTGAGCTGAGCGAGGTGCTCGCGCGGTCGACCGCGCGACCGCGCGTGTCCATGTGGACGGCGAGGAGGTCGCGCTCTCGCTCAAGGAGTACGACTTCCTCGCCTGCCTGGCCGAGGCACCCGGGACGGTGAAGACCCGCCGCGGGCTCCTGAAGGAGGTCTGGCGCACGGACTGGTACGGCCCGGCGACGGAGCTGGACGTGTGCGCGGCGCGGCTGCGCCACAAGCTGGCGGGCGCGGTCATGATCGAGCCCGTACGGGACGTCGGGTTCCGCCTGGTGGTTCCCGAAGGCGACGGCCTGCGGGAGTCCGCCGACTGACACCCGTCGAGGTCGCGGGCGACGTCAGGTGACCGAGCGCAGCCCCAGCGGTCCGAAGATCTCACCTACCTGTAACTGAAGGGCTCTGCGGCCCCGTCTGCGGCCGACGGTGCGGCGCCCCGGAATTCCCCTGGCGCTGCTCGTCGACGGTCCCGAAGGCGGTCTCATCATCTGCGGCCGCGACCTCCACCACGGCCAGGCCCGGCACGGCCACATGCGCTGGTGCTTGAGCGCGCCACGGGCCGTGAGGACATCGACCGGGGCGAGGCTGCTCCAGTACGCGTGCGTGACGATCCTCGCGGCGAGGTCGACTCGAAAGTTGGTCGGAAGGAGGGAACTGCCTCCCGGGCCTCCTCCATGGAGCCTGGGTCCTCGAAACCGGGCCAGGTCCGCGGATAAGCAAAGCCAAGAGCTGTGGATGAGTTGATCGAGGTGCTCGGTGGCCCGAGGCTGTCGATCAGTAAAGGAACGGTGGCCTGGGTAGCTCCGAAGCTCCGTTGACGACAAGGTCGGCGCCTTGGGCGCGTCCCATCAACCAGGCCAGGAGTGAGGTCTGTGGGCCGTGGATGATCGGTGCTGGTCGTGCGGTGCCGATGTCGTAGCTGATCTCGGTGTCGGTGGTGTGCAGCCGTATCGAAGGAGCGTCGTCGCGAGCGCTGAAGGACGCCGCTACCCTGCCGAGCATGTCCCGGACGAAGTCGGTTGGCCACTGGGCAGGCGTGTAGTCGGCGTTCAGGTCGACGTGATGAATCAGTACCTCGCACAACCGGGAGTCGGCGGCACGCACGGCGGCTCGCTCCTGGCCGCGAGTCCAGCGAACCGTCTGGTTCCACGCCTCGGGCGGCATCTTGCGGTACTCCGTGGCGAACCGGGCGGCGGCACTGCGCAGGTCGGCCACGAGTTCGGCGCTACTACGGCCCGCCCCTGCCTCGATCTGCTCGTCACGGGCGGCCAGACTCGGATACTCCGGCGTCTCCACTCCGGTCCGGGCCCAGATCAGCAGGTTCCGGCCGCCGTCGGCATTACGGGCCAGGTGGGTCAGCACGTGCCCGCGTGACCAGGCCGGCAACAGGGAAGGCGCACGCACGTCGGCGTCAGTGAACCGGGCCGCCGTCTCAATGAGTTGCTCGGTCGCGGCATTGATCTGATCGAGGGTGGCCGCGGGGTCGAAGCCCGTGTGGTCATCAGCTGTCATGCTGCCTCCTGGACTCGTTCGACGAGCTGACCGCGTTCGAAGCGGCCTCCAGCGCGGCGGCCAGCATCCGCCGTGCGCCTTCCCGAACGATCTCATCCAGCAGCGAACTGCCGCTTGGCGTGGTGTCGTCCTCGTCGACTACTGATAGCTCTCAGCTGTCGAACTCGGTGCTCTTCACGCCGTAGAACGCGGGCTTCGCGGGCCGGACCTCCGACCGCTCAAGCGTGTCGGCGAGCTGGACGAACCCCTCGCTGCGCCGGACGACGTTGAGGAACTTGCCCAGCGAGTCCTTGTCTTCCCACAGCTCCTGTGCGGTGCCGATGATCAACGACTTCAGGTGATCCGACCCAGTTGGAGGTAAGGCAGTTCACAGGCGGGTGGTGAACCGCCCATCGGGCAGTTTGCGCAGCCAGCCGCGGTCAACCAGCCTGATCAGCTTCCCGCGCAACGGCTCCAGCTTGGCCCGCACGCTGACGTCCACCCCCAGCCTCTCGCCGACCTGCCGGGCCATGACCGGCCCGGCCGCCTGCCGTACGACGGCAAGGATGCGCTGGTAGTCCGGCGGAAGCATGGTCTCCTCCACGTCCGGCGCGCGGTGCGGGATCAGTATCACCGCCCGTCCACCCACCTGCCCGGGCGCTGGCGCGGCCGAGGCACGCTCGTCGGCGATCTGCTCGCTCACCCGCTCAAGGACACGTTCGGCGACGGCGAGTTCGTCCCGCTCCGCCCGTATTTCCGCCAGCTACCTGGCCAGCTGTTCCTCGAGTTCGTCCAGTTCCGCGCGCCGCGCGGTGATCCGCTCCAGCAGCTCGGGATCCATGCACCGGATCGTAGAAGGCGGCCCGGCCACAGTGAGCAGGAACTGGCGAACCGACCGCTCCGCTAGACGATCTACTCTGCGGACTGCCGCCCGCGACCAGCGTGAGCGACCCGAGAACCGGTCACACCAGCCCTTTGACCTGCCTCTTCAAGTTGGCGGAGGCTCAGTCATATTCCCTTGCACAACCTCGTTGGACGCCGGAGCATGAGCCGACTGAAACGATTTTGCTATCGATAGGCACTCATAAGTGACGCTTCACGATGAACAACGCCAGACCCTCACCGGCACCGATGGGCTGCCAGTGCTGACCTACATCCAAGGCACTCGCGACGGCTATCCCTGGGCAGACCTGGCGGAGGTAGTGGGTCCCGATCCCGTGCCATCCATCCTCACCAGGATGTCCGGATGGGCGGTCTCAGGATCCGTAGAACTTGGCGACCAGCTGATCCGGCACGGCGCAAGCGTCATGCGACACGCCCACAGCATGCACCGCGACCTGACCTCAGACACTCCCCCACCCGAGTGGTCGAACGTCAGCCTTCCTGACGGCCTCCACTTCGCTCCCTGCGCCCGTCAGGCCCACCACCTGTTTCCAGCGTGGCGCGCTGCCTTCTCTCCCGAACACCCGGATCACTACCACGGAAGCGATGAGTAAGCCCTTAACGCACAGCTGACCCCGCTACTGGCCGGCCAAGTGCTTGGCGCGGTCATGCCCTGCAGCACACTGGCGGTTGATGAGACAGACCGCGTGATCGCCGGAGTCATCGTCACGAACCGTGATGGCCTCCCATGGATCGCAACGGTCTTCCGCCAACCGGGCCCGTGCTATGTCGGCCTTGGCGCTGCGCTCCTTCGCCGGATGCTGGCAGACGCCGCAGCCAGCGGCCTCACGGAGATCGGGCTGGTGGTGAGTGACGCCAACCCCGCCCGTCACCTTTACGAGAAGCTCGGATTCCAGCTCACCAGTACTTCTCTCACGGTCCTCGTCCCTTGACCTGAAGCCTGCCCCCGACCCGCGTCCAGGGCGGTCACCTCACCAACGGTTGTTGGTAACCGCCCTACACAAACATCAGGTTCAGAAACAGGTACTGACGCCGACTGGGGCCTGTACGTCCCCGTGCACGGTGACCCGGCGACCGGCATCGTCCTTGCGGAGGCCCGGATGACCATCCCGCGCCGCCGGCAGCCGGCCCCCGGGCACTTGTTGCACACCCGAGCCGCGTTGCAAATCTGACCTGCGGTGACGGGCCTTGATGCCCGTCCGGGACCGCTGTTGCACCACCGTGTTACAGCGGCCTCACGCACGAGACCCCGGGACCATCCCGGCCCCGGGGTCCCGCACACTCCGGCCCGACGGCCGCTTGATGCCCAGGGCAGGTGCTGGACAGTGATACCGGGCTGATTGGCTGATGGTGCGGGCCGCTCTCGCCCAACTCGCGCCCAAGCCGCGAGTAGGCGTACGGCGATGTGCCGGATGTGCGCGAGTTGGCACTCGAGCCGGAGCTGCTGTCGTAGCGGAGGAAGAAGAGGGCCGTGCTGCCAAACGCGGGCTACCCGGGCTCCTGTTCCAGCCGGTAGCCGTGGCCCCGCAGGGTGGTTATCTGCGGCAGGCGTGCGGGGCGCAGGGACGACTTCGCTGCGGCGGTGAGGCGGCGGCGCAGGCCGGCCATGGTGACGTCGAGGGTCTTGGTGGAGCCGAACCAGTTTTCGTCCCAGACCTTTGCCATGAGTGTTTCTCGGGAGACGGCCTCGCCTGCGTGCCGGCCGAGCAGGGCGAGGAGTTCGAATTCCTTGGGGCGCAGGGGGATGTCGGCGCCGTGGAGGGTGCAGCGCCGGGCCGTCTCGTCGAGGACGAGGTGGCCGAGCGTGACCGGTTCGGGTGGCGGGGAGGCGGTGGTCCGGCGGCGCAGGTGGGCGCGGAGCCGGGCGAGGAGGACGGTCAGGCTGAAGGGTTTGACGAGGTAGTCGTCGGCTCCGGCGTCCAGGCCGGCGATGACGTCGATGTCGTCGGTGCGGGCGGTGAGGATGATGATCAGCAGGTCGGGGAAGCGGGCGCGCAGGGTGCGGGCGACGTCGAGGCCGTCCATGTCGGGCAGGCCGAGGTCCAGGAGCAGCACGTCGTAGGACCCCTGGGATGCCTGTGTGAGCGCGCCCGCGCCGGTGCGGCTCCAGGCGGGTGCGTAGTCGTTGCTGCGCAGGCCGGTTTCGAGGTGGCGTCCGATGGTGTTGTCGTCCTCCACGATGAGGACGCCGAAACGGCCCCGGTCTGCTGCTGGGGGTGTGCGCATGCTGGGCAGCGTACGGGCCAGGGGTCGTTCGGTGTGTTCACAGGTCACGCAGTTCCTCGACGGCGGGGCGCCGGGCCCGGCGTACGCCGTTGAGGGCGGCGGCGAGTACGGCGGCCATGGCGGCGGCCGCGGTGAGGGTCAGATAGCTGCCGGGGACGGCGAGCGCGTCCGGGGGCGGGTCGAAGACGCCGGTAAGGACCTTGACCAGCATCTCGGACAGTGCCCAGCCAATCAGCACGCCGTCAGCCAGGCCGCCGACCGTGAGCACGATCGCCTCGGTGAGGACCATGCCGCGCAGATGGCGGCGTGTGGCGCCCAGCACGGTGGTGATCGCGAAGGTGCGGCGGCGCTCGGCGAGCCCCAATGCGAGGACCAGGCCGCCGGCTCCGGCGGCGAGCAGGACCGCGAAGGCCAGCTCGATCCGGGTCAGGCCGGCCAGGTCGACCGAGGTCAGGCTGGTGCCGACGGTGCCCCGGGTCTGGGTGAGGTCGGTGATGGTGGTACTCGTGCCCAGTTGCCCCCGCAGCCGCGCGGCCACGGCCTTCTGGTTTGTGCCGCCGGTGTCGACCAGGAAGGCGCCGACCGCGTCACTGCCGGTCGCCTTTGCGATGTAGGAGGCGTTGGCGACGAAGAAGCTGTCCTTCGGCGCGGTCGGGAATTCCTTGACGATTCCGGCGTAGTGGAACGGCACCGTGCGCAGCGCCTTGGTCTTCGCGTCCTGGATGCGCAGATTGACAGTGTCGCCGGGCGAGAGCTGGAAGTCACTTACCGTTTCCGCGCTGACCAGCAGGTTGTCGGGACGCTGGGCGAGCCGTCGCATGAGCTGTCGCGCGGTGCCTCCCGAGAAGTACGCGTCCTGCAGCGAGGTCGCCGAGGTGATCGAGTCCGGGCGGACGCCGTACAGGTCCTGGAGATCGGAGCCGACGTAGGCGAACCGGTGCTGGAGCGGCTCGACATGGCGGACGCCGGAGACCTTCAGCGCACCGGCCGCACTCGGCGGGGTCTGCGCGCCGGGCGGCTCGGTGACCGTGACGTCGGCGCCGTTGGTCAGGCGGGCGTCCACCTCCGCCTGCTGCTGGTATGTGGAGTTGAAGACCGACGTGGACACAGCGAACGACACCGCGAGCGCCAGCAGCACCATCGAGCGGGCCAGCGGACGGCGGCGGCGGGCGAGGACGGTCGCCGTCGTCCCGGCCAGCGTCGACGTCAGCGGACGCGCGAGCCGGGCCAGCACCGGGCGGCCGCGGGTCAGCGCCAGGAGCGTGACCCTCCACAGCAGCAGAGCGGCCCCGATCCACAGCAGCGCCGGACCCAGGAACGCCCAGTACGACACGGAGATACTCGGCACGCCCTCGGGGGCGAGGACGAGCGCGTACTGGTTGCCGGACGAGGCACGGAAGACCAGCCACGAGCCGATCAGCAGTATGAAGTCCAGGCCGATCCGCATCCACCGGGGGGATCCGGTGCGGCGTGCGGTCCTGCGGGTGTCGGCGACCGTCACCGTCCGCAGATCGCGCAGGGCCGGGACGAGCACCGCGCCGGCGGCGACCATGGCGCCGAGGACGAACGCGATGACGTACCAGACGATCCATGTGCCGGCGCTCGCGCCGAACGAGGCCGTACCGAAGACAAGCTGGCCGGTCAGGGCGGCGATGCCGAGGCCGGCGAGTCCGCCGACGACGCCGACGAGCCCCGCCTCCAGGCCCGCCAGGGACACGATCCGCCGGGGGGCGAGGCCGCGCAGCCGCAGCAACGCCTGTTCCTGGCGGCGCCGTTCACCGCCCGCGCCCGCGACCGCGGCGGTCAGCGAGGCGGCGAGCACCGCGCCGGGCACGCCGAGGAAGAGGAAGAGGATCTGTGCGTACAGGGCGTCCTGGCGGGCCGAGTCGAGCGCGGCCCCCAGATTGTCGCCCACGAGCACCGAACCCGCGCCCTTGGCTTCCAGGTTGTGGGCTGCGCGGGTCACCGAGGTGAACGCGGCGGCTGGATCGTGGGGCAGTTCCGCGTGGCGGGCGATGTGGATCTGAGTGGTGACGGCCGTGGCACCGCGGGTCAGGGAGGCGAACTGCGTGGCGGGCACGAGCAGCACGTTGTCGGGCGGTGCGACGGGCTGGGACTGGGTGGGCGCGCCAACCTTCTGGAACAGGGAGTCGGCCTGTGGGAGGTCGATGACCCCGTCCACTCGGACCTGGCGTGCGCCCGTGGTCCCGGGGAGCTTGATGCTGACGGTGGAGCCGGGGGCCGCGTGCAGGTTCGAGGCGGTCTGCTGGGCCAGGAGCACGCCGGTGGGGCGGCCGGTCAGGGAGCGGATCTCGCCGGGAAAGAGGGTGCGGTAGTTGTCGGGGAGGCCGAGGAGCATGCCGGGGCCCGTGGTCTGGGTGCTTCCCTGCACGGTGGCCGTGAAGCCGCTGCTGTGCGCGAGGCTGACCGGGACGGCGGAGCGTACGCCCGGTGTCTTGCGTATCAGTGACAGGGCCGCGTTCGGGTCGGCGCCGGGCTGCACCTCGACCTGCCAGTCCACGGCGACCGAGCGCCCCGCGCGCTGGGTCATGGTCGCCTTGGATGCGGTCAGGAAGGATCCGAGCGCGGCGACGAGTGCGACGGCGAGCGCGATCCCGGTCATGGCGGCGATTAGTCGGCCGGTGCGGTGGCGGGCGAGACCGCTCGCCCATGCGCTGATCACGAGGGCTCTCCAAGGCTGTGGGCGGTGTCCGCATCCGCGCGGTCGGTATCCGCGTCGTCCGCGGACGTCAGCCGCCCGTCGCGCATGGTGCGGCGTGCGGTGAGGCGGGCGGCGACCGCGGGGTCGTGGGTGGTGACGACCAATGCCGCGCCTGTCTCGTCGGCCGCGGTCAGCAGTGCGTCCAGGACCCGGCTGCCGGTGGCGTGGTCGAGGCGGCCGGTGGGCTCGTCGGCCAGGATCACCCGCGGGGCCTGGGCCAGCACCCGGGCGGCGGCGACGCGTTGGGCCTGGCCGCCGGAGATCTCCTCCGGCAGCCGGTCGGCCAGGTCGGCCGCGTCGACCAGGGCGAGCGCGGCCAGGGCGGCCTCGCGTGCCCGGTCGTCGGGCATCCCGGTGAGCACCAGCGGCAGCGCGGTGTTCTCGACGACGTCGAGCGCCGGAATGAGGCTGTCGCCCTGGAAGACCAGGCCGATGTCGCGCAGTCCGGTCAGGCCGGGCCAGGTCACGGTGCCGCTCGTGGGCTGTTCGAGTCCGGCCAGCAGATGCAGCAGCGACGACTTGCCCGACCCCGAGCGCCCCACGATCGCGAGCCGGTCCCCGGCGCGGATCCGCAGCCCGGCGCCATGCACGGCGACCACCGCGTTCGGGCCGCGGCCGAAGGTCAGGGCAGCGTCCTGACACTCGATCAGCATGTCAGCCGGAGACATGGTGCACCTCCGCAGCGGCCGGGCCGGAGCTTTGGGCACCCGTCTCGGCGTCCTCTGTCGCGCGACCGTCGTCGAGCCTGATCACCCGGTCGGCGATCCGTACCGCCTCCGCGCTGTGCGTGACGATCAGCACCGCGCAGCCGTCCTTTGCACGGTCCCGCAGCATCTGCAGGACCAGCCGCTCGGTGCCGCCGTCTAGTTCGCCGGTCGGCTCGTCTGCGAGCAGCACCGCGGGCGCGTTGGCCAGCGCGACGGCCAGCCCGGCGCGGGCCAGCTCCCCGCCGGACAGCTGCCGGGGCAGCGCGTGACGGCGTTCCGCCAGCCCCACCCGGTCCAGTAGCGCCTCCGCGGAGGCGGCGGGTCGGCCGCGGACGGCGCCCTGCGCGAGCCGCACGTTGTCGCGCACGCTGAGATGGGGCAGCAGATTGCGGGTCTGCAGCAGGACGCCGATGTGCCGGGCCCGCAGCCGGGCGCGCTCGGTCTCGGACCGGTGGCTGATGCGGACGCCGTCCACATGCACCTCGCCGCCCGACGGCTCGTCGAGCCCGGCCAGACAGGACAGCAGCGTGGATTTGCCGGCCCCGGACGGACCGACCACGGCGACCGTCTCGCCGCGCGCCACCCGCAGCGACACACCACGCAGTGCGAGCGTCTCCTCCTCGCCGGCCCGGAAGAAGCGGTACAGCTCGCGGGCCGTGAGGGCTTCGTTGTACGACCGTACGGGCATTGCGCTCACCGCCAGCCGAAGGAGTCGCTGACGATGCGCCAC
The DNA here is from genome assembly GCF_044548235.1 of Streptomyces sp. NPDC052043. NCBI lineage: Bacteria > Bacillati > Actinomycetota > Actinomycetes > Kitasatosporales > Streptomycetaceae > Streptomyces > Streptomyces sp. NPDC052043. Next base: position 58,800 of record NZ_JBIUBT010000018.1, read on the forward strand.
GGGTCCACGTTGTCGGCGTTCACCGGACCGGACAGGGTGAGGTCCACCTCGTGGCCCTGCCGGTAGAAGGCGTACCGCTCGAATGCGTCCCGCACGACCTTGCCGGTGACCGGGTCCGCGGCGGAGTCGCCCTGGTAGGTCAGCAGTACGGCGGTGCCCGCCCTGCGCTGCACCACGCTCGCCTTCGGGTTCGCGAACTTCGATACCTGACCGTGCAGTTGGGGGACGACCGTGTTGGTGACCGAACCGACGGTGGGCACTGCTGTGGCGGTTGCGGCGGAGATCTGGATGCGGTTCAGCTTGTCCGTGAACACGGTCGTCGCGCCGTTCGTCGTCCGGGCCCAGCCCTCGGGCACCTTCACCGTGAAACCGGTGAAGCCGCCGGACGGCCGGTAGGCGACGAACGCCTGGTTGTCGGGGATGTCGCCGGGCGGATTGGACTCGGTGGGCGCCGCGGCGTTCGGCGCCGAACCGGACGACGACTTGTCTGGGGCCGACGCCGAATTGTCCGACGTCGTATCGGAGCCAGACCCGGACCCCGATCCGGATCCGGAACACCCGGCAGTCAACGCCGCGCAGAGCACCAGCCCTACGATGGCGGACGTCCGTACACGTGTCATGGCCACTGCCCTCCAGAAGGCGCCTGGGACCGGACGGTCACGTCCCAGACGCTAGAAGCGGCCCAGTTAACGGCTCGCGCGCCGACGGTTAGACGACGGTAAAACCGTGGGCCGGGTTTCGTACGACCTGGTGGACGACCCGCATCATGAAGGCATGAGACAGCGTGTGGTGCGGGTGGCCCTTACCGCCGTTCTGGTCGCCCTCGTCCTCCTCGCTGTCCCCCTGGCCCTCGCCATCAGGTCCTCCCTGTACGCCGACCAGCGGGACGCGCTGGAACGGGCGGCCCTGGCAGCCGCCGTCCGGGTGAACCCGGACTACCTCCAGGGGGACCCGGCGGAGCTGCCGGCGGCCGTGTCCGGACAGCGCCTGGGCCTGTACGACCCGCGGCTGCGGCTGCGCGCCGGCATCGGGCCCCGGAGCGGCGGCGACGCGGTCGGCCGGGCCCTGGCTGGCAAGGTGACCCGGTCCTCGTCGGGCGGTGAGCTGGTCGCCGCCGTGCCCGTCGCCCATGCCGAACAGGTGATTGGCGTGGTCCGTGCCTCCTCCCCCCTTGCGGACGTGAGGGGCCGTGTGTTCGCTGGCTGGGCCGCCCTGGTGGGCGTGGCCGTGGTCGCGCTCACCGTCGCTGTCCTGGTCGCCCGCTGGCAGGCTCGCGCGCTCGCCGTACCGCTGGAGGACCTCTCGCGCCACTGCCGGGCGGTGGCCGAGGGCGATCTCACTGCGCGGGCCGCGCCCAGCACCATCATCGAGATCGACCAGGTCGCCCGGACCCACAACGACATGTTGCACAGCCTGTCCGAACTTCTACGCCATGAACGGGACTTCACTGCCAACGCCTCCCACCAGCTGCGCACCCCGCTCACCGGGCTCCAGCTCACCCTGGAAGCCGGACTGGCCCAGAACGACGCACGGCCCGCGCTTGAGGAGGCCCTGGCCGCCACCCGCCGCCTGCACGAGACCGTGGAGGAGGTGCTCAGGCTCTCGAGCTCCGCCGGTCTGCCTCGGCGCACCGCGCTGGACCGGCCGGTGGGGGAGTTGCTGGCACGGGCCGAGAAACGGTGGCACGCCCTCCTCGCGAAAGACGGCAGACGGCTGGAGTTTGCCGTCCAGGATGTGCCGGACGACGTACACATCCCGGGCGGTCCGGTCACCGAGATCCTGGGAGTGCTGCTGGACAATGCCCGCGCCCATGGACGCGGCACCGTGCGCGTCGCCGTCCGGGACCTCGACGACGCCCTCGCCTTCGACGTTGCCGACGAGGGCGCCGTGGACGGCGACGGAGTTCGGTTGTTCGAACGCGGTTACTCCGGCGGCGGACCCGGCGCTGGCATCGGCCTCGCCTTCGCCCGCGACCTCGCCGTCTTCCTCGGTGGGCGTCTCTCCCTCACACACGGAGTGCCCACCACGTTCACGCTGCTGCTGCCCGTACGCCCGGACAGGAGCGGCGCTCGGGACGACGCCGGGCAGGGCGAGCTCTGAGGACACGGCGTCCTCACGACCCGGTTCGCGGTCGTCTTCTGCAGCAGCCCGTACTCCAGGACCGGCAGTAGCAGATCCGGCTTGTCGGGCAAGGTCGTGCTTGTCAGGACCTCACTGGCGCTGCTGTTGTTCCTGCCGCACGTGAACCAGATGAAGCGCGCGGCCGGCAGCCCGTAGCGGGCCGCGACCCGGCTATTCAGCGACGCGGTGGTCTCCCCGGCCAGCGGCACGGTCCGCAACGCCGCTGCTGCCACACTTCCCTGCCGCTCGTCCCTGCCCCGGGCCAGGCCACGCGGACCGGGCCGGGCGGCCCTCATCACGGTCCGGCGCCGGTCTGCTTATTTGATCAAGCTCCGGACGCCCACACCCGCGAAGCGCGAGGCTAGGCCCGGACGGCCCGCCTCGCCCCGGCGATGGACCAAGCGGCCGTGGACCACAGAGTCAGTGCACAGCCGACCCCGACGAGGGTGAAGACAGCGCCTGGTGAGGCATCCGCGGCCCACGCCAGGAGACCGGCGATGCCGAGAACGGTCAGAGCCGCGCCAGGAACGACAAGCCGGCGGTCGGCGAAGACACGTGCCAGCGGAAGAAAGTGAAGCCCGACCACAATCGCGACCAACGGCATGATCAGCTCGGGGACCCCGCCCGCGCCGCAGCCTGCGGCGATCGCGGCGATGAGGAGCCACTGCACGGCATTGACCTGCCCGAACCGGCGTCGCTGCAGGGGCGGCAACGGCTGGCTCACCATACCTGCCGGTTCCGGCGGCAGTCTGCGCGCCACCAGCACCAGGGTGAGCGCGACCACCAGTCCCAGCAGGCACGCCGCCCCCATGACTGCGCCTCCGAAGTGCCCCAGTCCGGCGAGCAGCCAGCCCAAGCCGAAGAACGCGTAGAAACCGACCCCCGTCCTGATCACACGGGCAGTGTAGTCACGGAACCTGGCAGCCCGTCAGCTTCCCAGCGTCCTGTCATCACTGCGTTCCGCGCCTGGCACGGGGCCGGAACGCTTACTTGGGAAGTGCATCCGACGGGAACGGAAGGGGCAGCCTCAGCCCCCCATGTCCTTGCTGGTCAACGCACTCGCGCTCGCTGCGGTCACATACCAACTATCCCCGCTTCATGAAAACGCGAGGTTAGGGGTCCTGTCCGTTTCGTTCTTCGAGGCCGCTCCTTTTGACCTGGCCTTCACCACCTCTGTGGCAGCTTTCTCTAGAGGGTGAGGACGTCCTCGCCCAGGTGCATCCCAGCGGTGTCGTGGTGTGCCCGGGCGGTGGTGGAGTCGATGCTGACCAGGGACAGGTCCACCTCGCCGCTTCGCGGCCTCCGCGATCAGGCCTTCCAACAGGGCCTCGAAGACGCCGGCGTCGCGCCACTGCCGGAAGCGGTTGTGGACGGTCGGCCAGGCGCCGAACTCGGTCGGCATCTCCCGCCACTGGCCGCCGGTCAGCGCAGCCGCACTCCGGGCTGGCCTGGATCCCGGGTGGTGCGGTCTGCCGTCGCGGTCGCCCACCGCGTGGCGAGCAGCTCCTGGACGGCGAAGGCGGTCTGGTCGTCGTATGCCGCGATCTCCACCACGGCCAGCCCTGGCTCCACCACATGTGCTTCGTTGATCGGCTCCATGCACGGCACTACGCGCCAGCGCCCCAAGAGGTTCTCCGATCCCGGCGGCTTCACCCGACCGAGTAAGGTCCCGGCCATCTCTACCGCCGCGGCGAAGTACCTGGCGTCGTCCTGCCCGTCGCAGCGCCTAGCCATCCAGGTAGCCGAGCTCGGCGTCAGGCTGGCAGTGCCCGCAGGCCTCGATGCCTTCGCTCAGTGCTCGCAGGGCGACGTCCCGGGGTACGCCTTTCCAGCGTTTGCCTGCCATATGGCAGCCGCCGACGTGGACGGTGACGGACGGTGAATCGCGGTTCAGGCCGCCTTCGAGGATCCAGTCGGGTGTGGCCGGCCGGGCCTGCTCGCCGCGCTGGCGCTCCTGCTCGCGGCGCTCGGCTGTGGCGATCTGCTGCCGTACCCGGTCGAGGGTGAGGACGAGCCACGTCTCCAGGGTGCGGAGGCGGGGCAGGTCAGGCGGAAATATCGTTCGCATGTTCGATTCTAGACGGCAGGGTCAGACGGTGACGACGTTGCCGGACGAGTGTGCTGTGCCATCGAAGCTTGATCGTTGCCATCGAAGGTTGTTTGATCAGTAAGTTCGTGCCATCGAAGTTTTGATCGGCGCTGAGTGCTGATGGTCAGGGGTGGCCGTGGGGCAGCTCGCGGATGCGAGCGGGTGCCGCTGACCGGTGTCGCCGCTGCAGCGCGTCAAAGTGTCGCGGTCGTCTGATCCCCGGACGCGCTGCCTGCGAGCCACTGGTCCCATGTCAGGTTGAAGGCGGCGTAGCCGTTGTCGGCCGGCGCCTTGGCACGGGGCGAGCCGGTGATGGTGACCGGGTCGCCCTGTTTGACCTGACCGTAAAACCACTTGGCGTCCGACAGGGACAGATGGACGCAGCCATGGGAGCCGCGGGCGCTGCCGCTGCCCGGAGTGGGGTCGCCGGTCGAGTAGTGCACATACGTGCCGGACTGGGTCAGGTGGACGTCCCAGGGCAGCGTCAGGTCGTAGTAGTCGGGGTTGCCCTTGTCGCAGGTGATGCCGACGCTGCAGGAGGTCATGTGAAGCTTCTCCTGCTTGTCAATGACGGCCATCGTCCCGTTCCACGTCGGATACTGAGCACTACCTGCATTGATCGACAGGGTGCGCACCACCTTGCCGTTCCGACTCACCTTCATGGTGTGGCCGGTCACCGAGACATCCGCGCGCACGTCGTCGCCGATCTCGAAGGTGTGCGTGTAGTCGCGCACGCCGTAGCGTCCATTGCCGTTGCCGACGCCCTTCATGTCAACGTCGACCTTCACCTTCGTACCGGAGGGCCAGTACGCCTTCGGCCGCCAGTCGGCGCGCCTGTCGCCCATCCAGTGCCAGGCGCCGGCCACTGGCTGCGAGGCGCTCACCTTCATGCGCTTCTCCACCGTGGCCCGCGCCTTTGCCGCCACCGGGTCCGTGAAGACCACCGAGATCGGCATGGCCACGCCGACCGTGTTTCCCGTCTGCGGGGTGATCGTCTCCAGCAGCATCGGCGGGCCCGCGGGCTTCGTCGGTGACGGAGAGACGCTCGCACTCGGCTTGCCCGTCGCCTTTGCGTCCTCCCCGCTCGCCTTGTCACTGCCGCCCCTGCCGCAGGCACTCGCGCCCACTAGCATCGCGACCGTGACAAGTGCGATCCCTATGCCGCCCCTGCGCCGTCCCACTACCTGCCCCGCTCTCTCGCTCCCCGACCCATACGGGCCCGACTCCCTGTCAGACAGCGACGGAACAGGCCGCAGTTGCGTGCGGCACGCAGGTCTTTAGTGATCCACGTCACTCAAACCTCGATGGCATGCACTCAACGTTCGACGGCACAGGACAACGAGACCTGATCGTCGACGTACAGCACGGGTCTCGTCGTGCCTGGCCCCCCTCATCGAGGACTCGTGGCCAGAAAACAGCCTGTCCGCCACCAAGTTCAGGCAGTGACGTCATTTCTCAGGCTCTGGCCGCAGTTCCGTGAAAGCGGAGGTCAGCGATGGGAAGACACCATCCGTCCCTGGGTGTCCGTACCGTCGCGATTGATGCGCTCGGGGATGTAGGAACAGTGGTCGGCTGTTTTGTGGTGATCGACGGCTCGGCCGGTTCATGCCTGGAACTCGGTGAGGTCGATGGCGTGAACGCGCAGCGGGTAGCCGTACACCGGGTGTGCCGTCTCCCGCTCGGGCGTCATGCCGAGCTTGCGGATGACGTTCTCGGAGGCGTTGTCACCCACCCGGTTGATGCTGATGACGCGGTCCAGGCCGCGGTCCTGGAGAGCGAACTCCATTGTGGCGTGGGCGGCTTCGGACGCGTATCCCTGGCCCCAGAACTGTGAGCCGATCCGCCAGCTGATCGCCACGGCGGGCATCACCTCCGGCAGGAACTCGGGCACGGACAGTCCCGTGAAGCCGATCAGTTCGCCCGAGGCCAGCAGCTCGACGGCGAAGAGCCCGAAGCCCTCCTCGTCCCACTCTTCCTCCCACCGCTCGATGTCCTTGGCCGTGTGGTCCAGGTCGCGCACCGAGCCGTCGTCGATCCAGCGCATGACCCGTGGGTCCGCGTTGATGTCCGCCATCGGCGCGAGGTCGTCATCGTGCCAGGTACGGAGGAGGAGGCGGGGTGTGCGGATCTCGGTCATGCGCCCATCCTGCCGAAGGCAAGGGCCTCATCCGTAATCCGGCGCTCGCCCGCGCTGCCGCTGCGGAACCACAAGGCGTCAAGCCGCCTGCACCGCACCCGTGATGGGCCGGGGTCGGGCGCAGTGAGGCGAGAGGGGGAGTGCCGGCCTTTCTCCACCGCGTGCAGCAGCTCCCAGTCGACGTCGGGGTGATTGGCGGGCAGCGCGTCGACTGACGCCGTGGTCAGCGGCGCGGGCTCCAGCGGCGCCTCCCACCCCATGGCCGTCAACGAGACCTCATCGCGATGATGCAAGCGCGGGCGGCCCGGCCCGAGGCGAGGCACCCGAATGCGCTCCATGACCGGCTCAAACTGCGTGCAGTCCGCCCGCTGGCCCGCCGTCAGCAGCAGTGAAAGCACGCGGCAACGACCGTCAGCACTCAGGTGGATCTTGGTGGTGAAGCCTCCTCGGGAGCGACCGAGCGCCTCACCTCCTGGACCGCCTTCACCAGGCGGGCGCACAGTCTCGCCCATGGTCTTTCGCTCTGGTGTGTCATAGTCGCCGCCCCTTTTGACGGGGCGGGTGGCGGGGCCTTCCGGGCCCCGGCCGCATGCTGGTGCGCACGGATCGAGGTGGAATCAACCGAGACGTCCCAGTCGATCCCACCGTCGGCATCAGCCTGGGCCTGCGCCTGCTGAAGCAACCGTTCCCAGGTTCCGTCGGCCGACCAGCGCCGGTGACGCTCATAGACGGTCTTCCACGGCCCATAGCGTTCCGGCAGGTCACGCCACTGCACCCCAGTCCGCACACGGTGCAGGATGCCGTTGACCACCCACCGCCCGCAGCGGTTGTTGCCTGTCGGCAGAAGCGGCTCCAGACGTCGCCACTCCGCCTCTGTCAGATCCCCCCGACCAGTCATACAAGAGCCAACGAATCAGTGGGCGACATGGGTGCGGTCAGCACCTGCGATGCCACCACGCCAACTCCGGGTCTGCCATCGGCTCGTGATGCGTTCGCCCTAGGAGCACCATGTCCAGGCGCTCCACCTGCACCCGTAGTTCGCCGGCGGCCCTTGGCGGAAGCATGAACAGAGCGCCTTGCAGCACGTTCCGGGCCCAGCCCCCGCCGCAGCAGGGGCAGGTGAACTCATCCTCCCATTGCCTCCACCGGCGCTTGGTGCCGTGGACGCGCACGGACCACACGCTCAGCGCCACTGCCACGATGCCTGGAGACAATCGCTCCCGTTCGAGCACACGAACGGCGGCGTTCGCCGCTCCCGATAGACCTGGGACATCGCGATACCGCACCCAGGGTCTTCTCCAGCCGCGTTCCCGCGACCGAAGTGAAGCTGGTGTTCTACGCGGCACGGCCCCTTCGGCTGCAAGTCATGGACGGCATCCTCCCACAACCCAAGATCGGCCGGACAGAACCTAGTCCCGACCGCTGCGGGTCGTGCTGCTGGTGCTCCTGGTCATGCTTTCAGGGTGCTGCAACGCGGCTCCGGCGGGTAGCTCGCGCGCCATCCGGAGCCACCTCCGCGGATGCGGGATCCGCGCTGTCATCCCTCAGCCCTCCGTCCAGGTCAGCCATCGGCTGTGGCGAGGCCGTGCCGGAGGTCGCCCGCCCGCCTTCGATGCCGAGGCATACAGGCAGCGCAAGGCGGTCGAACGCTGTATCAACCGGCTCAAGCAGTGGCGCGGTCTGGCCATGCGAACCGACAAGCTCGCCATCGCCTACCAGGCCGCACTCCACCTCGCAGCCATCTTTATCCGGGCTCGGCAGTGAGCATGGCTTTGCGCCATGGCAGGCATGGTGCTCAGTTGCCGAGAGCGAGCCGGATACCGAAGGCGGCGATGACGGTCCCGGTGATTCGGTCGAGTAGGCGACGGGCCTGAGGCTTTCGCAGCCAGCCGTGCAGCACTCGGGCAAAACCGATGAGGACGGCCGACCACATCAGACCGATGACGATGTGCACCGTGGTGAGCAGCAGCCCCATGGTGAAGTGGCTTGCGCCGGCGGGGATGAACTGGGGCAGGACGGCGACGTAAAAGGCGCCCATCTTCGGGTTGAGGAGGTTGGTGAGTGTCCCCTGCCGCCAGCCGCTGGTGACTGAGTTCTTCCCGGTGAGCAGGTCGGATTCGCTGACGCCGGTCGTGGGCAGGCCCCGGAAGGTGTCCCGCAACATGCGGACGCCCATCCAGACGAGATACGCGGCGCCGATCCAGCGCAACGTCACGTAGGCGAGGTGCGAGGCCGTGAAGAGCGCGGTCACTCCCAGGGACGTGAGCGCACCCCAAAGGAGGGTGCCCGACTGGATTCCGAGGACGACGCCCCAGGCTCTGCTGCGCTGGCCGAGGGCAGAGGTGCGCAAGATCAGAGCGGTGTCGAGACCAGGAGTCAGAGTGAGAAGCCCTACAACCAGGGCGAAGGACCACAGCGAAGTGCTTATTGCCATGGAAGGCCAGCCTACGACACCGGCCGTCTGACCTGCACACAGGCCCCTCTGTGGTCCACACGTACTGGTCCCCCTGATTCAAGAGACAGGCCCTTTAAGTGGTCGCCAGTTGTCGACGCCGTTCACTGCAAGCCGCGAGCGGCGAGCGTCTTCAACGTCGTTGTCAGCCAGCCCACCTCTGCCTCGCTTGTTGCACGTGCGATCTTGAGAAGTCCCTGTCGGAAGGGGTCGTCGAGCTCTTCGGCTGCAAGCGGGCGTTCGCCTTCGTAGAAGAAGCTGCTGGGCTCTCGGAGGAAGGCCAGGCGACGCTGTAGTACGGCTGCCTGGTCGGCTGGGGTTTCCAGGTGGCGCAGGAAGGCCAGGACGGTGAACCAGTGGTTCTCGTCGCTGATCGCGGTTCCGTCGGCTTCCCGCAGCCGACGGCGAAGCTCATCTTGTCCCTCGTCGGTCAGGGTGAGCACATGCCGGGGAGCCGCTCTGCTGCCTGGTTCGGTCTGACGGCTCAGCCAGCCGGCCCGCTCCAGGCGTTTGATCGCCGGGTACAGCGTGCCGTCCGCGATCGGCCGGACATGACCGGTGAGGTGCGCCACGCGTCGTTTCAGCTCGTAGCCGTGCAGCGGCTGGTTGAACAGGAAACCCAGAATCGCCAACTCCAACACGGCAGCATCATCCCTCTCAAGGCTATATATCGATACCGATGTACAGTCTAGGCGATGCATTATCTGACCGAGGAGGAGCCATGCACGACGCTCAGGTGACGCCCAAGGGGGCGCGGATCCGCTGGGTCGAGATACCCGGAGACCCTCGGCACACCCGGGTCTATCTGCACGGAATCGGTGCCTCGTCCAGCCCGTACTTTGCAGCCGCCGCCGTCCATCCGGACCTTGCCGGCCACCGGTCGTTGCTCGTCGACATGCTTGGCTTCGGCATCAGCGACCGCCCTACCGACTTTGAGTACACCGTGGAAAACCACGCCGACGCCCTCGCCACGGCCCTTGAGGCGGCCCACGTCCAGGCGGCCGACGTCATAGCCCACAGCATGGGCGGCGCCGTGGCCATCGCGCTCGCCAGTCGCCATCCGCACCTGGTGTCCCGCTTGGTCCTGGTCGACGCCGTCCTCGACCCCATGACACCCGAGCAATGCTGGCCCGGCATCCGCGGCATCGCCGCCTACACCGAAGAAGACTTCCTCGCCGGAGGATGGCGGGAAGTCCGCGAGGCCGCCGGGCCGCACTGGTGGTCCACGATGCGGCTGGCCGGGCGCGAAGCGCTCCACCGCAGCGCCGTACACCTCGTCCGCGGCACCAGCCCCACCATGCGTGAACTCCTGCTGAGCCTGACGATCCCCCGCACCTACTTGCGTCCCGCAGGAGATGGCCCGCTCCCCGGTGAACAGCAGCTCCTCGAAAGAGGAATTTCCGTCGTGGCCGTACCGGACTGCGGACATAACATCATGCTGGACAACCCCGAGGCGTTCGCACAGCAGACCGCTCGCGCGCTGCAGCGCGTCTGAGCCCGTCCGCCGTCCTCAGCGATCCACGGGAGACCACGGCGAAGCTGCCCCTGTGACGCTCATCAGAGCCCGCTCGTCTAGAAGGGAGGGTCGTTGGGGCCACGGTGGGCCTGCGTGGCCGCGTCACGCCGCCGGCTGGCCGCATGCTGTTCGGCGAGGGACGGCATTCCGGCGATGGCTTCAGCGGCGCGGCCATGCCGGATGAGTAGCTCGGCCACTTCCGACGGCCGCAGTTCGGTGTCCGCCCGCAGCAGGGCGAGAGCCTCCTCAAGGCGCCCCATCTCTTCAAGGATCCATGCCTTGCTGACCGTCAGCCCGTACATATCCGGCGGCAGCGTCCCAGCGTAGGCGAGGGCCTCCTCGTGTCGGCCAGCCTCGCGCAGCAGCCAGATCCGGTTCGAGCTGAACCAGGACGGGTGCTCCTCGACGAAGTCAGCACTGCGCTCGTCGAGAAGCGCCAGGGCGTCGTCCAGCCGGCCGGCTTCATGCAGCAGGTGGATGATGGCTTCGAAGAGGCAGGCGTCGTGGTAGTCGAACGTCGGGCGACCCACCTCGACGGCTTCCTCGATCCGGCCCCGGCGGTCCAGCAGTTCGATCAGAGGCCAGCGGAACCGGTCCGGATACTCGGCGGCCGCGATGAAATGCCGCAGCACGGCCTCGGCCTCATCTGCCTGCCCGTCGTCTTCGAGCGCCCGCGCGTAGTACGCGAGCGTCTCACCCGCATGCTCGCCGGTGCCCAGCACGCGCAGTTCCTCCACGCGCCCATGGCGCCGCAGGAGCTCGGCGTAGGCGATGAGTGTGTTCTGGACCACGAAGTGTCCGGCTGCGATGTCTGCCCCAAGTATCCGTACGGCCTCATCGACCCGGCCCGCACGTTCCAGAACCTGGGCTTGGAGGTCCTGCGCGTTGCTGGGGCTCAAACTCCATCGCTCCTCGCCACGGGCGCTGCGGGCCCGCTGAGCTCGCGGCGCGATCAGCTTCAGGACTTGCTCATCACGGCCCTGGTTCTGTGTCAGCTCGACGAGGGTGGACAGGATCCACTCCCTGTTCAGATGCGGCTTGAGTACGGTGATCGCCTCGTCCAGCCTCCCCGCCTTGGCCAACAGTTCCGCGAAGTCGTGGCACAACCACTCCGAGGCAAGGCCTTCCTCGTCCGGGCGGACGGCGTCCAGTGCCTGCTGCACCCTCCCTGCCTCGAGCAGGACCTCGGCCCCCTCCCAGCGCGCCCGATTCCACCCGGCCTCGATGAACGGCTTCAGCACGTCCAGAGCCCGCTCGACCTCGCCCGTTCGGGACAGCTCGCGAGCCGCCGCCTGGGCGCAGAACCATTCCCCCCGCTCCGATGCAGCCTGAATCAACAACTCCACCTCACCCCGCTCCACCAGCATGGTGACCAGGCGAGGAGATACGCCGCCGAGTGTCCGTGACTGCCATTCAAGATCATCATTGTTCACGGGCCTGAGCGTACGAGCGGCCACTGACATTGAGCCGCTGAACTTGTCCTACCTTCCAGACATGGGTCTGAGCTGGTCCTTCGTAAGGTCGGCCGCCAGGAGTTTCGGTTCGGCTGGGACCTCCCGGGCGCATCGACCAACTGGGCTGAACCCACTCGTTCTACGTCGGAAAACACAAGTTGGCGGACGGGTTCCCCGTCAGACCCCTGCCAGATTCTGCGAACCCGCGCACTTAGCGCAGGCCGGGACGGAACAGCCGGGTGCGCAGGTCGGGGACGAAGGCTTCCTGCACGACGCGACGGAAGCCCTGGCGCTGGGCGGGGGTGAGGTGCTGGAGGTCGGCGGTGAAGCGGGGGAGCGTCTCGTACGTGGGCACGGTGTCCTCCGGGCAGCAAGACGAAGCCCCCGGCGGTTGCATGTTCCAGGTCCTGACCGAACGCGAGGAGAAGAACAGCCTCGCGATCGCCTCCAACGAGTCCTTCGGCAAAGCGCACATGTTCCGGCGAACGTGTGCGAGGCGGCGCCGAAAACCTCACGGGTTCGACTTGGAGAGCCACATAGGGCCGTACGACTCCGTGAGGTCCTCGGCCACTTCGCGTGTGTGAGGGTCATCGCTGGTCAGTGCACGAGCTACGAGCTGACCAAGTAGCCCCCAAGCTTCGACATGGGCAAGAAGCTCGGCGAAACGCCGGTACTCCTCGTCGTCGGCCGAGCCGAGTCGATCCAAAATGAGCGGTTCGAGTGGGGCAGCAAATGGTCACGCGGGATGCGGGCGATGGCTTGTCGAGCGTCAAAGGCCCATCGGTGAGACGTGGACCACCCCACGAGCTCTGGAAGAAGAGCTGGACCATCGGCTGACAGTGCCGCGAGGAAGTCGAGGGCGGCACCTTGATCCCACGCTCCCGCCCCTCCGGCCAACGCGGCCTTGAGGATCTCGGGCCTGTCCTGAGCGTGCTGGTAGAACTCGGCTTGGCGACGGTGCATCTCCCGCTTGGCCTCGACGAACGCCTGCTAGAGATCGTTGTCCGAAGGTGAGGTGCTCATGGGTTGTTCCTCCATCAGGTGCTCGAGGATTGAGGCAGTCGCTGCTCGCCGACGTGGTCGGCGAGGTAGATCACGGCGCCTCCGGGGTCCATGCCGGGGATGAAGTGCCGCATGCACGTTCCTCTACTTGTGCTGGTGGGGCAGGCGTCCTGGGTCGATGTGATCAGCAAGGTAGATGAGGGTGGCCTGCGGGTCCATGCCGAAGGCGGCGGCGACGAGCTTGGGGTCCATGGTGTTCACCAGGTCGACGAGGCGCGTGCCGCGGATCATCCGGGGCGGGTATCCGGAGTCGTCAAGGACGTGGGAGAGATAGGAAGTTGAGGCCGGGCTTCGCCCGGCCTTGGTTCCTTTGGTGACCATCACGTGCGGGTTGGCCGTCGGCCATTCTGCGCGGTGGTTCAAGCAGCGTTGCAGCACGGTCCAGGAGGCGGGATCCAGCGGGACGGGATGGGGGCGTTTGCCGAGTCGGAGAGTCTGGGCCGCTGCGTCGATGTCGGTGATCTTCAGCGTCGGGACTTCGGTGCTGGAGGCCCCGTGCAGCAGAGCGAGCATGCCGAGCAGAGCCTCGTGCGGGTGGACCTGATCGTTGGTCGTCCATCGACGGAAGAGCTCGCGCTGCTGGCCGAGGGTGAGGGTGCGGCCGTGGAAGCCGTTGCCGATGAACGCGCAGAACTGGAGGACGCCGCGGTCATGCTGCGTCGGCTCTGGGCCGGCGGCGACCGCGTCCTGCTGCCGGTCACCGTGATCAACCGCCAGGAAGGGAATCCGAGATGAGCGCCCGCACGCCCGCTGAGGTCCTCGCGGCCTCACGCCGCCGAACCAGCGTCACGAAACGCCAGCGGGTCTTCGACACCCTTCAGCACATGCTCGACGAGGGCGAACAAATCACGTTCAGAGAGCTCGCCCGCCGGGCCCGGGTCTCCACCTGGCTGGTCTATGCCGACGGGGTCCGCGAACACGTTCAGGCCGCCATCGACAAGCAGGACGCAGGTCCCGTCCGCGCCCGTTCCAACGGAGAGATCGCCTCCTCGGCCAGCCTCAAGGCCGACCTGGCCATGGCCCACGAAGAAATCAGAGCCCTCCGGGACAAGTGCGAGCGCCTGCAGTCCGGCATGCCACACAACCTCGGCCACCAGCTCGACCAGATCACCCAACGCCCCTTGGCAGAGCGGATCACCGAGCACACCGATGCCAACCGGAAGCTGGAAGCAGAACTCGCCGAGCTGCGGCGGCTGAAGAAGAAGGTCCGCGCCCTGGAGGCCGACTTGGCGGCCGCCCGCACGAGCCCGCGGCAGATGATCCGCGACACCAACTAGGGCGACAAGGCATAGAAGCCGTTGTCGTACCGGTCTTGGTGGGCATGGGTTCGAGTGCGGTGACTCGATGGGGTGATCTTCGGCTGGTGCGTGCATGAGGGCGGGGATGTCCGCGCGGCGGCCCGCGGGCTAGTGTCCTGCCATGCGGAGCCCGGAGATCGCTTCTGTCGACGATGAACACGCCGTGCGGGCGGCGGATTGCGTGCGGCGCAGTCGTCTGCTGCTGACGCTCGCGGTGGTGACGCTGATCGTGATCATGGTGGTGCCGGCGGTGCTTGTCGCGTCGCTAGCCGAGCCGGCTCCGGTCTTCATGACGGCGGGGGTCGCGGCCGGCTTCGGCTTCTGGGCACTGCCCCACGCATGCAACGCACGAACTCCTCGACGCAGGCACGGGCCGGACTCGCGCTATCTCACAGCCCGCACCTGGACCGGGCATCGGACGATCGATCTTCAGGCGCTGACCCACGTCCGGGGTTGGCGGGAGGTCTACCGCTCGGGATCGACCACCTACGTCGTCGCCACCGATGCCTTCGGCGTTCGGCTGGGCTTCTCCGATCCCGCCGACCTCCGCCTCATACGGCGCGCTGTGGAACGAATGCAGGCGAAGCTTCGTGTGAGTACACAGCCTTGAACTCAACAACACCTCACGCACCGGCCCGAGCGGAGAGAGCCGAGCGACAACGCAGTTCTAAACGCGCCCTGCCGCGCTGACCGTGCGCGAGATCATGCAGCCAAACCAGTTCCGGTTCGGCGTGAAGCGGCTGTGTTCCATCCTTGGAATCGCCCGCTCGAGCTTCTACTACTGGCGCCGGACGGCCGCGGACCGAGCAGCCCGGCAGGCAGCCGACGCCAGGCTGGCCAACCGGATACGGGCCGTGCACCGTGAATCGGACGGCACCTACGGGGTCCCGAGAATCACCGCCGAGCTCCGCGAGGAGGGCGAGCGCGTCAACCACAAACGGATCGCGCGCGTGATGCGGAGCATCAATCTGGCAGGAGTGCGGCTGAGTCGCAGACACCGCACCACGGTTACGGACCCGGCCGCGGCGAAAGCCCCCGACCTGATCGGCCGCGACTTCACCGCGAGCGAACCGAACACGAAGTACGTCGGCGACATCACCTATCCTCCTGTGGAGAGCGGGAAGTTCCTTTACCTGGCCACCGTCATCGACCTCGCCTCGCGCCGCCTGGCCAGGTGGGCGATCGTGGATCACATGCGCACCGAGCTTGTCACCGACGCATTGGCCGCCGCCGAACGATGCCGCGGCAGCCTCGCCGGGGCGGTCATACACACCGACCACGGCGCCCAGTACACGAGCCGGGCATTCGCCGACGCCTGCCGCAGAGCCGGCGTGCTCCAGTCCATGAGCGCGATCGGCTCCAGCGCGGACAACGCGCTCGCCGAGTCCTTCAACGCCACGTTCAAACGCGAGACGCTGCAAGGCCGCAAGAGCTGGTCCAGCGAGCGCGAGGCCCGCCTCGACGCGTTCCGCTGGCTGCACCGCTACAACACCCGACGCCGTCACTCCCGCCTCGGACAACGCAGCCCGATCGCCTACGAGGCAGCGTCCGGAACAACATCAACTACGCTGACACCAGCTGCATAAGCCCTGTCCAGGATTCGGGGTCAAGGCCCCTCGTGGAGCTGCGTCGGCCTACGCTTTGCCCTGAAGCCGCACACGAGGAGCCCACCGCTGGCGTTGGCGAACGCTGCGACGTCCTTGGCCAACTCGAACTTGCCCTTCTCGGTGCTCAGATCGTACGGGCCCTTGGGGCCGACGCTCTTGAAGTCCACCCACTGGCTCTCCGGCGTGCCCAAGATTGCCTCGGGCTGTTGCGCGGCGAGCAGAGCAGTGAGCTGGTCAGGACTTTCGGGGAGTACGGAGCCACGAGAGAGTACCGTTCCGTGCGTGATGAACGCTGTGTACGACCGGCGGACCGAATCGTGGACGTCCAGGAGGCGACACATTTCGTCGTGATGCCATACAGCCCAACCCTTCAGGCCGACCTTCTGAGCGTAAGATCTTATGAGCTTGTCCATGCGTGTGATTCCGCCGTCCGGCACCGGCGACAGGGCTACGTTGGTGGTAAACAGCACATACTCTGGCAGCCGACCTAGCTTGGACTCGGGCTTGAGCCAGGATTCGAACTCCGCCCGGACGTTGCGTTCAAGCCACTCGGTGTCCGAATTCACCCCTTCCGGATGCTGGCAGAACATCGCCTTCACCACGCCGTACCCGTCCCACACCTGATTCTGCCGTGAGTCGGTCACCGGGCCAGTGACCGAAGCCTCCCGGCCAGCGTCCTTACCATCAACCAACGCCGATAGCCCGAGCCCTAGCTCGCGCTGCACAAGGGCCTGCGCCAAGTGTTCGAATTCTTGGGTCCCCAGGCGGTTCAGGTCGTAATGCACACGATCATCTTTCCCGTCCAGATGCCGTGCGCTCGAGGCTGCTGGTGGCATGCATGGAGCAAGAGACTTCCAGTCGGCTGAGGCCGAACGAGCAGGACGGCTCCTGTGGCATCGGGGAGCAACGTCCTCGTCTCGCCCGCCTGGCCGCGGTGGGCGACCCGTTCCGCGTCGCTCGAGAACTTGCTGTCTAGCGGACGCTGCCTCGGTTCGACTCTGGTGGAGGGCGGCCGGCGCAGTGCCCGCCGGGTGTGAGGCCTGGCCGGGCTCATCCTTCGGGCAGGTGCGGGCAGGTGTCGCGCTGCTGATAGCTCCCCGGCACGCCCGCGCCCACAGCCGCCCAGAAGCCCTGGTGCTCGAGGCGCAGCGCCTTCAGGCCCGCGGTGACCTGCCCGCACCGCTGGTACTTCTCCATGGTGTAGGGCAACTTGACCTACCCGAGCCCGCAGCGGGCACAGACGGTGTAGTCGACGGCGATGGCGACATCGCCGTCGAGGTTCGCGGCGCGTTCCTTCCAACTGGGCCGTTCCGAGGAGGGAGTGTCCTGCCAGGGCGCATTCAGCCTGAGCCCGGGCCGCAGGAGCCGGTGCGGCCCTCTACAACTCCCCTATCAACTATGGGATTTCGGAGTTGCGCCGACCAGCTGTGGTATTGGCGGTGACATTGGTGGGCATACCAGATTTCAGAACCGGTGCACTGACCGACAGGCCAACAGGGGGAACACTTGGCAGCGTCCGGACATGACGGGGACGAGGGCATCGGCTTGGCGGCCGCTCTGGGTGCGATACGGCGCGAACTGGCGCAGGCGATGAGCGCGGCCCAGGTCGAGGGCGGTCCTGTACGGCTCTCGGTCTCCTCGCTCGAACTCGAACTGCAGACGACGCTCAGCCAGTCTGGCGGGGTGAACGGCGGCATCCGCGTTCATGTGATCTCCGCGGGCGCGCAACGCTCGGAGGGCCGCAGTGATGTGCAGACGCTGCGGCTCCAGCTGGACGCCACAACGCTCGACAACAGACCGGTCTCCGCGGGCGACACGGTGAGCCGACGGCCGAGGTGACCCGGTGGTGAAGCCCCACCTGGACGTTGCCCGGGTGGCTCGCCTGGTCGGCGACCTGCCCGACGGCCGGTGCCGCCTCGGCAGCGGCTACTGGGTCTCCAACCAGCTCGTCGTAACCGCCGCCCATGTGCTGAAGGACATCACGGGCGTGGCGGCCCGTCTCGGCGGTGACGGAATTGACCGGCCGGTGACGTGCGTGTGGCGGGACGAGGCCCTGGACTTGGCCCTGCTCCGGTTCGACACGCCGCCCGCGACGCCTATCGAGCCCGTGCGGCTGGGGAGCGTGGACCGCGGCAGGCACACGGACGTGTCCGCCCATGCGCTCGGCTATCCCGGATGGGCCGAGGTCGACAGGAGTTCCCCTCAGGCGCCGGACGACGTCTGGCGGGGCCGGGCCGGGGTCCGCTGCAGGATCCTTACCAGCGATACCGGAGCACCGGACAGACTGCGCGTCGTCGTGGAAGACGCCGCACCCGCCCCGGCGCCGCCCGGCGAGAGCCCCTGGCAGGGCATGTCCGGCGCAGCGTTGATCACCGAGGACTCCGGGCTCCTGATCGCCGTGGTCAACGACCACGTTCCGGCGGCCGGCGTCGGCAGGCTCGAGGTGACGCCGCTCGATCGAGTCGACGACGAGGAGTGGCGGGCGCTGCTGCGAACGGAGGACGTGGACCCGCGGCCCCTGCCGGCGCTGCCCGACGGCTGGGACCGCACCGGGCGGCAGGACCGCAACAATGCACTGCGGCAGCACCACGTCCGTTTGGACGTGATTCGCAGGTCGTACCGGCCGCTCGTCAAAGAGAAGCTGCCCTACGTCGACCCCGGTGGCGCCGGCTCGCCCGGCGCCGTCCTCGCCCGCCTCGCCAACCTGGCCAGCCGACCGGGCCTGCCCGCCGGGCTGGTCGTCGTCGGCGAGCCCGGAGCCGGCAAGACACGGCTGTGTCTGGAAACCGCTGCCCTGGCTGAGGACAGCCGGGATTGGCTGGTTGTGCACCTCACCAAAGCGGCGTCCCTGATCGACGTGTGGGACAGCGTCCAGGAACTGGCGGACCAGGTGCTCGTGGTCGCCGACCACATCGACTGGATCGCCGAGCCGGGGACGACCTACAACGAGGTGTTCTCCGAGGCCGCCGGATCTGGTGTCCGGCTCGCCGTACTGACGACCGCTCGCCGCGTGCGGCTGAATGATCTCGCGGACGGCCCGCTGAACCCGATGAGGACCTTCGAGACCGTCGACGTCCGTTGGGACCGGCAGTACCACCGTGCCATCGGTCGGCAAATGGTGCGGAGCCTGGCTCGTGACGCCGTCAGGCAGCAGGGCGAGCGGCACCTTGAGCGGCTCTGCGCCGGTCCTCCGGCGGCCAGCCAGCTCTGCGCCACGTACTACGACAACCAGGCTCGCGAGGGCCACGACCTGACGGACGCCGTGCCCCGTCCCGACGACGAGTTCAGCAACTGGCTGCGCGACATCCTGCTCGGCATGAGGCTGCCCGTGGTGCCCGGGGACGGTGCCCCGGATTCCGTGACGACGGCCGTGGCCCAGATCGTCGTCCACTCACCCTGCCGGTTCGAAGACGCGCTCGACTTCTTCGCTCCGAGCTGCGATGACCCACGCAGGGACGCGGGCGGATTGATGATCGGGCGGCTCGTCGACAACGGCCTGCTCTACGCGGAGGACGGCGCGCTGCGGCCCGAGCATGATGTCTACGCCGACAGCCTGCTCGGCCACGCGGTGCTCAAGGCCGACCAGAAGACCGTGCACCGCGACGGCCTGCGCCGGGTGCTGGAGACCGGCTTGGCCGACGGCCCCGCCCTGGTGCGGGTCGCCACCGCGGTGGACCGGCTGCGCGAAACGCTCGACGCCGAGGTGGGCGGCAAGCTGGCCCGGGTCGTCGAGGAGTGGTGTGCCAATCGCCTCGAGGCTCTCCGGAACCTGGTCCTGACAGACCCCGAGGGCGAGGGCCGGGAGATTCGGACCCTCCTCATACGGCGCACCTGGCGCCCGGTGGCGGTACGCGAGCTGGCCGAACCGTGGCTGCGGGAGCACTACACCAAAGCCAGAGCCCGCGACGCCGTCCTGACCGCGGCACGCCACCTGCCCCCCAGGATCAGCCGCCGCTATCTCACGGAATGGATCTACGGCCACGCCGACCGGCCCGAAGCCGCGCTCGCCCTCCACCAGGCCCTGGAGGCTGACGACCTCGACCCGGCGACCCGGGAGTGGACCGCGGACCAGGCCTACGAGTGGCTCACCCGCCACTCGCACCGCATCAGCGCCTGCCGTCCGTTGCAGCGACTCCTCGACACCCGCAAGAACGCCCTGCCGCATGGCGACGCACGCATCGGGCAGGTCCTGTACTGGGCGCTGCGCTGGCTGCGCCGCTACGGCACGATGCGCGAGGCGGGCTTCGTGGCCAGGCCGCTCCTCCAACGCCGGGAACTCACCGGTACCGACCTCGCATGGGCGGCTCGCCTGCTCTTGGACACGGTGGCACCCGGCGACCCGCCGAACGCCACCTTCGCTCTCGAAGCAGTGCTGACGAGGCACCGGCTGTACCGGGACCTGCCCGAGGGGGTGTTCGAGCAGGCGGTCAAGGCATCCTTCGCCTGGCTGGACCACGACGCCGGGTACGGACTGCGTCCTGTCGCCGCGTACCTGCTCAAGGAATTGGTCGTCCCCGGGTTGCCCGGGCGGGATACCCTGCCGCATGCCGTGCAGGCGGCGTGGAACTGGCTGGAACCGAACGCCGACCAGCACGTCGAGCTGGGTCTGGTCCTGCCTCCGCTGCTGAAGAACGCCGCCAAGTCCACCGCCCGCAACAACGCCGCCTTCACCGATGACGAACAGCGACAGCTCGGACGCCTGGCCATGGACTGGCTGGCGGCGCGCGGCAGCTCCACGGGACTGAGTGTGAGCGAGGTGACTGGTGCCCTCTTGGACACTGAACTGCACGACGAGGACCCAGAGCGGCTGCACTGGCTCGCGGACCGGGCGCTGACCCTGCTTCAGGAGCGGCCCGACCCCACCGTGGCACGCTCCGTCCTGACGCCCATGCTGCGCCGGACGCACCTCGACCGGGACATCCGGGACCGGTTGCTGAAGGCGACTTTCGCTCAGTTGACCTCGGCTCCTGCCAGCCCGCACACGGCTTACCCGCTCACCTCGCTCCTGCGGCGCTCCGACCTCACCGGCGACGAGCCGGCCCGGGCGATGGCCGCGACGCTCCAGTGCCTGGACCGGTACCCCAAGGCGCCCGGTGCCTTGGGTTTGCTGACCACCGCTCTAAACAGTCGGCTCGCGACACTGACCGACCGCGCCCGGTTGGCCGCGAGAGCCGTCCAGGTGCTGTCCGTGCGCGCCCTGGTGCAGGAGAAGGGGCACAAGAAGAAGCCCAGTCTCGTCAGAGCCCTCCGGACCCGCCGCGCCGAGACATCCGCCGAGTGGAACCGTTTCGTCGCCCGCGCCTGCGACCTGCTGGAGCGGGCGGGACAGCCGAAGAGGGCGGGGTCTGCACTCGAAGACATGCTGAAGGGCACCGACCAACTCGACGCCCCAGTCCTCGAACGGCTGTACACCACATGCGTCGACTGGTCCACCGTCAACAACCGTGACAACCGGGCGATCAATCTGCTGGCGGCCGTGCTCGACAGCCGTGCGCCCTTCCCTGGCGTGCGCCGGTATGCCTCGCGGGTGGCATGGCGTCGGCTCCGGCCCGGCAGTGAGCGCAACGCGGCGAACGGAAGGCTGTTGGAAGCCCTGCTGCATGGCGGCGATCTGCCCGACGCGGAAGCGGTCGACTACGTCCTGGACGTTGCGCTGGACTGGCTGGAGGTGCAGCCGAGCGACCACGGCGGGGTCCGTCCCCTGCTGATGCAGGTGGCGCACTGGCTGGAGCACTCGCCCGGGCGGCCCCAGGCCGAGCATCGGCTACGGCGGGCTCTGGACCGCGCGGATGCCTGGCTGCGCGACCGCCCCAACGAAAGCACCGAGCGACGTCAGCAGGTCGAAGGCCACCGGCACCGTCTCGCTGCGCTGCTGGGCACCGACGATTCCTACTGACTTCGGTTCGTCAGGGTGAGGTTGGATCGTCGAGGGTCAGGCCGGTGCCCGCGGCGCACCGGCCAGGCACTGGGTGAGATCGACCGGCTCACCGGTGAAATCGTCGCCGTGGCCCGCGCGGCACTGCGGAACGCGGCGGCGGTGGAGCGCAATACCCGGCGCACGCTGGGCAAGTGGCCTTCGGGACGACTTGCGCACCTGGTGGGCGAGCTGGCCGAGACCGCGGCGGGCACCCGCCGACTGCTGGAGCAGACCGCCTTGCGACTGGCGGGCGTCCGCACCATCCCCGACCGGCTGGTCTCGTTGGCTGACCCTGACGCCCGGCCGATCCGCAAGGGCAAGCCCCAGCACCCCACCCAGTTCGGCTACACCGCGCTCGTGGCAGAGGACGAACGCGGCTTCATTGTCGACCACCAGGTCCAGCGCGGGGACCCACCCGACGCGCCGCAACTGGTTCCCTCGGTAGAGCGTGCCGCGTCACTGACCGGTCGCCCGCCGGGCGCGGTCGTCGCTGACCGCGGCTTCGGCACCGTGGCCAACGATCTTGCTCTCGCCGAACTCGGTGTTCAGCGGATCGGCTTACAACGATCTGGGAAGCCTGGAAGGGCACGGCGTGAGTACGAGCGAAGCCGCCCATTCCGGCGGATGCGGAACTGGAGAGCCAGCATCGAGGCCCGCATCAGTCACCTCTAGCGCGGTTTCGGCTTCTGTCGCACGCGCCTGCGGCGCCTGGCCGGCGCCCGGACCTGGGCCGGACTGGGAATCTTCGCCTACAACCTCCAGCGGATGACCGTCCTCAGCCGATGAGAGGCGATCTTCTCTTCCGCAGCCGCGAGGCTGACGCGGAGACCTTCGGCTTCGCCGAGCCAGCCTTCGCGTTCGGCTTTGATGATCCGGCCGTGCAGGTTGTTTCGGATCTCTTCGACTCGATCAAGCTGAGCGAGGTGCTCGCGCGGATCAGGGCGGTGGTGCGGCTGCCTCGTTCGCTGCGCGGGGAGGTATGCGCCGGTGATGGCACGACAGAACTGGGCGGACGGCACGCGACGCGGTAGGCCGTGTTGGTGTGGATCTCCAGATGGCAGGGCTGGTGGCAGATGACGTTCAGGTAGCCGCTGATGCTGGCCATCGCGCTCTTTCGCGGCTGTTCCAGGGGGTGCGGGTACTCGCGGGTGCTCATCAGACACTCGAAGAGGAGAGCCTGGAAGGCAAGTTGTCCGCGGTCCGGGGGATCCAAGGCGGGACGGCCGCCCTTCGCCTGGAGACGTCCCAAGTACAGAAGGCGCGCGAGTTCCGGCTGGCGGCCTACGCCGTGTGCATCGAGACGTAGATCGGCAAACTGCAGACCCGCTTACGGGAGGCCGCCACCTCGAGCACCTCGAGCACACCTCGCGATCACCCGGAAGACCGTCACCGGCCTCGCCGCTCGGTTCCCAGCCGGCCCGCCGGACCTGCCCGAGCACCCGGACTACCCCCGCATCCTCGCCGCCTTCAACCACGCGACCGGACCGCTGCGGGCCAAGGATGTCTGCGAAGCCCTCGGCCACGAACTGCTTCCGAAGAAAATCGAAGGCACCCGGGCCAAGCTGAAACGCCTGGTCAAACTCGGGATCCTCACCGAAGCCGACACTGACAGCTTCACCAGGAAGCACTAGCCGACACCAGCAGCCTTGGCCCAGCCTCACTCAGAAGCGGACATCAACGAACCGCCTCTCAGGATCTGTTGTCGGCGTGCAAGGGCATCGGCAGGGCGCGGACGGGACGAGTGCAGCCGCCTGCCGAGGGCTGCTTGAACGGAGGAGGGCATTGCGCTGATCACGGAAGGGTGCGAGGCCGTGCTTCACAATGTCTCCCTGTGACGAGCACCTGGATGACCACGGCCATTGCGATTGTCGGCACCCTACTCGGCAGCGGACTGACGGCGTTTGTAACCGCTCGGACTGAGCGGCGGAAGAACGAGGCTCTGGAGCGGCAGCAGATACGCCAAGAGGCCGCACAAGATCGCGCTGCGCTTCGTGAATTGCGGGTCGAGCACCAGAAGTGGCGCCGGGATCGCCGTCAAGCTGCTTACAAGAGCTTGATGGATGCAGCTCATGAAGCGCAGGGGGCTATCTGGCAACTGGCACGGCTGACCCTGGAGCCCTATGACCAGCATCGTTATGACATGCGGCGTGGTGCAGCCATCGATGCGGTACGGGCAACTCGGCAGGCCGCGACCACGGTTGAGCTCGAAGGACCCGCTGCTGTGGCGCAGGCTGGCGCCGAGTACGCGGAAGCCATCGATCGGCACATCCACCCGCCCATTCAGTATCTGATGGAACTGAGCAGGGGGACGCAGACTGATGAGCAGAAGGATCGCTATCGCTCCTCAGCTGCGGAAACGGGCCTTCACGTGGATGATATGCAGCGGCGCTTTGTTCCTCTCGCGCGCGCGGCCCTGGACGAGTTGATGGACGAGGCTGGCCAGCAGACGTAAGCAGTCTTGCCTCAGCCTCCCCCAGAAGCGGACATCAACTCACGAACCTCTCTCTGAGTGGGCGTTCACATAGGGTTCTTCCGGTATGCGGGTTTTGACCGTGCCCCAGTTTGAGCGCCTTCACCCGGGTAGCAGTCTTATGTTCTCCTCTGGGTCACGCACTCAGCTGTCCGTATCGTGCGCTTCCACACCCGGAAACCCGTCTGATTTGAAAATGCCACGGAACCGCCTGATTTTCAGCGGAACCGATCACTCCGGCATGCTCATGATCACGCTGTGCCGTGAGCGAGCGCAAGCCCTACCCCAGCGACCTGTCCGACGCCCGGTGGGCCCTGATCGAGCCGACACTGACGGCCTGGCGAAATTCCCGCCTCGAACGCCGGCCAACCGGACAGCCAGCCAAAGTCGAACTGCGCGACGTATTCAACGCGCTCCTCTACATCAACCGCACAGGAATCCCCTGGAAATACCTCCCGCACGACTTCCCGAACCACGGAACCGTCTACGCCTACTACGCCGCCTGGCGTGACGAGGGAATCCTCGCCCAACTCAACTACGACCTGACCGGACTCGCCCGCGTGAAGGAAGGGCGCAAGCCCGAACCGACCGCTTCCGTGATCGACACCCAGAGCGTCAAGACCTCCACCAACGTACCCCTGGCCAGCCAGGGAACCGATGCCGCGAAGAAGATTGTCGGCCGGAAGCGAGGCATCCTCACCGATACGATCGGCCTCCTCCTCGCCGTGACCGTCACCGCCGCCAGCCTGTCGGAAAACGCCCTGGGGATACGCCTCCTCGGCCAAGCCAAGAAGACCTACCCGACCATCTCCAAGAGCTGGGTCGACACCGGCTTCAAGAACGCCGTCATCGAACACGGCGCCCGCCTCGGAATCGACGTCGAAGTCGTCAAAAGAAACCCAGAAATCCGCGGGTTTCACGTCGTCAAAAGGCGCTGGGTAGTGGAGCGGAGCATCGGTTGGATCATGCTCCACAGGCGTCTCGCCCGCGACTACGAAACCCTCACCGCCAGCTCCGAGGCGACGATCCACATCGCCTCGATCGACAACCTCAGCAAGCGCATAACGGACGAGACCACGCCAACCTGGCGAGGAACCTACTAGGGCATACAGGACAATACGCCTAGATCAAATGCCCTCTGAGTGTTTCCTGGCGCAGCAACGAGGCGGTGAACCGCTGATTCGGGGCGGTCTGTGGCCGCGCTGGCCGGGGCGAGAGGGAGAACCTCGCGAGCGTACGATGACCGGTGTGACCGCTCGCCGCACCCTTGGCGCAGGCCCGGAGGCCGCGCACGGCATCCGCGCCCCGCAGGCCGACTTGCTCGCCTCTCTTCCCTCAGTCCGTCTGTCCGGCGGCCTTGACGAATTGAGGGCCCGGGGTGTTCTCGGCAATCACCCGGTGGCGTCTCCGGTCCCGCGGCGGACCCTCGGAACCGGCGGCCGTGCCGACGAGGGCACGCCTCCCGCCGCTCTTCCTGAGGCTCCCTCAACAGCGGGGGATCGGAAACCTCCCACCATCGGGGGCGGGTAAGGCCGAAGAGGCCTCAGCCGGTGGGGGAGCTTGCATCCCGGCTGGGGCCTCTTGTGTGTCCGGCTTTACAGGGCGCGGATGTTCTCCGCCTGCGGGCCCTTCTGGCCCTGCGTAACGTCGAACTCGACCTTCTGGCCCTCCTGGAGCTCGCGGAAGCCCTGGGCGGCGATGTTCGAGTAGTGGGCGAAGACGTCCGGGCCGCCGCCGT
This sequence comes from Streptomyces sp. NPDC052043, assembly GCF_044548235.1. Classification (NCBI taxonomy): domain Bacteria; kingdom Bacillati; phylum Actinomycetota; class Actinomycetes; order Kitasatosporales; family Streptomycetaceae; genus Streptomyces; species Streptomyces sp. NPDC052043. The sequence continues at coordinate 84,661 of NZ_JBIUBT010000018.1, forward strand.
CCTGTTCGATGAAGCCGAAGCCCTTTTCCGCGTTGAACCACTTCACAGTGCCCTTGGCCATGCCTGTCTCCTTTGAAGGGACTCGTATCGGGTCCCGCACCGTGCGGGATCCGGAGGTGATCGCCCTGGTCCGGAGAGGCGTTGAACAGCAAAAACGCCCGCGATTGCGATCACGGGCGAACGGGACTTCGGAACCACGACTGCTGATCACGACGGTACACCGGCTGGTGGAGCTCGGCCACAAAGAACCAACCACGAAGGCAACATTATCCGTTGGACGACGACCGGCCGCCACTGTGCCAACGGCCATTCCGTTCTCCCCGTAGTGCGAGGGCCTGGCAGCGTCTGGAATCGTGTCCTGGCCTATCTCATCATCAGTGGATGACTGAGCGCATGGATGTGCCGCGGTTGCGAGAGCTGATCGACGGCGTGCTCGCCGGCCTGTACCAGCGCTATGGTCACCGGGATCTGCCCGAGCTGTGCGAGCGTCTGCGTCTCCCGCCGCCTCCTCGGGAGGAAGGCACACCAAGCATCAGCGCCTGACGGCCAGTCTGCAAGCCTGCCCCGATGACCGCCTGGGGCAAGTTGCTGAGGCGATCCTCGACAGCGGGCTACTCCCTGTGTCGGAAGGCAATCCACTGCAGGACGTGCTGTGGCTCGGGCGCCCCTACCTGGAGGTTCCTGGGCGTACGCGGCGAGAGCTGGCCAGGGACTTCGACCTGACGGATCACCTCGCCTACCCGGACCGGTTTCTGGCTCTGCTGGGCCGGCTGTGGGACCTGAGTGAGGATGAGTTCAACGTGTGGGGGCCGCACCTCGGCACACTGCGCGACGACATCCAGCGCCACGTGATCAGGTTTCGGGACGACTGGTCAACCGAGCGTCTTTTCGAAGAGCTTCGCGCGTTCGAGGCCCCGCACCCCTGCGTCGGACGCTTTCTGGAGGGCCTGTCCCCCTCCGCAGTCCTTCCCGAGGCGTTGTCAGGTTCGGCTCGGGCCGTGGGATGATCTTGGTAGAGATCGTCACGAGGAGATGCTTGGGTGTGGAAAGCGGGACGGCACCGTCGTATAGGGCTACCGGTTTCCGCCCGATGTGATCGGTCACGCTGTGTGGCTGTATCACCGATTCCCGCTCTCCTGCCGTGAGGTCGAGGAGCTCCTCCTGGAACGTGGCATCATCGTCTCCTACGAGAGGGTCCGGGCCTGGTGCGCCACGTTCGGCCCCACCTACGCCACTCAGTTGCGCCGCCGGCAGCCGCGTCCCGGTGACAAATGGCATCTAGACGAAGTGTTCATCAAGGTCAACGGGAAGATGCAATACCTGTGGCGCGCGGTCGATCATGATGGCAATGTCCTCGACATTCTCGTCCAGGACCGCCGCGACACGGCCGCAGCCAGGCGCTTCTTCCGCAAGCTCCTCAAGGGACTGGAGTACGTGCCGCGGGTGATCGTGACGGACATGGCCGATCCACAGACGTCCGAGCTCCGGATGGACGACCTCGCCCACGAGACCCGTCGCTTCCTACGGCGCCGTCAGCGTCAATCCCCCCATCGTCCGTGGCCGCTTTCACGCCCGCAACACGATCATCTAGGCAGTCAGATTGTTTCAACTCAATGAAAGTGCTGCCCGCTTCAATGTCCGGTAGCGCCGAATGTCGGTCCGGGCGGAGTCGTTCAGCAAGGAGCCTTCCGCGTCCCGCTGGGCCTCGTACACCGCCTCGTGAAGCCGTGCCTTGCGCTCGCAGGCGTAATCGTCGGCCGCAATGCGCAACTCCTTGCGGCCGAGGTCCCGTAGTGCGTTGTCTTCGCCGCCGGTCGCCTTGATGCCGCGGGCCAACTCTTGTCTCGGAGCCTGGAGATCCTCGTACGAGTGGCCTGATTTCCGCATGCACGAGGACCACCCGGACAGCGCTTTGGCGTACCGGTCGTCTTTTTGGACCCGGTCCATCACGGCCGCCTGCAAGCCCTCCAGTTCGTTCTCGAGCCTGTTCCAGCCTCGGCCGTACGCTGCTTCCCGGGCCTGGTAGGCGCACCCGTCGGGCCGGTAGGTCAGAACCACGTTGTTCGGGAGGGTGAATTTCTCCTCGTGCGTACCCTCAAGTTCCTTCGTCCAGCGAGCGGAGTGATGCGTGGCCGCCGGGAGGTCGTTGCCCGCGCCGTTGAGGATCTCGCCCACCGCGCCGTAACCATCTTGGCGTGCCTGTTCCTCACGCAGCAACCCGTACGGATTGGTGGTCACCGTCCGCTCGCTCACCGTCGCTCGCTGCGGCACGTACCTGAATCCGCGGCGCGCCATGCAATCGGCAACGGCGGACTCCTCACGCTCTCGCAAACGTGCGGTGTCCGCCACAGAGGTGACCAGGGAGGCAGACAGCGGCCGCGGGTCATACGTGCCCGGCCCGCGGCCGTTGCTGCCCGGGAAGGAACAGCCGGCCACGAACAGGGCGGCGGTGACCACAACCCTCACGAGTCGTGTGGGGGATCGGCTCATACGCACCATTTGTTTGAGTAGACGTGGTGGTACAGAGCCGTGCCCCATTCCGGGTTGTTGGCCACGTCGTTGAGCGAGTACATCCCGGTGCCACGGGCCAGTGTCCAGTAGTGGCCGGTGTAGTTGCGCTCGCTGTAGACCCGTACATTGCAGGAGGTACCGGCATTCCACAGGGACTCGGCGCCGCGGAACTGGGAGAAGCCGGTGAGGTCCGTGTTGTTCTCGTAGACCGCGCCGCGTGATCCGAACTCGTACGTCGAGGTGTAGGCGCACAGCGCGCCGGACGGGCAGTTGTTAGCGGCTTCGGCGGTGCCTGCCATCGCCGTAGTCGCCAGGACAAGTGCTGCGGCACCCAGGGAGGAACCTAGAGCGAGCTTCCTGCGTGTCCTCACGGTTCGTGTGATTTCCACGAGACATCCTCTCGGTGAACTTCGGGCCATCAGGTCGGCGTCCTGCAAGAGCGGGCGCCGGACGCGACAGCTTCGTCCGCCCCGGGCCCGATCAAGCGGGTACGCAAGGGCGCATATTTGGTTGTGATCAAGGGGCGGTTCGAGTGAGGTCCTTGAGCCAAATCGTCGAGGCGCAAGGTGGCGGCTGGCGAGTTAGCTCTCAGGGGTCTGACCTTGAGGGACCAGGCCGCGGCCGCGATCGCGCGGCCAGCCAGCCTGGCTCAGGACGTAGAAGACCTGCAGCAGGCCTGTCGCGGGGCCGACGACGGCAGTGCGGCAGCGTACGGGAGGCCCGCGTAGCGAATCACAGTTGAAGCAGCGGAGACTGGAAGCGCCTCAGCTACCGCGTCATTTCTCGACCGTACTCAACCGCCGGCCAGGTAGCGCAGTCCGCGCCAGGACTGCGGCCCCGGGAAACCGTCGACCGAGACGCCTCCCATGGTCTTCTGGGCCAGTTTCATCGCTGCCTGAGAATGCGGGCCGAAGATCCCGTCCACGGAGTCGCGGTAGTACCCGATCCACTTCAGTAGGCACTGCGCCTCAATACCTGCGTTCGTCACATAGGACGCCGACGGAACGACCGTGTTGCCACTGTAGTAGCCCGCGTATACGTAACCGCCAGAGGCGGAGTAGTGGCAGGTGTACGCCTGAGCCGACAGTGTCCGGGCCTCGGCGGCGGGGGCCATGGCTAGTCCTCCCCCGAGCACCACTACAGCCGCGAATGCCGCGGAAAGAGACTTGTTAGTACGCATGGTGAGATCATCCTCCAGATGATGTGTGAAAGGTCCGGATGGCAAATGCCGCCATGGCATTTGCGGGAGACCACGGTCCAGAAGGGGAAGGCACAGGGCGGCAGCAGCCGGCGGCCGAGCCACATGCCGTAGGGTCTGTTGCCTGCCACGTTGCCCCTGCCCGTTCACCGCATTTAGCTCGCGGCCCTTGCAGCTGCGATGGCGCCCGGACCCGCATGCGGCCGGTCAGCGCGGACGTGGGTACTGACTTCCGCTCGAACCAGGCCAGGAATTCCTCTGGCTCCCGGCAGGAAACTCACTCCTCAGTGCGCAGGCATCCCCACGTATGCGGGCCAACAATGCCGTCCTGTTGCGACGGCGGGAACTGGCAACGTGCCTGTGTACGCTTTACGGCCGCAACCGTGGCGGGCCCGTAGACGCCGTCAAGTGCGCTGGGCCCTTGGCCGTGGTAGTCGGTGAGGCATTGGATCTCCTTGACCCTGTCTCCGGTCGCTCCGGGGGAGACCGTGACATTCCAGGCCCATGAGTAACCAGCAGTCATACCGGCGTAATTGGTCGTCTCCTTCCACCACACCAAGCAGCGGCTGTTTAGGTGGAGGGGCGCGGAGGCCGACACCGGAGTGTGGTGCTGTGCGGCCGCCGAAGCGTGTGCCGTCGGGGCCGCTGAGGCGGCTTCGGCGCCAACCCCCAGGAACAGTGTCAGGGCCGCCCCTGCTGCGAGGAGGAGACGTGGCCTGGAATTCATGGGCGTCCTTTCGTCCTGCGGAGTCCTTCTTCGAGGGTGGAGGGGCGGCGCGAGGCCCATCCGCCGTGCAAGCGCATGGGCTTGCCTCATTCCTTAGGCGTTCGCCAGCCGTGGTCGCCCGTATGCGCTCAACAGCGGCCGTCCCGTGACGGTCGTCATCGCTGGCGTACACACGAAGCTTTCCGTGGGGGTGCCGGTCGTGTCATGAGCGAGCAGCGCACTCGACTTGGCGCACGACGCACTTTTCGGGGTCGCTGCTTACCGGCGATGATCGTGTGCACGGGGCAGATGGGCCCAGTTCTGTCACACCCGTGTTGTCAGGCAGCATCACTTGGGGGGCGTCATGCTGACCACTGTGCTGGAAACCGGTCACCTGCCGCCCGCCGACCGGGCTGCGGCCTGGGTGGAGATCACGCATCAGGCCCTGTTGAGCACCCGCTTAAGGTTCCTTGGGTCGGACCAGCTCGAAGCCCGGATCCAGGCCATGACCCTTGGACCGGTCCAGCTTTCGGTGATGTCCTACACGCCGCTGTCATCCCAGCGCACACCGCGGCTCATCCGGCAGTGTGATCCCGAGACGTACCAGCTCGCGCTGACCCTCGCGGGACGGCAGAGCATTGAACAGGCCCGGACCTACACCTCGCTTGGTTCCGGCGATCTGCTCCTGTACGACAGCTCGCGGCCGTTCACCGCCACCGTGGGCCCGACCCCCCCGGGAGCCCAGGCGATGCTGTTGCAGTTCCCACGGCGCCTCCTGCCACTGCCGGAGAAGGCCGTAACGCCGCTGTGCGGAACGGCGCTACCCGGACAAGCAGGCGTCGGGCTGCTCCTGCGTCAGTTTCTGACCGGCCTCGCGGACACACACGCTGACCTCACTTCCGCTGACAGCGCCCGGCTGGGCACCACCGCACTCGATCTCACGGCGGCCCTGCTCGCCCACCACACCGACCGGCAAACCCTGCTTCCGACCGGGTCACGGCAGCGTGCACTGTTCGAGCAGATCAACGCCTACATCACCACCCATTTACACGACGGCCTCACACCGAGCGGCATAGCTACGGCGCACCACATCTCCACGCGCTATCTGCACCGCATCTTCCAACAGCACGGGATCACGGTCAGCGACTTCCTCCGGCAGCAGCGCCTCGCCCGCTGCCGACGGGACCTGGTGGACCCTTCCCAGTGCCACGTCCCAATCGCCGCCATCGGAATGCGCTGGGGATACCCGAGGCCATCCGACTTCACCCGCGCCTTCCGCGCCGCCATCGGCATGACGCCCACCGAGTACCGCGCCGCCAACCAGGACACGGACCAGGCATCACGGCGGCCACGCCGAGGGCGAGGGCAGCATGACTGAACTCAGCTAAGGGCTTGTAAATAATCAACTCGCCGATTTGATCTTCGTGGTGGGGATGGCCCTGTTGGTCTCTGCGTAGACGTGGAGGCCCGCCAGTGCACCTCCCCTCCTACTGTGGCGACCGTGACCGGAGGGATAGTTGGGGGTCATGGCATCCAGGAAGCGCATCTACGACGCCGAGTTCCGTGAGGGGGCGGTACGGATCGTGACGGAGACCGGGAAGCCGATTCCGGAGGTGGCCGAGGATCTGGGCATCCATCCCGGGACGCTGCACAGCTGGGTCTCTCGGGCTCGGCGCAACGGGTCGCCGTCGTCGGACCGGCCGCTGGCCGAGCCGTCTGCTGGCCGGTTGCGGGAGAGTGAGCGGGCGGAGCTGGCCGGCTGCGGGCCGAGGCGCGGGAGAAGGACAAGCGCATCCGCGAGCTGGAGATGGAGCGTGATGTGTGCAAGCGATAGCCCGTGGCGGATGGTCGGGGCTTCCTGCGGCACCCCCGACTCGGGGTACAACCCTGTCTTGGCTCCGGCCCAGGGGCTTCCGCGCACAGCATCCGTGCCGCCCAGGCCGACCTGATCGACGCCCTGCCCGGCGTGCACCTCCCGGACGTTGCCGAGCTGCGCGCCCGGGGCGTGCTCGGAGCCTCCACGGCGACGCTGCCCACACTGCGACGGACTCTCGGAGCCGGCGGCCGCGCCGACGAGGAGCCCCCCCGCCTGAGTTGGCTTACCGGCTGGCTTCGGTGTGCTCGCGAATCGCGTGGGCCACATCGAGCAGGGCGTAAGCAACAGCGGCCAGCCCCTCCCCGATGGCGTCGGTCTGCTTCTCCTCACCCTCCCGGCCAGCCGCTGTGTCCGCCTGCTCTCCGCGTAATCGCCCCACACGCTCTTCTCTGGCATCACTACACCTCCCCGTGCCACCGGTCCGTCCGGCGGCCCTTGCACCCTCCCCTCCGGCGGGACGAGCGAGCCGCCGAATCCGGGCCAGACCATCCGGCACAGCCGTTTCACTGTCACAGTTACGGGCGGCCAGCTCGACGGGTTCGGCTTGGAGGACCAGGAGCAGATCGTGCGTCGCTGGACGCGCGAGCACGGCCACAAGCTCTGGCCTGGCCGAACTTGGCGGGCCAGCGGCGGATGGTCTCGTAAGAGACGATGACGCCACGCTGGAGCATCGACTCCTCGACCTCGCGGAAGCTGAGCGGGAAGCGGAAGTACAGCCTCACACAGTGGGAGATGACCTCGACCGGGTACCGGTGCCCCCTGTACGACGGGGGCGTACTCCCCACGGACGCCCCCCTCGCAGCGTGATCAACCCGAATCATTGGGTGGAGATCTTGTGGACGGTGGTGTCGTCGGGGTTCAGCCGTCGCCCGTTCGCAGACAGCACTTCCAGCGGGCGGAGGGGTTGTCCCTGTCGGCGGTCGACCAACTGTGAGTGGGGTTCGCCGGGGGCGAAGAAGTTCTGCTCGCCCCATTGCCGCAGTGCCACGATGACGGGGAAGAGCGCCTTGCCCTTCGGAGTCAGTACGTACTCGCGGTAGGCGCTGCCGTCCGAGGCGGGGACGGATTCGAGGACACCGCTGGCGACCAGGGTGCGCAGACGCGCGGTGAGGATGTTCTTCGCTACGCCGAGGCTGCGCTGGAACTCCCCGAAGCGTCGGCTTCCGTCGAAGGCGTCCCGCACGATCAGCAGGGACCACCAGTCGCCGATCGCGTCCACCGACCGGGCGACGGGACATTCGCTGTCGTCGAAGCGCGTCCTGGTCACCATGGCGTCCCTCTCTCACAACGGTTGCAACATGCTACCAAAATAGTTACCGTCGCCAATGGTAGCAAGATGAAACCAGATTTGCGGAGGGGTGCTCATGCCCGGCAACGGTGAGGCTGTGACACGACGGACCGAGGCCCGCACCGGGGAGGGTTCCGCGTTCGTCCTGTCCCGTGGCGTCGTCATCCTGTTCGCCGTCGCCTGCGGGGCCGCAGTGGCCAACGTCTACTTCTCCCAGCCGCTCCTGGTGACCATGGGCCACGACCTCGCCATGAGCCCGGCGCTGGTCGGCAGCGTGGTCACCTTCACGCAGGTCGGATACGGGCTGGGACTTTTCTTCCTCGTGCCGCTGGGCGACGTGGCCGACCGCAGACGGCTCATCGTGGCCCAGTTGCTGCTCCTGGTGGTGGCGCTGGCCGTGGTAGCCGCCGCCCACACGACAGCGATCCTGCTCGCGGGCATGGCCGCCGTGGGGCTCCTCGCGGTCGTCACGCAGACGCTGGTGGCCTTCGCGGCATCACTGGCCCCTCCCTCCGAGCGCGGTCGGGTCGTCGGTCTGGTCACCAGCGGCGTGGTCATCGGAATCCTGCTCGCCCGCACCGCATCCGGCCTCCTGGCCGATCTCGCGGGCTGGCGCTCGGTCTACCTCGCCTCGGCGTCGCTCACCGCTCTGCTCGCCCTGGTCCTGTACCAAGTGCTCCCGCGCCACAGTGACGCTGAGCCGACAACCCTGCGCTACGGACAGCTCCTGCGCTCCACGATCACCCTGTTCGCACGGGAACGACTGCTGCGGCTCCGGGCCCTGTTCGGTCTCCTGATCTTCGCCGCCTTCAGCACCCTGTGGAGCAGCGTCGCGCTGCCGCTCAGCGAGGCCCCGTATTTCCTGTCCCACAGCGCGATCGGGGCGCTGGGGCTGATCGGTGTCGCTGGCGCCCTGGCCGCGACCGTGGCGGGCCGCCTGAACGACCGCGGACTCTCCCGACGGACCACCGGCATTGCCCTGGCGCTGCTCGCCGCCTCGTGGGTGCCCTTGGCCTTCACCCGCAGCTCGCTCTGGGCCCTGGTCGGCGGGGTGATCCTTCTCGACCTCGCTGTGCAGGCGGTCCATGTCACCAACCAGACCCTGATCTACGCGCTGCACCCGGACGCGGGCAGCCGATTGATCGGCGGGTACATGGTCTTCTACTCGATCGGCAGTGGCACCGGCGCCATCGCCGCGACCTCCCTCTACACGGTGGCCGGCTGGGGCGCCGTATGCGCACTGGGTTCCGCGTTCAGCTGCCTCGGGTTCGCGCTGTGGGCCTTCACTCGACACAGCACCCCGGACCCCGCCGCCAAGGTCGCCTCTCGCAGTGAAGACCGACACCCCACCATGTGAGCGATGCTGCAAGCTCCCTTGACGGACTGTCTCGGACCGGGCGCTGAACGAGCAGGCAGCCCCAGGTCATCGACGGTCCGCCGCTCGCTGAACTTGGCTGTGGAGGATATTTCGTGACGGTGGAGGCTGATCACCAGATCAGATCTTGTGGCGGTGGGGCCTGTCACACCCTTTGGCTAGGGTGATCAATCGCTCGAAACATACGAGGGCACAGCGCGTGCAGGGGGAGGATGAGCGTCGTGCGTGGCGGCATTCAGTGGCTTGTAGAGCAAGATGACTGGCAACACAGCGTGGTTTTTGCACGGGGCATTACGCCCGAGGAGCTAGGCCTGCGTATGGGGGGCGTGCCTGGTTCCGTTGTTTCGCCGATGACGGACGCTGAGGCATGGAACATGGTTCTCGACCTGGCGACGGCCGACGATGATGTCGTGCGTGTCGGTGCGCACGGTGGGTGGTCCTTCGCCGTTGAATACGGCCTGGGGGACGGTGCGCAACGACTGGTCGATATTTCCCGGAACGGGGTGGAGGTGGTTCACCTCGACCCTTCCGTGGACCATCCGCCAGCGATGTTCTCCTATGCAAGAGACGGCGTGGACGTCTGCAGCTTTGGGATCGGGGAGGAGTGCTGGCGGTGGGGCGTCCAGCGAGACTTCCTGCTAGCTGAGCTGGTCGCGGCTGGCGTGCTGTACTCCGACGGCCAGTACGCACGGCCGGAAGACGAGTCCTACCGGGACCGGGACCGGCACACCCTGGCGATCATAGAGACCCGGTTCGATCTTTCCCTTCCCCGTGATGTATGGGAGAGCGAGCGCCTGCCAGCCTTCGTCATCGCCTGACTGACAGCCACCCTTCAACGCTTGGTCATGGCGGTTGAGTGAGGACGAAGGTGCGCAGGAGGCCGAAGGACGCTCGTCCGTAGGACCGGCGTTTGATGAGCTTGATGCGTGTGACCTGGCCTTCGACGGCGCCGGAGCTCCAGGGAAGTGTGAGGCCGTTGACGACTGCGTCCCAGTCGTTCTGGAGGAAGGCGGCGAAGCCCTGGACTGGCTGTGGTCCTTGGTCGAGGGCGCGGGTCATCCAGTGGGTGAGGTCGTGGTCTCGGCGTTCGCGGGTGATGGCGCTGAATTCGTGGGCGAGGTCGCGGGCGGTGGCCAGGTCGGGGCAGCCGGTCAGGATGCGGTCGAGCTGGGCGCGCTGGCTGTCGGTCAGGGTGTCGGGGTGGCGCATGATCCAGGTGGTGATTCGGCGTGGGCTGGGGATCGGCCGTGCGGGTTCGGAGACGGCGGTGCCGGCGCGGAGGGTCGCGATGTACTTGGTGACCACGACGCGGCTTCCGCGGTAGCCGCGCTCTCGGATCTCGCGGAAGAGGGCTGCGGCGTTGGTTGCGCCGCCGCGGAAGCGGTGTTGCAGGTAGGGCTTGAAGCGGTTGATGTGGCCGTTGGGGCGGCGTTCGCGGGCCGAGGCGAGGATCTGGTCGAGGTCGGTGGTGAGGTAGTGGCGGACGGTCTTACGGTCCCGCCCCAGGCGGTTGGCGATTCGGCTGATGGTCCAGCCACGTTCGCGCAGTTGGTGGATGTCGGTGTGCCACTGGCGGACGCGGGCCAGAAGCTGGCCGTCTGGCGGATCGCTCGGCTCCGGCGGCCCGATCAACGCCGCCAGGGACACGGGGTCCGACGGCTGCAGGGGCTGGTCCGTACCGTTGCTCTCGGCGTCTTTGCGCAGGCAGGCGCGGTGCTGGTGGGCGGTTCGTTCGACTGCGCGGGCGAGTGAGTGGAGCAAGTGCCACCTGTCTGCGACCTGGATCGCGTCGGGTGCCGCGCGGGCGGCGGCCTGGCTGAAGGCGCTGGACCGGTCCCGGCAGATGACCTCGATCTCGGGGGTGGTCGGCGAGCCAGGAGGCGACGGTGTCCGCGGTGCGGTCGGGCAGGAGGTCGATGGGCCGGCGTGTTTCGACGTCGATGAGGATGGTGCCGTAGGTGGCGCCCTTGCGGAACGCGAACTCGTCGATCCCCAGCACCTTGACCTGGGCAGACGCTGGGTCTGGGAGTCGCCGGAGTTCCCCAAGGATCACGTCCCGGCTCGTCCGCACAGGCAGGTAGCCGGCGAGCCGGGCACCGGCCCGGCCGCCGACAGCCAGCCCGATCGCCTGCACCATCCGGGCCAGGGCCATCGTCCGGCGCCGGTACCGCGCGGTCAGGCTCGGCACCTGTTCCGCCATCGTCCGGCGGGAGCACAGGCCGTTGTCGCAGAAGAACCGGCGGACCCGGAGCCGCAGCAGCACCCGCCGACCGCCCAGCGGGCGGTCGGCCAGGCGCCGCGTATACGTGCTGTGCACCCGTAAGGCGGTCACACCGCACGAGGGACATGCCACCGTCGGCTGCCGAGCATGCAGATCAATCCGTACAGCATCCCCAACAACGCCCACCGCGTCGATGACCAGCCCCTCAACGTCAGGCCATACCAGATCCCAGAACGGTTCGTCCCCCACGAACACCATGCTGATGAACGGACATTGCCGGGCATGGCGGATGTTTGGAACTGGCCTTCACGAAATATCCGCCACAGCCCTGAACTTCCCCAGTCCGTTGAGAGAGGGACCGAGTGGGTACCGAAGGGGCGGCCCCGCACGAGGGACAGGACCTTTTCCAGGTCGGGCAGGCCGCCGGCGGCCTGGGGGAGGGCGCGCACGGCGAGGTGGAGGAACCGGGTCCAGTCGCAGCACACCCCGGGCGCAAGCCGGTAGGGGTCGTCGCCGGAACTGCGGCGCGGCACATAGGGGTGGCCGTCAGGATCGTTGCCCAGCGAGCGACGCAAGCCCTGAGAGCGGGCATTGAGCGTACTCACCGACCACGGGCTGACAGGATCCATGTCAGCACACAGGCGTCCGCGCCGCGCCCGGGTCGGAAATAGAGCAAGGCGGCCAGCTGCGCGATCCGCGGGCCGTGCCCGGTGCTGTCCACGCCGGTGACCTCAACCGGTCCCAGAACGCGGATCTCCGGGGGCGTGCAGGTCGTATGCCTCGCCTTCCTCAGCCGGCGCCGCGCCGTCCTCTCTGGAGGCGGCGGCCTTGCCAAAGTCCCGTCCTTGGCCGTCGGCGCGGGACGACCTGACCACGGTCACGATGCGACAACACCGCCCTGAACCAGGCCGACATCCCTGCCGATAACCCCTCCGACAACTGCCCGCACGCGAACGCGGCCTGGGTGGCGTATTCGCAGGTCACCGCGCTGGTCCGGCCGTGGTCGGAAGCCCGACATCCCCCTATGCACCTCTTGCAGCCGACCCCAGAACAGAAAAAAGGGAAGTGGGGCGGGCTGTGGCTGGCGGTCGGCGCGGCGGGGGATCGGGCGCCCTCGAGGGTGTCGTTGCGCGTCGGCGGGGCCTCCGCGCTCCGTGCCGGGCGAGCCCGGCACGCCAGAGGAAGCAGGCGGGCGGGCAGGGCGGCGCAGCGGCCAGCACAAGCACGGCAGCAGCGGCAGCAGACCTGTCAATATGCCGCGCTGGAGGACTCCTCACCCTGCTCGGCTTCGTACCGCTCGCGGGCCTCGTTCACGACGAGCTGCCAGGTGCGGGGGACACCGTTGTGTTCGCGGGCCGGCTGCGCGGCCAGCCCGCGGCTGTGCTCGCCCTATTGCGCGCGGTCTGCTCCGCAGACGCGACACGCCGCCGCTACGCGGCGGAATAGCACCCGCGCAGCTCCGCCGCAGGGGAGGAATCATTTCCTCGCTCACGGCATCCTGCGTGGGGAACCGACGAGGGGTCGGTGCTCACGGCAGGGACGGCCGTAGAGGGCGTGATCCGGTTACCCGCTCGTCCGTCGGTATCAGGGGCCCGCGTTGCCTACGACCTTGGCCAACTCGCCAGCCGACTCAGAGGTCAGGCGGTAGAACCCCTGGAGGCTGATCGAGCGCTCGAGACGGCCGTCCGACAGGTACTTCAGACTGCGGGTCTTGCCCCGGCGGTTACGCCAGGTAAGCCTGGTCAGAAGATCGCTGGGGATCGGCATGTCGAAGCGTACGGGCGTCGAGTCCACGTGCACCGCTGCGGCGCCGCAGCCGCCGGCACCGAGCATCGACCAGTCGCCGTGCCCAGGAAACGCCGCGTCCTGCCACGTCGCGGGGGCGGCGCCGCAGCAGTCGCGCCGCTCCATGTCGATCACCCGCATTCGGCTTACCACGTACACGACGCACTGTTTGACGTGCAGCGCGTACACCTCGTCCCCAGCGCGGGCACCCGACCAGGCGGGCAGGGAGGAGTGCACGCCGCTGAAGGCGACCGGCGGCCGCTCACCCACGCGATCCGCCTTGCGTAGGGCACGGCACGTGTCATGGGTCCACAAGACGGTGAAGGCGTCAGACATGCCGTGATCTTATGAACGAGGACTGACAGGGACGGGATGAGCTTGCCGGCAGCCGGAACACCCCCACGTCGGCGGGGAGGACTCGACGTACACCAGCGGGGCCTACAAGAAGTACGGAACACCCCCACGTCGGGTAGGGGAGTGTGGCGACAGCCCGTCGTAAGTTCTCGTCGTGGGTGGGCGAGTACGGCAGTATGTCCGGCGCCCGCATCACACTCACTGATGAGGAGTTGGGCCAGACGATGATGGCCTGGCCGGACCAGGCGTGACCGTGTGCCCTGCTGGGCGCTGGCCGGAGAGCATGGTGCCGGCCGGACGGTACGCCCGTCACCTGGCCGGCCCCGACCATGGTGGCGGCGTGGGCCGCGGCCCCGTCCAAACCTGGCCGGGCAGGCATGGCCGGACACGGGTGAGGGCCCGGAGCCGGGAGGAAGTTGGTTTGGGCCCTCACCGTGTTCGCGTATCCGCGAGAGGCGGATCTTCGTGCACGCGATGGCCTGCTTAACGAGTCTTCTGACTGTCGGATACGGGCGGCCGGCTCTGTGGGGTGGGCCAGTGCATCACGGCGGCGTTCGAGCTGTCCGACGGTCCAGCCGTGGACATGGCCGGTCACCAGGAGGGGTGAAGCAGCCCGTCATGACGTGGCCAGGAAATTCAGTCTCCAGGTGTCCAACATCAAGGGGAAGCTTCAGAGGGCGATGAGTCGTTTCCTGGCCGGAGAAACTTGATGTTTTGCGGCGGAGGTCATGGGCGTCCTGGAGGAAGCTGCCGCAGAGGAGGAACAGGCCCGGCAAAAGGGGGCGGCGAGAGGGGGCAGAACGGGCAGGCCGACGGAAATGACCTCGAGCGAGAAGAGCGGCGACGCGTCCGGCGACGGCGCATGCTAAAGGTCGAACTCCAAGTGCTCAATATCCGTGAAGCGGACCTCCTCCAACTGGCCGGCGCGGCGGCCGCCGTCCTGGAAGTACACCTCCTTGAGCCCTTCGGCGGCGATCTCTCGCAGATACTGCTCGGTGGCGCCCTGCTCCTGGGCCTCGAAGAGACGGGCGGCGTACTGCGGCGGCAACGCCACGGTCAGGTGCCGGATCCGATCCTCGTCCGTCGACCCGATCGGCGCGGTGTAGCCGATGCGGGCCCGGGTGTCGACGACGATCCCGCCGGTCGTCGCCGCCCTCTGTCGGGCCTTGGCCCTGATCTGCGGCTGCCATCGCTTCTTCACCTCGTGCTCCAGGCGCGCGGCGAGTTCCGGGCGGGGCTTCTTGATCTGGTCTTTCACGTACCGCTCGACGGTGCGCTGGGAAATCCGCAGCATCTGGGCGACGGCCTTGGTGCTCTTGAGTTGCTTGACCAGGTAGCGCATCTGCGCGGGCGCGCTCTTGGGTGCCGGGCGGGTGAACGCCTTCTGCACCGCGGCGTCCAGGCCGTCCCCGAACAGGCTCATCGCCTTCTCCTACTCTCCGTTGTCGACGTCGGTGACGGTGCCGTCCTTGATGTACCGGGCGAGGTTGAGTTCCGGTGCGTTGAACCGCTCGCGGACCTCTTCGCCCCACAGGACGGACTGGGTGCCCTCGTGCTTGACCAGGCCGGGGTTGATGCCGAGCTTGAAGCCGCCGGGCAGCGGCTTGCCGTCCCGGTACGGCAGGAAGTCCAGCGGCGACTCGCCGCTGGCCGCGTAGACGACGCAGTCGGACAGGACCGCGACCGGGTACTGACCGGTGAACGCCGCATGCTTGACGATCTTGCGGTGCAGGTTGATCCGGGTACGGGAGATGACCGCCGCAC
This sequence comes from Streptomyces sp. NPDC052043, assembly GCF_044548235.1. Taxonomy (NCBI): domain Bacteria; kingdom Bacillati; phylum Actinomycetota; class Actinomycetes; order Kitasatosporales; family Streptomycetaceae; genus Streptomyces; species Streptomyces sp. NPDC052043. Next base: position 99,739 of record NZ_JBIUBT010000018.1, read on the forward strand.
GGATGTCCGGCCGCCACGTCGGACGGGACAGCGCCCGCCACGGCTCGCCCGGCCGCCACCCCTCCCCACGCGGGCGCTCGCGCAGCTTCCCCAGGCCGCCCTTCACCGTCGCCTTGACCGCCGCGACGACGATCGCCAGTTCCGGGTCACGGCCCTTGTAGCCGTCCATCGCCGCCAGGAAGTCCTCCGGCGACAGGTCCGCGTCGACGCCGAGGTCGGCCATCGTGGCGAGGTAGGCGTCCCGCAGCCGGTTGTACCAGCCGTCCAGGTAGCGGCCGTTCTCCCGCCGCACCCAAGCCTCCACCGGCCGCACCTCGTAGCCGAGCTCCACCGCGTACGCGACGGTGGGCGTCGCGTACCAGGCCGGCCCCTCGGGACGGTCGCCCTTCGGCGTGAACGGGGAGGGCAGCAGGCTGCCGTCCAGCTCAACCCACTCCTTGCCGACCTTCACCTTCGACAGGTCGACGTGGGACAGGTCCACCAGCCACGAGCCGGGCAGCTTCGGGTCGAAGACTGGGTTCGTGACGTGCGTCGGCGAGCCGAGGCCGACGACCAGGCCGTTCGCGCCGGCGGCGAAGGCCATGTTCACGTCGATGCCGACCAGGTGCCGCAGGGTGCACTCGGCATCCGTCATCGGCCGCGCCCAGTCGTACGCCTCCTCGAACAGCTTCTCCGCCGGGCCGCGCACGTGGAACCGCGGCAGGTCCGCCAGGAGCGGGTGCCCGTCGGGTGCCTCGCAGGGCGCGCAGTCCACCGGGTCCTTCCCGAGCGAGCCGGGGTTGTGCTCGGAGTGCCGCTTGCCGTCGGCGTCGGGCTCGGAGGCCCGGGTCGCCGGGTGCAGCGCGGTCATCAGCTCCAGGCCGGTCACGGCGGTCGATCCGCGCGGCGTCATCACCCGCGACGCGTACACACCCAGGAGCCGGGCGAGTTCGGCTGGCGGGAGCTGCCCGGCCTCGCCCCAGTGCCGGGTGTCCAGCGCGTTCCACGACGGGATGCAGAACTGCACGCAGGCCCGCTCCGAGCCTTGCGCGGGGCGGTAGATACGCGCCCACGGCCCGAACCCGCGCTTCGTCAGCTTCCACTCCGTGCGGGCCAGCTGCTTGATGATCTTGTGGCCCTCCGGCAGGCGTCCGGCGAGCCGCTCTTCCTCGGTAAGGGCGACCGGGAGGCCGTAGCGCTCCAGCGCGGCCTCGGTGAGCACAAGCAGCGGGTCGGCGTCCTTACCCGGCCCGGACAGCTTCGGCGCCCCGAGCTTCCCCTCCTTGAGCGTCCAGTCCACCAGGGACGGGATCGACTTGGCGGGCACGTCCAGGACCAGGCCGCCGGTGCAGTACGCCAGCACCTTGCCGTCGGCGTCGACGTCCAGGACCGCCAGCGGGCCGTTCTCGAACCGCGGGTCGGTGGCGCCCGCCAGAGTGCCGGCCGGAGCTGCCTTCCGCGCGCCGGGACGGCGCGACGTCGACGACGGCCTGGTGGTGGGCGCTGGGCGGGGCGTGGCGGCCGGAGCGGCGGCGACGGGAGTAGGGGCAGGCGTCTGAGTGTTCTCGGGTGCAGTCATGGCCGTAGCCTTGGGGGCCTGGGGTGCGGACAGAGTCTGCGCTTCCGTCGGGTTGGGCGCGCCGGTGAACGTGGCGGGCGCCGGGGCGGCCAGCTCCTGCGGCGTGGGGTAGAGCTCCGCGAGCTGCCGCAGCAGCCGCGCGTATGCCTCACGCTCCGGGCCGCGCGGCTCGGTCGGCTTCTTGGTCGACTCCCAGCCCGACACCGTCGCCCGGCGGACCTTCAGCGCGGCGGCGACTTCGTCCAGCGTCAGGCCGTGCGCGACCCGCAGCCGCTTGCGCTCCTCCGCCGGCGGCAGCGGAGAGCGGGACGCGACCAGCGCGTCGACCGCGTCAAACAACTCGGACATGGAACACCTCCGGTCCCACATTCTACCCCATAAACCGTACCGTTCGCGTACTTTGGCCGTACGGATCGCGTACGAATCTGCTTGCAGCATAGACGCGTTCGGCGGCGGGCCCGCCCCATGGAGTTCACGGCTGTCGTGACGAGGTCGGTCTCGCCCTGCCATGAGCTGGCCCCTGGCGACGGCGCGAAACCGGCAGCATGGGTGCCGGTTGCGCGCCGCCTGCGCCGCGATCAACGCGGCCGAGGTCCAGGCATAGGGAGCCCGGGTGCTGCAGAAAATGGATCGTCAAGGCGGACCAGGGCTCCTACCGTTCCGCCATGCAGATCGTCGTGACGCTGGATTGTGTCGACACGGAAGCGCAAGCGAACTTCTGGCTCGCAGCGCTCGCCCCGCTGGACTACCGGCGCGGATTCCACGGACCCCCTTACCTGAGCCTGGTTGGGCAAACTCCCGCACCAACTCTCCTCCTGCAGCACGTCCCAGAACCCAAGCAGGGGAAGAACCGCATGCACCTTGACCTGGACTTCGGGACCGCAGACCTGACCTCCGAGGCCAACCGTCTCGAACGACTCGGCGCCGAGCGGCTCTCTGAAGAAATGAGCGAGCATGGCTTTCGCTGGATCGTCCTTGCCGACCCGGAGGGCAACGAGTTCTGCGTCTTCAATCCCCCGAGCTCAGGCCCGTGACCTTGCCTCCCTCGCCAGCGTGACAAGCACAGAGCTTCGGCACCGACTGCAACCGCACCTCACAGATCAACGTAGTGGCCCCGCCTTCGGCGGGGCCACTGCCACAACCAATCCACCTCGACGCAGAGTTGACGCTCCAGGTTGACCTTCCACACCTCACGTCCCTCACCACACGAAACCCTGCTGACCAGCAAATATCGGAGGGAGATCTAGATAAGCCCGTGCGGCTGGAGGTAGTAGCCGGGGCCGATGCGCAGCGGGTCGACGGCAGCAGCCGGGATGAACGCGATTAGCTCGATGGCGCGCGTCGTGGTCAGCGGGAGGGCCCGCAGCTCTTCGTCCGTGACCGGGATGACCCGGCCGCCGGGCAGCTCATAACCGCGCCCTATTTCTTCGAAGGTGACCTCGCGGTCTCCCGCCTCGCACCAGTAGCGGTTGCGCACAAGACCGTTGTCGGCGGTGTGGATCCTCCAGAAGCGGACGCTGTGGTCTTCGGTCGCGCTCAGGACCGTGATCGGGACGCTGACCAGCCCGAACGAGATAGCGCCGTTGAAGATGCTCGCGGGCATGGCACACCTCCGGGACCCGAGCACTACCAGCCTAGAAGCCCCGTCACGGCCCGGCACGAGCACGGCCAGGCGCCCGCCGCGAGCCTACGTGTCGGCGTGCTGTTGTAGGTCCAGGAAGAATCGCAGCCGCACGCCGGGCTCGTCAGGCTCCCGGGTCGTACGGTCCGCCGGTGCGACGGCGCACCGTGCGGCGAGCAGCTCCTGGACCGCGGAGGCGGTCTCGTCATCCGCGGCCGCGACGTCCACTACGGCCAGGCCCGGCACAGCCACATGCGCGTCATTGATCCGCCTCATGCCGGGCACTACGCGCGGGCAGCCGCACAGGTTCTCCGATCCCGCCGACTTCACCCGACCGAGTAGGGGAGGCCTCGCCCTGGACGACGTCTTGGACCTGGTCGTGCGGGCAACGGCCGACCGGCACGCGGAAGCGGTCGGCGCTAGCTGGAGCGCAGCATTGGCACGGCTCGGTCTCGTAGATGGCGCGCATCACGTCCGCGGACTGCTGGGGCCGGGCGGCCTCGCAGCCGTCGCAGCGGTACTGGTGGAGCCAGACGCGGGCCGGGTGGTCTCTGGGCGAGGGTTGGGTGCGCGGCGGTACTCGGGTCGGAGCGGTCGGCCGCACAGCGGACAGAGGTCCTCGTGAACGGGTTCGTGCCTCATGGGCGGGAAGGTGCACAAGGCGGCGGCTTACCGTCTCGGGCTGCCGTGGCGGCCCGCCTGGCGGGCGCTTCGGGAAAGATCTGGTGATGGCCTCCCGCCCGGCGGGAAGCACCCCGGATCGCGCTTCTTCGCAGGTCACCGCCGGTGTTCCATGGCCGGATGCTCACCGAAGCGAAGATCGGCCCGAAGGGCTGGCCGTACTACTGCAACGGCGTGATGGTCGGTGACGGCTACCGCCCTGCGGGCACGCCACTGTGCGCCGCTCAGGATGAGGCTGGTGTCCCGGTCGGGTTCTGGGCGGGCCGGGGTCTCCGGCGGGGATGCTCGGCGCAGCAACCCGTACGTACGGACGTCTCAATTTTGATCACGAGGGCAGCCGGAGCTCTGCCTGTCCGCGCATTGGGATCCGGGCCTGGTGCAGCAGCACGTACGGCTTCGCGGCGAGGCTGCCCTGTGGCTGGAGGTAGTAGCCGGGGCCGATCCGGATCGGGTCGATGTCGGCGGTCGGGAGGTAGCCGACCAGTTCGATCGCGCGCCGTGGGCAGCGGCGGCTGCCGTAGTTCTTCGTCGGTAAGCGGGATGATGCGGCCGCCGGCCGTCTGATAGCCCTGGCCGATCTCTCCGTGGGAGACTTCGCGGTCCTCGATCTCGCACCAGTAGCAGTTGCGCAGCAGGCCGTTGTCGACGGCCGGCGGAAGCAGACGCTGTGATCCTCGGTTGCGCCCAGGACGGCGATCGGGACGCTGACCTTCTCTGAACTAGCGCCTGGTCAGGCTGGGTTGGCTGGCCGTCACGTTCCTGTCTCGGTTGGCTGGGCGAGTGTCTCGCTGCACATCTCGACGCAATTGGAGCAGATCCACACGTCGGGCCCGGCGACCAGGCGGTGCTCTTCGCTACGGGCGTGACCGCAGAACGAACAGCGATGCGCCTGCTTCTTGCCGGGCCGACCGCGGCGGGGGCGGCGGCCGAAAGGAGTGCGTGGGACGTTGATGTAGCAGTGCAGCAGCCGCTTGATGTCGGCGACGTCCACGCCGAGGTCGTTGAGGACGCGGCGGGCGCGTGAGCCGGGGTTGGTGGCGATCACGGCGAGCAGCTGCGGCGTGGTGACGGCGACCGGCGCGCAGGCCGGCGTGCGTTCGGTGGCCAGCTGCTCGGCGCCGGCCAGAGCCGCTTGGGCTTCGGCGGAGAACACGGTCCGGCCTACGTGCGCGGGTTGGGAGGGGTAACTGAACAGGCGGTGGCTGGCGTCGCGGATCTTGTCGCGGCTGACGCCGAGCTGTTCCAGGGTGGCGGCGGCCACCCCGTCGGTGAGCAGGCCCAGCAGGATGTGCTCGGTGCCCGCCTCAGCCAGATGCTCGGCCTCGGCAGCGTCCAGGGCGGCGGCCAGTGCGGCCTCCAGGTCGCGGCCGCGGATCAGGCCGACGGTCGAGGGTGCATGGGCGATGCGATTGGCGTACCGCTGGCGGGCGGCCTGGCGGGAGACGCCGAGGCGTTCGCCGATCACGGTCCAGGAGTATCCGGCCTCGCGGGCCTGCCACACGGTTTGGTCGACAGCTGCGTCGGACCGGCCGGACACATCACGTGCCAGGGCCAGGACGGCGTCGAGGACATCGAGCGGGTCGTTACTGATGGCACGAGCGTGGGCCGCCTGGATGAGCTGGTCCACGGTGGGCTCTGGGCTCATGCTGACAACCGTAGATTGTCACTCCCGCGGTGACAATCCCCCGTTGTCACTCGGTCCGGGTGTGATGATGCGGCAGATGTCGGCCTCGGTGCACGTGCTCGGGTCGGTGGCCGCCGCACGGCGGGTCAGCGTGCGCAGGGCGGTGCGGGTGGCACGCAGCTCGGCCATGCGGCGCTCGATGTCCGCGAGGTGCTGCGCGATCAGGTCTGCGACGTGCAGGCAGGGCGCCTCGCCAGCATCGCGCACGACCAGGACGGAGCGGATCTCCGCAAGAGTGAGCCCGGCTGCTTGGGCCTCGCGGATGAAGGCGAGCCGGTGTGCGGCCTGGGGCGGGTAGTCGCGGTAGCCGCCCCGGGTGCGCGGCGGTTCGGGCAGGTCGCCGCCCGCGGTGCGCGGATGCTGGCCGCCACTCGGCCGCCGCGGTGGCCCGCCTGGCGGCCGAGGGCGCCCTGCCTTCCCGGCGTTGCGGGGAAGGCAGGGCTCCAGGCGTGCCCACGTGGAGTGTTACCTCGGCGGCGTCGCGGTCCTCGCGCCGTCGTCGTCTTGCCCGCGCCGAGGTCCCGTTCAGCCAGACGATCAGCCAAGGACGAGCGGAAGTTTCGCGGGCGGTGCCCAGTTCAGCCCCCTCCGCGTCGGTCGGGGCACGCCGATTGGGACGGCGGGGGCGCTGGGTTGACCTGTGGGGAGAGCTGGTAATGGCTTTCCGTTGGCCGCTAGAGTCCTGGTCATTCGCCAAGCCGGTAGCTTGTCGCAGATCACTGGATCGAGTTCATTCGGCACCTGTGGCAGGGCGGAGTGCGGCCGCCGATTCTGGCAGTCGCAGCAAGTAGGTTGCCGGCATGCGGCAGCCTGTGGGCACCGCCTTCCACTTGGGGACAATGGAATGACGCGCCATGCCGAGCAGTCCGCCAACGAGACGAGTGGGCCTGCGAGGGGTCGCACCCGAGGACGTGGTCGACGCGCGGCCCGACGGGTCGGGGTCTACGTCAGCTCGAAACTATCCGAGGCCATTCGGTCCGCTCTGCCCGCTCTGATCGCGATCAGCCTGATCGCGCTGGTTCAGCTTGCCCTACCTAGCCTGCGTCTGCTGCCATTGCTGTCCGTTACACCGGCGCTGACTTTCGTCTTATCCGGCAAGCCCTGCGGCACTGCCCTGACCGGGTTCACAGCACTCACCGTGGCCGTGGTCTTCCACATTCAGCACGGCCCGCTCGATTCTGTCTCTGGCTGGTACGACCTCTCCCTAGTCACGATCGCGACAGGCGTCAGCTGCACCGCCTGCCTCATCAGGGAAGGGCGCGCGCAGCGCGCACTCGCCAGGGTTCGCTCGGTCGCCGAGGTTGCGCAGCGGGCGCTACTCCCACCCATGCCCCACCGACTCGGCCCCGTTCGGCTCGCCATTCGCTACCAACCCGCAGCTGCAGACGCCTGCATCGGCGGTGATTTCTACGCCGCCATCCCCACCCCATACGGGGTCCGCGTCATCGTCGGGGACGCGCGCGGCAAAGGGCTGGAGGCGGTGGAGCTGGCCGCTACCGTGCTCGGCACCTTCCGGGCGACCACCCACGACGAGCCCACCTTGAGGAGCCTCGCTCGGCGTTTAGACTCCGCCCTCGAACGGGTCCGCGGTGAACTCTCCGATGCCGGTTGTCCGGAGCCGCACGAGGAATTCGTGACCGCAGTCCTATTGGAGATCAACGACGACGGGACGCTGGAGATCCTCAACTGCGGACACGAGCCCCCCATCCTCCTCAGCGCGTCGGGCCCCAAGCTCTTGGACTCCGAGGAACCCAACCTCCCACTCGGCCAGCTCACCCTCGCCGCAGGACACCTGACCACGCATAACGTTCCCGCCACCTACTGGCACACTTTACTGCTGCACACCGATGGGGTCACTGAGGCTCGAAACCGCCACGGCATCTTCTACCCTTTGATCGACCGCATCCCTACCTGCATGCGCGACAACGTGGACGACACCGTCGGCCGCCTTCATGATGATTTGCTGCACCACGCAGACAAGCACCTCAGCGACGACGCCGTCCTCCTCGCCATCCAGCGGGAGCATGACGACTCGAAGACACAGGCTCCCATCGCGACGACCGGAAAGGCAGCTTGACACCTGGTAGCCGACATCACCAAAGGAGGAGGCTCCGCGCCCCGCTCGACACCATCTGCGGTTCCAGCTCCACTCCGGCCCGAACACCGCCACACAGGCCACCCGCGTTCTCAAAGCCGTAACCGTGGACACGTTGGCGCGAATTCTCGATGCGGCGGGACCGGACACGGCCGGAACCCGGGAACCCAGGAGCGCGATACGCGACGGCGGCCGGGTGCTCTCCTCGCGCGCCGGGGTTCCTGACCGGCGACGTCCCACCACACCTCTCCGGTCCGCATTTGGCCAGGCTCTGCCGCGCGAGCACGCCGGGGCGGCGGAGGTTGGACTGCCAATGCCCGATTGGCCGGTCCAGCGCGGTCGCGGTCCGCGGCGTGCACAGGGTCCAGTGGTTCTCGTAGTACGCCTTGGCAGCCTCCAGGTTCTCCTGGAATCGTTCATCCGCCGGCGACCAGACCATGCCGAGCTTCTCCAGTCGCCGGGCGCGCTGCCCGCTCGTCTGCCCGGCCCCGCACGCGCTTCGCTGCTCAGCAACGCACTGTCCAAGAGGAAATGCCTCCTCTGTGCAGGCCGGATTGCGATCGACATCCTAGTGATTTAGTTTGCTAGCATGCTTGCCGTGGGTGACGAGGATGTGAAGCAGTTCAACGTGTACCTGCCGATCGGGCTGATCAAGCAGGTCAAGCACCGTGCCATCGAGAAGGAGCTGTCGCTGTCGGCACTGGTTGCCGAGGCGCTGCGTGCCTACCTCGACGACTCCCAGGAAGAACGAGAGCGATCGGATGAGGAGGAGGTCTGAGATGACGACTGAAGGTATCGAGGCTGTGTTCATGGAGACCCACAACTGGGGTAAGGCGGCGCGGTTCTTCCAGGCGCTGGGCTATGAGCTGGAATTCGAGACGGACCACAGCTCCGGCCAGCTGCGCAATGGCGATGGCCCCCCGCTGTTCATCGCCGAGGTGCCCGCAGATCGCCAGCCGCAGATGCAGCTGGTACTGAAGGTGGCCGACGCGGACGCGTTTCGCTCTGACCCTGCCGTCGAGGTGGTCACTCCGTTCGAGGACACGCACTTCGGGACCCGGTTGATGACCGTGCGCGACCCGGACGGGCGGCTGTGGAGCCTTCAGGCCCCCAAGGGCCAGCGGGGGAAGGAGGAAGCGCATGAGTGACGAGCCGGCCTCACCGAAGAGCTCGGGGGCAGCGATGGTGAGTAATGCGACGGCGCCGGGCCGCGTCTCACAGGCGCCCAGGCCTCTGCGGCGCGGGCTCGGATGGGCCGCTGTGGAGCAGGTCGACCAGCGGCGCCGCCAGGATGGGGTACCTCGCGCAGGAAGCTGGTCAGCGCCGGGTCCGTGGCGGTCGCGCGCAGGGCGGTGATACGGGTTTGGATGCCGGCGGGGCCGGTGCCGTCCAGGACGAACAGCAGCCGCGGGAAGAGCGGGTAGTGCCGCCTCCACTTCTCTTGCAGCAGTTCCTGGTCGGCCAGCCGCTGCCGCCTGCCGGGCGCGGGCGCGGGCATGTAGCGGTGGAGGCGGGCGTAAGAGTGGAGTTTCGCGGCCAGACGTTCGGGGCCCATGGTGGCCCGGTCGACCTCGACGAACGCCCGCAGCATCGCCCCCTCGCCGCCCTCATGGCTCCGCCGGTAATACAGCAAGGCATCCGGGATGACTGCCTCGCCGCTCCCGATGCGGTGGTAGACCTCGGGGATCCAGTCCAGCGGCCGACACAGCTCGCCGCGGCGCCGCGCGTCCTGGAGGAAGGCCAGTCCGGTCTCGGTCACCGTCAGCGCGTGCCCGACCCGCAGCCGCGCCGCGGTCCGATCTGACACCGTTTTCGACGGCCGCCGTCCCCGCAGCTCCGGCCACTCGCGGGCGACCTGCACGCCGTACTGGGTGGGAAACCACACCCGTGTTCGCCCCCTCTGAGGCAAGGTGATCCGGTCAACCAGCCCCTCCGCGCGCAGCTTGGCCAGCCGACGCCGGGTCTGCTCGATCCGCACCTGGGGGTTGAGGATGAGGTGCATCTGCTCGGTCGTCGCCATCCGGTACTGCGTCAGCACCGCCAGCGCCACCCGGTCACCACTGCCCGCGTCCACGTCCAACATGGTCGGCCCGCTTCCTTCGCACGGAGCGGTGCCGTCCTGCCCAGCGCCGCGTGTACGCACCAGACCAGCCGGCGACCTCGACCACACCACCGGCCAGGAAGTCCCGACCACGGTTGGCTGTGTCACTTTGAGGGGGAGTCATTTGGATGCGGTTCCGGGAGTCACCTCGTCTGGCTCGTCAAGATCAAGGTCAGTGAGTTTTGATGTCACTGGCTCGTCTTGGAGATGAGCGAGACGCGTGTTCGTCGCCAGCGAAGACGGTCGTGAGTCACGGCCGCTGCTGCCAGGGTGTGCTCGGTGTTCGTGACCCGGATCCAGTACAAGCAGGCTCAGGCGGACGAGGACACCGCCGCACACGTGGCGGCCGTCCAGGCGCAGGTCAGCCTTGCTGCCAAGGCCGCGTTCACCGCGCACGAGGACGCCAACTTTGCCTCGGAAGCGGCCGCCCGTGCACGGGGCGCTGCCGAAGAGGCCAAGGGCTACGCCGATGCGGCGGCGGCCTCGGCCAAGACGGCCGGGGAGCACGCGGACCGCGCCCGCGCCAGTTCGGAGGCTGCGGACAAGTCGGCGGAGCGGGCGGCCGCCTCGGCGCAGCAGGCCAAGTCGGCTGCCGCGACCGCGCAGAAGGCCAGCCGGGCCGCGAACTACTCGGCGAAGAAGGCCACCGCCTCCGCGGTCCAGGCCAGCAACTCCGCCGCGAGCGCCGCCTCGTCCGCGAACAAGGCCCGTGCGGCCGCGATCGCCGCGGGCAAGGACGCTGCGGCCGCCAACCAGGCGGCGAGGGAAGCCTATGCGGCCTACGTCGCGAAGGATCAGGAGGAGCAGGAGGCCAAGGCGAAGAAGGTGCGTGAGGAGGCCCAGCGGAACGAGGCGAACGGGTACCGTCTGCAGGACGATTCATCCAATGATGACGTCGAGTTCGATATGTACGACAATGCGGGAATTCCCGATGGTGTGCGAGACGTCGTCGGCTTCTTCAGCTATCGCGGCGCGATCGACGGAGTGGTGCTGCACCTCCTCGGACGCCACGACGAGGCCAATGAGGCCATCAAGGGATTCATCGGCCCCTTCTTCACTGGACTCGTCGCAGGTGAAGTCAGCAAGGGAATTCAGATCGGCCCGGTGACGCGCGCGTTCGGCAGGGTCGGGGTCAAGGTGTTCGGTGTGCCGGTGGCTCTCGGAGCGACGGTCGTAGTCTATTTGCTCCCGCAGGGCGGTCCGGTCCGCTACATCGCACCCGGCCCGTTCAACCGTCCTGCGCAGCCCCCGATCTCCTGACGCGGTGATGAGATGACACTGAGAGAATACTGGAACTCGCTGCAAGGCGGTGGATTCATCAGAGGCTTGGCTGATGAGCTGCTGGGCTGGCGATCTCTTTTCCTCGGCATTTGCGGCCTCGTGGGAGGATTCGGAGGCGCCATGAATCTTGATGGCATCGCCAAGCGATTGATGTTCCTGGCGGTCGGCTGCGTGTCTCTCGTCCTCACGGTGTACTCGTGGAGACAAGTGAAGCGTCAGACGCTCGAGAAGAACGCTCAACGCCGACAGCAGAGGTAACCGCCGAAAGGGACCGCCAGAACCCTGGCGGTCCCTTTCGTCCTGTACTCAGAGTGAACTCGCACCCAGTCCGGCCACGAGCCGGCGCAGGGACGGCAGGGCGCGCAGGGTCTGCCACCCTTCCCGCAGGCCACCGCCCGGCGCGGGCCCGCCACGGCGTGCGGCGCGCAGGGGAGTGGACGGGGTCTGCAGCGCGAGTGCGGCGGACAGGAAGGACAGCACGCTCAAGCAAGCGAGCATGCGCGTCGGCCCGGTGAGCAGCAGAACCCCGCCCAGCGCGGGGCCGATGAGGGTGGCTGTCTGATCGATGCCGATCAGGACCGACTGCACCCTGTGGGACTGCCCTCGGGCTTGCCGGCTCACGACGGCGCCGACCGCCTCATTGGCGATGAAGCTGAACTGTGTCAGGACCCCGGTCACGGCTGCCAGCGCCATGACGGTGACGGCCTCGGCCGTGCCCGGCGGCACCAGGTGAAGCGCCACACCGGCGCCCGCCACCAGCAAGGCACGGGCCAATGAGGCGATGAAGCACACGATCGCCGCGCCGCTGCGGTCCACCAGGGTGCCGGCGAAGCCGAACGCGGCCACCCGGGGTATCCACTCCAGGGCGAAGGCCAGGCCCGTCAGGGAGGCGGAGCCGGTGGTGGCCAGCACGACGAGCGGCATGGCATAGGTCGACATGGAATAGGCGAGCGCGTCGCACGCGTGGGGTGCGTAGACGCGCCGGAACAGGCTGCCCGCGGGGAGGGCAGCGTGCCGGCCGGCCGGCCGGAGCTCATGTAAGGAGACGGTCACGACGTGGGGGTCTTTCGTTGAGCGGGGGAGGGGACGGCCAAGGCGTTGCCGGCCCCTCACGCGGAGGAGAACGCCACATTCGCCGAAGCCATAGGCAGGACATAACGCTGCACGTGAACTCCGCTCGAAACGCCACGAGGCGAACAGGGGGCGGGCCCGCCAGGGGGGATGAGCGGGCCCGCCCCTGTCCTGGTGCCGCCCGCGTACCTCTCCCGGAGTGCAGGCGGCGACTATCCGCGCCCCACGCCCAGTCGTGGAAGTGGGTGCCCTGCCTGCACGGCTGCGGCTACGTCGGCACCCTCCATAGTGCACCCAGTTGCTCCTGGGTGAGCTTGCCGCGCCTCGACTTGGTGTTCGAGACCCAAACGCCCAGCTTCACGGCTGCGTTGTGCTGGTCTGACGGAGCCTGTCGTCTGTAGCTCGTTCGCTGTCGGCGGCGGACAGTCGTCGCATCTCCTCATCGTCTTCGAGATACCGGTCGTACAGAGCCGAATCGGCTTCATGTGGGTCGAAGTTTGCGCGGCCGAACATCTGGCGCTTGATCATTTTGATCTTGTTGTTGTGGCCCTCGACCGCGCACCGCTCCGCCTCCTACGCCGAGGCCGCACGGCTGGGCGCTCCGGACGCCATCCACGTCGCCGTCATCGGGCCGGCCGGCATCGCCGACGGCACTCTTCGGCTCGGGGAGGGCACGTATCAGCCTGAGCAGGGTGGAGCGGCTGACCGGGACGGCGAAGGCCTCGGCCAGGCGGGAGCCGGAACGGCCCCGGCTACCGCCCCAACAAGCGACCGAAGTACCCCACCGACAGGACCTGATCCGCGGATCAACTAGCCATGCAGCCAGACTCGCAGCGGACCGACTGCCTCGAAGCCATGGCGGACGGCGGTATCCAGGTCCGCACCGCGCTCATAGCCAACCACGGGCAGGGTCGGGAACAGCCGGTGCACTGTGTCCAGCACCACCGGCCATGCCCGGTCAGCGCCGCCCTCCACCGCGAAGACGTTGGAGATTCCGACCACATGGTCGCTGCGGCTCGCCACCGCCCCAGCGGCCACCAGGCCGTCAGCGGAGTGTCCGACAAGCACGGACGTGGCCGGGTCATCGAGCAATTCGGGCCGGAAGAGGTCCGCGTTGCCGTCCCCGTCATCCCAGGCAAGTGCCCAGGCCCGCAGCATGTCCGGGCCGCTGACCACGTCCCAGGCGAGATCCGGTGAGGTGGTCGGCGCGCTCGCTGGGCGGTGGATCCACTGCGCGTCGAACAGCACCTTGAAGTCGGCCCCCGCCAGATCGAGGTCGGCGAAACTGTCCTTGATGCAAGCGCCGGGAGTGGCGGTATCGATACGGTCCACCAGCGCGGCGGCGTCGGCCCCCGGCACCAGCGTCACCGCGTCGGGGTAGTACAGCGGCGGCCGGGCCGGAACGGCCCAAGCCTGCAACCCGAACTCGCCCGCCAAACCGTGCGATCGGCTCATCGACGCGCACCACTCGGCGTTGTTGCGGGCCGCGGCCCGGATCACGAACTGCTTCATCGCCGTCACGAGTGCGCATCATGGCCTGTCCCGGCCGGTCCGTCGAACAGTTTCCTTCAGCCACAGGACGGACACCCACGCACCCCGCCCAGCACCTGGGGAATTACGTGACCGCAGCCCTGGGGAATTACGTGATCGTCCACAGCCTGTCCCACCCCTGAGCGAGGGGTTGGGGATCCGAAATTCCCGACCGTCGCTCGCCTCGTTCCCCAGACCTGCTCTCGTGCCCCGGTCCTGCGGATGCGGATGCCGGACGGCGGGCCGTCACGTCAGCCGATGGGTGCTGGCATGGGCTGGACGTCGTAGTCGAGGCGGATGGTGTCCCCGGTGGCGGGGTCGCCCAGTTCCACGCTCCAGCCGTCGGCAAACTGGTCGACACCGGGGGCCATGGGGATAGTGCCGGAGATCAGGACAGTGCCAGGCGTGAGGGAGCTGCGTGAGCGTAGGACGTTGACCCAGTAGGCGGGGGTGAGGAGTTCGGCAAGGGTGCCGCTCTGGATCTCGGTCCGCGTGTCGCCATGGGTGACCCAGGCGCGCAGGGTGAGCTCGTCGATGCGGGATTCCACGTCGGCCAGGCGCCAGGCGCGGCGTGCGAGGACGTCGGGGCCGGCGTTCTTGCTCCATGCCACGCCGTGCACCTCCAGGTCGCGGTCGGTGTGGTCGCAGGCGGCCGTCAGCAGCAGCTCCCCGCCGTCCGCCACGAGGAGCGCCCACTCCGCCTCCCCGGAGGTGCGCCCGTGCTGCACCTGGACCCGGTCGGTCTGCTGGGCGAGGTAGGGGGAGACGGGGTAGAGGGCCGGCGTCACGGACGGGCCGGGCACGCCCAGTTCGGCGAGCTCCGCGACGTGCGCGGCGACGTCCTCCTGGCTGCGGCCGGCGTACCCGGCGTTGAGGACCTGGACGACGTCGACCTCGCGCGTCGATCCGTCGGGCAGTTCGAAGGTCAGCACGGCCATGAGGGGACTCCCAGAGATCGGGTGACGGACCGCGGGTGAGGATTTCTCCGCGGTTAAGTTCTCGCGCAGGGCTTGCGCATACGACCTGTATACAAGAAGTATGCCGGAAGGTCGATGTCCCCCGAACAAGGATGGGAACCATGCACGACACCCCGAAGGACGGAGCGAAGGTGCCCGGCAGGCATTCCGGCGTCGCCCGGGCCTTCGCCGCGAGCCTGACCGGCACGGCACTGGAGTGGTATGACTTCGCCGTCTACTCCGCCGCGGCCGCCCTGGTCTTCGGCGACCTGTTCTTCCCCTCGGAGGACCCGCTCACCGGCACGCTCCTGGCTTTCTCCACCTATGCGGTCGGCTATGTGTCGCGCCCGCTCGGCGGCTTCGTCTTCGGTCGCCTCGGTGATGTGATCGGCCGCAAGAAGGTGCTGATCGCCACGCTGGTCCTCATCGGCGCGGCCACCTTCCTGATCGGCGTCCTGCCCGCGTACTCGACGGCCGGTGTGGCCGCTCCGATCGCCCTGGTCGTGCTGCGCTTCGCCCAGGGCGTTGGTGTCGGCGGCGAGTGGGGCGGCGCCGTACTGCTGTCCAGTGAGTTCGGGGACCCACGCCGCCGCGGCTTCTACGCCTCCGCCGCGCAGGTCGGCCCCCCCGCCGGCAATCTGCTGGCCAACGGCGTCCTGGCCGCCCTCGGCGCGCTGCTGACCGAGGCGCAGTTCGAGTCGTGGGGCTGGCGCGTGGCCTTCCTGCTCTCCGGCGTTCTCGTCGCGTTCGGGCTGTGGATCCGGGCGAAGCTCGAGGAGACCCCGGTGTTCAAGGCGATGGAGGCCGAGCATTCCCGGCCCGAGGCGCCGATCCGCGAGGTCTTCACCACCCAGCCCCGCGCCCTGCTCGCCGCGATCCTCTGCCGCATCGGCCCCGACGTGCTGTACGCCATGTTCACCGTGTTCGTCCTGACCTACGCCACCCAGAAGCTGGGCATGTCGCGCGGCTCCGCCCTCGCGGCCGTCCTCATCGGCTCCTCGCTCCAGGTCTTCCTCATGCCGCTGGCCGGCGCTCTCTCCGACCGGATCAACCGCCGCCTGCTGTACGGCTGCGCCGCGATGGCCGCCGGCGTGTGGCCCTTCATGTTCTTCCCCATGATCGGCGGCGGCACCTGGCTGCCGCTCGCCACCGGCGTCGTCGTGGGCCTCGTGATCCACTGCTGTCTGTACGGACCGCAGGCCGCCTTCATCGCCGAACAGTTCTCGCCCCGGCTGCGCTACACCGGCTCTTCCCTGGCCTACACCCTCGCCGGGATCATCGGCGGCGCCGTCGCCCCGCTGTTGTTCACCAGTCTGCTGAGCGCCTATGGCAGCTGGGTGCCGCTGGCCGCGTACATCGCCGTCGCCTCGGCCGTCTCCCTCGCTGGGGTCTACCTGGGACGCGACCCCGAAGCCGCCATCGACGAAGACACCCGCCTCGCCTCGTCGGAGGCCCCGGCCACGGTGGACGCCACCCGATCCCGCTGACCACGGAGCCTGCTGATCCCCTCGATTCCCCAATCCTGCGAAGGAAGGACCGCACCATGCGGATCGCCCTGAGCCAGCTCACCACCGGCCCTGACCCCGACAAGAACCTCCGGCTCGTCGAGGAGTGGACCCGGCGCGCTGCGGACGCCGGAGCCCGCGTCGTCGTCTTCCCAGAGGCGTCGATGGCCTGCTTTGGCACCCCGCTGGCACCGCTCGCCGAGCCTCTGGACGGTTCGTGGGCCGACGGGGTACGGCAGATCGCCCGGGCCACCGGCACGGTCATCGTGGCCGGCATGTTCACCCCGGCCGCCGGGGGCCGGGTGGCCAACACCCTGCTGGCCACCGGACCCGGGGTCGAGGCGTCATACGACAAGATCCACCTCTACGACGCCTTCGGCTACCGCGAGTCCGACAGTGTCGCTGCGGGCTCCACCACGACGGTGATCGAGGTGGACGGCGTACGGCTGGGCCTGGCCACCTGCTACGACGTCCGCTTCCCGGAGCTGTTCCGGGCACACGCCGACGCCGGAGCCGTCGCCACGCTGCTGGCCGCCTCCTGGGGCGCCGGGCCTGGCAAGCTCGAGCAGTGGGAGCTGCTGGTGCGGGCCCGTGCTCTGGACGCCACCGTATGGCTCGCCGCCGTCGACCAGGCCAACCCAGGTGCCGAGCCGGGCCCCGCGCCGACGGGCATCGGGCACAGCCGGATCGTCGGGCCTGACGGAACCGTCCGGCATGCTCTGGGCGCCGAGCCCGAGTTGCTGGTGGCCGACCTGGACGTCGACGAGGTTGCCGTGGTCCGACAGAAGACCTCCGTGCTGGTCAACCGGCGGCCGGAGGTGTGGAGGTGAGCAAGCCCGAGCTGGAGTTCCACCTCCCCGACGCACCGTGGCGCAGCCCGGTCGGCGCCGACCCCGGCGTCGAGGAGCTGGTCCTGGCCGACGACCCCGAGCGCGGATGCCGTACGACACTCGTCCACTGGGCGCCGGGCACCGACACCTCGACCCAGGGCGTGGTACGCCATGACTTCTGGGAGGAGGTCTACCTCGTTGAGGGAGCGCTGCACGACCTGAGGCTCGGCCGGACCTTCACCGCGGGCATGTACGCCTGCCGCCCGCCTGGGATGCCACACGGTCCCTGGACCTCGCAGGACGGTGTCACCATGTTGGTGATCACCTACCCCGAGCCCGGACGGCAGTGATCGACGGGGGCCGACAGAAGCGCCGGCCCCCCAGTACGGCGGCAGCAGCGCCCACGAACCGTGCCGGAGCCTCTCCCCGGACCGGCCCGGCGCGGTCGAAGTGGTCCAGGGAAAGGGGGATGATCCGGTCGCACATGGCCCGGCCGACCCACCGTGAGGGTGGAGCAGCCGGACCGGCCTGTACCTAGCCCGCGAGCAGTACCTTGAGCGTCGACTCCAGATGGTGGTCGATGGCGGCACACGCGGCCTGTGCGTCACCGGCGGCGAGGGCGGCCAGGATGGCTTCGTGTTCCTCCAGCACGGCTTCCTGGCGCCCCTGCTGGTTGAAGAGGGCCACCACTCCGGTGCGGACTTGGCGACTGCGCAGGCCGTCGTAGTGCCGGCCCAGGAGGGTGTTGCCGACGGCGGACACCAGCGCTGAGTGGAACTGGTGGTCCACGGCGATGAACTCCCGGGCCTGTTCGGCACCGGTGAGCGCGCGCTGCCGTTCCAGCAGGGACCGCAGCTCCGCCACCGGCGCTCGTCCGCCAGAGACGAGCTGCTGGGCCGCGTACCGCTCGACGATGCCCCGCAGCTCCATGAGCTCGCGGATCTCCCGTCCCGTCAGGGATGCCACCCGGGCACCCCGCTTGGGTACGAGCTCGACCAGGTCCTCGGCCGCGAGCTGCAGCAGCGCTTCCCGGATGGGCGTGCGGGAGACGCCGATGCGGTCGGCGAGCTCCTGCTCCGACAGGAAGGCCCCTTGCATCTCGGGATCCGACAGCACGGTGTCCTTGAGATACGCGTACGCCTTGTCCCGACCGGACGCCACGGCAACCCCCAGACATCGCATACAGCTTGTATACAGACGCTATCATGCGCCTTCCGCGGGGGCCGTCTCATGGAGGCATCTCCCCCTGGGGTCTGCCAAGGGCGTGATCGTGCTACCGGCAATCCGGCCGGCTGCCCGCGCTTGGCGCCCTGGGCCCGGCGCTGTTCAGTCGCGCCGGACGGAGAATAGGCGCGCTGCCACAGCCAGCACCAGCCCGGCCGCGATGAGGTAAAAGACGTTCTTCGGGCACTGCCGGCGACCACACCCGCCAGGCCGACGGGGTGTAGCCGTCGGCCGCCAGCAAGGATCCGTAGAACCTGGGGGGTGCCTCTATGTTCTTGGTCAAGCGGGTGGGTAGCTTCGGTCCAGGGTCGTTCGTCGTGCGGCATGAGATTGTCTGGTCGCGTCGGAGATGATGAGTGGGTTGGAGGCGGCCTTGGCTGGGGCTTCGTCTCCTTCGTGGGCGCAACGTGTTCGTGCTGGGCGTGACCTTGTTTCCTTCGCTGATGTTCCTGAGGCGGCGGAAGCGTTGGTGGGGCTGTTGCTGGACGTCGAGGACACAGCGGTGACCCGGCAGACGGCAGAGGCGCTGGCCGGGGTGGGGACGGTGGCTGCCGTAAGGCTCATCGCTCTCGCAGTTGCCGAGGCTGACGGCCACCAGGCCGACTGGATCCAGACCGGGGTGCATGACGCGCTCGTGAGAACGGACGGTTTGCCGGACGTCGCAACGGTCTGCGGGCAACTCGCCCGGGATCCGGAAGCAGCTGTCCGTCGGGGTGCCGCGGAGATTTCGGCGTGGGCAGACGACACAAGATGCTGATGTGAGTCGAACTGCCTGTCGGCTGGTTCATGCAGCCATCGCGTGGGAGGTGCGGGGTGCGTAGAAGGTGCCGTCGCGGAGCATCGCGAACAGCACGCTGATGAGTTGGCGGGCCAGACGGAGAAGGGCTTGGGTGTGCGTCTTCCCGCGGGATCGGCACTTGTCGTAGTAGGTCCGGGAAGCGGGATCGTGCAAGGCAGCGAACGCGGACAGGAACATCGCGCGCTTGAGCTGTCTGTTTCCGCCGCGCTGCTGCTCGCGCTGACCATCCAGCTGCACAAGCGCCACCGCACCGTCAACCCGTAGACCCTCACCGGCCTCACAGGGTGACCATGACCGCAGTCGACCTCCTGCCCCTGGCCGTGGCCGCCCCCTGCTCGGCTCCCCCTCCTCGCCGTTGCCGGCCGTACCCTGCCCCGTCTCGGCTGCGACGTCCTGGCGACCGCGGCCGCGCTGGCGGAGGTGTTGCCTCGCCCTGCTGTGGGCGCACAGCGGCCCGACGCCGACCTCGTGGGACGGATCGACTGGTCGATGGTGGGAGTCGACTTCGCCTCCCAGCGGTGGCCTCGGGAACAGCGCCATCCCACAAGCCGTCCTTACCGCAGCACGGACTCCAGAAAGTCGCTGCCGAGCCGGGCCACGACCGAGAGGTCGAGCTGGTGGAGGACGTAGCGGCCCCGGCGCTGGGTGATGAGCAGCCCGGCCTTCTTCAGGACGGCGAGGTGGCGGGAGACCTCCGGGGCGGTGATGCCGTACGCGTCGGCCAGCTCGCTCGTCGAGTACGCGCCGCGCGAGAGGTTGCGGCACAGGCTCATCCGCATCGGATGGGTCAGCGCGTCCAGGCGCAGCTTCACGGTCTCCACGGACTCGGTGCCGCCGACCTCGTGGGTGGCGGCCGGGTACTGGATCACGGGCTGCCAGCCCGGCGCGTACAGGGCGAAGAAGTGCGGCCAGCCGAAGACGCTCGGCACCAGCGTGACGGCGGTGTCCCGGGCCTCGGTGCGGCCGTGCACCAGCTTGTCGACGACGATGCGGCTACCGAGCTCGTCCTCCTCCAGGCTCAGTGCCGGCGACGCCGCCGTGAGCGCCTCCGCCAGGCCCTTGCGGCGCAGCAGCTCGGTCTTGTGTCGGGCGTCAGCGGCGAGCTGGACGCGGACCCGGCGCCAGGTGTCGGCGAAGAACGCCTGGTCGCAGTCCTCCAGGAGGCGCCGTATCCACGCGCGCGTGGCGGTGGGTTCGGCGAGCATCCGCTCGACGAACGCCGCCTGGCGCGGGCCGCGCGCCGCCGCCAGGTCGAGCGCGCGGCGCCGTGACCGCTTGTCGACCAGTGGCGACGGCAGGCCCTTGGGGTAGTGGCTGGTGCTGCACGAGATCTCCAGGGCCGCGCCGACGAACTTCTCGTCGTCCATGCGGTCGAGGTCGTCCAGTTCCTCGGCGAGGGTTTCTCGAGGCTGGGCCGGCAGCAGGAAGTCGGAGCGAGTCGACCGCCACATGAAGTCGGCCTCGAGCAGCCGGTCGGCCAGCTCCGGCCTGAGCGCGGCGGAGATCGCCGTCGTCCACGTGTGCAGCCGGGCGTGGTGAGCGGGCTCGGCCAGCGCGTGCAGCGCGTTGCCGAGTTCGGCCAGCGGCGAAGAGCAGAAGGTGATCCGCTCGTGCGGCAGTCCGGTGATGTCGATGGTCACGCTCACCCTCCTATGGTGCCGGGCCGGGCGGGGCACTGCCGTGCCGTTTGACGGGGGCCGTCAATCGGAGGGACGGGCGGGGCGGCCCGGGTGCACGGTGGGCGCATGAACGCACTGCAGCAGTACCTCTTCGACAGCTACCGGGCCGCCCAGCACGCCGAACCGGCCCCGCCCGTCCCCGGTACTCACGACGTCGCGGTGCTGCGGACGGCCCGCGACCACCGCCGCTTCGAAGCCGTCCTAGCCGGCCGCCCGACCACCGGCCGCCTCCGCCTGGCCCTCCGCCGCTGGCTGCACCCCTGGACCTACTAGGGCGTGTTGCGAAAGTCGATCTTGGTCGTGAATGATCACCTGCCGTGGGGCGTGGTGATTGCGTCCGGTGCGGTGAGGCGATGCCGATGAAACGCACCACGATGGGCAGTGCGGTGTGGCGCGCATCCGGTGCGTACTACACGACGGTCAGGCGCACCGGGTGCGAACCGGCCGGTGCGGGGTGCGCATCAAGGGCTTGGCCCACGCCGACGGCCTCCAACTGGCGCAGAGTGTCGGCGACGTCCTCGTGGTCCTCGGTGAGGAACTGCACGGCGAAGTCGATGACGGAACGGGCGATGCCCTCCGCCGCGTCCGGCCCGGTCTGCGCCCAGATCCGCAGCGAGGCCACGAAGACGCGCCCGAGGGCCTCCAGGGCGAAGGTGTCCGCGCACGGCTCGCCCGCCTCCGGGCCGGGCAGCGCGGTGACCGGGACGACGATCCGAGTCGCGGCGTCGACGAGCAGCTCGGGCATCTGCGGTTCGGCGGCGGCGAACTCGCGGGCGGTGTCGATGTCGTCGGCCTGGACGGCCCGGAGGTAGTTGAAGGCGCTGATGGCCGCGTGCGGGGTCATCGGGGTGAGCGGCGTGGTGTCGGGCATGTCGGCTCCTCACGTACGGGCCGCCCCGCTGATCGCGGCGGCCTCGAACGCGGTTCCGTTGGACACGGTGGCCACCTTGCCGCTGTCCGGGTCGTAGGTGGTGCCCTGGTCCGGGACCGCGGTTCCGACGCCGCGCCTGATGGGAGGGGGTGCTCCCGGCAGTCGGCGGGACGGGCCGCCTCGAACCAACTGGCGGCCCCGTTCCGGGCCCACGGCGTTCAGGAGGATCGTGAAGAACAACGTGAGGTGACCGATGCTCGCGGGCCACTGCACGGCAGCCCCACCCGCTGGCGTGCTTGAGCCGGGAGCGGTCATCGGGACGTTCGGTCCGGCGGCCTCGCTCCAGAGGGCGTGCGTGAGGATCGCGGTCACGAGATCGAGTTCCCGCGCCCGTAGTGCGGCGACTTTCTGCTGCTCTTGCTCCGACCGACTTCCGCTCTACGAGATTGGCGCTCAAGCCGCCTGAGCTACGGAGTCTTGCTGTTGCCCGGGCCGCTGTCGGGGAGCGTTGGCAACATCGCGGCCTTGCTGCGGCGACGGGCCGTCACCGACGGGAGGCGAACGGGTGTCGCCTCCCGGGAGAGAGGAACTCCAGGGGCAGGGGTGGCCCCGCAGGGGCCTGCACGAGACACGTTGCGGCCCGCCGACCGGAGGTTGGCGGGCCGCAACGAGAAAGGAGTTGGGCTATTCCCACTCCCACTCCTCTTCCTCATCGTCGTCGTCCCACATGAGAACCTCCCTGGTCAGCCACGGACAAAACGCATCGTCAGAAGACGGTGACTGTGTACGGCCCTACACCATCATCGTGTTGCACGGCTCGCACAGTGTGTGGCATAGCCGCCTGCATCACCTGACACACCACATCGCACCCCTGTTCACCTCAGTGGGTGATTTCGTGGACGGCGGCCGGCGGAAGGCGGCGCTGCGTCCGGCGCAGTCGGCGCAGATCGCGTCGTGGCTTTCGGTGCTTGGGTTGCGATGTGTCGGGTCCGTGTCAGTGGAATGGTTGGCAGTCGCTGGCGGCTGCTTTCCGCCGTCCTTTCGCTGGTCACGGTGGGGGGCGAATGGCGGTCCGCTGCTGACATGAGGGTGGCACGGGCACCGGGGCTCACTGTCACGACGCGGTGTATCCCATCGTGGTTGACTGACACGAGGCCGAGATGTCGCAAGGTACAGCAGCGCGCCCCGCTGTACGGCAAGGCCCAGGAGGGCCATTACAACCTGATCTCCGGTTAAAAGCAGTCCATGGGGAAGGCTTTCGGGCAGGTGAGGGAGAGGCCGGGGCGGGCGGTCAGGTCCGCGTGGGACGCCGGCCGCATGGCACCGAGTCGAGTGCCAGGTCGTAGGAGTCGGTGACCAGATCCTCGACCAGGGCCGCGGTGATACCCCGGCCGGCGCCCACGGAGATCCAGTGCGTCTTGTCGAGATAGCGTCCGGCGGTGATCGACGGGCACTGGTCCCGCAACCGCCGCCCGTGTTCCGGCTCCGCCTTGACTGTGATGATCCGCTCACCGGGGCCGTCCGTGACGATCAGGAAGACCTTCCCGGCGACCTTGTAGACGTCCAGCCTCTCGGCGAAGGGGCGGCTGCTGCCGGAGTCGGGCAGCGCCTCAGCCGCGCGGCGTGCCGTCTGCTGCAGCCGGAGCCCGGTGAGGGTCATCGCGGGGCGTGGTCTCCCTGGGCGTACGTTGCCGGGTCCACGGGCTGCTGTGCTTTTGGGAGCCCCGCGACCACCAGCCGGTAAGAGTCGGTCACCAGTTCCTCGACCAGACCGCGGTCGAGGGAGCCGCCGCCGTGGAGGGTGATCCAGTGCCGCTTGTTCATGTGGTAGCCGGGGGTGATCTCGGCGTGCTGCGCGCGCAGCGCCACTGCCTCGCCGGGGGCGGACTTGAGGATCACCAGCGGCTCCCCGGTGACGTCGGTCATCAGCATGAAGACCTTGCCGCGCACCTTGTACACGTCCCACTCCGGGCCGAAGGGGTGCTCCAGTGCGGTGCCTGGCAGGCCCTCGGCGCACTCGGCTGCCATCTGCTGCAGCTTCTTACCGGTCATGACGTTCAGCTCCTTGCTCCGTGTACGACGGGACACCGCCATCGGCAGGCCGCCTGTTCCGCTGTTCTGGCCCCTCTTTCGCGGGCGCTCACGCGAGGATTCCCCCTGCTTGCGGCGCAGGCGGATCAGACGTGGCCTGCCGGCGCCCCCGGGTCAGGAAGCGATCTTTTCCGTCACCGTCTGGGCGAATGCCCAGTTGGAGTGCACGATGCGCCACTGGTTGTCGATGAGGCGATAGCCGTGAGTGGCGTTCCAGGCGCGGAGCTGCTTCTCCTTGCCGTTCTCGTCGAGAACGAAGGTGTTCAGGTTGTACGCCAGGACAGCGAAGTCACCGCTGTCGCTGACGTGAACCTGCGGGTTGAGATACTCGCTGCGCACGATGTGCGGGTTGGAGTAGATGGAGTCGATCCACGCGATGACCTTGTCCCGACCGACCACAATGTTCTCGAGGATCGGGTCGAAATAGCTGACCTCCTCGGCGAACCCGTCGAGGTAGCCGCGGTTGTCGCCGACACTCCATCGCTCGTTGAAGGACTTCTCCAGCTCGATGATGGTCTTGCTGATCTCTTCCTTGCTGACGCCCATCCCATATGCCTTTCAGAGGTGCTGTGGCCGGCCGTACCCGCCCGGCGTGCGCCCGCGTACTCCAGGCGCCGACGGCCCGACTGTCCGGGCCCGCTAGTGATGATTCCCGAGGATCGGGCATTACGGGCGTTAGACTGCGGACACATGATGGTCAGCAGCGGACAGTCGGACGGGACGAAGGAATCCGCTCCTCCGCCGGGCGCACCCACCCCTCTGTACAGCTTCCAGCCCCCGGTCGGTACTCCTTTCGGGCTGGAGGTGACCACCGTCGAGGATTTCTTCGCCCAGCACGACGACTGGCCGTGGAACCCGCCCCGCCCCGGCCGAGCCACCTTCCACTACCTCATCGCGGTCACCGAGGGCGAGCTGCTGCACGACGTCGACCACGCCACCCGCACCGTCGCCCCCGGCCAGTGGCTGTGGGTGCGCCCCGGGCACGTGCAGTGCTGGCACCCGCCGGGTGCCGCCCGCGGACCGTTCATCCTGTTCGAGCCAGATGTGCTGCGGCCCGACATCGCCCGCCTGCTGGCCCCGCTCACCGCGCACGACGCCCCGCCCGTTCTGACCCCGCACGCCGACGACGCCACCTGGCTGCAGGAGACGGCGCTCCAGCTCCTGGACGAGCACCGCGCGTTGGGCCACCGCCCGCTGGACGCCCACCACGCACTGCGGCGCAGCCTGCTCGAATCACTGCTGCTGCGCCTCGTGTACTCGCCAGGCGTCATCCGGGCGGTTCCCGCTGCCGCTCCCGACACGTACGGGCGGTTCCTGGACGCCCTGGAACTCCACTTCCGCGACAAGCACCGGGCCGAGGACTACGGCGAACTGCTGGGCTGTTCGGTACGCACCCTCAGCCGCGCCGCCCGGCAGGCGACCGGCAAGGGGGTACGCGACCTCATCGACGAACGACGCCTCCTCGAAGCACGCCGGCTCCTCGGCAGCGCCGGCTGGAGCGCCCGCGTGGTCGCCGCCCATCTCGGTTTCACCAACTCGTCCAACTTCGGCCGCTTCTTCCGCCGCCACACCGGCCTTACCCCCGCCGCCTACGCGGCACAGGCACAGCCCCAGGAAAACAGCTCCAGTCCGCGACCGGTCCCAGAGCAGAGGCCTGCACCAGTTCTGCGAACGCGGTCAGCATCGCGCGTGATGTGGGGTCCAGCTCGGAGGGGGATTTGACGAAGGCGGCGTATTCGGTGGCCACGGTGTCGTATGACTCCCGGACCGCAGTGAGGTAGGAAGGCTCAGTCACGCGGCGAATGTAGACGGGAGCACTGACAGAGTCTGTAGCCAATTCCCAGGTCACGCAGACGTCGCAAGTAGCGGTGCGAAGGCGCGCTGTTCGTCGAAGGGCTGCCGGGTCTGGAGGCAGTGGTGGAGTTGGCCGAGGAAGCGGTTGAGTAGGTGACGCTGGGCGGCATTGTGCCAGTCTCCGTGCTCGCGTCGGCGTCGGTAGTGGGCGTTGGCTCCAGGGGAGGCCTGAAGGGCTGAGAAGGCCCAGAGGAAGTCGGCGTGCATGAGGCGGTTGTTCTTGACGAAGCGGCGGCCGATGAAGCATTTCTTGCCGGATGCGCGGGTGATGGGGGCCGAGCCGGCGTAGGACTTGAGCGCTCTGGCGTCGGCGAAGCGGGTCCGGTCCTCGCCGATCTCGGCAAGGATTCGGGCTCTGGTCGACAACGACCGGGGTGTGGGCGGCCCCTGACCAGGGCGTGAGGCGGGGCCGCCCAGTTCCTGCCGTCCTGTCAGGGAGCAGGGCACTTCGACGGTAGAGCTCGGCGCCGGTCGGAGCCCTGTTTCTGTGGCCAGCAGTTCGTGAGCCGGCTCCCCGCCAAGCTCCGTCTCGTGCGGCTCGGGAAGGTGTCTTGCAATGAATTTCGCAGCGTTGACCACCCGTCAGCATCGTCGTACAACCCCCAACCCTCCTTGATCGTCAAGGAGATGTGGCCCGGCGTGGGCCGCTGATCGGCGACCACGCCAGCCGCGTGACCTGACCGTCTCTCACCTGGAGATGTAATGAGAGCTGACTCCGTCCGCCGCGCACTGCGGCTCGGAGCCTGTACGACGCTCGCTGCCGGACTCGTCACCCTGGGGCTCACCACCGCTCCCGCGTTCGCCGAGACCGAGCCGGAGACCGACCAACTCTGGATCAACGCCCCGTACGAGCCGACCCTGCCGCTCGGCATCAACGGCGGGACACCGCTCACCCGCACGCTCGATGTCAGGCTCAGCCACGACAACGACCACTTCACTGTGACCGACGGCCGGCTCACCGTGGACGCCTCCGGGCTCGCCGGGGTCGCCGAGATCACCTGGCCGGACAACTGCACGCCGAGCGGCGCGACCGCGGTGTGCGACGTGCCCGAGGTGCCGGTGACCTGGAACACCGGCGGCGAGGTGCACCTCAAGGTCCGCGCGGCCGACGGGGCGTCGGTCGGCGCGCAGGGCCGCATCACCTTCGAAGCGACGGCCACCGGCGGCCCGGACGGCACGCTCACCGCGCCCCGGGACAGCTTCGAGACCACGGTCACAGTCGCGTCGGGACCCGACCTCGCGCTCACGGCCGGCAAGGACATCGAGCACGCCCGGCCGGGCAGCAAGCAGAAGCTCCCGCTCACGCTCACCAACCACGGCAACGAGACCGCGCACGGCTTCACCATCAGGATGATGGCCTCGTACGGGGTGCAGTACCTCAACCGGTACGACGCCTGCACCTACACGACGTCGAGCGGGGACGAGTACGCCCCGATGTCGTACGCGGACTGCACCTTCGCACAGGATCTGGCCCCGGGCGCCTCCTTCAAACTGCCCCAGCCGCTGCGGGTCGCACTCACCCGGCAGGCGCTCCAGGAGCGGGTGGACATCTCGGCGGACCCGGTCGGCGCGACCAACCTGGGGGGCTACAACAGCTATGTGGCGCTACAGATCGGCGCGGACAACACCGCCGACTTCTCGGTGACCGGCGCTGCGGTCCAGGGCGCGGCGGGCGAGACGGTCACCGCGTCGCTCACCTTCAGGAACAACGGTCCCGGCTGGCTGGGCAACCTGGGCTCCGGGGACCCGGTCGCCGCGGTCCGGCTGATCGTTCCGCCCGGCACCACGGTCACCGGTGTTCCGGAGGGCTGCGGGCCGCGCACCCTCTCCGGCAGTTACTACCCGAACCGCACCGGCGCCCCGCGCTACGACTGCTCGCTGCCCTACTGGGTGCTGGAGAACACGGAGCGCTCCTTCGCCTTCAAGCTCCGGATCGACACGGTGGTGCCCGGAGCGACGGGTGAGGTCAGCATCCATCCCGAGTTCGGCGAGTTCCGCCACGACCCGAACCCGAGGAACAACACGGCCGTACTCACCGTGAACTAGCGCACACCAGCGCCCCGAAAGGCACCCTTGTCTCTGCGCGTCGCGCGGGTCTTCTCCGCGCGACGCGCCTCCGCCTTCGCGATCTTCTCGGCGTCGATGGCCAGTTCGCGGAACATCCCGCTGATCGGGTTGGTGAACCGGTGAAGTACAGGCCGGGGGCGTTGCAGGCAGCGGCGCCGTGGAGCACCGGCCTGCCGCGGGCGTCCAGGACCGACGAGCCCCTCCAGGGCGCGGTCGCGGCGATCACGGCATCGGGCTCGATCCGGCTGCCGTCGACCAGGACGACCTTGCCGCAGCGACTACGACGACGCCGCGGCCACGCTCGCCCTGCACGACCGCGCCCGCTACACCGACGGCTGTGCCGCCTACCCCGTACCGCCCTGGGCGGGCGTCTTCCTGCGGGCTGCGGCCTGCTTCGCCCGGCTCGTATCCGGCGAGGACCACGAACTGCGCCTGCGCCCGCTGCCGGATCAGCTCACCCCGTGACCGAACCTGACGTCGTCCCCCCTCATCTCCCCACCCTCTGCCCGACCTGCCGTAACCCCGCCGCTTCGACGCCAGTCCCACCAGCATTGCGGCAACACGCCGCAGCGTGTGGAAGGGCTGACCGTCTTGCCTGGTTGACTCTTGCTGCCAGAGAGTGATGACACAAGACCGCGCATGCAGGTAGCCGATGCGGTGCGACGGGTATCGGCGGCGGCTCAAGTGTTCGGTCCCTCCGAGCGCGGAGCACCCCTGCTGGCTTGCTACGCCCAGTCGAGTCCGAGGTTGGCAAGCGCGGTGAGTTTGGCGGTGCCCGTCAGGTGCCCTTCCCGGGCTTTGTACTGCGCCAGGGCCGCAACGCTCTTGGTTGCGCGTCGGCCGGGGCCGCCGCGCCGCCGTCAGAACAACGACGCCGGACGGGAGGGAGACGCCGGCCAGTGAGAGGACCCGTTCCTGATCCGCACCGGTCTGTACTCTGCCGAACCCGGCCGGCTACTACACCCTGCACACTCTGCGCAACAACGTCTCCTTGTAGTTGCTGACTATGCGGCTGCGGCAGCGACGGCTGTCAGTCCGCCGATGACAGCGAGGACGACCAATGCTGTGACCTTGTCCAACTTCGGCCTCCTGGACAAGGCCCACCCGGTGACCAGAGCCCAGGCCAGCACCAGGTAGAGGAAACTGCCTACCCGTCCGACCACGGTCATGAACACCGCAAGGGTCACCGCGACGGCGCCAGCAGCGATTACTACGCCGCTCGCCTTGTCCTGCACCTTTTCCGTCATACCTACCTCGTCTCCACATGCCGATCGACTGCTGAACGGGCTTCTCAGAACGCCGCACCCATGGTGGCTCTGAACTCGTTCCCGGTGTCAGTGCGAACCGGCGGCCCAACGCTGGTTCGTGGAGCGCGCGTTCGCCCACCTGCGCTGGTTCCGCCGCCTGAGGATCCGCTGGGAGATACGCGACGACATCCACGAAGCCTTCCTCACCCTCGGATGCGCACTGATCTGCTGGCGACGCCTGAACTCACCTGTCGCCCGCTAGTTTTTCTGCAGAGTACGGGTGACACCCGCGATGACGGCGGTCGTCAGCACCCAGCCGAAGGCGATCAGCAGGTAAGCCAGCCACTGGAGGCTGTCGTTCGACCAGTACCAGGCCGTGCGCTGCCCCAGGCCACCGATGGGGATCAAGAGGTCGAGTGTGTAGACGAGGGGCTGGAAGGGGGCGCCTTGTCCTCGTTGGACCGGGTTGGGGGAGTGAGTGCGGAATTCGCGGGGCTTCGAATGATCCAGGCAAGCTTCACTCCGTGATCCGCCGCCACCTCGCAGGGCTGGATCGTGTCGCAGGCGCGGCCGTTCAAGCCGTCGTCGCGCGTGTCAACCACTCCCTGCGCTCGCGGTTAAGTCCTGCTGCCACGCGGTTCCTCGGTGACGTTCTCGTCTACCAGCGACACCGCGAAGAGATCCAGGGCCGCGTCTGGGATCACATCGCCAACATTGACCCCGAGCTCGGGCGCAGCCCGGACCGACCGGTGCGGGTGGTGGCGCACAGCCTCGGGGGCGTCATCGCCGTCGACATGGCCACCGGCCATGACCCCATGTGGACGGCATCCCTCCTGACCTTCGGGTCACAGGCGGCCTACTTCCACCTCTGCGACCCTCGAGGTGGACAGCTGGCGCCGTACGCAGCCAACCAACCAGTCACCCTCCCAGCGTCCTTGACACGCTGGACGAATCTGTGGAAGCCCCTAGATGCCCTTGCTTTCATCGCTTCGAGGGTGTTCCGCCTCGCCGACGGCACGCTGCCGTGCGACCGTCCCTTGAGCCACACCGTTACGACCGGGCTGTGGACATACTCCGTTTACTGGGACCTCCCAGAACTTGCCTCAGCGATCAGTGACATCAGCTCTCAATGACAGCGTTCCCACCCCACCCCTGCTGGTGAGACCTCTGTGCTGCTCGCTGGCCGAGGCGGCTGGCGTACGGATGCCAGTCATTGTCCACCGAGTGGAGCCCACAATGTTCTGGTGCTGGTGCTTGAGGGGTCTGCGCCGGCGTCGTTACTGGTGTGGCTGCGACCCGGCCAGGAGTGCCTTGATGGCGTTTTGGTCTGGGGGAAGGCGGACGTCGTTGAACCACGAGGTGACGAGGTGGGTGTATCGCCAGCACACGTCGCGATCGGCGAGAGCGCTCAGGTAACGGTGCTGGGCTGGAGTGAGCTTGGCACCTTGGTCATAGCCGGAAGGGAATGCCGCGGCGAGTAGCGGTCCCCAGTCTTCGGCGATGGTGAGGTTGCTGCAGAACGGCACGGAAGCCATGGCGGCCGGCAGCAGTTCCTCGAAGTCGGCAGCGCGTTCGATGGCCGCGGACAGAAGGGCGTGTCGCAGGCGGCCTTCGATGTGCGGAAGCGGTTCCCCGGCCCAAGGGTCGGTGGCGGTGGGTTCGAGGAACCAGGAGTCGATGGCCTCGGGTTCGCGCAGAGCACGGAGGATCGTCCGCGTCGCCTTGGTGTCGCCGGCGCATCCCGGTGACAGAGCGGCGCAGGCACGGATGGCGGGGTCGGGATCCGCGAGCCAGCGCGCGGTGTCCGCGCCCCAGGCGCCGATGGTCAAGACGATGGTGGCGCGCTCACGACGGTCGGTGCTCTCGGCGAGCAGCCGCCGAAGAGTCTGGGTGGTTCCGGAGATCCTTCCGGCCAGCTTGGGAGATTGAAGGAGCGTGGCGGTGGTGTTGAGGGCGGCCGCTCGGACGGTGGGGTCCGGGGCCAGGAGATGGGTGGAGACGGCGTCGTGGATCGTGCCGCGGACTGCGCGGACCGCATCGATGACGCCCGGATCGTTGCCGTCCTCCTCGTCGGTCGTCTCGCCGTAGGCCGCCGAATCCGCGATCTGACCCAGCCATTCCAGCAAGGCGGCACGCAGTGGTCGAGGTCGGCCATCCCAGGTGGAGAAGTTCTCGTGGCGGGCCAGAGTGCGGGGGTCGTTCAACACCGCGGCTACGTACAGTGCGGCCGGTGCCGTCGCGCTGTACAAGGACTCCTGGTGCAGAACGGACATGTCCAGCAGTCCCAGCGCTCCCGCTTGAACCTCCGGGTCCTCCTCCAAGAGCTGAAGCAGGCGAAGGGGCGTGTCCTGCGCCTTTCCGTAGGCATGCTCCAGCGCGGTCCAGTCCGTGCACTCGATCACGGAACGTGGGTCAGGCAATTGCCCATGGAGAGCCTGAGCGGCAATACGGTAGTCATCCTGGTTCGTCACACAGAAAGGATCGCCCCTGCCACTGACGTGCCTCGTACTCGGACGCTGGGAGGGGCTCCAGCAAACCCGCCACTGACCTACTACTCCGTCTACTTAAGTGTCACACCGTCGACTTCCGCCACACCTCTAGCAAGTGACGGGGGACTTCCATCCGGACCCCCGCGCCACCTGCTTGAGGAGCCTTGTCATGACGTACACCAGCTGGTCAAGGGGTGCTGAGCGGCCTGCGGGAAGCCCGGAATCCAGTGCCATGAACGGTGCCGCGAACGATTCCAACGTCGTGCCCATCACCGCAGCTCACACCGCCCGTGTTTCTCATCTTTGAGCTCGTCAGCTGGTGATCGTTAACGTTAGGGTTACGTCCTGTGACGAGAGCCTGGGGACGGATAGGTCGGGGACGTTCACTGCGCATGCCAGCAGGTGCGGCACTGGCCGGAGTGGTCGTCGCAGCGACGGGATGCACAAGCGGTGCGCAGGATTCGGCTGGTGACGACATGGCCCCCGCGGCGCGGACGTACTTGTCGAAGGCGCTGAGCATCATGGAAGAGCACTCTTTGCTCCGTCACCAGATCGACTGGGACAACCTTCGAAGCAAGGCGTTCTCGCAGGCCCGCGGGGCGCAGAAGCCCGCGGACACCTACGGGGCGATCGAGTCGGCGCTGGGGGCTCTGGGCGATGGGCACAGCACCTTCTGGGATCCGGGGCAGGCCAAGGAGGGCATGGAGGCGTCGACCTCCTCTTTCGATGGTTTGGAAGGACGGCCCCTGAAGAACGGCATCGGTTACGTTTCCCTGCCGTGGGTGAACGGTTCCCAGAAGACGTACGACGCGTACGTACGGCAGGGCCGGGCCGCCGTGGCGAAGGCGGACGGCGCGGGAGCCTGCGGCTGGGTGGTGGACCTGAGGCCGGAGACGGGCGGTGGCATGTGGCCCGTGCTCACCGTGGCGGGGCCGATCCTGGGCGACGGCACGGCGGGCATGTTCGTCGACGCGGACGGCAAGAAGTCCGTGTGGTCGATCAAGAACGGTGCCCCGTACCTGGACGGCAAGTCGCAGGGCTGGAGCACCGGCGGCCGGCCCCTCGCGACCAGCAGGCCACCGGTCGCCGTCCTGACCGGCCGGCGGACGTCCAGCGCGGGCGAGGCGGTCGCGGTGGCCTTCCGCGGACGCCCGGACACCCGCTCCTTCGGCGAGCCCACTTTCGGCGTCCCGACGGGAAACGCCTCCTACCGCCTGTCCGACGGAGCCACGCTCTTCATCACGGGGGTCAAGGACGCGGACCGCACGGGCCGCGCCTACGACGCGCCGATCCCGCCGGACGAGGAGGTCATCAAGGATCCCCGCCCGGTGGCCCGCCACCAGGACGCCGTCCTGGACGCGGCCCAGAACTGGCTGAACAAGCAGGCCGCCTGCCGACAACGGTGACACTGTGCGGTCACTTCGAAGGTTCGTGGCTGAGAGTCAGGCCTTCGGGGGCGGTCAGCCGTCGGCAGCGGCCGGTTTCCTCGGCCAGCTGGGGGTGGCGCCTTTCCGGGCGAGACGCCTGGTCATGAGGGTGATGGCGGCCCAGACACCTCAGGCTGTTATGCGTCAAGTTGGTTGTCGGGGTCGGTCGAACAGGCGGGTGCTCCTGTTCTGTGAAGTCGTGGCACGATCGGGACGTGGAGAATCCGGATCCCGCATTTCGCCGTCGCCTCCTGCTGGAGGCGCTCATCGTGTTGGCGGCGCCTGCGCCAGCCCAGACGGCATGGCTGGAGAAGCACGGTGTCGTGACGGACGAGATCGCCCTCGATTTCGATCACGCGTTCCGCATGGCCGAGCGCCTGGTGGAGGAGGGACTCCTCAGTAGTGGTGCACTACCTGACCTGCGGATGATCGATTCGATCTTCGATGAGATGACTCGCGATGAGTCCTCCGATCAGTGGACGACAGCGGCTCTGATCAGCGACGTTGGGTGGGCCCAGGCCCGCGGGCTGGCTCAGCAGGTTCTGGCCGGGGAAGGCGTGGAGACCTCGGTGCTGCCGGATATCTGTGTTATCCGGTAGCGCACCCTGGTGGCTCAGGCCGCTGCTGCCTGTGAGGCGACGCTCCCCTCGGGAAAGGCCACGGTCTCGTCATAGGTTCGGTTGTGCTGCAGGCAGTGGTAGAGCTGGCCGATCATGCGGTTGAAGAGATTGCGCTGATTTCTTGCCGGAGGCTCGGGTGACGGGCGAGGAGCTGGCGTACGCCTTGAGGCCGCGGGCGTCGGCGAACCGTGTGCGGTCGTCGCCGATCTCGGCGAGCACCCGGGCACCGAGCTGGACACCGAGGCCGGGGAAGCTGAGGAGGATCTCAGCGTCCGGGTGCTGGGGGAAAGCCTCCTCCACCGCCTTGGCCAGGTCGTCAGCGGCGGTGCAGGCGGCCGAAAGCTGGATGAGCAGTGCGAGCATCTGTTGCCCAAGGGCGTCCTCGACGAGCGGTGGCTGGTGGGCGCAGTCGGCGCGGAGGACTTCGCGGAGCCGCTCGGCTTCGGCTTCGATGCCGCGCTTTCGGCCGGCGCGCTTGAGCGCTGCCTGCAGCTGGGCGCGGGTTAGCCGGGCGGCCTTGGCAGGGGTGGGGGCGGCTTTGAGGAGCTCGTGAGCCTCGGGGCGGCACAGACCGTTCTTCCAGGACTCGATGGCGGCCAGGGCGGCGGGATAGTACTCGCGCGGCAGGGAGCGGAGCTGGTTGGCGATCTGCGGGTCTTGATCACCTGTGGATAGGCTCGGGCCATGACCGGCGACTGGCGGATGGACCGGATCGGGGCTGCTCTGCGGGGCGAGAACCCGACTGTGCTGCGGCGGCTTGAGTCTGGCTTTGCGGTGATCGGCGACGTCCAGTTCCTGCCCGGGTACTCAGTTCTCCTCGCGGATGAGCCGGGTGTTCAACGGCTGTCTGACCTGCCGAGGGCCAAGCGGCTGTCGTTTCTGGCCGGGATGGACCAGCTCGGAGAAGCGGTTGAGCGAGCCTGCCGGCGGCTGGACCCCGAGTTCCGTCGGGTCAACCTGGAGATACTCGGCAACACGGACCCGTTCTTGCATGCCCATGTTTGGCCGCGGTTCGAGTGGGAGCCAGCCGAGCTGGTGGGCAAGCCGGTCTGGCTGTATCCGCGTGACCGGTGGAGTGACGAGCGGTTCAAGCTCGGCCCGCAGCACGATGTGCTGCGGGATGCGATCGGCAGTGAACTGGACCGACTGCGTTCGATGGCCTGACGGGGAGGACCCGCCGACCGTCAGGTGGGCGGGCCCGGTGATCAGTGACGGTCAGTAGACGTCACGGAGTCCTTCGCAGCGGAACGATGTCTGGGATGGCCGTGGGGACAGAGGGGCGGGCCGCTTCCGGGGTCGCCAGAAGCGCGACGATGGTGACCGGCTGCTGACAGTGCGGACCGTTCCGGGTCGCCGTCGGCTCCAACGGGTTGCGTTCCGGGGTTGGTTGGCGTGATGACGCTCGGCTGAACGGTCTGGGCTGCGCGGCAGATCCGGGCGACCGTGCGGGCGGTCGAGCCGTCGACCTTGGACTTGCCGGTCGCGGCGGCGAGGGTCTCCAGGGTGAACCAGGCGACCCTCAGGTCCTTCTCGATCGCGGCCTGGGCCAGACCCTCGGTGAAGTGCGACTTCCCGGTCCCGGACGGGCCGGCGATCACCAGGTTTTTCGCGCGGCCGATCCACTCCAGGGTGATCAGGGAGTTCTGGGTGGGTTCGGGGATGGTGGAGTCCTCGGCCCGCCAGGACGCGAGGGTCTTGCCGGTGGGGAAGTTCGCCGAGTGGCGCCGGAGGCGCCGGGTGGCCGCGTCGCGGCCGGTGACCTCCTCGGAGATCAGCAGCCGCAGGACTTCGGCGGGGTCCCACCGCTGGGCGCGGGCGGTGGCCAGGACGTCGGGTGCGGCCTTGCGCATGTAGGGCAGGCGCATCCGGCGCATCAGCCTGTCGAGCTCGTCGGGCAGGGCCGGGGCCTGGGGAAACGTCACGATCGGTAACTCCTTCGTGGGTCGCGGTGGGCGCCGATAGGCTCGGCGGGTGATCAACATGGCGGTGCGTGGTGACAGCAGGAAGGTCGTGGCCAGCGCCGAGGCCGGCGTGGAGTGGACGGCCGGCTTCGCGGATCTGGACCCGGCGCAGTTCCCGATGCTCTGGGCCCTGACGCCGTATGGGGATGCGGTCTTCAACCAGCGGCAGGTGCCGCTGCTTCTGGCGGAACTCGACCGGCTTCCTGCCGACTTGGGCGGCGAGTGGGTCGGGCAGGCCCGCGAGCTGTGCCAGGTTGTCGAGCGTGGGCTGCACCTGTATCTGTGGTTCATCGACGACTGACTGCGGTCAGTCGGCCCTCGACTCCCCGGCCGCCATCGGCTGCTGCCCGAGGGCCTGCCAGGCGATGGTGCCGTTCTGGACGGAGTGGGCCTCGTCCGCGCGGATGACCTGGCCGACGGGCCGGTTTGCCGCGATGTGCTCCAGGATGGAGACCAGGTCGTCCTCTTGTAGACGATGGCCCGGGCGGGGCTGAGGTTGTGTCTTACTGGCCGCCTGGCAGCAGAACCTGGTGCGGTTCGGCCGGCTTTCCCGTGCAACGGGCTCGGTGCTCCGTTAGTCCTCCTCGGTGGCCGGCTCGGGGAGGGTCCAGCGCTTGCCCCGGCGGGCGTGCAGATAGCCGTAGTAGTAGAGGTATCCGGCCGCGAACATGGCCAACGAGATGGCCGCTGATACCCAGTCGGTGACCACCGTTTCGTAGCTGACGTAGACGATGACGGCGAGGATCACGATCGGCGCGGTGATGTTCCCGGGCATCTGGTAGGCCGCGGCTTTCGTCCGGCCGGTGAGCTTTCCGCGTAGGGCGGAGAGCGCCACCACGGCATAGAGGATCAGCAGGTTGGCGCCGGTGGCCAGCAGCAGGGTGTCCGACGGGACCAGCCAGGCGATCAACGCGGAGGCCGCGCCCACCACGAGGGTGGCTGTCACCGGGGTCTTCAGTCGGGTGTGCACCCGCGCCAGCGGCCGGCCGACCACGTCCGGCCAGGCGCCGTCCCGGGCGGCCGAGTAGACCATCCGGCCTTGCTGCAACATGATGGCGATAACCGCGTTGATCACCGCCAGGGCTATTCCGAGGCTGACCGCGGTGTTGACCGCGCTGCCGCCACGGGTCAGGAGGAAGTAGTTCATCGGCGTTGTGGAGCCGATCAGTCTGGCCAGGCTGGGCGTGCCGAGCAGCACCGCGATCAGCGGGAGCACCTCGGCGGCCACCGTGATCGCCAACGACCAGAGGATGGCACGGCCGATGGTCCGCCCGGCGTTTCTGGTCTCCTCGGCGAAGTAGACCGCGGCGCCGTAGCCGTTGTAAGCGAAGAGCGCGGTGGCCACTGCGGCGGTGACCAGCCCCCAGGAGACCCCGGTGAGCACCCCGTGCGCCCCGTCGGCTGTCTGCGCGGTCCACAGAGTGGAGACCGGTTGGCCGACATGGACGAAGCCGAGCACCACCAGCACCGCCAGCGCCGCGAGTTCGACCGCCAGGAAGACCCCGGTGACCCATGCGTTGGTGCGGATGTTGAAGACCGCCACCACCGCTGCGAACAGCACCACGGCGATCCCGGCGCCCTGGCCGCCGAGCGAGTGCCAGACCTCGCCGAGGTAGTCGCCGGTGCCGAGGGCGATCACGGCCAGGATGAAGATCCCGCCGACCATGTTGAGCATGAAGACAGCGAACCCGGTGGCCGGGCCCAGGGTCCGGGCTGCGAAGGCGTATTCGCCGCCGGTCACGGGGTAGCGGCTGGAGAGCTCGGCGTAGCAGAAGGCCATGAAGATCCCGGCTACCGCGGCCAGCAGGAAGGCCACCGCCGAGGCGCCGCCGACCTGTTGGATCACGGCCGGAACGATGATGAAGACGCTGGAGGCGGGGGATACCGCGGAGAGCGTGATCAGCACGTTCTCCTTGAAGGTGAGGGAGCGGGAGAGCTCCTGCGCGTAGCGCGGTTCGCCCCCCTGCGGGTCCGCGGCTCTGGTGCGCTCGTTCATGCTCATGATGGCTGCTCCATTCTTTGGCGCACCAGCCAAGACTTGCTGCCTGCCTTCCGTCAAGGGCTGCAACAGCTGCCTCTTGATTAATTTGGCTGGAGCGTCAAAGATTCAC
This sequence comes from Streptomyces sp. NPDC052043, assembly GCF_044548235.1. Taxonomy (NCBI): domain Bacteria; kingdom Bacillati; phylum Actinomycetota; class Actinomycetes; order Kitasatosporales; family Streptomycetaceae; genus Streptomyces; species Streptomyces sp. NPDC052043. The sequence goes on from NZ_JBIUBT010000018.1 coordinate 137,092, forward strand.
TCATGGCCCGACCCAGGAACCAGACCGCACGCCGTGCCCAGCTGATCACCGCCGCCGGACGGGCGGTGAGCACTTACGGCCCGGCCCGGGTGCGGGTAGCGGACATCGCAGACGCCGCCGGCGTGGCCCGCGGCTCGGTGCACTACTACTTCCGCGACCTCGGCGACCTGCTGGAGCAGGTCTACAAGGACGCCGTGGACAGGTTCTTCACCCAGCGCCTGGACGCGGTGACCGGACTGCGCGACGCCCGGGACAAGCTGGTGGTCTGCGCCCGGCGCGGGCTGCCCACCGGCCCGGATGACGAACTCGTCCGGCTGCTCTACTGGTTCGGGCCGGAGACGACCGACAACCCGGTCTTCGCCGCGCACGGCCAGGGTCTCTTCGACCGGCAGGTCGCGGTCTACACCGGGATACTGGAGGTCGGCGAGGCACAGGGCCACTTCACACTCACCGAATCGGCCATAGACATCGCCGCCAACCTGGTCACCCTGGAGGACGGCTACGGGCTGCACATCGTCACCGGCAACCGCTCGGTCACCCCCGAACGCGCCCTCTCCCTCGTCCTCGGTTACGCCCGCACCGCGACGGGCTGCGCCAACCTCACCCCGGACCGACCCGTACAGGAGCACCCGCGCGCATGAGCAGCACCGACCACCACCGCAGCACCCCCTCCGGGCGCCTCAGGGCCCGAGCTCTCGGCATCCCGCTGGACGGCACGCCCGGTACGTACAACGCCATCACCGACGTGCCGGAGGTGGCCGTCGGACACACCACCTTGATCGAGGGCGAGCAGGTCAGAACCGGCGTCACCGCCCTGCTCCCGCGCGGCCGCTCAGGTGTCGGCCTGCCCTGCGCGGCAGGCTGGTACTCACTCAACGGGAACGGCGAGATGACCGGCACTACCTGGATCGAGGAGTCCGGGGCGCTCTCCCTCCCGGTCGCCCTCACCAACACCCACGCCGTGGGCCCGGTGCATGCAGGTGTGATCCAGTGGGTCGCGGAACACCGCCCGGACCTGGCCGCGAAATGGCTGCTGCCGGTGGTCGCCGAGACCTGGGACGGCTACCTCAACGACATCAACGGACGGCACGTCCACCCCGAGCACGCGATCGCGGCAGTCGACGCCGCCACCTGCGGCCCCGTCGAGGAGGGCTCGGTCGGCGGTGGCACCGGAATGAACTGCTACGGCTTCAAAGGCGGTTGCGGCACCTCTTCGCGCCTCGTCGACTACGGCCCGGACCGCTGGACGGTCGGCGCATTGGTCCAGGCGAATTTCGGAGACCGGCGCGAACTGACCGTGGCTGGCGTCCCCGTCGGCCGCGAACTGATGGACGACAACCCGATGGAAGACACCGACTGGCACGAGAGCACCCGGCCCGTCCCCGGCGGCTCCGGCTCGGTCATCGTCCTCCTGGGCACCGACGCCCCGCTCCTCCCCGGCCAGTGCAAGGCACTCGCCCGTCGCGCAGCGATCGGCCTCGGCCGCACCGGCACCGCCGGCGGGCACTTCTCCGGCGACATCTTCCTGGCCTTCTCCACCGCCAACGCCGGAATGCTGAGCAGCGATTTCCCGCAGGCCGAGCCGACCGCCGACGAGTACGAGACGCTACGCTTCGTCCCCTGGGGCCGGATGGACCGCTTCTACACCGCGGCCGTGCAGGCGATCGAGGAAGCTGTGCTCAACGCCCTCGTCGCCAACGAAACCATGGTCGGCCGCAACGGCCACCGCTCTCCCGGCCTCCCCCACGACCGTTTGCGCGAGCTCCTCAAGCGCTCCTGAAGAACAAGGGTGAGGGCGGCTCGGGCGGCTTGTGCTGCCGCGCTGCGGCTTGAGAGAGGTGTTCCGGGCGGCGGCTATGGCTGCGGCTGTTGTGCGGCGTACGTCTGCGTCCGCGAGGGCCATGAGTTCGCCGGACCAGGGTGTGTCGGCTTTAAGGCGCTTCCACATCAGCAGTGCTCCGATGTCCGCTTTGCCGATATCCCCGCTGGCGCGTGCCTGTTGGGCCACGTGTTGCAGCGTCTCGTCGTAGTACGTGCTGACGGTGTCGGTGTAGGCCTGGCGGGCGGCGGCGAGATGCTGCCATTGCTCGGGTGCCCGGTTGAACGGGTTGCTTGTCACGGCTTGCTGCTCCGTCTTGTCGGGAGGGGGCGGTCGGGTGGTGGTCAGCTGCTGCCTGAGGCGTTGCGCGCGCGGTGTTCGCGGAGTGCTTGGAGGATGCGTTGCTGGTGTTCTTCGGGCGCGGTGATGGGGTCTGATGCGGGGGCATCAAGGAGTGGGGCTAGGCGGCTGTGCAGGGCTTCGAGGCCGATGAGCGCGTCGAGGCTTTGCAGGGTGTCGTAGTCGATGACCGGGAACGGCGCCCGGTCGGGCGGTAGGAGTGCGGCGAGGAGGTCGAGCGGGGCCCATTCCTCGTCGAGACGCTGGTTGAGCCAGGTCCGGGAGGCCTCGGGTTCGGTGTGGCGCCTTGCCCAGATGAGGGTGATCTCCAGCTCGGTGAGGTCGTGGACAGGGCGGCTTACGGCTGGGGTGAGGTGCCCTGCGATTTCATGACTGATCAATGAGCGGGCTTCCCTGATCCAGTCGGGGGTGGCTGCTGCCTGTGTGTGGTCCACGCCGTCGGCGTCTGCGCGGGTGGCCACGCGTTGCAGTGTGCGAGCAGAGAGGACAGCTCCGTCGGGCGTCTCGGCCATGATCTTGAGGATTTCGGGCCGTTCGGGCTCGGCAAGGTCAGTCAGCAGGTCTTTTGCGAGGAACTCCATGGCGCGGTCTGCTGTGAACAGTCCGAGGGCTTGCGGGGCGGCGGTGAGGTGGCCGTAGTGCTGGGCTGCGGCTTTGAGGAGTGCCGCGGCCGGTAGGGGAGTGCCGGCGGCGCGTTTGTACTGGATGCGGCGGGTGATGCGCTGGGTGTCGTCGCGCAGGCGCAGGAGCAGCTCGTCCGCTTCGGCGCCCGGGGTGCCGTCGGCCAACTGCTGCAGGGCGGTGTCGAAGGTGTGCTCGGGGAGGTCGTCGTCGGGGATGCCGAAAACCATGTACCGGTCGAAGTAGTCGATGCTGCCGATGCCGCGCCGCAGCGCGATGGCCTGGGGGTCGGCGCCGTGTCCGAGTGCCTGCCGAAGTGGCGCGAACAGCATGCCCATCAGGCCAATCACGTCATCCAAATGCTGCTCGGCGACGCCCGCGTTCTGCAACCTGGTGCGCCAGCGGTCGATGCGCTGTTCCGGCCGCTCGTCGCGGCGTGTGGACAGGTCGATGCTGGTGCCGGTGAGTTCGGCTCGGTGCTGCCACAGCAACTGGTAGGCGCGGGGCTCGCTGGTGCGTAGGAAGGTGACGAGCAGGAAGTCGACGATGTCGACGTTGCCGGTGAGCTGGCCGAGGGTGGCGTCGGCCTGGCCGAAGAACCGCTTGATGGCGCGCGGGGTGCGCAGCCGGGCCTGCAGGTACCGGTAGTAGGCCTCGGAGAGCCGCTGCTGCTCGCCGGGTGTCAGGGTCAGGCCGTGCGAGGCGAGGACCGCGGTGAGAGAGCGGTCGACCAGGATGTCGGCGTCGCGCTCGCGGAACGCGGGAAGGTCCAGCCGTACCTGGATGATCTTTTCCAGGAACTCTCGTGCGCGGGTCTCGCTGTTGCCGACCAACTCACTGCGTTGCAGGACGTCCAGCAGGGTCCGTTCGTCGAAGCTGATCAGGTAGTACACGCCGGGTAGATGGCCTACCAGGCGTACCAGCTTGAAGACGACGAGGAGCTCTTCGGGGGTGAGGCGGTCTAGGTCGTCCATGACGACGAGGACCGGGCGGCCCGCTTTGCGCAGGGCTTCCTCAGCCTTGTGCTTGGCGGCGGACGCGCTCGTGTCGCCGCTGATGCGGTTGCTGACCTCCTGGATCAGCCCTGCCGAGTCGAGGCCGAAGAAAGCGGTGACCTTCCCCAGAGGGCTGATGGCCTGTCCGAATCCGCCGATCTTCTGCCGCGCCTCGGACCACCGTTCGTCTTTGGGAAAGGCTTCGCGTATCTCGCTGAACAGCGCCAGCATGAGGGACTCCAGATCGGAGTACAGCCATGGGTTGAGTTCCGCGATCAGCCAACCTTCATCGCTGCGCGCTTCCCGTAGACCGCGTGCCACCTTGCCGAGGACGCTGGACTTTCCCGAGCCCCAGGGTCCGATCAGGGCGAGGACTCCGGTTTCGGTCTGGTCCCGCACCCGGTCCAGCAGGCCGATTACGTGCTGGGCGTACTGCCCGTGCCCGAGCAGATCAGATCCCTCCTCGTGGTTGAGGAAGGGCTCGTCGTTGAAGAAGTGCGCGTCGGTCATTTGCTCATTGTCGGGACAGCGCGCGGGCCAGGTACGGGTGTTGGTGAGTATCAGGCCGTTGGCGCGATTTGGACGAGCGCAGGACCTCACCCCGCAGGACCAGAGACCAGCACTGCGCTCCAACATCCAGCAGGCGCGCTCATGCCCACTCCATGCCCAGCTCCCGTAGCGCGTTCAGCTGTTCCTGGGTGAGCTTGCCTCTCCTCGTGCGGGCGTTCGATACCCACACGCCCAGCTTCACGACCACCGGCTCCGCTTCGCCGTCGACCGTGATCTGTTCGCTGTGCCCCCGCGGAACCGGTCGGTGGGCGCCTTCCCGTTCGACCCATTGCGCGAGGGCTGTCAGGCCCCGCTGGAAGGCCGCCTCAGCCTTGCTCCCGGCCTTCCTCGGGCCCTTGGCCGCGTCGGCCGGCGCCGGAGGAAGCTCTGCCGGGGCCGCGGCAGTCACGGGGAGGGTGGCGCCCCGCACGCCCAGCCGGGCTAGCCGTTCCTGCTGTTCGGTGGACAGGAGCTTCCAGTTGCTGGGCTGTTTCTGCTGCTGGAGCCACTTACCGATGTTGTCGCCGTCCATCAGTACGCCGGGCTGAATGTCGGGCAGCTGGCCGTCGGCGTCGACCAGGTCTGCCAGGACGCGGTAGTGCCGCTGCCAGTCCAGGGGCCACGGGCAGTCCCAGTCCGTGTCGATCTCGGTGAGCTGCGCTGCGCGCACGGCGGCCCGCTCCCGGTCCTTGCCCAGGCCGTTCTTCGCGCCCTTCCGGCGGAGGTTGGCCATGTGCTGGCCGACCGGTACGAGACCTTCGGCTTCGCCCTCGCCCCACACCGCGTCCTGTCGGGGGGCGAGGTGCCCGGTGGCCCGCCGGTAGGACCGGAGTACGGCGAGCTTGGCCTCCCACGCTTCCTCGCCCGGCTCCCACACCATTCCGGCCTCCGGCGCGTCCAGCAGCGTCTTACGCCGCTCCTCCAGCTCCCCGGCCCGCAACGCCTTCCGCTGCTGGTGCACCCACCGGCCAAGCGGAAACGCCTTCGTCGCCCCGACTTCGACCTCCACGTCATACGGCACGGCGTAGACGCCGGTGATCCCGTTCTCCGCCCGCCAGCGGAGCAGGGCTTGGTAGCCCTCCAGCCACACCAGCGACTCCGGCCGGTAGACCCGGGTGCGCAGGAACGCCGCGATGGTCGCTGCGTCCCGGGGAGAGGAGAAATGGAGCAGGGCCGACTCGGCGGCGGCGTCGGTGTCGTCCTGCTCCTGGTCCTTGCCGTCGCTCTCGCCGCCAGCCCTGACGATCCGCCCGTCCTCGTCACGCTGGACGTGGATCTTGCGCTTGCCGCTGGTGAGGGCGCGGGAGGCGAGCTGCTCGACCAGGCGTTCATCGTGGCTGCGCAGGCCCTGTAGGACGGCTACGAGGGGGCGGAAGCTGGCGCTGGCGACCATGTCGGTCGGGTCCTCGTCGGGCTCCAGGAATACCGGGACGATGATCCTGGCGACTTTGGTGGAGCCGTCCTTGTTGAGGCGGAGTGCCCGGCCGATGTTCTGCACGATCTCCACCTGTGAGCCGCGGGTGTCGGCGAAGCAGATCGAGTCGACTCCCCGCTCGCCGGTGATGTCTACGCCTTCCCCGAGCACGCGAACGCTGGCGAGGAAGGCGCGGTGCACCCTGCGTCCGGCCGCGTCGATGCCGTTGGCGAACTGGCGCAGGACCTCGCGCCGCTCGGTCACGAGGTGGTCGCCGCACAGCCACGCCGACCAGACGCGGTCCGGCGGGACGTGGCGGCCGGCCTCGAGTTCGTAGAACTCCGCGTCGATGGAGGACTTCGGCAGCTTGTCGGCGGCGGCCAGGTCGTCGTCGGTGGCGTCGTTGACGTACAGATCGGCCGCCGTCTCCGGGAGCTTGTCCGCGAACGCGGCGGCCTCCTCCACCTTCTGGTGGAACGTCATCACCGTACGCAGGTTGTACGCGGCGGCGTGCTCCAAGAGCGCGGTCTGCAGCAGCGCCAGGCGCCGGCCGCGCCGCGCCTCTTCGGACTCCCCGAGGACGGGGGAGGGGTCGCGGATCTCCAGGACGTCGATCTCGAACCCGGCGAGGATCTCCCGCTCGATCGCTTCCGAGAGCCCGAGCTCCGCCCCGGGCAGCCAGGCACCGAACGTGCCGTTCGGGTCGTCGGCCATGGTCGCGATCTCCAGCTCCTGGCTGTCCGCGCCCTTCTGTGGCCGGGCCGCGGCGAGGATGCGCGGGGTCGCGGTCAGGTAGAGCCGGAAGTCCGCGGGGATGCGGGCGTTGTCGTGGATCGCGGCCCACGGCCGCCCAAGATCACCGGCGGTTCCGTGGGCCTCGTCCACGATCGCGAGGTCGAAGCCTGCCATGCGCTGGCCGTAGAGCCGCTCTCCGCCAGCCAGAGCGCCTTCCAGCGGCCCGCGAACCTTCCGCTGGCCCACGGGCGCGTCGATGTCCTCGCGGTCCACGAGAGAGGCGTACGTGGCGAAAACGACGACCGGCCCGGACCCCGCCCACAGGGCGAGCTGGATCGGGTTGGTGGTGGTCCGCACGCCCAGCTCCTTCAGCACCGGGTCGTTCTCCAGCGAGCACACCGCCACCATCGGGGCCCGGTGACCGACCAGACGCCACGCCTGGGCGGTCTGCGCGAGCAGGTCCAGGGTGGGCACGGTCACGAGGATCCGGCCGTCCGCGAATGACTCCAGCGCGCACGCGGCGGCCGTGATCGTCTTGCCCGATCCGGTCGCGGAGACGATCGTGCCCCGGGCCCCCTGCGGGGGCACAGATGATCTTGCAGGGAATCCAACCCACTTACGAAACGCCGACTTCTGGTCCACTTGGTGCTCGCGTAGCTGAATCGCAGACATTTCCTAGCCCCCTGGATCAGTCAGTTCTTCGACTTCTCATCGTGTGTCAGGAATCGTTGGAGTAGGCGTTTCGCTGGCTCATGGTTGTAGTACTCGGCGATCTGCAGAGGGGTCTCCCCATCGACAGCCGGCAGACGCGGATCAGCGCCGTAGGCCAGCAGGATCGCGGTAACAGCCGTGTTCAAAGGGTGTCCTGACTGCAGGTGGCCGTCTCCTTCGATGTCAATCGAATGAGTGAGCAGGGTGTGACCGAAGCACACCTCGTTCGGGTCCGCTCCAGAGTCCAACAGCGTGGTGAGCACCTCGTAGTCACTCATCTCCACGGCTTGATGTACGGGAGTCCATCTCCCCACATCACCAAGGGGCTCTGTCCACTTCCCATCGAGACCCATCCAAGCCTCCAACATGCATTAAAGAGTGAGAGCTAACACCATGCGGAATCTCCCAAAGGGTATCCCCATGTTCCGCCAACGGTACATGCTGCATCAACCTGATGCAGCCGCTACACTAGAACCCGACACGAACGAGCAACCCCCTCCCCTCATAGCCAGCCTGAGTCCGCGTCAGCGGGCTCTTGTCCTGGAGGCGAAGCCGGAAGGACCCTCGGGTGGGGGAGCGCAGCGGACCCACCCGACCGGACTGGAGCGAAGCGGAAGTCCGGGAGCGGGACGCAGTCCCGCCGCTCCAGGAGCGCAGCGGACGGAGCATCAACCTGCCTGCGCAGCAGGCAGGTTGGTCGGGAGGCGCAGCCTCCCGCAGGCGCTCACGCGGAGCGGGAGCG
>NZ_JBIUBT010000019.1:0-139941 GCF_044548235.1 Streptomyces sp. NPDC052043
CGGTTCTGTACACCCGCCGACGTGGCCGCGTTCCTTACCTCCGACCCCACCCAAACCAAGGTCAAAAAGACGAGTTAAAGATCTGCACGCCCTAAAAGTGCCGGAACGGCGCTGCGCCGCTCCACCCCACGGCACTTGGCTGGGGGCGTGCTCCTGCATCGCGGCCCGCTCCTCGGCGGTGAATCCGTCGTACTTCTCGGTGGCCGTGCCGGGGTTCTCGGCGGGCGACTTCGTGGACGGCATGGCGGGTTTCCTCCCGGGCAAGGTGAGACCGGCCGGTGCAGGAGGGTGGGGCGGCAGTCAGGACTGCTCAGCGGTGGGCTCCCAAGCGAAGTCGTCCGGGTCGGTGAAGGCGTCGGCGGTGCTGCCGAGGACGATCTGGTGCGAGCCGGCGCCGTCGGCGGGGACGCCGAGGTCCTTGGCCAGGGCACGGCGCTTGTACAGCGCCAGCTTGACGCGGCTGGAGGTGCCGGTGGCGAACTCGGTGTACTTGCCGCCGAAGCTCTTGGCCACGGTCAGGCCCCGGCCGACATAGAACTGCTTGGTGGCCTTCACATCCTCGACGCCGAGCAGGAGGACGAATTCGTCGATCTCACGGGTGGCGGGGCCGGTGTCCTTCTTCGCCGAGGTCGCGATCTTCCAGATCGTCCCGTCCGGGGCCTGGATGACGCCGCCGTAACCCCACAGCGACTTCGCGGCGGGCTTCAGCACCGTGGCGCCGGCGTCCACGGCGGCCGCGACGAAGCCGTCGACGGTGGCCGGCCCAGACACCGTCAGCGCCAGGGTGAAGCCGCGGAATCCAGTGGAGTGGGCCTCGGACGCCCGCAGGCGTATGTACGTGTCCACGCCGAAGGCAGTGTAGAAGCAGCGGGCGGCCTCGGGGTCGGCCACCTCAAGGGTGACGGACGCGAGGGACGTGTGGGCCGTGGTGGAAGTGGTGATTGCCATGACCATCACGCTAGGGGCTGCACGGCGGCCGGGGCTTCTCGATTCCTGACCGATCTTGCCACTTGCTTCGCCACGCACGCCGGCATCCCCTCCACCGCAATCGTCGAGCCCGCGTCACGCGGCCGGCCGTACCCGTGGCACCGGCAGGACCGGCCACAGCACATGCCGCCCGGCGCCGGGGGGCGGGGCCGCGGAAGGGCGGTGCCAGGTGGCCGGGGGTGTGGCCGGGGGTGCCCACGACCTGCCAGTCTGTGTCCCCCAGCCGCAGGATCTGGCCGTCGGCGATCGTGATCTTGCTGTTGCTACGCGGCGAAGCCGTGGAGGTAGAGGTCGCGAAGGACACCGAGTTCGGCGCCGTGGTGAGCGGCTTCGTCCAGGGCATGGAGGGCCAGCAGTAGGTAGCTCTCGTGGCCGTAGGCGCCAGCGCGGGGACCCATGGGCTGGAGGAGACGGTCATCGCCGAGGGATTCGACCCGGGTTCGGAATCGGGACCAGTCGTTGGACAGCATCTGGACGCCTTCGGCCGCCGTGCCCGGCCACAGATGCCGGTCACCGCTCCGGGATTCGTCTTGGAAGAAGCGGCCGTAGCCGCGCAGGCAGTCCGCTCCGATGTGCCAGATACGCCAGGCGATCGTCGTGAACGGCGCCGGGCGGACATCGCCTGCGGGCCGTGGGTCGGCACGGAACACGCCGTTCGTATCCGCCCGGAGCGTCATGCACGAGGCGACGGGCTCCCAGAGGTATTCGGCATCGGTGAGGCCGCCAAGGCGAGCGAAGGTTCTGGAACGTACGTCGTCAAAGGTTTCGAGCAGATCTCGGGTGACGGGGCCGGGCGAGGTCATTGGCAGCTCCAGGTTCGCCGACGGGTGCGGCCACCGCTGATCACCGGTGTGTGAAGACAGAAGATCATGCAGTGGCCGCGGGGCACAGCGTAGACCCTGCCCGCTGGCAGGAGGGCCGAGTGGGCCGGGGAGGCCGCCTTGCACGGCATGCAGCACCTGCTGAAACCCGAAACTGCGCACGGCTCTGGAAGAACACGGCATCGGCTCTGTCATCGCGGTGGCCTGCTCGGCCGAAGTCTCCACCCCAGCAGGCAAGTTCCGGGCCGACCGCCTGGTCAAGCGGCTACCGAAGCGGGCCCGGCAGAAGCGGCCGGCGGGACGCGGCGCGAAGGGGCACCGCTTCTAGCTACGAACCCTGCGAACCCTCCGTGAACGCGGTGGCGTGATCGGCGGCCCACTGGCGAAACGTTCGGGGCGCCGTCCCGAGAATGTCGGCCACCGTAGTGGTGATGTACGCGGGCTGTCCGACCGCCGCCTTCCACGCGGCGAGCAGCATGTCGACGACCGAGCTGGGCACCGTGCCCTCCCCCAGGCTTCGGAACTCGTCCGGTGTCATCTCCTCGAATGCGATCCGGCGTCCCAGGGCGTCACCGAGGATGTCCACCTGGGCGGCTTGGGTCAGTGATTCGGGGCCCGTTAGGACGTAGTCGCCTCCACCGTATCCGCCCTGATAGAGCGTCCGCGCCGCGACGGCTGCGACGTCGCGGTCGTCGACCGGTGCCGACGCGGCAGCGCCGTGGGGCCACCGGACGACCTCGCCGGCCCGGATCGCGGGCGCCCACCAGGCCAGCGAGTTCGACGCGAACATCCCCGGCCGGATGATCGTCGACTCGAGCCCGGTGGCCGCGATGAGCCGCTCGATGTCGGCGTGCAGCACCGCCATGGGATTGGGCTGCTGGAAAAAGGGGTGCGGCGTCTGATGCGGGGAGGAGAGGAAGACGACCCGCCGCACGTGGGCTGCCAGCCGCTCGACGACTGCCGCGGCGGTCTGAGGCGGGGCGGTCCAGACGAGGAAGACCGCGCCGGCGCCCTTCAGTGCCGGGTCGAGCGACTCGGGCACAGTGAGGTCGCCGGTGAAGACCTCGACCTTCGCCGGCAGCGTCGCCGCCGCCGCGGAGCGATGGGTGAGGGCGCGGACCGGCACACCCGCGTCGAGGAGTTGGTCGACGACGACGCGGCCGACCCGCCCCGTCGCCCCGGTTACGAGCACGGGAGGAATGTCTGTCTGATTCATGCCGCTCATGAAAACGTTACTCAGTTAAAAATGCAACCCGGTCATGAATGTTACGGTGGTCAGATGAGCGAGTCGACGGGACTGCGGGCCCGCAAGAAGGAGCGGACGCGCGACGCCATCGGCGACGCGGCCGTCTCGCTGTTCCTGGAGCGCGGCTTCGACCGCGTCTCGGTCAACGACATCGCCGCGGCGGCCGAGATCTCCAAGCCGACCCTCTTCCGGTACTTCCCCACCAAGGAGGACCTGGTGCTGCACCGGTTTGCAGATCACCAGGGCGAGGCAGCACGCGTCGTACGTGACCGCGGGTCGGGCATCAAGCCAGTGACGGCGCTGCACCGGCACTTCCGGGCCTGCCTCGATCGGTACGACCCCGTCACCGGCCTCAATGATCATCCCGAGGTGGTGGCGTTCCATCGGCTGGTGTTCACCACACCGAGCCTGGCAGCACGGCTCACGCGGTACCAGCTCGAGGACGAGGAGGCACTGGCTGACGCCCTCGGCGAAGGCATCCAGGCACGCCTGCGAGCCGCCCAGGTACTCGCGGTCCAACGGGTGCTCGCCCGGACCAACTGGCAGAAGATCGCCGACGGTCGAACCGCCCACGACGTGCACCCCGAGGCCGTAGCCGATGCCGACCAGGCATTCAACCAGCTGCGGTGACAGGCGACGCTCCGGTAGAAGAAGGTTCTGCGGCCTGGTGCACGGGTTGCCCCGGGCCTGGTCAGGCCGCTTCCGCAGATGCTGGCGGCCACCGCCTCGTCGGATTCCGCGTCGCTGAGTCGCGGCGCGATGCCCACCGCAGGCCGGCAAGGGGGCGAGCTGCGGTGATTCCTTCAGCGTGTCGTCGGTCTTGACGTGGAGCGCGGCCGCGAGGTCGTCCAACTCTGTCTTCACACACTGACGTTGGACTTCCTTGACACGTGCGCGCAGGCGGTCTGTGAATTCTCGCCGGCGGTAGGGGATGCGTGCGGGCGTTGAACGACGTCGGGTGCCGGGCTCACAGGCCGAGCGGCACTGCTCTGGGCGGAACCCCGCCGGCGATCAGCGCCGCCAACGGTGTGGCCAGGTCGCGCGGTGAGAACAGGTCTGAACCGCGGTAGTCGGCGATGTCGGGCAGCCGCCACCAGCGAAAGCCGTCGATGTTCTCGGCAGCAAGCTCGTCGTCGGACATTGCGCCGCGGGGGTGGAACGATGCGGCGCGCACAAGGAAGTAGTCATTGATCACACCGTCATAGCCCACCACGTGCCCGGGGTCGATGACCTCCTGATGCCAGACATGTGGCGGATCGGCGTCAAGAGCGAGCCCTACCTCTTCGCGTAGCTCCCGACGCAGGGCGGCAAGGCCGGATTCGCCACGCTCTACGCCTCCACCGGGCGCTGCCCACACCACGATCGGGCCGGTCGGTTTGGGAATGACGAACCGACACAGCAGGATGCGATCGCCCTCGTCGAGAACGAGCGCGCGGACCGAGCGACGCAGATGGACCAAGGCCATCCGCGCATGCTAGCCGTCTGTCCACGATCAGAGCGATCCCTTGGAATCGATCAACTGGCACTCACGCGCCGTCAGAGGGTCAGCGTTCGAGGCGCTGCTCGGGTGACAGTGCGCACGTCTGTGCTTAGGTCCGGGCCGGGTTGCAGGCGGGGCTGGACTGGCTCACGATCGTCAGGCCGCCAGGGTCAGCGCGCGAGCCACTCCCGGTAGGTGGTCTTGGCGATGATCGTGTCGCCCTTGGCGATAAGGGCGTCGCCTGAGGCGGCAGCAAACAGGCCGGCGGTGTTGTCGGTGACGACCCTGCGGTGATCACCACGAGCGGCGAGGGTGATCTTGCCCAGTTCGTCGAGCGCGAACACTTCGGGGCCGGCGACGTTGCGGGTGCCCTGCAGCGGGGTGCCCAGGCTGACGTCAGCCACGGTCTGGGCGACGTCGGCTGCGGCGATGGGCTGGAGGAGCGTGGCGGGCAGACGGACGGTGTTCTCGTCGGCGGTCAAGGACAGCACTGTGTCGATGAACTCGAAGAACTGCGTGGCGCGGACGATCGAGTACGGCAAGGGGCCGGCTTTGAGAATGTCCTCCTGCAGCACCTTGGCACGGTAATAGACCAGGCCCGGCACCTGGTCGACCCCCACGATCGAGAGGATGACCACGTGGCCGACGCCGGCGGCATGGGCGGCCGTCAGCAGGTTGTCCATGGTCTCCTGGAAGAACGGTGGCGCGGCTTCGTCGAAGGTCGGCGAGGTCGTCAGGTTGATGACGACGTCGGATCGCGTCAGCGCCTCGCGCAGGCCCTGCCCGCTGCGCAGGTCCACACCGGTGGACAGCGAGTGCGGCACCGCCTCCTGCCCTCTCGCAGTAAGGACCTTGACCACCTGCGATCCGACTCGCCCCGTCCCACCGATGACAGGGATCTTCATCTCTTGGCCTTCCTTGCTCTCACAGACGCCTCGACCGAGCTTCGCCGACGACGGCGCGCCGCAGGGGCTGGCGGTCAGTCGGTGCGCCGGACCCGGCGGTCCTGGCGCTGGACGAGCTCTTCCTCGTCGACGAGGGTGAGCATCGGTGTGCCTGGTTCCATGAACATGCTGACGGTGAAGCGCACCGGGATGTCGTCGCGGTTGTTGCCGTCCTGGTAGTGGATGACGTCGCCGCCCGGCTCGAAGAACGCCTCGCCGGCCTGGAGGACACGCGGCGGCTCACCTTCGAGCTCGAACACCATCTCGCCCTCCAGCACGTAGCCGAGGCACGGTCCGGAATGCCGATGCGGAGGAGTGCCCGGATCGCCCGGTGGGAACTCCACGACGATGGTCATCGCATGCGCACCCTCCGGAACGAAGGGAGGGTCCTTCTCCAGTAGCACGGTGACCGCCGACTGCCACGCATTCGACCGGGGCTTCCGCCTGGCGGTCGACTCGATGTCCGACATCGGAACACCTCCCTGAACAAGGCAGTGCAAAAGGTCCCCTTCTCTTCAAACGTCGCACGCGGCGGACACGAGCGCTACTGCAGCGATCAAGCCGTGGGAGGTGGCACGGCTCCTGCGGGTGAGCTGGAAGCTGGACTGCCACCGGCTCCAGCCGTGGCGAGACGGAGGCGCTCAGGCTCTGGCCTCCCGTGGGCCGAGCGGATCTGCCGCCCGACGCCCCTCGTTCGCCGGGCCCGCCGCCCGAGTCCTCACGGACAAGCACGGATGATCGTCTTCCCCTGGCGTCGCTCCGTCGGGTTGAGGGCGGCGACGGCATCGTCGAGGGTCGCGACGTTGCCGATGTTCGTGCGCAGTCGCCCGTCCCGTACCCGCTGGACTATCTCACCCAGCTGGGCACGATCGGACTCGACAACGAAGTCGATCGCCAGGCCGTGGGCGGGCCGCGCCTCAGGCGGCCCAACGACGGTTACCAGTGTTCCTCCAGCCCGGATCAGGCCTGCGGATCGCTTCTGGATGTCGCCGCCGATGACGTCGAAGACCAGGTCGACTTCTCCGACGTCTTCCAGGGTGTCATTGTCGAGGTCGACGAACTCCATTGCGTCGAAGTCGAGTGCCTTCTGGCGGTCGGCGGCACGTCCGGTGCCGATGACGTAGGCGCCGAACTCACGGGCGAGCTGCGTCACCATCGTCCCGACTGCGCCGGCCGCGCCGTGCACGAGGACGCTCTGCCCCACCTGGAGGTGGCCGTGCTGGAACAGTCCCTGCCACGCGGTGAGGCCTGAGATCGGAAGGCTGGCGCCCACGGCGAAGTCGACGTCGCCCGGCAGCGGCGCGAGGTTGCGTGCCTCGACGGCCGCGTACTCGGCGAGGGTGCCGTCGCGATGCCAGTCGGTGAGGCCGAACACGCGCTGTCCCACCGAGAGGCCCGTCGTGCCGTAGCCGAGGGCGGTGACCACTCCGGCCAGCTCATGTCCGGGGATCGACGGCGTTCGGTCGCGGTCGAGGCGATCGGTCCAGGTCGAGGGCCACGCCAGCTCGGTCGGGACGAATCCCGACGCATGAATCCGAACGACGACGTCGTTGATGGCCGGCCCCGGCTCAGGCCGCTCCGTCAGCGTCATCCCGGCCGTTCCTGCGGCCTGGTCCGTCACCACGATCGCCTTCATTTGGACACCTCTCTGTATCAGTCCTCGCTCGCACGGCGCCTACGGTTCACGAGTGGTAGTGGTGTCAGACCTCGGCGTCCTACCCCGCTGATCGGCACAGGTGTGGAGGGAGAACGTCGTTGTCAAACGCCGCTTCGAACCGGCTCACCTCTGGCAACTGTCATCCGGTTCCGGTCGGTGCTGGTCCAGTCGCGTGTGCACAGTGGCATGGTCACTGCTCCTCGGCTTGATCGCACGGCGTTGGGCCGGTTACTCCTGCCGCTTGGGAAGCCGCCAGGCTCCTCAGACCACCGGCGGCCCCGCTTCGATGCGGCGCAGCACCGGGGGCAGACGGTCCAGGTCAGGGCCGGTCTGGACTTGTCGCTCGTCCCACCAGGTCGCGCCGGCGTCGTGCAGCGGACCGATCACGTCCTTGGCCTTGGCCGCGTCCGAGGGCGTGGCACCGCCGAGCACGAACTCGAAGGGGCGCTCCGCCTCGGCCGTTCGGTGCTTGCGCACATAGCCGACAAGATCCCGTACCTCCACCACATCAGGCACATGCCCATGCCGGGCCGTCTCGAACAACGGCACCGCGCCGTCCCACCGCGCTGCCCGCCGCATGGGCGGACGACGCGGCCAGAACCCGCCGATCCACACCGGCGGACCGGGCCGCTGCACGGTGGCAGGCAGCAGCGTCACGTCCCGAACCTCGTAGTGCCGGCCGTGGTGGTTCACCGGCTCGCCGGACCAGAAGCGCCTCAACAGCTCCAGTCCGTCGTCCAGCCGCTCGGCGAGGAGGTGTGGCTCGGCGGCATCGCCGAAGCTGCGGTATTCGTCCTCGATCGGACCTCCCAGACCCGCGGCGAAGATCACCCGGCCGCCGCTGAGGTGGTCCAGCGTGGCCACTTGGCGGGCAAGTTGCTGCGGACGGTAACGAGGGACCGGCGTCAACAGGGTACCCAGCCGGATCCGGGAGGTCGCCAGCGCGGCCGCGGTCAGCAGCATCCAGGGATCTCCGAAGGGACGCCCCTGGTGCTGCCGGTGCAGTACGTGGTCCCAGACGAAGAGTCCGTCCCAGCCGGCCTGTTCGGCAGCAGTCGCCACGGCCGCGACGTTCCGGGGGTCCGCGAAGTCGCCGAAATTAGGGATGTTGATGGAGAAGCGCATCCCAGCAGGATGCGCAGATGGCCACGAAGGGGCAATCGGTTTTGGTCCCAGGCGGCTTCACGGCACGCCGCCGCCAGGCCAAACAGGTAAATCCTGCTGGAGTACCAGGATCTGTGGGAGTTCGTCCGACTGGTGGTGCCAGCCTGTCACCGACGCGGATCGTTGCAGACCGTGACGGGACGCCGGAGTACTCGCAGCATCACTCCGGCACCGTGTCCTCACAACTCTCCGAAACTTCCACCACGCCGAAGACCACCGGGAAATGAGTGATCTGCTGGTTCGGGCCCGGCTTGGAGTTGCAGATCTTCCACTCAGCCGGGTCGTCCACCGGACGACCCCGCCCGCTTGCGTCCTCGAAGACCATGTCCATTTCGGAGCTCATCTGCTCCTGCGCACGCCCGGCGTTACCACCGACGACGTCGGGCATGACGGCCGCGACCGGCTCCGGGTTTACCGAACGGTGCGTCTCGGCAGAACCCAAGCCAGTAGGCGTGCCCGCAGAGACAGCCGGCACGGACGATGCACCGCAGGCGGTGACCGAGGCCAGGAGCGTGCACGCGAAGACGGATCTCAGAAACTTGGTCATAGTCATGTCCCCCACGGTGACGGCAGTTCGCAACAGTATCCCTGGTACGTCATGTCGCGGAGCCTGTCATCTGGCGTCCTGGCGAACATGAGTACCCGTACTCATGATCGCCAGGACGCCACCGACCGGATGGTCGAGTTCGTGTACGGACCGGACGGAGAAGACATGTACGAGAACTTCTCCACTCGACCGGTACTCACGCTCTGAGCCATTTCGGCCTCGTACGCCGAAACGGCAACATCAATCTGTTTATTGATGCTCAGTTGCGGCATATGAGCGCGTCTGTTACCCAAGATAGAGAAGGTCCCTCCTAGCTGAAGGGTGTCCGCGATGCGCATCAAGAGAACTTCGAACCTTCGCGTACTCCCCGTCGCTGCGGCGATAGCGGCTGTGGCATCGACGGGCATGCTGGCCGCTGGGCCCGCATCCGCCGTGGAGCCTCCCGCAGCTCCCCAGGCGGCCAAGAAAGTTGAGGGCGAGATCATACGCGACACCGGCATCTACTACGGGCCGTCCCTCGACAGCCAAAAGATGGGCTCGGCCGTCAAGGGGCAAAGGTTTACCTTCGTCTGCTGGGTAAACCCCACACACACGTACCCGTTCTTCAAGCTGGACCAGAATGGGTACTACATTCCCCGCGACTTCGTGAACCTCTCCTCCCGCGACCTGCCGGAGTGCGCACCTTGATCCCAGCTCGCTGTCCCGGCTCGTGAGCAACGCGGCCGAGTTGGCTGGAAAGCCGGCAGCCGTCGGGGAAGCGCCCCAACCGAGGGCCAAGCAACCCTCGATGCCACGCAGAAGCCCCCCGTCACTCCGCAGTGACAGGGGGCTTCCTGTTGTCCATGGGCCCGACGGCGCTCTCGGCGCGTCGGTAGGTGAGGCGAGTACGGCAGGTCATGCGCTCCGCGGAGCCTCCAGGACCATACGGATCTCCGATACCTCGTAGCCGGCGCGGTCGAAGGCAGCGGCCATGGGGATGTTCGTGGTGTCCGTCGTCGCGGTGATGCGCTCGGCGCCTTCCGCCGCGTGGAAGCGGGTGATCTCGGCGAGGATCTCGTCGATCAGTCCCTTGCCGCGCTGCTCGGGTACGACACCGAGATAGCCGACGTTGCGGTTGTACGGGGTCGCTGACGGGACGGCCAGACCGGCCGGCGTGCCGTCGGGCAGCTCCGTGAGCCTCCACCAGGAGCGCTCGCCAGGGCAGTCGAGGTAGAACCGCATGTCCTCCTCGGCCAGTTGCCTGGCGTCCTTCTTGCGCAGCTCGTCAAGGGTGGCCTGGTCGAGGCTGCCGGCCGACACCCGGACGAAGGCCTCCAGGAACTCCTCGTCGCTGCCCTCGCGGAAAGTCAGCCGACCACTGGTTTCGGGCAGTCCTGCCGCAGGAGTCCACTCGTAGCGGAGGCGCTGGATCTCCCGGCTCAACCCGGTGCGCGAGCTCGCCTCGCGACGCCAGGACACCGCCTGGGTCAGCTCCGACTGGGTGCTCCAGTCCGGCGGGAGGGAGAGGTTGTACAGCGGGCGCGTGCCGAAGGCGGCGTGCCCGGCGTCGAGGAGCCTGGTGGCGACGGCGACCGGATCGGCGACGGTGGAGCGTACCTGGAGGCAATCGAGGGCTATGGGCCGCTCGCTGTCGGCACGGCCCCACCACAGCGCGCGGGCAAGGACCTGTCCGTCCTCGTCCTCGGCGAGCCAGATCCATTCCCGGCGGAACTGGTTGGCGTCGAGCTCCTCGCGGATCTTCTCGGAGCTCAGGGCGGCGACGGGACCGTCGGCCGGGTACGCGGCGGCACGGTCGAGGGCGGTGGGGTCCGCGGTGGCGGGAAGGAGTCGCATTTGGCCCATGATCACGGTGGGGAAGTGCCGGAGCAAGGTGTTTGTTGCTGCCTGCTGCTTACCAGGCCGGCCTCAGTGGGGCGCCGCGACCGCGATGGTGCGCCAGGCCCGCTCGATCTCCGCGGCCGGAAAGGGCGTCCGCTTGCTCTCGGTGAGAAGGCGGCGCTGGAATTCGCCCAGGACCACGGCAGCTCGGGAATGCCGGTCGAGGATCGCGGCGATCTCGCGCGGGACCTCACCGGGCTGGTGGCCTGCGATCCACTCGCGCAGGAACGCGTCGTGTGCCCTACCGCCACGCAGGCCATCGGGGAGGTGGTGGCGGAGCAGATGGCTCACGGTGTGGCAGCGGTCGTACACGAGGTGGTCGGAGAGGAACTCCGCCTCGGCTGCTGACAGTTCGAAGCCGGAGCTCAGGGCGAGTCCGAAGTCCGCGAAGTAGAGCAGTTGGCCGTCGGTCAGGACGTTGGCGAAGTGGGCGTCGAAGTGGACGAGTCCGTGCGAACTCATGAAGGCGGTGCCGCGTGCCAGGGCTTCCTCCACCCATGGGTACGGCGTGCCCTCCCCGCCTTCCGGCGTGGCGGTCCGGTGGTCGTGCAGCCAGTCGGCGAGTGTCTGCGGGACGTGTTCCAGGAAGAGCACCAGGCTGAACGACGAACGGCCGATGGCCTCCAGCCGCTCACGCACGGCCGATGATCCCTCCCAGTGCGCGACCGCCCCGTCGATGCCCCCGAATTCGTCAGCGAAACCCTCGGGTGGGGAGTCGGGCAGGATGCGCCAGTGGTACATCAGCGGAAAGCCCTCGTACTCGTTCCCGAGGACCCAGTTGGTGGTCATGACGTGCACGGCCAGCTCTCGCCAGGCCCCGAACCCCGCCGAGCCCACCCCGTACTGGTAGAACATCGGCAGTCCGAAGAGGTTCGCCGTCGACCGCGCGTTCTCCGGCCGCAACTCGGTGTCGGTCAGGGGGACCCGCTTGACGAACACCCGCGTGCCGTCGATGTCCAGCTCCGCCGACCTGCCGCCGATGCCGGCCCCGAGCAAGTCGGCGGCGGCCAGGGCCTGGCCGAGCCGACGGTCACTCAGCAGGGACAGGTGCGTGGCCACGGTCCCATAGGTGGCGAGCCGCGCGACATACCGCGGGTCCGGGTGGCGCATGGATGACTCCTCGGTGCCCGGAACCGGGGCTTTGGTGAACTCGCGCACGGTGTTGAGCGTATCCGTCAGGCCTGTCGAAGGAGCAGGTTCGCGCGAAGTCGCCCGGAGGGCCGGCCCCCGGACGGCCCGCGGTCACCGGCCCCGGCCTCGCTCCCGTTCGGCAGGAGCGTGAGCGTCACGCCGGCGGCCGGGTGAGTTTGGTGGCCACGGCGTCGAGGACCCAGTCCAGGCCGGTCGCGAAGGATGCCTCGGCGTCCACGTCCGTGCCGTCGTACACGGCCTTGGCCAGCGACGGGAAGCGGCCCGTGGCCAACATGCTCGTCACATGCGGGCCGAAGGCGCGCTGCCAGTCGCGCTTGGACAGGCCCGTGGCGCGCTCGGCCCGCAGGTTCGCGACCTCGCGCCTGATCGCGCCGGTGAAGTAGGCGCTGACCGTCTCCACGGCGCGCATGACGGTGTCGATGTCGGCGAGGCCGTCGAGGGGGGCCAGCGTCGCCTCGGTCACGGCGAGGCCGTTCGGGCCCAGGGCCGGGCGGCCGCCGAGCAGGTCGGCCAGCCATTCGTGACGGAGAGCGGCCTGCCTGGTGCGGTGGGCGAGGCTGCGCAGCGCCTCCCGCCAGTCACCGGGCTGCTCCTCGGGGAGGATTTCGGCCTGGACCTCGTCCACCATGAGGTCGAACAGCTCCTCCTTGGTGGAGATGTATCCGTACAGCCGCATCGGGCCGGCGTTCAGCCGGGCGGCGACCTTGCGCAACGACACCGCCTCCAGTCCACCCTCGTCCGCCAGCGCGATGGCGGCGGCGACGATCCGCTCCCGGTCGAGCGGCACGGGGCGCTTCGGCGGCTCCGGCCGGTCCCAGACAGTCATGGTCACACCGTTCTGTTGCGATGCATCGTATTGGGGAAATACAGTGTATCGACATGAGACATCGTATCGCCGTGGTCGGGAGCGGCCCCGCCGGCCTTGCCTTCGCCCGCGTCCTGCACCGGCATGGTTACCCCGTCGCCGTCCTCGAACGCGATCCCGCCCCTGACGCCCGCCCGCCGGGCGGCACCCTGGACCTGCACGAAGGGCTGGGCCAACTCGCGCTGGACAAGGCGGGACTGCTGGCGGAGTTCCAGGCGCTGTCTCGTCCCGAGGGGCAGGCCATGCGCATCCTGGACACGGACGGGACCGTCCTGCGCGACTGGCGACCCGGTCCGGATGACCGGGCCAATCCCGAGATCGACCGCGGGCAACTCCGTGACCTGCTGCTCGGCCCTCTCGACGTCCAGTGGGGCCGGGACGTGACGCAGGTGGTGCCGGGGACCCGGGACGGCGCACGGGTCCATTTCGCGGACGGGCGACAGGAGACGTTCGACCTCGTGATCGGCGCGGACGGCGCCTGGTCCCGGATCCGCTCGGCGGTCTCGTCGGTGACACCGCACTACACCGGCGTCACCTCGGTCGAGACCTCCCTCGACGACGTCGACGCCCGCCACCCCGACCTCGCCCGGTTGATCGGCGACGGTTCCGTGGCTGTGTACGGCATGAACCGAGCTCTCGTCGCCCAGCGCAACAGCGACGGCCACGTCAAGGTATACGCCCAGTTCCGCGCGCCGCTGGACTGGCACACGAACCTGGACCTGGCCGACGTCGAGGCCGTGCGATCGAGCCTGCTGGCTCTGTTCGACGGCTGGGCCGCTCCCGTCCTCGACCTCCTCCGCCACGGCACCGCTTTCGTCCACCGCCCCCTCTACGTCCTGCCCGTGTCCCACTCCTGGACCCATGTCCCCGGGGTGACGCTACTGGGCGACGCCGCCCATCTGATGCCCCCTTTGGGGGCGGGCGCGAACCTCGCGATGCTGGAAGGCGCCGAACTCGCCGAGTCCATCGCCACCGGCCCTGGAGACCTGGACGAGGCCGTTCGCGCCTTCGAGGAACAGATGTGGGCACGGGCCGGCAGGTGGGCGAAGATCACGACGGCCGGTCTGGAACGCCTGGTGAGCCCGGACCCAGCCGAAGCCCTCGCCCTCTTCGACCAGGTCCAACCGTCCTGACTGCCGAGTGCGTCAAGTGCGAGAGCGCGCGTCCAACAGCTCGCCACGGCACCCTTGAGGCACATCACCCTTTCCCGGTGACGGTGAGGAATGCCACCGAGCCGACCGCGACGAGGACGCCTCCCAGCAGGCACCAGTAGCGGGCCGTGCGGAGTGTCGAGCGGATCTGGGATACGTGTGCCATGGCGAGCAGCCAGCGCACCAGGGGGTCGGTTCTGGCGATGTTGGCGTGGGCGCGCTGCAGATGATGGCGCCACTGGTCGCGACGCTGCGGATCGGTTTCCGAGAGGAGCGCACGGTGGATGTTCGCGGCGATCGTTCGGTGGCGCAGCAGGTCGTTGATGTCTGTGGCGGCGGAACCGAAGTAGTCGGACGGTGCTGCGTCGATCGCCTGTCGCAAGCCGCGAAAAGCCGGGCCGGTCAGCGTGGCTGTCGTGGTGATGGGTGGTTCCAGCACCCGGCTGACGTGCCAGATGGCGATGATCACTCCCGTCAGGGCGACGAAGAGGGCTCCGCCCGCGACACATGCCTCCTTGACGCCGTGGACCCGGCCGACCGCGACCAATGGACCGCCGCCGATCAGGGCCGCACCGACGGCGCCGTAGGCGGCGGCCATCCAGCGTGCCGTGGCCCGCAGTTCGGGGACTGCTTCGAGGGGGGAGGGCAGGGCGTCAAGAGACGGCCTGGCACCGCCTTCAGGTGGCGTTGCGGCTGTCATCTATCGTCGTCTCTGATCAGCAGCCCGGGCGAAAATCCGCCGCCGTCGTCGACGTCCGGATAGGGCACCCAGTCCTTGCCGTCGAAGTACAACAGCTCGCCGTCGTCACCCAGCTTCACGACGTTGTCCGCCTGCTCTTCCGCCATGGTGGGGAGTATCGCAACGCGAGGTAGGAAGGGAAACCCCGAGCGCATCAGCCAGTGTGTGCCTCGGCGTTGACGATATGCCGCAGGACCAGAGCCACGACCTCGCGGTGCATGGGGTCGTCGAGTCGCGTGAGCAGTCCGGCATCGCGGCTGCCGGCGAGGACCTCGTGCAGGACCGGAGCCATCGGCGCCAGTACGGGGTCGGCGGCGAAGGAGGCCAGGTTTTTCCGCGTCACGAGCACGGTGTCCACGTCTCCGGTCGCGGCCGCGACGAAATCTCCCAGCGCCAGGGCCAAGTTCATCACCCGCCGCAGCTCGGTGGGCACGGTCACCTCGTTCTCCAGCGCTTTCTGGGCGCGGCTGATCACGATGACGTCCAGCGGCTCCAGATCGGCGAGAAGGTCCGGCCCGCGTTCGCCGTCGTGCAACCGCCGCAGCCTTTCGGACGGCTTCGCGAACCGGGGGTCTCGAGTCTCCAGCGCGGCGAGGTGGTTTCGCAGCTGGATGTACGCCCCGGTGTTGCCCTGCGTGGCGGCCACCAGCGCAGCGATCGCCGGCTCCCAGAAAGCGGACCACACGGCTTCCTGCACCGCAGAGAAGGCGGACGGACGGTCCGCCTGCCGGCGTGCCTCCTCGATCACGCTCTCCAGCAGGCCGCTCAGCGAAGCCGGGTCGGATGCGAGCTGCCGCAGGACGGGGAGCAGGTCCACCCCGGGCACCTGGCCGACGCGGTCGCACAGCGCCTCCGGGCTGCCGGGCAGTTCGACTTCGGGCCCGAACTCGTGCAGATCACCGGCTACCGCCGGCCCGGCATCGCTGGTGACGCCGCCGGTCAGCCTGCCCAGGAGCATGGCCGCCAGGTGGTGGGCCGCCGCCGCTGTGCCGTCCCGGGCGTGGATGTTCAGATAGGTGCCGAGATTGCCGTGCCCGATCGCGATGGTGTGGGGAACCTTCGCCCGATAGGCGTAGCGGAGGCAGTCCCGGGCCCGGTCGATGGCCACGTCCCCGTGGCCGCGAGCGTTCTCGACATTTCCCAGGGCGCCGAATACGTCGGCGAGCAGGAGGGGGTCGTCGAGGCGCTCGGCGACTTGTCGGCTCGCGTCCAGGAGGGACAGCGCCTCGTCGGTGCGGCCCAGTTGCAGCAGCGGCATATAGGCGAGGTGGCGGGCACTGACAAGATCGGTGGGTGGGGCGCCCCGGGCTTCCTTGGAGGCGCACAGCTCCGCGTTGTACGTCAGCGCCTGCTCCCAGCGGCCGACGCGAACGGCCGCCCGCTGGGCGGTGTCGAGGATCTCCTCCCACGTCGCCCACCAGAAGACGCCTTCCCGGTCCGTCGAATCCCGCGGCAGCTTCCTCATCCGCTCGACCAGGTCGGTGGCCTCGGTGAGCGCCCGTTCCGCGTGCTGGGACTCCGCCAGCACATGTACCCGGTTCACCTGGCTGTGGTACTGGCTCCAGATGCCGAGGCCCGCCCGCCGCACGTACTCGATCTGCTCGTCGGCCAGTGCGAGGGCTTCCTCGATGCGCCCCGCACGGACAGAGAACTCGATCAGGCGGTTCGCCGCGGTGGCCGCCACCTCGTAGTCCTTTGCGGTACGCGCCTCTTCCAGTGTCCTGCGAGCCTGCTCGGCGGCCTGCTCAGGGTCGATCAGCTGCATGGCCCTCGTATGCACGGCGGAGTGGGGACGCCCGCCGCCGCCCGTGAGGTGCAGCACGGCCAGCCGCCGCAGCATGGTCGCCACCCGCGCGGCCGTCGGCCCCGTGGCATCGCGCAGCAGAACCCCTTCCAGCAGCACCTCGGCCAACTGCAGATGGCCCTGCCGGGCCAGATACGGCGCGGCCGACATGCAGGCCCGCGCGATCAACGGCCCGGTCAGGTGCGCTCCGTCCGCATCGGTGGCCTCCCGGGTCAAGGCCATCCGGAACACCGTCACCCAGTAGTCGGCCAGCCGGGTGTCGACCATCGAGCGGAAGTCGCCGCCGGCCAGGTCGCGGCCCGCGGCGGCGGTCGTGTGCTGGATCTCCAGGGACACGCCGTACGTTCGAACCCGCAGTGTCAGCAGCCCACGGTCCGCGAGCGCCAGCAGACTTCGGTCCACGGGTGTCTCACCGTGGCCGAGCAGGGAGCGCAGGTTCGGCCAGTTCTGCTCCACGGTCGGGACCCTACGGTCGGCATCCTCCAGGCAGCACAGGAAGTGGAAGAGATCACGGAGTTGCGGGGGCAGGTCGCCGACGACGGCACCGGTCCAGGTCCGCATGATCTGCAGGTGATCGCCGTCGCCCGCGATGTGCTGCCCCGCCGTCGAGATGACCGTACGCGCGTCCTCGCCTCGCTGTCGCGCCCGCCGGACGGACTTGGCCAGCGCGGCAAGCCGGCCGGGATCACCGCACAGGCCGTCGGCCAACTCCAGCAACTGGGGGTGTCCGTCGACCGCCTCCAGGAGCGTCCGGGCCAGTCGGCGTGCCGCTTCCTCGGTGACACCGGGCACGCCGCCGCTTGCCAGCCTGGCGAGCCGGGGCAGTTGCGGAAGCAGCAGCATGCACTCGTCGGGGGTGAGCAGGCCCACGGGGACGGTGGGCAGCCCGGGAGGGTACGCACGTGGGGCCCTGCGACCGGACAGGATCAGCCGTGTGGGTCCCCTGTGACCTGCCAGTGCGTGCAGCAGGTCGTTCCAGCGCCCGTCCCGCCAGTCCCGGTCCGCCGTCAGCAAGTGGTCGATGCCGTCGATGACGAACAGCAGCCGGCGGCGCTGCGTGCAGGCGCGCAGCCGCGTCAGCAGCTCCTCGAAGCGGTCGGCGCCCGCCAGCAGTTCGGCGCAGCTCAGCTCGGGCACCGCCTGGTCCATGGCGACGACGAGTTCGGTGAGGGCGCCCCTGGGATCCGGCTGTGGCGCTGTTTCCGCCGTGGCTTGGAACCAGATGACTTTCTCGAAGGCATGCTCGTGAGTGGCCGCCAGCTCCGCGGCACAGGCGGTCTTGCCCACCCCGGGCATGCCCTGCAGGAGCACCCCCCGCAGTCCGCTGTCCGGAGACAGCGCCGCGCCGGCCCGGGCCATGGGGAGGACCCGGCCCACGAAGCGCTCCGACACCGGCAGCGTTCCCGCCGCCACCTGCTCCGTAGAGGACGTCGGGGCGGGCATCGTCAGCTGCGCCGCCGGCGCACCGGACAGTATCGGCGTCCCCGCCTGCAAGGCCAGGGGCGGCGAGAACCCGTCTCCCTGCGCCAGCTCCTTCAGCGTGCCGGCCAAGGCCTGCGGAAGCGACTGCCCCTCGAGAATCACCTTCGCGTAGACGCGCTCGGTCAGCGCCGTCGCGAAATCATCGCCCACCGGATATCGCATGGCCAGCACGGCGCACCCCAGCCGCTCGGCAACCATGTTCGCGAGCGCGCCGACCGGACCGGGCGCGGGTTCCTCCTCCGCCGCTGCCGCCGCGTCGCGCCGATCGGAAAGGCCGAGCAGGCGCCGCTGCTGCCGTACGGCCCGCGCCGCCGACCAGCACGCCGACAGCGTCACCAGCCTGACGCCCCGCGCCACGCCGAGCAGGTCGGTCACCTCGTCCGCAGCAACCCGGTCGGGCAGCCCGGCATCGGTCTCCAGCAGGAGTTCAGCGGGAGTGCCGTGGCCGGAGATGTGGATCACGTCCCAGCCCTCCGGTCGCGCCAGTACGGCCCTGAGTCGCTCGCGGGTCACGCCGTACTGCAGGCAGTGGATCTCGACACCGCGGCCCGCTCGCGCCGCCTCGGTGAACCGCAGCTCGAGGCGCCGCCGCTCACGGCGCAGATTCAGTGCCCGGCTGCCCTCCGGCAGGCTGAACAGCGCAAGGATCCGCACCGGCCGACCGGGGCGCGGCGTCGTTTCGTCGGCCGGTGGCCCGGCGTCGGGATGGTGCTGCGTCACCAGGGTGACGTCCTGCAGGGCCAGCGGCCGGCCCTGCGCATGTGCCAGCTCCAGCGGAAGGTCCAGGAGCCGGCGCGCCGCTTCACCGGCGCCCGCCGGCACCACCACCCGCACCACGGCGGGAGCCGCCGCCCGAAGCGCGTCGGCCACGGGGCCGAGTACCTGCTCGCCGAGCCAGCTGCCCACGTCACGGACGATCTCTGCCTCCCGGACGTCGCGCAGGTCGGGAGCCGCATGCCGCCACAGGTATCCCGGGAGGTCAACGGCGGCCTCGTACCGCGGACTGGCGAGGTCCAGACGTACGTCGTGGCGGGCCAGCATCCGGCCGTCGGGCCCGGTCAGCACCCATCGCCACCGGTCCGGCCCCGCCATCTCCCGCGCCTCGAGCCGCAAAATGATCACGACCGCTCCCCCTACGCGGACGGCGGCCGACGACGGAAACCCCGCGGGCCCGGGCGTGGTGACCGGCGGCCGCCGTCCCCTTGCGGGTAGACGTTCGCGAATTGCCGGGCGTGACCGGGGTAGACCATGCACAGCATGCCCACCGTCTCGTCGAGTTTTGGACGGAGGTCGGCGAGCGTAGTGGCCGGCAGCACCTCCACCAGACTCGCGGCCAGGTCGAGTACCATCACCGCACGGTCCGGCTCCTGCACCATTGCCAGGCACCGCAGGTACTGGATACAGGTGTTGAGCAGTTCCCACATGGACAGCAGGTCCAAGGGGTTGAGCAGGTCCCGCCGGATCTCCAGGGCGCGGGAGGCCGACAGGGCTGGGACCATCGGGTCGGCGCCGCCCCGTCCGCGCCGCACGGCATCGAGCAGCCGGAGCATGTCGGCGATGGACAGATTGTGGTGCACGGTCCCCAGCGCCCGCCGCGTCCGCGGCCCGGCCTCGATGCTGAGCGCGGCCTCACGGGCGTCCTCGAGGATGCGGATGCGCTCGTCCAGAGCTCCTGTCTTGGCGAGGATCTCAGCGAGGTCGGTGCGGGCCACGAGCAGCTCCGCCAACGCCTCGTCGACTGAGGGCGAACGTTCGTCGCCCTCCCAGTCCAGCGTCTTCCTGAAGACGGAGTCGAACTCGGCTGCCGCCTGGCGTCCCGGCTCCACCGCGCCGACGGCATCGCCGGCCACGTTCAGCGCCATGGACCATCGCCACAGTGCGCGGGCGAGGCCGCGGGACGTTTCGAGGTCCGCATGGTCCCGTAACGCCCTGCGGTATTCGCCCACCAGAGCCTGCCACTGTTCCGGCGCGGGGCTCGTTCGCGCGGGATCGATCTGCGCCTGGCGAAGCTGAACGTATTCACGCGCCAGCCGTTGTGGGCAGCTCATGGCCCTCCTTCCAGCCCGGAACCGATCAGGTCGAAGTTGCCCTCCACTGCATGCCCCGTACAGGTGGGGATCCCGGGTGCCGGTCCGCACCCTCGCTCGTTGTGCCGAGATTGCCCACAACAACTCAATAATTCAAGGGAGTCCGCGCTCATTCGCTGCCCAACTCGGCCCGGCCGTTGGCTGTGGCCGAAGGCCGAAGGAGGGAACACACCCGGGGATACCCGGGGATCAGCAGGTGATGGTGCCCTTGCGCAAGGCGTGACCGCCGTCGTTGCTGTCGTCGGCCCAGTAGACGGGCTTGGAACCGGCCACGCATTCGTCGGCGCCGGCGAGGGAGAAGCCCTCGTTGTTGTAGTTGGGCATGCCGCTGGGACGGTTGTAGACCGCGGTCGTGGTGAAGGTGCCGGTGGCGTCGAGCTTCAGGGTGCGGTGCTGACCGTTGCAGGTGTCGTCGCAGACCGCCCACAGGCGGGTGGCCTGCGGTTCCCACTGCAGTTCCATCACGCCGGACATGCCGCTGCCGAAGGAGGCGACGCGGGTGTACGAACCGGAGTCGGCGAGGACGTATCCGTAGATCATGCCGGTGCCCTCGACGCCGACGAAGAACACGCCACCGCTGTGGGAGCTGTAGCGGGCCGGGGCGTAGGCCGCACCGGTGGAGGCGTCCTTGAAGCCGGCTCCGGTGAGGTAGGCGTCGGGGATCCAGGTGATCCCTTCGAATCCGAGGTTGGGGTCGGTCTTGGGCAGGTCGGAGGTGAGGTTCCATTCGGTGGCGGCGGTCAGCGACGAACCGCCGACGGTGACGTCGTACTTCAGCACCGACAGGCGGCTGGTGCCGGAGGCATCGCCGTTGCGCTCACTGGCGACGAACACCCCGCCGGCCGAGCCGGAGCCGGTGAGGGTGACGCCCTCGCTGTCGGGGCTGCCGGAGCCGCCGGGGAAGCGCAGGGTCTTGCCGGAGTTCCAACCGCCGGTCGTATCCGGCTTCCAGCCGCCGGAGCCGTCACGCACCAGGCGCCACAGCTTGCCGCTGTTCTGCGCGCCCCACAGCACGTCGCCCTCCTGGTAGAGGCCGCTGAGATCCTCACCGAACACGTTGGCGGCATCCGCGGTCGCCACGCTGCTGCCGCCGGGCCACGCCACCGGACCCGTCGTGCCACCGCCGGTGGAGCCGCAGGCGTTGGGGCCGCCGAGCGTCACGGTCGCCGCCTGCTTGAAGTCGCCGGCGCCGTCGGGACAGCGCGACCAGGACGGATCGGAGTGCTTGCTCCAGGAGAAGCTGTCCACCAGGGTCTTGTCGTCCGCGAGGTAGAGGCGGGCCTTGTCGTCGGAGCCCAGGCCGAACTGGTTGTGGACGTCGAACGCCCGATACCCGCCCGGACTCAGCGTGGTCCCTGAAGCGATCTTGTACTTGTGGTCGTTGTCGTCGTCCTTGAGGATCCAGCCCGAGATGTCGATCGTGGCGGTGCCCTTGTTGAAGAGCTCGATCGAGTCGTTGACGTCGCCGGTGGTCACCACCTCGTTGATGCGGACGTCGTCGGCCACGGCCGCATGCGCTGAAGGCACACCAGTCAGGGCGCCCGCGGCCAGCAGCGGTCCGGCAACGAGGAAGCGGGTCAGAACACGACACCCACGGCGGGCGATCGACGCAGTCACAGAGATCCGTCCTGACGTTGTCATGGGCAGGGCAAATTGACCGTTCCGGCCCCGCCCGAACAGGACTCCACCATCGAGGAGGACGGTCTGCGAACGGCAGGCGAAATTCTGTGCCGCCCACCGTGCTCAAGGACTTCACCACGACCTCCGAGAGCGGGGGCTTATCGATAATGAAAATCATTGTTGTATGCTTCATCGGCTGTCCGCCGCGCACGGACGGCCGGACGCCGCCCAACCGGGAGCGAAGGAGAGGAACTGCCATGCCACTTGGATCGCGCCCAGGTCTCCCAGGACCGAATCCGCGACTGCGCGAGTTGCAAGAGACGGTTCGCACCCTGCTCGGCCTCGACGCAGACACCGCCGTCACCGTCCGCCGACTCACCTGCACCGAACCGGGCCGTCCACCGGTCGAGACGATCGTCGCCGTGCTCCCCATGGACGGCGAAGCGCGCCGATGGCGACTGCACCGGCCCGCCGAGCAGATCACCCCGGACGACCTGCGCTCCGTCCTGCTCACTGATCGACCCACTGATCGACCGCACTGACAGGACATCAGGTGTGACCTCCCCCGAACCCCCTCACGAGCGCGTTCCCGCCACCGTCGTGACCGGCCTCCTCGACTCCGGCAAGACCACCCTCCTCAACCACATCCTCACCGAGAACCACGGCATGAAGATCGCCGTCATCAAGAACGACTTCGGCGACGCCCACATCGACGAAGCGCACCTCCTCGACGCCGAGGGGGAGATCTTCGAGATGACCAACGGCTGCATCTGCTGCACCGCGCGCGGAGATCTCCTCCGCACCCTGGGCGCGCTGTTGCGCCGGCGCGAGCCGTTCGAGCGCATCCTCATCGAGGCCAACGCGCTCGCGGACCCCGCCCCCGTCGCCCGGGCGTTCCTCATGGACGACGAGATCGCCGCCCAGCTCCGCCTGGACGCCGTCGTCACTCTCGTCGACGCCGCCCACGTCCTTCAGCACCTCGACGAGGTCCCACCGGAAGGCGCGGAGAACGAGGCCGTCAAGCAGATCGCCTTCGCCGACCGCATCATCCTCAACAAGACCGACCTGGCCGACGACGACACCATCGTGCAAGTCGTCCGCCGTATCCGCGCCCTCAACGCCGGGGTCAGGATCGTCCCCGCCGAGCACGCACGCATCGCCCGGCACGAGGTACTGGGCGTGAGCGCTTTCGACTTGGAGCGGGTACTCGCCGACGACCCCTCTTTCCTCACCGAGACCGAGCACCGACATGACACCGTGATCACCTCGGTGGGCATCGAACTCGAAGGTGAACTCGACGAGGACCGGCTCAACGCCTGGCTGGACGCCCTGCTGTGCACCGACGGCGTCGACCTCTTCCGCTCCAAGGGCGTCCTCGCCGTCGCCGGAGCACCCAGGCAGTACGTCTTCCAGGGCATGCACGCGCTGCTGGACGGCACCTTCGGACGCGACTGGCGGGGGAACGAAGTGCGCCGCAACCGCGTGGTGCTCACCGGCCGCGGACTCGACCGCGAGGCACTGGAGCGCGGCTTCGCCGACTGCCTGGCCGTGGCTGGGGCCTCTCCGGTGGATCACGCCGGGCTCGCGGGCCTGGTCCAAACGAAAGACCGTGGTGCCGGCGGTTGGTGAACGCCTCGCTGTCGTCGGGGAGTTGGGGTCGTTGAAGCTGAACGCCTGCCCCTGACAGACTGCGGGGATGACAACTCCGTTGAGCCAGTTGTCCGGCCGGGTCTGGATCTACTCCGGGGATCCGGATCCTGAGGCCGTCCAGCCCTGTATCGCGGTGGTCGCGGATGATGCGGGCAGCACGGTGGTGGACGCCGGCCAGAGCCCGGCACATGCCCGGCTCGCGCAGTCGGCCATGGCGAAGGCGGGGCTGCCCGCCGCCCGTCGGCTGGTGTACACGCACCACCACTGGGACCACACGTGGGGTGCTTGCGCCTGGGAGGTGGAGGAGATCGTCTGCCACGAGGCGGGTGCCGAGTTGCTGTCGGCCGAGGCGAGCCGCCCGTGGAGCGACGAGTACCTGCGGCAGGAGGTGGCCGCCAACCCCCGCCTGAGGCCGAGCTTCCAGGCCCGGGCACGGGCCATGAACGGGAACGGCTGGGAGGACTTCGCCGTCCGGTCACCGACCCGCACCTTCACGGAGCGGCTGGTACTCCCGGGAGGAGTCGAACTCCGGCACGTCGGCGGCAATCACGCGCCGGACTCCACGGTCGTGGCCATCCCTGATTCCAGCGTGATGCTGCTCGGCGACTGCTTCTACCCGTCGCCGTACCATCTGCGCGAGCCGGGCCCCGTCGGCGAGGAGATCGATCTGCCGCAGATCACCGCCTTGGTGGCGGAGCGCTTCGACTGGTACGTCGACAGCCACAGCCCCCCGTGGCGCCCGCCGTTGTCCTGAGCGGCACCCGATGGTTGGTGAGGAGCTCAGCCGCATCTGCCGAAGTCCGGCAAGCGGGGCGGCCGACGGGAGAGCCACCGCAGGATCATCAACGGGATCTGGATCGCGCCTCAGCAGGCCAGCATCTTCTGAATGGCCTGGCGCGTCACGCCGAGCTCACGTGCGATGTCGGCCTGCGAAACGCCCTGGTCGATGAGGCTCTGCATCAGATCGCGGCGCTCCGCGGCGAACTGCTGGGCCAGGCGGGCATGGTGGATGGCTTGCTCGCGCACCTCCTTGATGTGGTCGAAGGTCGGCTGATACTTCGCGAGGTCCTTGGTGTCTGCCATGGCCCCATAATGACAACGGGGGGTTGTCACGTCAACCCCCCGTTGTCACCGGTTCCGCCGCCTACGCATCTGCTGGAAGATCCGCTACCACATCCACCAGGCCTTCATCACACTCGGTTGTGCCGTCATCTGCTGGCGGCGGCTGAGGAGCCCGCTCTGACTTCCAAGCCAAAGTAAGGTGGAATCCCATGTAGCGGACTCACGCCAAGCGCAAGGAGGTGGAATGCTCGCCAACTTGTCGGCGCTGGCGGCCGGAAGGCGTCATTCGGTCGGACGGCGCTCGGATGGAACCGTTCTCGCGGTGGGCAATACCGCAGCCGCTGAATGTCGTGTCGAGCGGTGGGAAGACGTCGTCGCGGTGGCAGCCGGCAACGTCCATACCGCGACGAATACGGGCAAGTCTCATACGGTGGGACTCCGGTCGGACGGCACGGTGCTGGCAACGGGGTGGAATGGCGATGGACAGTGTGATGTCGCCGGATGGCGAGGCGTCACGGCCGTGGCCGCAGGCTGGCGCCGCACGCTCGGGCTACTCGCGAATGGCCACGTGCTAGCAGTTGGCCGGAGTTCGGAAGGGCAGTGCGACGTGCAGCCCTGGCGCGAGATGGTCGTCGTCTCGTGTGGTGACTGGCACTCGGTCGGCGTCCGGTCGGACGGTTCTGCACTGGCCGCGGGGAACAACCGGCGAGGGCAGTGTGCCGTTGAGGGGTGGCGTGACCTGGCCGCTGTTTCGGCTGGGTATCTCCATACCGTCGGCCTCAGAGCCGACGGGCGGGCAGTAGCGACCGGAGAGCGGGCAACCGGGGCGTGCGAGGTCGATGAGTGGGAAGACGTGGTGGCGCTCGGCGCGGGCAGCTACCACACCGTCGGGGTCACAGCGTCCGGGCAGGTCCTCGCAGTGGGAGACAACAGCTACGGACAGTGCGAGGTCGGCGATTGGCGCGACATGGTCGCCGTGGCGGCCGGTTCGACGCACACCCTCGGCCTGCGTGCCGACGGCACAGTCGTGACCGCAGGAAACGATGCCGACAGACAGTGCGAAGTCGATACCTGGTCCGGAGTCCAGCTTCCATAGGCCCGGGGGCGCGCCAAAGTGGCCGGCCGGCGAGCTTCCAGTTCAGTTTCTCGTCGGGCTCCTGCACCAGCTGGGCGGTGATGGTGAATTCGGCCTGGTTCAGTAGCTCAGCGAACTGGTGTGTGGGCAGCCGATACGACGCGTAGGACACGGGGTGGCCGCCATAGCCGTGTGTCGGACGGCGGTGCTCACCAGTGCCTACGTGGCCAGCGAGAAGGAGATGTCCGCAGATGCCGCCCTGCGGACATCTATCATGCTCAGGGCCCAACTATCACGCTCAGTCACACGGGGCTCCTTCTGGTTGCGTGCCGCATTCCGCGGAATCGATTGCGTGATTGCTGCTCGACTCCCGCGTCGCCTGTGAGGTTCGATCAGGTATCCCTGCACAGGTGCCCCCTTAAGGTCGGTGAATTGCCTCGCAGAATCGTCACAGGACTGGATCTCGGAATCACACACGTCGCTTTCATGGCGTCAGATCGCCTTGATTCATTGACGGTTACGCGTTTACCGCTGCACCGAAAATTTTCAGCCACTTCGGTGGCGATATTTTAAGCATTTGCCGACGCGGAGCAATCGGCCGCCGCGGCATTTCCAGTGGGCTGCCGTGATGAATCTAACGTTTAAATTCGGGACTCCGGCGCTCCTTTACGGTTACCGGGCAGTCGCTTGACGTGTTCATGGGGTGTCTGGAAAGCGTCTTCAGTGGAATTGATCTTCCGGGCTAGGTTCCTGTCACCCCCACGCGTCCCGTTCCGAGGGCGTGGCCCCGCCGCGCCCGGTCCACCGCACCCCGGGAGGTACTCTCTGATGACACCCCGTACCCGCACCCTCGCACTGGCCATCGCGACGGCCGCGCTTGCCGCACCTCTGGTGACGGCGCCCGCGCAGGCCGCCGACGCCCCGCCCCGTACCGGATTCGAAACCTCCGGCGGCGCGCGCTGGACGACCCAGCCCGAGGAGCAGGACTTCCTCGCCGCTGTCGACAAGGCCAGCGACCGGATGTCCGTGTCCCGGATCGGCACCACCAAGCAGGGGCGCCCGCTCCAGCTCGTACGAATCGGCGAACACCGCACCGCTGAAACGGTGTTGCTGATCTGTTCCCAGCACGGCAACGAGCCCTCCGGACGCGAGGCCTGTCTGACCACCATCCGCGACCTCTCCTTCGCGCAGGACGCGCGGACCCGCAACTGGCTCGCCCACAGCACCCTCCTCGTCGTGCCCACCGCCAACCCGGACGGCCGCGCCGCCAACACCCGGGGCAACTCCGACGGTGACGACATCAACCGCGACCACCTTGCCCTGCAGACCGCCGAAGCGCGGGCCATGGCAGCCGTGATCCGCGACCAGAAGCCCGACGTCATCTACGACCTGCACGAGTACGGCGCCACACCCAAGTACTACGACAAGGACCTGTTCGACCTGTGGCCGCGCAATCTCAACACCGACCCCAAGGTGCACGAGACGGCGGAAGCCCTGTCGGGTTCGTACGTACGGCCGGCCGCGAACGCTGCCGGGTACTCGACCGGCACGTACGGCATCTGGACCGACCCGGTCACCGATGAGCCCCTCCAGCAGACCGCCGGTGACGGGCAGGAACGCATCCTGCGCAATATGGCGGGGATCAAGCACTCCGTCGGCCTGCTCATCGAGAGCCGCGTCGACGCGCTCAGTGACGCCGAGAAGGCCGACCCGGCGCTGAACCACCGTCGTCGCGTGCAATCCCACCTCTCCGCTCTCGGCGGCCTGTTCGCCTTCACCAGGGAGCGGCACGGCCAGATCGTGTCAGCCACCCACTCCGCCAGGGCGGCGGGCAACAGCGACCGCGGCCCGGTCTACCTCGGCGGCGCGGACAACGAGCCCGCACAGCCGTCCGAGGTACTGAACAACGCGCCCTGCGGCTACCGGCTCACCGCAGCCCAGTACGCCGAGGTCAAGGACGTACTCGCCCTGCACGGCGTGACGGTGCGGCCCGAGGGCGACGGGGCGTTCGTGCCCCTGCGGCAGTCGATGCGCGCGCTGGTGCCGCTGCTGCTCGACGCGCGTGCGCAGTACGACCTCGTGGCGGGCACGCCCGTGGACAAGTGCTGACGTCCCACCCCAGCCTGGTCCTCGTCGTGCCTGCCCCTGGGGCGCACGACGAGGACAGGGACCTGCTCGACCGAAGCGGCCCGGCCCCCGAGGGTGCGAGGACTTCGCGGCGGAGCTGCGCGGATCAGGGCAAAGGGCGCCGCCGCTCAGTTCCCATGAGGCCGGGCCAGGCCGTGGTCGTAGGCGAAGATCACCGCCTGGATGCGGTCGCGGGCGCCGATCTTGGCCAGGACGC
This sequence comes from Streptomyces sp. NPDC052043, assembly GCF_044548235.1. Classification (NCBI taxonomy): domain Bacteria; kingdom Bacillati; phylum Actinomycetota; class Actinomycetes; order Kitasatosporales; family Streptomycetaceae; genus Streptomyces; species Streptomyces sp. NPDC052043. The sequence continues at coordinate 27,756 of NZ_JBIUBT010000019.1, forward strand.
GGCCGACATGAGTCTTCACCGTGGACTCCGACAGGACGAAGCGGGCGGCGATCTCGCCGTTGCTCCAGCCCTTGCCGATGGCGACGAGGATCTCGCGCTCACGGTCGGTGAGGGAGCTCAAGCGCGGGTCCTCGGCGGAGCCGTCGCCGCCGAGTGGCACGAGCCGGGCGAACTCGTGCAGGAGACGGCGGGTGAGCGCGGGGGCGATCACAGCGTCTCCGACGGCCACGGCCCGGATGCCCGCAAGGAGTTCCTCGGGACGGGCGTCCTTGAGGAGGAAGCCGCTGGCTCCGGCGCGCAGAGCCGCATACACGTACTCGTCCAGGTCGAACGTGGTCAGCATCAGGACGCGCGAGCGATCGCCGGCGGCGACGATACGACGGGTGGCCTCGATGCCGTCCATGCCCGGCATGCGCACGTCCATGAGGACGACGTCGGGCCGGAGCTCGGCGGCCTTGCGCACCGCTTCCGCTCCGTGCGCGGCCTCGCCCACCACCTCCGTTTCGGGCACCGAGTCCAGGAGCATGCGGAAGCCGTACCGCTGGAGCGGCTGGTCGTCCACGACGAGCACGGTGGTCACCGGGCACCGCCCTGGGGAGTGAGGTCGAGTACGGCCCGTACCGTCCAGCCGGCGCCCGTGGGACCCGCGCTGACGTGTCCGCCGTAGAGAGCCGCTCGCTCCCGCATGCCCACCAGGCCCTGTCCTTCCTCGTTCGCCGTGCCGGGACGCTCGGCCGGGACGAGCGGGCCGGAGTCCTGAACGGTGATGGTCAGCCGCGTGTCCTCCACGGTCACAGCCAGGTTCGCACGCGCGCCGGCGCCGGCGTGTTTCAGGGTGTTCGTCAGGGCCTCCTGCACGATGCGGTAGACCGTGAGCTGGAGCCCGCTGTCGAAGGCGTCGACGTCTCCGGCGGTACGGTAGACGACCTCCAGGCCGGCGGCGCGCACCCCTTCGCACAGTGCGTTGATGTCCGCCAGACCGGGCTGCGGGCTCAGCTCGGGCTCGGTCGGCGGGCCGTCAGCCTCGCGCAGCACCCCGAGCACCCGACGCAGTTCACCCAGGGCCTGGCGACCGGTGTCGCCGATGAGGTGCAGGGCTTCCTGGCCCCGCTCCGGAGCAGCCCCGGCGGCATAGGCACCCGCGTCGGCGAGCGTGATGATGACGGACAGGTTGTGGCCGACGACGTCGTGCATCTCACGGGCCACCCGTGTCCGCTCGGCCGCGACGGCGAGCCTGCCACGCTGGTCGCGTTCGATCTCCAGCCGGGCCGCACGGTCCCGGAGCCCGGCCAGCTGGGCCCGCCGGATGCGGATCATCAGGCCGAGGGCTATGGCCGCGGTCGCCGTGCTGAGCAGGAAGAACAGCGCGTCCCAGACCGACACCGCCGCCGACACACGTGCCGCTACCAGGCCGAGCGCGCCCGCCGTGGCCGCACAGGCCCACGGCAGCTGCCGGAGCCGCCCGTGCAGGGCCAGGCTGTACAGGGCGACGAAGAGGGCGACATCCGCACGGAGCGCGGCGCCGAGGGACCACTGGAGGAAGAAGACGGCCGTGACGGCGCCGAACGCGGCGGCGGGCGCCCGGCGCCGCCACAGCAGCGGCAGCACCAGCCCGGCCTGCAGGGCCAGCATGCCCGCCACGGGCAACCGAGTGAACACGAGGCGGAAGCGGCGCGGGCCGTCGCCTTCCCCGTTGATCACGCCGACCGCGTGCAGCAGGTCCGGCAGGCAGAACATCAGGACGACCAGCACCACCACCGCGGCATCCAGCACCCACGGACGGGCCCGGTCGGCGTGCCGGAGCCGCTGGCCGGCCCGGCCGAGCCGGGCGACCAGCGGCCCCATCCCGCTGAGATCTTCGGTGGTCACGGAGTTCACCAGTCCATGATGCGGGTGGCTGCCGCTCAGCCGTTGCTGCTCAGACGTCGCTGCGCAGCAGCCGGTACGCCGCTGCGGCCAGCGCCAGTGCGGTCCAGCCGAGGAAGACCCAGAGCCCGGTGCCCGGCGACAGGGTGGTCGAGTCGTGGGTCAGTGCGAAGATCGACTGACCGGCGTGGCTGGGCAGGTAGGGGTCGATGTTCCCACGCCATGAGCTGGGCAGCAGGGAGATCAGTCCGGGTACGAGCATGAAGGCGGCCACCAGGACCGAGATACCGCCGGCCACGGACCTCAGCAGCGCGCCCAGGGCGGTGCCGATCACGCCGACCAGGCCCAGGTAGAGCCCGGCGCCCAGGAGGCTGCGAAGGACACCGGCGTGGCCGAGGCCCATGGCAGCGGGCGTGCCGGAGACGACCTGGCTGCCGACGAGGAAGGCGACGAACGCGCCGACGGTGGCGATCACCAGCGCGATCAGCCCGTACACAGCCGCCTTGGACCACAGCACGGGCAGCCGGCGCGGCACCGCGGCCATGGTGGACCGGATCATGCCGGTGGAGTACTCGCCCGCCGTGACCAGCACGCCGAGCACGCCGAGGGCCAGCTGGGCGAAGTTCGTGCCGAAGAGGGAGAGACTCACGCCCGTCGCGTTGGCGAAGTCGCCGTCCATGGGGCGGCCGGAGTCGATCCCGGACTTGTAGCGGCTCGCGGCGATGACGCCGAAGGCGACCAGGAACAGCAGGCCCAGGCCGAGAGTGATCCAGGTGGAACGCAGGGACCACAGTTTGGCCCACTCCGAGGCCAGCACGCGTCGTCCGGTCACCCGGTAGGCGGGGCGGGCCGGGGCGGCCTGAGCGGTCTCGGGTGACTCGGGGGTTGCCGTGAGGGTGCTCATGCCGCGCTCCCGGAGGTCTCGGCGCCGCTCGTGGAGCCGTGGTACTCCACGGCGTCCCTGGTCAGTTCCATGAATGCCTCCTCCAACGACACCGCCTTCGCGGTCAGCTCGAACAGCGGGATCCCGTGCTCGGCCGCCTTCAGCCCGATCTCACGGGCGGACAGCCCGGTCACCTGCAGTTCCTCGGAGCCCACGCGGCCGGTGATCTCCACGCCGTCTCCGGCCAGTACGTCCCGCAACCGTGCGGGGTCGTCCGTGGCGACCTTGACGGTGTCGCCGCCGGCCTCGCGGACCAGGTCCCGTACGGTCGTATCGGCCAGCAACCGTCCACGCCCGACGATGATGAGGTGATCGGCCACCAGTGACACCTCGCTCATCAGGTGCGAAGAGACGAACACCGTGCGCCCTTCGCTCGCCAGCGAGGTGAGCAGGTTCCGGATCCAGAGGACGCCCTCGGGGTCCAGTCCGTTGACCGGCTCGTCGAGCATCACGGTCTGCGGATCGCCGAGCAGCGCGGCCGCGATGCCGAGCCGCTGGCCCATGCCGAGGGAGAAGGCACCGGCCCGCTTCTTCGCGACGCTGCCGAGACCGGCGAGGTCGATGACCTCGTCGACCCGGCGGCGCGGGATGCCATGCGTGAGGGCGAGCGCCCGGAGATGGTTGTAGGCCGAGCGGCCCGGATGGATCGACTTCGCCTCCAGCAGCGCCCCGACCTCCTGGAGCGGCGCCTCGTGGCGGGCGTAGCGCCTGCCGTTGACCGTGACGGAGCCGTTCGTCGGCGCGTCAAGCCCGACGATCATGCGCATCGTCGTGGACTTGCCCGCCCCGTTGGGGCCGAGGAAGCCGGTCACCGTGCCCGGCTTCACGGTGAAGTCCAGCCCGTCGACGGCTGTCTTCTCCCCGTACCTCTTGGTGAGCTGCTGTGCCTCGATCATTCGCGTTCCCTCTTTCGGACTCCGGCGCGCCCTGCACGCCTGACGCCTCCTTGATCACACTAAGTCCGTGACCTGCCGGATCCGGTGGTACCGGGGACTGAACACTGCCAGGCAGGTGGTACCGGGGTACTACGGCCTGGTGCCCCCATCACTTCGGGACTGGATGCCGTTCGGCCCACGCGGAGCCACCCCGTCGACGAGGTCAGGGCGATGCCAAAGTCGTGTCCACCGCGAGGGGGTCGTTGCCGGCCGGATCATGTCCCAGGAGATCAGCCAGCCCACCGGGACAGGTGGTCGCGAACTGCACCTCGTGTTCGGACAGGTTCCCGTCGGGGTTGTCGGCGAGCAGCCGGGCCAGGATCAGCAGCGAGTTGAGCGGGGTGCGCAGCCCGTGCGACATGTTCGCCAGGAACTCCGACTCGGGCTGCTCTCGCCGACCCGGTCGGTGCCGTACCCGGCGATGAACTGCAGGCCCTCGCCGTGCGGCGCGCCTGCATCGGCCAGGAAGAACGCACCGAACTGCGCGTTCACCAGCGGGGTCAGCTCGCGCAGGATCAGGTCGGCGACCTCCACGAGATCGCGATGGCCCTGCATGAGCGCGGCCGCGGGTGGTCTCGCGAACGTTGGAGACCATGAGGTTGATGTTGTTCTTCAGTTCGGCGAGCTCGTTGACGTTGGTGGTCAGCCGCTTCCACGTCCCGTAGACGCAGACCGTGATCTTCTTCGGCAGGTCGCCATGGGCGACGGACGTGGTCACCTGGGCGATATTGCGGACCTGCCCGGCGCGATCTTCCGCGACCGGCACGGCAACGTCGTCAACACCTGGGCGCTGAACGTCGTCGACGGACAGATCCAGACGATCCGCTCGGTGATCAACCCCGTCACCGCACCAGGCAGGGGCGCTTACTGTCGAACGCCCAGTCCTTTACCAGGTAGCGCATCCCCGCGGCGTCGTCACGGCCCGACAGCCGCTTCTCCAGGTAGAGCTCGTGGGCGGCGAGTAGCCTGTCCCTGTCGAGTTCGACACCGAGTCCCGGTGTGTCGTCGACAGCGATCTCTCCGCCGACGATGCGCGGGGGCCGGACCGTGAGGCGTTCCAGGCCCTCCTGCCAGATCCAGTGGGTGTCCAGCGCGTTGTAGTCGCCTGGGACAGCGGCTCCGCAGTGGGCCATCATGGCGAGCGAGATGTCGAAGTGGTTGTTGGAGTGGCACCCCCAGGTCATGCCTGCGTCGTGGCACAGCTGGGCCACCCTCACCGACCCCTGCATGGTCCAGAAGTGAGGGTCCGCGAGAGGGATGTCGACCGACCGCAGCGCCAGTGCGTGGGTGAGCTGGCGCCAGTCGGTCGCGATCATGTTGGTCGCGGTGGGCAGCCCGGTGGCCCGGCGGAACTCCGCGAGGATCTCCCGGCCCGAGTAGCCGCCCTCGGCTCCGCAGGGATCCTCGGCGTAAGCGAGCGTGCCGGCCAGCGGCCCGCACAGCTCGATGGCTTCCCGCAGGGACCAGGCCCCGTTGGGGTCGAGGGTGATCCGCGCCTCGGGGAAGCGTTCCTTCAGCGCCTGTACCGCCCTGACCTCCTCAACTCCCGGCAGGACCCCGCCCTTGAGCTTGAAGTCGCAAAAACCGTAGTGCGCGTACGTCGCCTCGGCCTGTCGGACGATCGCCTCCGGTGTCAGGGCCTCCTCGCGGCGGATCCGGTACCACTGCACGGCGGAGCCGCCTTCACGGACGTAGTCCAGGTCAGTCCTGTCGGGGTCGCCGACGTAGAAGAGGTAGCCCAGGACCCGTACGGAGTCGCGTTGCCGGCCGTCGCCGAGCAGCGCGGCGACGGGGACCTCCAGATGCTTGCCCAGCAGGTCCAGCAGCGCCGATTCGACAGCCGTGACGGCATGCACGGTGGTGCGCAGGTCGAAGGTCTGCTCACCCCGTCCGCGATCGTCACGTCCGCCGAACCTCTCCCCCACGGACCGCAGGACGCGCTTGTAGTCGCCCAGCCGTGCGCCGACGACCAGGGACTCGGCTTCGCGCAGCGTACGGGTGATCTCCTCACCGCCCGGCACTTCACCCAGTCCCGTACGGCCGTCCGAGTCCTCCAGGACGAGGACGTTCCGGGTGAAGTACGGGGCGTGCGCGCCGGAGAGGTTCAGCAGCATGGAGTCACGCCCTGCCACCGGGTACACGGAGAATCGGGTGACGACAGGCTGGGGCATGAGGTGAATCCTTCGTTGCTGGAGGGCTGGGCGGTGGGGGCTGCTGGGCGGGGCAGGGCGCCGTTCGGAGGGCCACGGCGCCCGCTCACGGGAGGAGCATCCACTCACAAATTGAGGACGTCCAGAACACGTTCCATGACAAGGACGCCGCCCAGGCCGAGGATCGCGAGGACGGTCGTATAGGTGGTACGGACCTTGATCGCGTCGATGACGGACAGGTTGAAGTACTCCTTGAACATCCAGAAGCCCGGGTCGTTGACGTGCGAGAAGGCGATCGAGCCGCAGGAGACGGCGAGCACCATGATTTCGGCGTGGATCCCGCTGCCCGCGACCAGCGGCAGCGCGACACCGGACGCCGTGACGACGGCGACCGTCGCCGATCCGAGGGCCACCCTGAGGATCACGGCGATGAGCCAGGCCAGGATGATCGGCGAGATGGACCACCCCGAGGTCGCCTGCTTGATGTAGTCCGAGATGCCGCCGTCCACGAGGACCTGTTTGAAGGCGCCGCCGGCCCCGATCACCAGCAGGATCATCGCCATCGCCTGCGCCGCTCCCCGGCACGAGGCACCGATCTCCTCCAGGCTCCGGCCGATGCGCGGTCCGAAGGCCCAGACCGCGACAAGCAGCGTCAGCAGCAGCGCGATCGGCGCCGAGCCGACGAAGTTGATGAAGTGCATCACCGGGGTGTCCGCCGAGGTGACCATGTCGGTCACCGCCGCGCCCGCGATCAGCACCACCGGCAGGAGGGCGACCGACAGCGACCAGGCGGTGCTCGGCATCTCCTCCTCCTCGAAGGTGCGGTCACTCACCAGTCCTGTGGGCACGGAGGGGTTCATCGCCCGGACGAACGGCAGCCTCGGCCACACCAGGGCGATGAGCGCGCCGGCCGGGACGGCAATGAACAGGCCGTAGAACAAGGTCAGTCCGACCGAGGCGTGGAAGGTCGCGGCCACCGCGGTCGGGCCCGGGTGCGGGGGCAGAAAGCTGTGCATGGTGGAGAGCGCGATGGACATCGGCAGTCCGACCCAGAGCAGGTTCGAGCGGGTGACCCGCACGAGCGTGAAGGCGACGGGCACGATGATGACGAAGGCGACCTCGTAGAACATCGTGACGCCGATGAGCATGGCCGTCAGCACCATGGCGACTTGCACCCAGCGCGGACCGAAGGCGGCGAGCAGCTTGGCGGCTATGCGCTGGGCGGCGCCGGAGTCTCCCATCACGCGGCCGACCATCGCGCCGAGCCCGATGGTGAGCATCGTGTCGCCGATCTGGCCGCCGATGCCCTTGGAGAGGGTGTCCGGGATGTCCGCGACCGGGATCCCCCGCACCAGGGCGACGCCGACGGCCACGAGGAGGAGGGAGGCGAAGCCGTTCAGTCTGAGCTTCGTCATGAGGAAGAGCAGGACCAGCACGCTGATCCCGACGACGACAAGTGGCATGAATCAGTTCTCCTTTGAACTGTGCTGTCGACTGTCTTCCGGCTGTTGGGAGGTTCCGTCCGGGGTCAGCGCTTGGCGCCGACCAGGTCCAGACCGTGGTCCACGAGGTCGCGGAGGGCGGCGAGGTCGTCCGGGCCCGGCTCGGTGAGCGGGGCGCGCACGGGGCCCACGGGCAGTCCGCGCAGCCGGGCCGCCGCCTTGACCAGCGAGACGGCGTAACCGGTCCTGCGGTCGCGCAGTTCGACGAGCGGCACGTAGAAGCCGCGCAGCAACTCGTCCATCCGGTCGGAATCGTTCTTGTGAAAGGCCTCGAAGAAGGCGCGTGCGATTTCCGGGGCGAATGCGTGGACGGCCGACGAATAGGCGCGTACGCCCACACCGGCGTACGCACGGGCCTGGACCTCGGCCGTGGCGGCGCCGTTGAAGAAGAGGAAGTCGTCGGGCGCAGCCAGGATGTGGCGTTGCAGACGGTCGAGGTCGCCGTGGCCGTCCTTCAGACCGATGACGGTCGGGATCCGTGCGATGTCGCTCAGGCTGTCGGCGGTGAAGGCGACCTGGTCACGCTGGTAGGCGATCAGGGGCAACCGGGTGCCGTCGGCGATCCTGCGCAGCTGTTCTACGAGTCCGTCCTGGGGTGCCTGGATCAGATAGTGCGGGAGGACGAGCGCGGCATCCGCGCCCGCGTCCTCCGCGATCCGCGCAAACCGCAGTGCCTGGGCCCAGCCGTAGCCGATGCCCGCGACGACCGGGAAGCGTCCCCGCGCCACGTCGGCCGCGACGGTGATGACCGTGCGGTACTCGTCCTCGTCCAGGGCTGTGAACTCACCCGTCCCACAGGCGGGGAAGACCGCGCCCGGACCGACCGCGAGCTGCCGTTCCAGGTAGGCACGGTAGGCGCCCGGATCCAGGTCGCCGTTGCGCTGAAAACTCGTCAATGGGAAGGACAGCACACCCCGCCCCATCCCCTCACCGAGACGCCGCACGACGTCCGCAATCTTCCTCATGTCCACCCCGCTAGAAAACGTCTTCAATTGAAGACAGCGTCTATGTATGAAGACGGAGGCTAGGTACATGGACAGTTGAGGTCAAGGGCTCTGCACCGACGGGCTTAGGATCGCGACATGGCGCAGAGTGGGGGCGTACCCGAAGTGAAGTCGGCGGTCCGAACCGTCGCACTGCTGGAACTGCTGGCCGCAAGGGGTGACCGCCCGGCGCGGCTGCGTGAGCTCTCCGAGGAACTGGGCGTGCCCCGCAGCAGTATGTACGCACTGCTCCAGACCCTCGTCGAGCACGGCTGGGTCCGCACCGACACCACCGGATCGCTGTACGGCATCGGCATCCGGGCGCTGCTGACCGGCACCAGCTATCTGGACAGCGACAAGCGCGTCCGCCTGGTCCGCCCTCATCTCGACGAGGCGTCGGACGCCCTGGGTGAAACCATCCACCTGGCCCGGCTGGACGGCGCGGACGTCGTCTACCTGGCGACCAGGGAATCCCACGAGTACCTGAGGACGATCAGCAGGGTCGGCCGCCGGGTCCCCGCACACGTCGGCGCGCTGGGCAAGGCCCTGCTCGCCGAGCGCCCGGACGACGAACTCCCGCTACCCGAGGACCTGTTGTCGGCCTACACTCCGAACACGCTCACCACTCGGACGTCACTGCTGGCCGACCTGGCCGAGGTGCGAGAACGTGGCTACTCCATCGACCACGAGGAAACCGTCACCGGCATCACCGGCTTCGGCTTCGCCCTGCGCTACGACACCCCTGCCACCGACGCCATCAGCTGCTCGGTACCGACCTCCCGCCTCACCGAGGAACACGAACACCGCATCATCGCCGTCATGCGCGAGGTCCGCGCAAAGATCGAGACTCTCCTGCCGCTACCGTCCCGTGACGTCGACTGGCGTGAACCACACCAGTGAGGGAGCGGCAGGCCCCGTGAGCGTCCACGATCGCAACCACAGGACCTGAACTCGGCCAGCGGGTCCACCGCAACCTCCTTCCCAATGCCCCTGGCTTGACGCTCTCAGCGGCCACGTCCGGTCCTTCGCCCAGATGCTCACCGAGCGTCGAGGGGAGCGGCTCCACGACTGGCTCGCCGCTGTTCGGCCCAGCATCCACACCCTCGCCGCCGGCATCGACCGAGACCGCGACGCCGTCATCGCCGGGCTCACTCTCCCCTGGAACTCCGGAGTCATGGAAGGGCACGTCAACTGCATCAAGATGCTCAAGAGGCAGATGTTCCCCTAGCGGACCGACGATCGTACCCGTACGCCTCTGAGTCGATGGTGCGATCAGACGTTGTCGAGTAGCGTCTGTGCTTTGATGACTGAGTCCTGGGACACCATCGCCGACTGGTATGCGGAGCTCGTGCGTTCCGGATCTGCCCTGCACGACTTCAGCCGCGACAGTTTGCTCAGCTATCTCCCTGAGCTCCTTCGCGGGCAACGTGTTCTCGACCTCGGGTGCGGAGAGGGCATCATCGCCCGTGCTGTGGCTGCTCGCGGAGCGACGGTATGGGGTATCGACCCGTCGCCCCGGATGATCGAGCACGCTCGGAGCACCGAGAAGAGCCAGCCCACCGGAGCGGTCTTCTCAGTCGACGACGGATGCACACTGGCCACGGTCGCCACTGCCTCCGTCGAGTGGGTGACCGCCGGGCTCTCGCTGAACAACGTGCCTGACCTCGATGCCGCACTCGCTGCTGTCCACCGGGTCCTCAACCCTGGTGGCGCCCTCATCTTCACGGTCCCGCACCCCTGTTTCGAGGCGCCACACGCCACGTGGGCGCAGGCCGGAGACGGAACCATGCGCAGAGTCGTCGGCGACTACCTCACCGAAGGCTTCTGGCGATCAAGCAACCCCAACGGCGCCCGTCGAGCCGGAAACCAGCACCGGAGGCTCTCCACCTATATCACCGCACTGATGCGCAACGGCTTCAAAATCGCAGCCGTCGACGAGCCGACACCAGACCCTCGTGTCGTTGCAGCCCAACCCCAACGCTCCGGACTGCCACCCTTCATGCTCTTCGACGTGCGTCGAGCGTGATCCTGCACCGACAACTACTCGAACCGCTACGCGGAGGGACTATCCGTGGCCGGAGACGGAACAGCTTCCGTCGTGGGCGCCGGAACATTCCCCGTGGAGATGCGTTCCTTCCGCCAGGGCAGGAGCAGCACGCTGGCCACACACAGCAAGCCAGAGATGAGCAGGGCACCGCGCACCCCCGCTGCGGCGGCAATGAGGCCACCAGCGATCACGAAGGCGGCCTGGCATGTCTTCGCGCCGACGGACCAGAAGGTGCCGACGCGGGACATGAACGCGTCCGGTGTGGCCGCCATCCGATACGTGGTGAACGACGGGTTGAAGACCCCGGCGGAGAAGAGCAGGCCGAAGTCGACGGCCACGATGACGACCACGCCGAGAGCACCGGAGGGCGTCAGTGGCAGCAGAATCGTCCAGAGCGTGCGCGCAACGCCGGCCAGCAGCAGAATGCGACGCTGCCCGAATCGCTGCGTAAGCAGCGGGGTCAGGCGTGAGCCCAGCACGCCGCCCAGGCACGGCAGTCCCAGGGCGAGTCCGTACTGCCACGGTGCCAACCCCAGGTCATCCAGCATGAGAACGGCCATCAGCGGCGATGCCATCATGACGGATCCGCCAAAGAGCAGCGCGTTGAAGAACAGCGGCCGCAGTCCTGGGTGCCGCAGGAGGAACTGCCAACCGGCAGCGTGTCGCGGCCCAGGTGAGAGGTGCCGGCGTGTGCCGGTGGCGCGGGTTCAGGCTGCCGGATGCGACGGATGCCCAGGGCCGACCCGAGGAAGGACAGCGCGTCGACCACCATCGTGGCGGCCGCACCCAATGCCCCGATCAGAAGCCCGCCCACGGGCGGGCCGGCGCTGACGCTGATCCAGTTGGTCGTCTCGAACAGGCTGTTGGCACGAAGGCGGTGCTCGGGCCGGACAAGTGCCTTCAGATGCGCGCCACTCGCCGCGCCGAACGCGACAGACGCAGCCGTCTGGAGAACGCCGACGATACACAGCTGGGTGAAGGTGAGCCCGCCGAAAGCCATGGCGACCGGAACGCTCGCCAGCACCACGCAGCGGGCCAGATCGGCGGTGATCATGACCGGCCGCTTGTACTGGTGCTCGATACGCACACCGAGCGGCAGAGCAATCACCCCACTGGCCACTGCGGACAACGCAGCGAGCACAGACACCTGGAACGCAGAGGAACCCAGCACCAGGAGGGCGACCAACGGCAACGCCCCCATGCCGACGGCACTGCCCGCGGCGCTGACCGCGTAGGCGCCCCACAGCCGCCGGAAGTCCTGCCCGAGCATGCTCCGCCGTACCAACCGAACCTCCCGAGGTGTGAAGCCGCTCAGCGTAGTGACTCGGACCAATCAACCCCCATGATCAGGACATCACCGAACGCGTCTCGGAGCTGAGACCAGAACCAGGTACTCAGGGCGTGATTCACTGACTTGACGCCGACCTGAGGAGGCGGGCGCATTGGCCGCCGTGGTGCTCGTTCACGGCCTGTATCACTGTCCCGAGCACTTCGCCGTGGTGGCAGAACGCTTGCGGACCGCGGGAGCCGAGGTTGTCGTTCCCGAGCTCCATCGAGGTTCATTGCCCGCTGACACAGCCGTGGTCCAGGCTGCCGTCGACGCGCTGCAGGAGCCCCCGATTGTGCTCGGTCACTCCTACGGCGGGTCAGTGATCACCGGGGTGCGCGGAGCGGGACACCTGGTCTACCTGGCGGCCTTCGTGCTGGACGTCGGCGAGAGCGCGGCCGGTCTGCGTGGGGCATCTCCGCAGCTCCAGGACGCGATCAGCCCCGAGCCCGACGGCTCGACCAGTCTGCACCCCGACCGGGCTGTCGGCGCCCTCTACGGCGACTGTCCCGAACCTCTCGCCGCCTGGGCAGTCGGCCTGCTGCGTGCGCAAGCCCCCGGCTGCGGGCGAGGAGTCCCGGAGCGCCACAGCTGGAAGCACACTCCCTCCACCTACGTCGTCTGTGGACGGGACCGGGCCATCGACCCGGGCCTGCAGCGGAAGATGGCCTCACGCTGCACCGACGTGCGCGAGTGGCGGACGGGCCACTCCCCGTTCGTAGGACAGCCCGATCTCATCGTTGAACTCCTGCAGGAACTGCTCGCCACCGACACCCCGCGCAGGCGCGATGTACCGGAGGCCGTCCGGACTTCCTCCCGGCAGGGAGCAGCGCCTCCGGCTTTGCGACAGTAGTCATGGAATTCATTTTCAACTAGCCTTGCGCAGCGGATCATTCCCGAACCCCCGCGGAAGGCAGGCGACATGGACGGCACGCCGACCGGCGGGCTCCCGTCGGCCTGGCGGTCGACGCGGCAGCGTGCCGCCGTTCTGCGGGCGCTGCTCGCCTGCCGCGACTTCATGTCCGCACGGGAGCTGCACGCGGCGCTGGCCGCCGACGGCGTCGCGGTAGGACTGACCACGGTGTACCGGACCCTGCGGAGGCTGGAGCGGGACCGGCACGTGGACGTCGTACGAGAACAGAGCGGCGAGCGCCTGTACCGACTCCGCCCGCCGGACGGCCACCGCCACTATCTCGTCTGCCGGAGCTGCAATCTCAGCCTGGCCGTGGAGGCGGAAGCCGTCGAGCGCTGGGCCGACGACATGGCCGCGGCCACCGGCTTCGCCGAGATCGAGCACATCGTCGAGCTGACGGGGATCTGCGGCCACTGCCGGAGCAGGCCCGAGGGGCAGGCGCCGCACGCACGGACGACATAAAGACTTGGAAACGATTTCCATATTAAACAAGCTCGCTATGATGGTGACATTCATTTTCATCTAGCGTCGGGGGGAAGCAGCCGTTCCCGTATGTCCTGGAGGAATCCCATGCCCACGTCCCCGTCCCGGCGCCTGGCGCTGATCACCGGCGCATCCCTGGCTCTCCTGGCGGGCTGCGGCACCTCGTCGTCCGACTCCGGCAGTGACGGCAGCACCGCGCAGGGCGCCGCCTCTTCGCCGAAGGTCAAGGTGGTCGCCTCCACCGACGTCTACGGCGACATCGCCGAGCAGATAGGCGGCGGCAAGGTCGACGTCACGTCGATCATCAGCGACCCCGACCAGGACCCGCACTCCTACGAGGCCAACACCCAGAACCAGCTGGCCCTTTCCCAGGCCAAGGTCGTCATCGAGAACGGCGGCGGCTACGACGACTTCATCGACCGCATGCTCAAGAGCAGCAACAACTCCTCCGCCGAACTCATCAACGCGGTGAAGGTCTCCGGCAAGGCCGCCCCCAAGGGCGGCGAGCTGAACGAGCACGTCTGGTACGACTTCCCGACCGTCGCGAAGATCGCCGACCGGATCGCCGCCGCTCTCGGCAAGGCCGACCCCGCGGACGCCGCCGCCTTCACCAAGAACGCCGAGACGTTCAAGGAGAAGCTCGCCGGGCTGGAGGCGAAGGAGGCGGACATCAAGAAGGCGCACGGTGGCGAGGGCATCGGCATCACCGAGCCCGTGCCGCTGTACCTGACCGAGGCGAGCGGGCTGGTGAACAAGACCCCCGACGAGTTCAGCGAGGCCGTCGAGGAAGGCAACGACGTCTCCCCCAAGATCCTTCAGGAGACCCTGGAGCTGTACAGCGGCAAGCAGGTCAAGGCGCTCGTCTACAACGCGCAGACCTCCGGGGCGCAGACCGAGAAGGTCAAGAACGCGGCCAAGGCGGCGGGCATCCCCGTCGTCCCCGTCACCGAGACCCTGCCCGAGGGCAAGGACTACCTCAGCTGGATGACCGCCAACGTCGAAGCGCTGGCAACCGCGTTGGACAAGTGAGACAGCACGGCATGGCCTCCGTACCCCAGGCCCGCCGGGGCAGCACCGATCACCGGGGCGCCGGCTCCGCCCCGGTGATCGGGCTGCGCGGCGCCGCCCTGTCCTATGGCGAGCGCACGGTGTGGCAGAACCTCGATCTCGACGTGCGGCCGGGCGAGTTCCTGGCCGTGCTCGGGCCGAACGGCTCGGGCAAGAGCAGCCTGGTGCGGGCCCTGCTGGGCCGGCAGCCGCTCTCCGCCGGAACGCTGACCGTCCTCGACCGCGCACCGCGCGAGGCCGCCCGGCACATCGGCTACATCCCCCAGCAGGCGGAACTGTCCGCCCAGGCGCTCCTGCGCGCCCGCGACCTGGTCCGCTTCGGCATCGACGGGCACCGGTTCGGACCGGGGCGGCGCCGGGCCGCCGTCCGCCGCCGGGTGAACGAGGTGCTGGAGGCGGTGGGCGCCTCCGCCTACGCCGATGTCCCCCTCGGCATGCTGTCCGGCGGCGAACGCCAACGCGTACGCATAGGCCAGGCGTTGGCCACCGACCCCCGCATCCTGCTCTGCGACGAACCGCTGACCTCGCTCGACCTGCACCACCAGCGGGCGATCACCGGACTGGTCGACGCCCGCCGCCGCTCCCACGACACGGCGGTCGTCTTCGTCACCCACGAGATCAACCCCGTGCTCGACCTCGTCGACCGCGTCCTCTACCTGGCACCCGGCGGCCACCGCGTCGGTCCTCCGGACGAGGTGCTCACCTCCGAGTCCCTGTCCCGGCTCTACGGCACCCAGGTCGACGTCGTCCGGGTGCGCGGCCGCGTCGTGGTCGTCGGCACACCCGACGAGGCTGCCGCCCCACCCCACCACACCGACGAGAGGGAAGGAGTACGTCCATGACGTTCGCCGACGGGATCTGGCAGCAGATCTTCAGCTTCGAGAACTACGGCGAGCTACTCGCCCTGGTGCGGAACTCCCTCATCGCCGGCGCGGCGCTCGGCCTGGTCGGCGGCCTGGCCGGGGTCTTCGTCATCATGCGTGACCTGCCCTTCGCGGTCCACGGCATCAGCGAGCTGTCCTTCGCCGGTGCCTCGGCCGCGCTGCTGCTGGGGGCGAACATCGTCGCCGGCTCCATCGTGGGCTCACTGCTCGCGGGCGCGGTGATCGCGGTCCTGGGAACACGGGCGCGCGATCGCAACTCGGCCATCGGCATCCTCATGCCGTTCGGCCTGGGTCTCGGCGTGCTGTTCCTCGCCCTCTACAAGGGCCGGGCGGCCAACAAGTTCGGTCTGCTGACCGGCCAGATCGTCGCCGTGGACGCCCCGCAGACGGCCTGGCTGCTCGGAACCTCCGCGGTGGTTCTCGCCGCGCTGGTGATGATGTGGCGTCCGCTGACCTTCGCCAGCGCCGACCCGGACGTGGCCGCGGCGCGAGGGGTGCCGGTACGTGGGCTCTCGTTCGCCTTCATGATCGTGCTCGGTCTCGCGGTGGCCCTCTCCGTGCAGGTCGTGGGTGCACTGCTGGTCCTCACCCTGGTCGTGACCCCCGCCGCGGCCGCGTCCCGCGTCACCGCCTCGCCGGTCCTGCTCCCCCTGCTCAGCGTGGTCTTCGCCGTGGCCTCGATCGAGGGGGGCATCCTGCTGGCCCTGGGCAGCTCCATCCCCATCAGCCCCTACGTCACCACCATCTCGTTCGGCATCTACGTGGTCTGCCGATGCGCCGGCACCTACCGTGCCCGGCGGTGGGGTGCCCGAGCCGCAGCTCCGCAGCCCGCCTGACCGCCGGTCACGGGCTTCTTGGGCGGCGGTGGTCAACTCCGCTCGGTGGTCATTCCGCCGGACTGACCACCGCCGCCTGCGAGCAGATGCCGGCTCAGTCCTCGGCGAACCTGAGGTACGGAGCGACGCTGCGCAGTTTCTCGCAGGTCTCCTCGATCTCCCGCTCGGGGCTTGACTGCGCGGTGACGCCGGCGCCCGCCCGCAGCCACGCCTCGGTCCCCGCGCCGATGAGGGTGCGCAGGACGAGGGCGGCGTCCAGAGCGCCGTTGGTGTCGCCCCGGAACACCGCGCCGCCGTACAGGCCCCGCGGCCCGTCCTCGTGGCGGGCCAGGGCCTGGAGCGCGGCGCGTTTGGAGACGCCGGTGGCGGTGATCGCGGGGAAGAGGGCGGCGAAGGCGTCCCACGGTCCGGCGTCCGGCCGCAGTCGGCCCGTCAGCCGCGAGGCCAGGTGCTGCACCGACCCGCGCGGGCGGACCGCCATGAACTCCTCGGCCACGACCGAGCCGGGGCGGCACACGGCAGCCATCTCGTCCCAGGCGAGGCGTACGGACACGGCGTGTTCGTGTATCTCCTTGGGGTCGCTGAGCAGTTCCGCGCGCCGGCGCTCGTTCTCCGCCGGGTCGGCACCCCGTGCGCGGGTGCCCGCGAGCGGCTGGGTGCTGACGCGTCCGTCCTCCCCGACTTCCAGAACCGTCTCGGGGCTGAACCCGGCCGCCCGGTAGCCGCCGAGGTCCAGCAAGTAGGAACGCGCCGGCGTGTTGGCCCGGCGGCCCGCGAGATAGGTCGCGGGGAAGTCCGGGCGGGGCTCGGCGGGCAGCGGGACCTTACGGGAGACCACGGCCTTCTCCAGGAGCCCCGCGTGGATGTCTTCGACCGTGCGGGACACCGCCCGGCCGTAGGCGTCGGTGCCGGTCGCGATGACGCCTTCTGTTCTCTCCGGCGTCGGCTCGTCGGGGGCGGTCCGTCCCGCCGGGGGCTCCGCGAGCAGGTCGGCGACCTTGCGTGCCCAGGCCTCGTCCACCGCGCGGACCACGGTCCGGTCGCTGGTGAGGGTCACCTCGACGGCGGGGATCAGCGCGTGCAGCAGGGGCTGGTCCCCGGCCGTCTCCGGGTCCGCGTGGAGGAGATGGGCGAGTTCGAAGGCCGCCCAGCCGTAGAAGTGGCGTCCTTCGCCGCCCGCGTCGCGCAGGGCGGACAGGGCGCCGGCGAACGCCGTCAGCGGTTTCCGGTCGGTGCGCGAGGTCCAGGTCCGCCCGGCGGACTGCGCGGTGATGCCGGTGGCGTTCGCGGTGACGCTCACGGCGGAGCCCGCCGCGAAGTGCCAGACGCCGTCCTGTGCCTCGTACACCATGTACTGGTCGGCGAGTCGCGCCTGTGCGAGGTGGGTCGCGGTGGCCGCCGGGTCGCGGCAGGGCTCCCGGGTACTCGCGCACGCGAGCGGGGGAACGGACCTCGCCCATGCCTCCCAGGTGTTCCGGGATCCGGTGCTCATCGTGTCGTGCCTTCTCTCTGCTGCTGGGTCCGTTTGATCGCTGGTGCCGGGTGAGGGGTCAGGACGGTGCCGCCTCCAGTCGCCAGCCGTGGGCCCGGGCCCGCCGTTCCCAGAAGGCGGCGTACGTGCCGCCCGCCGCGACCAGGTCGTCGTGCGTGCCCCGTTCGGTGATCTCGCCGTCCTCCAGGACGAGGATCTGGTCGGCGCTCACGACGGTGCTCAGCCGGTGCGCGATGACCAGCAGGGTCCTGCGGTCGGCCAAGGTGCGCACGGCCTCGGCGAACAGCGCCTCGTTCTCCTGGTCAAGGGCGGCGGTGGCCTCGTCGAGGACGAGGATCGGGGCGTCCTTGAGCAGGGCGCGGGCGATGGACACGCGCTGGCGCTGTCCGCCGGACAGTCGCGCGCCGCCCTCCCCCACCTTCGTGTCCCATCCGTCGGGCAGTTCCTCGATCACGCGGTCAAGTCCGGACAGGGCCGCGGCCTCGGCCAGTTCGACGGGGCCCGCGTCGGGGGCGGCGATACGGACGTTCTCCTCGATCGTGCCGTCGAAGAGGTAGACGTCCTGGAACACGAGGGAGACGTGGGCCGCCAGGTGGTCGGCGGCGATCTCGCGGACGTCGACGCCGCCGATGCGGACGGTGCCCTCGGTGGTGTCCCGGAAGCGGGCGAGCAGCCCGGCGATCGTGGTCTTGCCCGCGCCGGAGGGTCCGACCAGGGCCGTCATGCTGCGCTCGGGCAGGCGGAAGGTCACGTCGTTCAGGACCGGTCGCGTGGCCGCCCCGTCCGCCGGGCCGCCGTCGTAGCGGAAGCCGACCCCGGTGAACTCCACACTCGCGTCACGGGGCGTCTTCGGCTCGGCGGGCTGAGGGAAGGGCGGTTCGTCGAGGACCGCGCCGAGCCGTTCCAGGGTGTTGCGGGCGATACGCATGCCCGCGCCGGCCTCGGCGGCGGACGACACGCTGTCGATCAGCCGGACCAGCAGCACCAGCAGCGCCAGCAGGGTGGGCACGGTGAGCGATCCGTCGAGCTGCCAGGACACGCCCAGCGCGAGCAGCAGGGCGAACACGAGCCGGGTGGCGAACGAGAAGGAGACCAGTCCTGGCAGGCCCCGCGCGATGAGCCGCCGGTCCGCGCGCGCTTCGGCCACCAGGGCGTCGTCCAGCGCCCCGTAGCCCTCCGCGGTGCGGCCGAACGCCCGCAGTACCGGCTGGTTGCGCGCGTACTCAAGGACCCGGTCGGCGGACTCGCCGATCGCGGCGTCACGGCCGAGGTCGAGTCGGCGCATCACCGCCGTGCTCGCCAGCTGGACGGCGAACAGCAGGGGCGCGCAGACCAGCAGCACCAGGGCGGTGCGGACGTCGAAGAAGAAGGTGGCGATCACCAGCGTCGCCGGGGTGAGGAGGGAGCTGATGAACGGGCGCAGCAGGTGGGCCGGCGTGCTCATCACCTGGATGACGTTCTGTCCGGCGAGCCTGCTGAACTCGGCCGTGCGACCGGCGGTGAACCAGCCGAGGGGCAGGCGCAGCGCCTGGTCCGCCATACGGCGGTGGAGCACCCGGGAGAGCTGGGAGCCGACCGTGAACCCGCCGCTGATGGCCGCCCCCTGGAGAATGGCGTAGGCGAGCGCGCAGGCGACGAACGCCGACAGCCAGGGCCATACGTCGTCGGGGTGCGTGCCGAGCAGGTCCCGCAGGACGGGCACCAGGAGGGCGAAGGTCACGCCCTGGAGTGCGGCCGCGCCGCACTGGAGGACGAGCAGCCGGTTCAGCGGGCGGGAGCCCTCCGGCCCCAGGACACGGTAGAGCTGACGGATCATCGTGCACTTCCCTCTCGGATGTAGTCCGCCGCCCGGTCCGCGGCCGTGGGGGCGGGCAGTCGGCGGGGAACGC
This sequence comes from Streptomyces sp. NPDC052043, assembly GCF_044548235.1. Taxonomy (NCBI): domain Bacteria; kingdom Bacillati; phylum Actinomycetota; class Actinomycetes; order Kitasatosporales; family Streptomycetaceae; genus Streptomyces; species Streptomyces sp. NPDC052043. The sequence continues at coordinate 47,074 of NZ_JBIUBT010000019.1, forward strand.
CGTCGGCCGGGTCCGGCTCCGCGGTCCGCTGGGCCTGCCACAGCGCGGCGTAGCGGCCCCGGACGGCCAGCAGGTCGTCGTGGCGGCCCTGTTCGGTGATGCGTCCGTCCTCCAGCACCACGATCCGGTCGGCGGAGCGGACGGTCGACAGGCGGTGGGCGATGACGAGCAGGGTGCGGCCGGCCGCGAGCTCGGACAGCGCGTCCTGGATCAGTGCCTCGGAGTGCGGGTCGGCGTACGCGGTCGCCTCGTCGAGCACCAGGACGGGGGCGTCGGCGAGCAACGCCCGTGCGATGGACAGGCGTTGTGCCTCGCCGCCGGACAGGGTCACGGCCGTGCCGAGTTCGGTCGCGTAGCCGTCGGGCAGGGCCATGATGCGGTCGTGGATGCGGGCGGCGCGGGCGCACCGCTCGACCTCCTCGTCACTGGCGTCGGGGCGGCCCAGGCGGATGTTGTCGGCGACGCTCGCCCGCAGCAGCCGTACGTCCTGGAGGACGAAGCCGACCCGGCGGTACAGCTCGGTCGCGGGGATCTCGCGGAGGTCGGCGCCGCCGAGGGTCACCGTGCCGGCCGTGACGTCGTGGAAGCGGAGCAGCAGCGACGCCAGGGTGGACTTGCCCGAGCCGGACGGTCCGACCAGCGCGGTGACCGTGCCGGGCGCGAGGTCGAGGTCGACACCGCTGAGGACGTCGTTCTGCCCGTCGTAGGAGAAGGAGACCCCGCGCATCGACACGTGGTGCCCGTCGGGCAGGGCGGGGGTCGCGGGCTCGGGGAGCGTCGGGGTGTGCAGCAGCTCCGTGATGCGTACGGCAGCGGCCTGACCGGCCCGGATCTGCTGGATGCGGGGGCCGACGACGCCCATGGGGGCGGCGACGGCGGGGCCGAGCAGCAGGAAGGGGACGAGTTCCGCGCCGGTCGTCCAGTCCTGGGTGACGAACACCGCGCCCACCACGGACAGGAGCAGCAGGACCACGGCCGGGGCGACCACCAGCACGGCGGCGGTGGAGCTGACCAGGGTGGTACGGACCCAGCGGGAGAAGAAGTCGGCGAAGCCCTCGGTCGCGTCGACGAAACGCTCGTGTGCCTTGCGTCCGCGGCCGAAGCTCTTGAACACGGCGATGCCGGCCGCGAACTCCACGGCGGCGGCGGAGATCCGCCCCAGCGCGGCGCCGAACTCGGCCATCTGCGCCGCCGCACCCGCCATGGCGCGGCTGAACAGGAACACGCCGAGCAGCAGGGGCACGACGCTGACCAGGGCGAGGCGCCAGTCGACCGTGAACAGGTAGGCCAGTGCCAGCACCGGGGCGGTGAGCACGGCGACGACGTCGAGCAGGGTGTGGGCGAACAGGGTGTGCAGCGCGCTCACGTCGTCCTGCACCGCCTGCTTGACCTCGCCGGTGCCCCGGTCGGTGAGCCGGCCGAGCGGCAGCCGCCCGATGTGCCGGGCGAGGCGGCGGCGGAGGGTGAGTTGGAGGTCGTTGTCGGCGACGTGGGCGAGGGCGCCGGCCGCCGTGCCGCAGGCCAGGGCGAGCAGGCCCGCCGCGCAGGCCAGCGTGACCAGCGGCCACAGGGCGTCGCCGTCGGCGGGGGACCCCCCGGTGAGACGGTCGGCGATCCGGGAGACGGCGATGAACGGCATTACTCCGGCGAGGGCCGCGACGGTCTGGAGGCCGACGGCGACGGCCAGTCGGCCCCGGACGGGCTCGGCCAGGGCGCGGAGCGGGCGCGGAGGCGCCTCGGTGCCCGCGCCGGGGGCTGCCGGGTCTCGGGACACCGAGTCCGGTCCGGACTCGGACGGTTGTGACTTCACTTGACGAGTACTCCGATTTCGGGGATGGGCCTGCCGCCCGCCTCGGTGATGCGGCGGCTGGTCATGCCGGCTTCGCGGGCCAACTGCGCGACGTCGAAGGTGTGCCAGTCGTAGCTGTCGGCGACCTCGCGCACGGTGTGGCGGTCGCGCAGGACCTTCCAGGTCGTGGTGAACCGCATGGCGTCGCCCTCGGTGGGTTCGCCGCCGATCCACCACTCGTACGTCTGGCGTCCGATGGTCTCCCTGAGGGACATCACCGGGGGGATGACGCGGGGTGCGGAGACCCCCATCAGTTCCACGACGATGGGCGCCCCGTCCGGCAGCCGGGCCGCGAGCCGTTTCCACAGCGCCACGCGTTCGGGGACGGTGAGATGACCGGCCACGCCGAAGATGACGACGGCGGAGAGCCGTTCGGGCATGACGAGGTCCTGGGCGGCGCCGTCGACCACCGTCACCCGGCGCCGCAGGTCCGGGTCGCGGGCGACCCGGGAGGTGAGCATGGCGCGCATGGTGGCCGACGGCTCGGCCGCGAGGATCTCCGCCTCGGGCAGCGCGGCGGCGATGACCTCGGTCACCCGTCCGGTGCCCGCGCCGATCTCCAGGACCGGGCCGTGCGACACGTCCAGGCCCGCGAGGACACGGGTCAGCGGCGGGCCGCTGCTGGCGGTGTGGCGGGTGGCGACCAGCTCGTAGAACTCGGCCGAGGTCGAGTAGTAGTCGATCAAGACGGTCTCCAGGCGGGGGCGGCCGAAGGGGCGGACGTGGCGGGCCGGGTGCGGGCGGCCGGGCGGTGGGCGGCCGGGCGGTGGGGGTTCACGGGGTGCTCGGCCAGGTGCGGCGGCCGCCCGTCGCCAGCGAGGGGTCCATCCTGCGCAGGACGGTGGCGACCACCTCACGGCGTTGCGGGGTGAGATAGAAGTGGTCGCCGGGGAAGACGCGTACCTCGGTACGGGCGGTGGTGAGGTCCGCCCAGCCGCCGGCCCGGTGGCGGCTGCGTTCCTCGCCGAGTTCCGGGTCGGCGCTGCCGGTCAGCACGTGCATCGGACAGGACAGCGGGGGCCGGTCCTGCGGCCGGTGGGTCTCGATGATCCGGTAGTCGTGGCGCACGGCCGTGAGGATCAGGGAGCGCAGCCCGGGATCGTCGAGAACCTCACGGCTGGTGCCGCCGAGCCGGCCCAGTTCCGCGCATAGCACGTCGTCGTCCTGGCGGTGCAGTTGCCCGGTCACCACCGTGCCGGGTGCGGCCCGGCCCGACGCGAAGAGGCGGCGCGGGCCGGGGGCTCCGCGGCGGTCCAGCTCGTGGGCCAGTTCCCAGGCCACGGCGGAGCCCATGCTGTGCCCGAAGAGGGCGTACGGCCGGTCGAGCAGCGGCAGGACGGCATCCGCCACCGCGGTCACCAACTCGCCCATGTCGGCGCTGGCCGGGTCGTCGAAGCGGTCCTCGCGACCCGGGTACTGGATGCCGACGAGTTCGACCTCGGGGGGCATCAGGGCCGCCCAGGGCCGGTAGAAGCCCGCGCTGCCGCCCGCGTGCGGCAGGCAGATCAGCGTGAGCCGGGACGCGGACCCCTCGCTCCACGTCCTGATCCAGGGGCTGTCGGCGCGGGCGGAGGCGTGCGGCGGGTAGGGGGCGTTCGGCGAGTAGAGGGTGGTCACCACGTCACCTTCAGCTCTTCGAGGCCGAAGGTGGCCGAGTCGTGCTTGAAGGCGACCTGGTCCCGGTCCCCCGCGAGGCGGAGCGTGGGGACGCGGCGGATGAGCGTCTCCAGGGCGACCTCCAGCTCCAGCCGCGCCAGGTGCTGCCCGATGCACTGGTGCACGCCGTAGCCGAAGGCGACGTGGTGGTTGTCGGAGCGGTGGAAGTCGACCCGCTCCGGGTCGTCGAACTGCTCGGGGTCGTGGTTGGCCCCGGCGAGGAGGGCGATGACACCGTCGTCGGCGGGGACGGTCCGGCCGGACAGCTCGATGTCCTCGGCGGCGACGCGCAGCGGAATGGAGTCGGCGACGGACAGGACGCGCAGGAGTTCGTCGACGGCGGCGGGCATCAAGGAGCTGTCGCGGCGCAGTTCCTCCATCAGCTCCGGCTGGTCCAGGAGGAGCAGGGTGCTCAGGGCGATCATGCTGGTGGTGGTCTCACGGCCGGCGTTGATCGTGATGCCGAGGGTGGACAGCAGCTGATCCGTCGTCACGTTGCCGGTGAGCAGATGGTCGGTGACGAGCTGGGAGATCAGGTCGTCGCGGGGTTCCTCCCGCCGCTCGGCGACCAGCCCGGCGAGCAGGCCGAAGAGGCCGCCGAGGGCTTCGGAGACCTGTTCGGCGGTGCTGTGGCGCGAACCGGAGACCCGCGTGACGTCCCGGAAGAACTCCAGGTTCTCGCGGGGTATGCCGAGCAGTTCGCAGATCACCGAGGTGGAGACGGCGTTGGCGTACGCGGACACGAAGTCCACCGGGCCGCCGGCGGCCAGCATGCCGTCCAGGATCTCGTCCACGCGTGCCTGCACGGCGGGCCGCATCGCGCGGACCCGGCGCACGGTGAACGCCGGCAGGAGCATCCGCCGGTACTTGGTGTGCTCGGGGGCGTCGGTGCGGATGAAGGGCCGGAACCTGGCCCCGGCCTCCTGCTCGCCCTCGCCGAGCGCGGGGAAGTTGGGACGGCGGATGTCCGCGCTGACGCGCGGGTCGGAGAGCAGTTCGCGTACGTCGTCGTAGCGGGTCACCACCCAGGCCTCCCGCTGGGTCGGCAGGGTGACGCGGGCGACCGGGTCCTCGGTGCGCAGCGTCCCGTATTCCTCGGGTGCGGCGAAGGGGCAGCCGCGCCGGATCGGGAAGTCGCGGGGCGGGGCGGCGGGGCCCGGTGCGGCGCCGGTGGTGGGCTCGTCGGGGGTGGCGGGCGCCGTCGTGGGCGCGGGGTTTCTCATGGATGGTCCTCAGTGGTCGGTGGAGGAAGAGACGAGGTGGGCGGTGGTGTGCGGGGCGTCCGGTGCCCGGGTGAGTACGGCCAGTGGGGGTGCTCCGGGGCGGGTGGGCAGGGCGCGTGCGGTCAGGCCGGACTCGGCCACCACGTCCTTCAGTCCGAAGGGCGCCCAGCGGTAGGAGTCGTGCACCTCGCGCTCCGCCTCCGTGGCACCGTCCAGGTAGACGCGCCAGGTGGAGTGCAGACGCATCACGCGGTGCTCCGCCTCGTCCGGTGCCCCGGCGAACGACCACTCGTAGCGGTGTCGTCCGGCGGTGGCGGTGGCGAGCCTGGTCTCGGGGAGAGTCGACGGCTCCTCGAACTGCATGAGTTCGACGACCACGAGACCGCCGGGAGCCAGCCGTCGGGTCAGCCGTTGCCACAGCCGGGCCCGTCCGTCGGTGTCCAGATGGCCGAGGACCCCGCAGAGCAGGACGGCGCTGACCCGGTCCGGGAGGTCCAGGTCGGGAGCGGCGTCCGCGGTGACGGTGACCCGGGAGCGCAGGTCCGGGTCGCTGAAGACCCGGCTGGTGAGCACGGCGCGCATGCCGACCGCCGGTTCGCAGGCGAGGATCTCGGCGTCCGGGCGGGCCCGGGCGACGGCCTCGGTCACCAGTCCGGTGCCGGCGCCGATGTCGATCACCGGACCGGCGCTCAGGTCGGCGTCGGCGAGGAGCGCGGCGATCGCGGGCGCGCTCGCGGTCGCGGTGTGCTCGGCGGCCACGAGGTCGAAGAACTCCGCCGACGGGGTGTAGGACGAGGTGTCCAGAGGGCCGCTGCCGGACGGCGCGTCCGCAAGGGGGTGTCCGATGCCGGGCCCCGCACCGGCCGGGGCCTGGTCGGCGGGGGGCCGGTCGGCGGCCGTGCGGGGCTGCTCCGGAGCAGGGAAGACGTCGCTGGCCGCCAGGGGCCGCGGGGTGGCCGGCCGGACGATCTCGGGCGGTCCGAGCCGTGCGGCGAGGTCGGTCCAGATGCGGCACACGGCCAGCTCGTACTGACCCGTGCGCAGGGCGTCGCCGCCCTGTTCGACGGCCTCCCGGAGCCCGTCGAGGGCGCTGCCGATCGCCTCCGGCCACAGGTCGGAGAAGACGGTGCGGAAGGTTCCCGTGTTTCCGACGACGGACGTGGTGGCGAGCCCCAGGCGGCCGGTACCCGGACCGTCCAGGACGAAGCGCCGGCCGGTGTCGCGCCCGATGTGCAGGCGGGGGCTCCACAGGACCGGCCCGTGGGTGTCGGCCAGGGTGAGGACCCCGCCTTCGGTGCCGAGGGAGATCCGGTGCCAGTGCAGGGCGTGGTTGTCCCGGTCGGACGGGTCGAGCTGGTGGTGCACTCTCAGGGTGAGGGGTACGCCGGCGAACACGCCGTGCAGGGAGCGGAAGGGCTGCGGCCCGATCTCGGCGGGCAGCGGTGCCGGGTCCGCGAATCGCCAGGGCCGCAGGGTGCCCATCGCCTGTCCGAGGATGTCCACCAGGGGGTGCATCAGGTGGACCGGGGTGGCTGCGTCCAGGAAGAGCGGTCGCTGTTGTGCGACGAGCCTGCGGGCCGCGTCGACGAAGCCGCGGACCGGAGCGACGTGCGGGTAGTGGGTGTTGAGGCGGTACTGCACGCCCCGGCGGCGGGCGTGTTTGAGGTTGTCCGTCAACTCGGTGAGATGGACGGGGTGTTCCTGGAGAACATGGATGCCTCGGTCCATGAGTGCCCTGGCCAGCTCGGTGCCCTGGCCGCCCGATATGGAGGAGCTCACCGCCACGCACGCGGCGTCGATGTCGGCCGGGAGGTCGTCGACGTCCGTGTAGAAGGGGACACCGAGGCTCTGCGCGTACGTCCGGGAGGCGGCCGAGCCCCGGCTCAGGATGCCGGCCAGTGCGTACCCGGGGCGTCGGTGTGCCGCCTCGGCGTAGAAGCGGCCGAAGTTGGTGCCGCAGACCAGTACCCGGAAGGGCTGGGGACTGTTCACAGTGCGCCCTCCTCCACCTGTTCGGCGCCGGCCGCCGCTCCGGTGGGCCGGAGGTCCGCGACCCCCTGGGAGCGCAGGTGCCGCACCACGGTGTCGGGGTCCAGCACATCGCAGGCGAAGTGCACGCCCGCCGGGATCTCGGCCCGGAGCACCGCGTCCACCGCCAGCGCGCCCACGGCCGCGGTGAGCCGGTAGCTGCTGGCCGCGCGCAGGGTCAGTCCCGCCGTGGCCGGCTGTCCGGACGCGGTGCCGGACAGCGTGAAGTCCATGACGTAGTAGGGCCTGCGTCCGGCCAGGTCGAGGTCGGCGGCGAGGTTCAGACGGGACGCCAGCTCCGCCGGGTCGTCTCCGGCGGCGAGGCGGCCCGGCAGGCGGGTGAGCAGTGCGCGTACGGCGGGACCGGGGTGGACGTTGTACCAGTCGAGCCGGTCGAGGCCCAGGGCGGTGGCGAGTCGTTCGCTCTCTCCGCTGAGATAGGGCTGCAGGGCCACCCGGCCGGGGAAGGCCTCGTGTTCGGTGTCCTCGGCCGTGCGCAGGGCGCGCGGGACGCGCCGTCCGCCGCGGACGGCGGCCAGCGCCTCGCCGTAGGCCGCACCGTCCGCGCCTCCGGAGGTGAGGGAGAGCATGAGGTCGTGCGCCACCGTCGGCGAGCAGGGCTCGAGGCCGCCGCAGTACGCGGTCAGCGCGGAGGCGCTGTTCAGGCCCTGCCCGGCCAGCCAGCGGGGCAGGAGGCTGGACAGGCCGGGCAGGGCTCCCGCCGACAGGACGACCGTGCGGCCGTCGCGGGCCGGATCGCCCTCCGCGAGGAGGTCCTCGGCGGCCGGGTCGTCCCCGGCCACGTCGACGCAGTGCGCGCCGGCGGCCAGTGCCGCGGAGGCCACCGTGGCGCGGAGCCGATAGGTGGGGCCGACGCAGTTGAGCACGATGTCGCAGCCCTGGGTGAAGGCGCGCAGGCCGTCCGGTGCGGTGGCGTCGGCCCATACGGTCTCGTCGTGGCCGGCGGGGTCCTCCTCGGCGACCGCGCACAGCGCCGACGCGGTGCGGCCGCCCAGGCGGAGCCCGGTGTGGCCGAGGGCGCGCAGTTCGCGTACGGCGGCCCGGCCGACCGCCCCGGAGGCGCCCAGGACTCCGATGAGGGGCCTGTTCCCCGTCGTCGTGTTCCGGGTCGTCGTGTTCCGGGTCATCGGGTGATCGCCCCCTCGGTCAGCTCGCCGAGGGTCTTGAGGATGCCGGGCGCGTGCTCGACGGAGAGGCAGCTGTAGTGGTCGCCGCCGATGTCGACGATGTCCAGGTCGCCCAGGGTGAGTTCCTCCCAGTAGGCGGTGACGGCGTCCTTGCTTCCCGGGAAGGGGTAGGCGCCGTCGTGCCGCAGGAAGGTGATGTCGCCCGCGTAGGGTTCGGCGTCGTAGCGGGTGATGGCGAAGACGCTCTGACGGAAGGCGAGGAAGAGCCGCGTCATGTGGTCGGGCTCGTAGGTGCCGGCCGATGCGGGCACCGCCTCGCACATCCGGGCGATCCGGGTGGCGCGGGGGACGTCGGTGAGTCGCCGGAAGCAGCTCGCGACGTCCTCGAACTCCTCGGGCAGCGCGGCGAGTCCGCCGTCCGGCAGAACGCCGGGGCTGGCGGCCAGGACGGCGTCGGCCGCCGCGGCCACCCGGTACTGGTCGTCGGGGAAGCCGAGTTGGGCCGGGTCGATACCCATCATGACGGCGAAGGAGTACTCGGCGAGCAGTTCGTCGTCCAGCCGGAAGCGGGGGCTGTGGCTGCTGATGACGGTCAGGCTCTCCACCTCGGCCCCGGACTCGGCCAGGTTGCGGGCCACTTCGGTGGCGATCAGGCCGCCCAGGCAGTAGCCCACGACGTGGAAGCGGCTGCGGCCGTCCGCCGTCAGGGCCCGCGCGTAGTCGGCCGCCAACTGCTCGATGAGTCCTTCGGGCGGGGCGGCGAGGAACCCGTTCAGGTCCGGGACCTCGACGCCGACGACCTCGGCGAGGCCCGGCGAGCGGCGCCTGATCTCGGTGATCAGCGCCCGGTACGGCATGATCGTCGCGGTTCCCGCGTGCACCAGCACGGTCGTCGGCTCGTCGTCCGAGCGGGCGCCGTGCAGGTGGATCACCGGGTCCGTGCGCACGGCACCGGACGCGGGCGCGTCCTGAGAACCGGTCAGGCCGCGCAGGAACCCGGCGAGACCGGCGACCGTGGGCCGGCGCAGCATGTGCCGCAGGACGACCTCCCACTCCAGGTCCGCCGCCTGCGGTACGCGTTCGCGGAGCCGGCCCACCATCCGGGCCACCAGGAGCGAGTCGCCGCCGAGGTCGAAGAAGTCGTCGTTGCGGGCGACGCGTTCGACCGCGAGGAGTTCCGTCCACAGGTCGGCCAGGCTGTTCTCCAGCTCGTCCTTCGGCCGCTCGTCCACGACGACCGGTGCGCTCTCCCGGGGCAGCCAGGACCGCAGGCGCGCCCGGTCGGTCTTGCCGTTCGCGGTGCGGGGCAGGGAGTCGACGACCTGCCACACCGAGGGGAGCATGTACTCCGGGAGCCGGTTGGCCGCCGTGCGGGCCAGTTCCCCCACCGGCACATGGTGCCGGTCGTCCTTCATCGTGGCGATGAACACCTCCTGCCCGGTGAGCGCCAGGGCGCCCTGGGCCTCGGGCAGCGAGGTGACCTCGGACGCGGCGTGTGCGTGGAGGAGTTCACGCCACTGGGTGTGGGTGAGGAAGGACTGGCCGGTGTGCTCGCGCACGTCGGTCCACGCCCGGCCGGAGACCTCGAGGAACTCCATGGAGACCAGCAGCGGGAGGTTCTCGTCGCGGGTGTTCTCCACGAACACGAGCTGTCCGCCCGGCACCAGCAGTTCCCGGAGCCTGCCCACGGCGGCGTCGGCGTCGGCGGCGGCGTGCAGCGTGTTGGCGCAGACCACGACGTCGAAGGTGTTCGGCAGCAGGTGCTGGGTGCGCGGGTCCTCGTCGACGTCGAAGCGCTGGTAGCGGACCCAGGAGTGGTCGGCGAAGCGCTCGCGGGCCTCGCCCAGGAAGAACGCCGAGGCGTCGGTGAAGAGGTAGTCGACCCCGTACTCGGCGAGGACGGGCACCAGTTCGCCGGTGGTGCCGCCGACGCCGCCGCCGACCTCGAGGACCCGCAGCCGCTCCTCGCCGGTGTGGCTCGCGGCGATCTCGCGCAACGCGGCGACCACCGCGCGGTTGAGGTGCCGGATGGCGAGGTTGTCCCGGTAGGCGGCGTCCGCGGCCTCCGTCGCTGCGCCGGGGAAGAGCAGCTCCCGGATGCCCACCTCCCCCGAGATCAGCTCGGGCAGCCGCTCGGCGCAGGTGCGCATGACGGTGAGCAGCTCGGTGCTCCACCCGATCTCGTGCTCCAGTTCGGCGGCCAGCCGCCAGCGGCGCTCCGCCTCGGGCGCGGAGACGGGGACAAGGCCGGCGTAGGTGTCGTCGGTGTCCCGGTGGGTGAGCCGGTCCCGGGCGGCCAGGGCGCGCAGCCAGCGCCGCACGATGTGCCGGTGGCGGGACGTGGCGCGCAGCGCCGTGCCCACCTCCTCCGCCGTGCGTGCTGCGCCCTCGTCGAACGTCCCGGAGGCCGCGAGGACGCGGGTCATCTCGGCGAGCGCCACCTCGTCGAGGGCGGCCAGGAAGTCCCCCAGCCGTGCGGCGTCGACGGCCGCGGAGGCTTCGCGTACGGCGTCGGCGGCAGCCGCGCGTGCCTGGGCCCGGCTCGTCACGGCGGGGTCGCCGCCGTCCTTGTGTGCCGGCTCGCCCTCTGCGCGTGCCGTCTCGCCGTTCTTGCGTGCCGTCTCCACGAACGCGGCCAGGCGTCGCCCGCCCGCCGCCGAGTCGTCGACGACGACCGCGGCCGCGGCGACCGCCGGGTGGGCCTGTACGGCGGCCTCCACCTCGGCGAGTTCGACCCGGTAGCCGCGGATCTTGATCTGGGCGTCCTCCCGGCCCAGGAACTCGATGGTCCCGTCGGGGAGGTACCGCCCGAGGTCGCCCGTGCGGTAGAGCCGCTCTCCGGTGACGGGGTCGGTGGGGAACCGCTGTGCGGTGCGTTCCTCGTCGCCGAGGTAGCCCAGGGCGACGCCGGCGCCGCCGATGTACAGCTCGCCCGGAACCCATTCGGGGCGTGTCCGCAGGTGCCGGTCGAGCACGGCGAACGTCTGGTTGGTCAGGGGCGTGCCGTACGGGATGCTCGGGCGGGCGGTGTCCACCTCCCCGATCGGGTGGGCGATGGACCAGATGGAACCCTCAGTGGCTCCGCCGAGGGAGACGATCTCGAGCCCCGGCAGGAGTTCACGGGCCTGGTCGGGCAGGGCGACCGGTATCCAGTCGCCGGATATCAACGCGAGTCGCAGCGAACCGTCCTCGGCGGGGGGCTCGGAGCGGAGCCAGTCGCAGAGCATGTGGAGCTGGCCGGGCACGGAGTTCCACACCGTGACGCCGAAGTCGCGGACGAGTTCGGCCCAGTGGGAGGGGTCGCCGCGCCGGTCGGCCCGGGGCAGGACGAGGGTGGCGCCCACGGCGAGCGGCCCGAACAGGTCGTAGACGGACAGGTCGAAGCCGAGTCCCGCGATGCCGAGGACGCGGTCGTGCTCGGTGACGGCGAAGCGGCGGTTGATGTCCTCGACGGTGTTGAGGGCGGCCCGGTGGCTGATCATCACGCCCTTGGGCGTGCCGGTGGAGCCCGAGGTGTAGATGACATAGGCGAGGTCGTCCGGATCCCGGCGGACGGCGAGTGTCGTACCGTCCGCGGTGGCTTCCCCGACGAAGTCCACGGCGACGGCCGACACACTCGTCGGGAGGTCTTCGAGTTCGGCGAGCCAGGACTGGGTGAGGACCGTGCGGACGCCCGCGTCCCGGATGATCGTGTCCCGGCGGGCCGGCGGCTGGGCCGTGTCGACGGGCAGATAGGCGCCGCCCGCCATGAGGGTGCCGAGGACGGCGACGACCTGCTCCCAGCCCTTGTCCATCCAGAGGGCCACCGGCTCCCCGGGGCGCAGTCCGGACGCCGTCAGCGCCTCGGCGAGACCGTTCGCACGGGCGAGCAGTTCCCGGTAGGAGAAGGCCAGTTCGGGTGTGCGGACCGCGATCGCGTCCGGGGTGGCCCGCGCCTGGGCGAGTACGGGTTCGTGGAGCAGGGCGTCCGGCAGGGGACCCTCGGTCGCGTTGACCGCGTGACGGCGTGCCGCCTGCGCCTCGGGCAGGGCGATGCGGGCCGGTGCGTCCCAGGCGGCCTCTCCGGCCTTGCCCTCGGCCGCCAGCGACCGCACGACTGCCGTGTACGCCTCGAACATGGCGTCGGCCACCCCGTGGCTGAGCGCGCCCTCCCGGATGTCCCAGGACAGGCTCAGCGTGTCACCGCGGTGCATGACCTGGCAGTCGAGCCACACCTGTGGCGTCCGGGTCACCGCGTACGTCACCTCGGGGGGTACGCCCTGGGAGGTGGCGCCGCTGCCCAGGGCGCTGGTGAAGACGACCGGCATCAGCACCGGGGCGCCGGCCCTGCGGGAGAGCTCGGCGAGCACCTCCGAGCCGGTGAACAGCGGATGGGCCAGGTCTTCGAGGAGCTGCTGCCCCACGGCCCTGGTCCGCTCGGCGAAGGTGGCCGGGGCGTCGAGGTCGACGGCAAGCAGTTCGAGCGAGGTGAAGTCACCGACGAGGCGGTCGATGTCCTCGTGCGGGGCGGGCCGGTCGACGGTGGGCACGTTGAGGGTGAACCGGCTGGTCCGCGACCAGGTGCCGACTGTCTCGGCGTACGCCGCGAGCAGGGCCGTCGACACGGTCAGCCCGCGCCGCGCGGCCCGCTCGGTGAGCCGGTCCCGGTCGGCCGCGGGCAGCAGGACCTCCAGTCGGCGGAACGTCACCGCGTCGCCGGAGGCCGGGGTGCGGTCCGCTTCCCCCGGGTCGCTCACAGCGGCCTCCCAGGCTTCGGCGAGGGGCAGCTCGGGGGCGGGCGGCAGGGTGTCGAGCCGTTCGGTCCAGTAGGCGCGGTCGCGGGCGTGGCCCTCGGTGTCGGCGAGGGCCCGGCGGGCCAGGACGTGGTCGCGGAAAGTGATCCGCGGTGCCTCGGGCAGGGCGGCGCCGCGGTAGCGCCGCTGGAACTCGGCGAGCAGGATGCGCAGGCTGGCGTGGTCGACGACGAGCATGTCGAAGGCGAGGTGGAGTACGGCACGTTCGGCGGTCCGGGTCACGTGCACGTCGAAGAGCGGCCACTGGTCGGTGGGCGCCTCGCGTGCGGACAGACGCGCCCGGGTGCGCTCCACCTCCGCCTCGGCGGTGGCGGCCGGGAGCGCGGTCAGGTCGTCGGCTGCGACGTCGAGGGCGGGCACGTCGGGCAGGACCTGCTGGTAGCCGTCGTGGTGGATGACGGCGCGGAGCATGTCGTGCCGCTGGACCAGCTCCCGCCACACGGCGGTGACGCGGTCCACGTCCAGGTCGGGGTACTCCAGCTCGACGTAGGCGTGGCAGCCGACGCCCCCGTAGGCGTAGGCGTCGGTGCGGCCGATGAGGTAGGCGGCCTGGATGTCCGTCAGCGGAAACGGTTCGTGGCGGTTCTCGGGGTCGGCGCGCAGCGCGGGCTCTCCGGCCTCCAGGTGGCGCAGGATGGCTTCCTTGTGCGTGCGCAGTTCGGCGCGGTGCGTGTCGGTGAGCCGGCCCTGGGGGGCCCGGAAACGCAGTTGTCCGTCCTGGGCCCACAGCACCACGCCCTCGTCGGCGTATCGGGCCAGCAGTTCAGCGATGTTCACAGCTCTCCGGTCTCGTAGGCGGTCTCGTGGGCCGCGAGCGTTCGGGTGACGTCCGCGGCGAGCGCGGCGATGGTCGGTGCGGCGAAGAAGCGGCGCACGGGCACGGTGGCCCCGAGGCGGCGCTCGATCGCGGTGAGCAGGCGCAGCGCGGTGAGGCTGTCGCCGCCGACGGTGAAGAAGTTGGCGTTGCGGTCGGGTACCCGGTGCGGCAGGTACTCGTGCCAGAGCGCGGCGAGGGCCCTCTCGGTCTCGCCCCGTGGCGGTTCGGCGTCGACGGCTGCCGTCTCCGGTCCCGCCAGGTCGGCCAGGGCTCCCCGGTCGACCTTGCCGTTCGCGGTGAGGGGCAGGGCGGGCAGGAGGAGGATGCGGGACGGGACGGCGTAGACCGGCACCCGCTCCGACAGCAGGCCGAGGAGTTCTTCGGTGAGTTCGGGGTTCTCGGCGGGGGTGAGGGACTGGGTGGGAGCCGGCTCGTCGGCGGGTGCGCCGCCCACGGTGAGGTCCTGCGGTACGGCGAAGGCGACCAGGCGCTTGGCGGTGCGCTCCCCCACGGCCACCACGGCGGCCCGCGCGACGGCCGGGTGTGCTTCCAGCGCGGCCTCGATCTCGCCCGCCTCGATCCGGTGGCCGGCGATCTTCAGCTGGCTGTCGAGCCGGCCGAGGAACTCCAGCAAACCGTCGCCACGGAACCGACCCAGGTCACCCGTCCGATACCAGCGTCGTCCGCCTTGTTCGACGAACTTCTCGGCGGTGCGGACCGGGTCGGCCAGATAGCCGCGCGCCAGTCCTTCGCCGCCGATCCACAGTTCGCCGGGCGTCCAGTCGGGACAGTCCCGGCCGTCCCGGTCGACCACTCGGTAGTGCTGCCCGGTCAGGGGACGTCCGTAGGGGATGGAGACCCACCGGGGGTCCGGCTCGGTGACGGTGAGGGTGTTGGACCAGATGGCGGCCTCGGTGGCTCCGCCCATGGCGACGAAGGCGCAGGGCCGCGCGGTCCGGCCCCGCAGCCGGGCGGGCAGGTCGAGGCCGATCCAGTCGCCCGAGACCAGTGCGGTCCGCAGCTTCAGCTTCCCTGTCCCGCCGCCTTCCCGTCCGCCCAGTTCGTCGGCGTCGAGCAGCAGGTCGAGCAGGGCGGGGACGGTGTTCCAGACGGTCACGCCGTACTCGTCCAGCAGGCCCGGCCAGCGGGCCGGTTCACGGCGCTGGTCCTCGGTGGGCAGCAGGAGGGAGCCGCCCACGGCGAGCAGGCCGAAGGCGTCGTACACGGACAGGTCGAAGTCCAGTGCCGACAGGGCGAAGACGCGGTCGTCCCCGGACATGCCGTGCCGGGCGTTGATGTCCGCGATCGTGTTCCAGGCGGCGGCGTGGGTGATCTCGACCCCCTTGGGCTCGCCCGTGGAACCCGATGTGAAGATCACGTAGGCGAGCGCCCGAGGGGACGTCCCACACGGTGCGGGCAGGGGCTCGCTGCCCTGTGTGTCCGCGAAGGACAGGGTGCGAGGGCCGGTTCCCGCCGGGGCGGGCCAACTCCCCAGGACCACCTCGAATCCGGCGGTGGCGCGCACCCGCTCCAGGCGTGCGGCGGGCTGTACGAGGGTCAGGGGAACATAGGCGGCGCCGGCCGCGAGGACGCCGAGGACCGCCGCGATCTGCTCCGGGCCCTTGGGCAGGGTGACCGCGACTAGGTCGCCCGGCCGTATGCCCGCGTCGCCGAGCACGGCGGCTGTGCGCAGCGCCTGTCCGGCGAGGGTTCCGTAGGTCACCTCCTCCCCTGCCGTCGTGACGAGGGCGGTGCGGTCGGGGGCGGCCGTCGCGTGGGTGAAGAAGGTCCCGTGCAGCGTGCGCGGCGCCACCGGGTCCAGGGCGGCCTCGCGTGCCGCGGCGGCCCGCCGTTCGTACTGGGAGGCCGGCAGCAGGTCGGGGAGCGGCGCGTCCCAGTCACCGGCGACGAGGTGTCTCAGCAGCCGTTCGTAGGCGGCGAACATCGCGTCCAGCACGCCCTCGGCGAACAGTTCCTCGACGGCGTCCCAGGTGACGACCAAGTTCCCGGACTCCTCGGTGACCTGGTTGTCCAGGCAGACCTGCGGGGACTGGGAGATGCCCCAGACCTTCGCGGGGAAGCCGGTGCCCGGTGCGGCGAGTGTCGCGTCACCGACGCCGATGGCGCTGGTGAACACCACGGGTGCGGCGGCGTCCACCGTGCCCGTGCGACGGCCGAACTCCCGTAGCAGCCAGTCGATCGGGACATCGGCGTGGTCGAGGTCCTCCGCCTGACGGCGTTGCAGCGCGGTGGCCGCCGCCGGCCAGGACGTCCCCTCGCGCCGGTGACCCGCGAGGGACAGGGACGTGAAGTCGCCCAGCACCCGGTGGATGTGGGGGTGGACGTCGCGCCGGTTGAAGAGGGTGAGCGTGACGGTCACGGCGTCGGTCCCGCTCCAGGCCTCCAGAACCTCCGCGTACAGGGCCAGCAGCACGGTGGAGGGGGTCAGGCCGTGCCGGACCGCGTCCCGCTTGACGGCCTGCCAGTCCTCGGCGGGCAGGCTCAGCCGGCGCCGGGTGAAGACGGGCGCGTCGAGCGTGGCCGGGTCCCGGTCGAAGGGCAGGGCGGGAGGGGGCGGCAGTTCGGACAGGCGGGCCTGCCAGTGGGCGCGGCCCCGCTCGGCGGACTCCGGGTCGGCGGTGAGTCCGGTCACGTAGTCGCGGAACGACACGTCCACGGGCGGCAGTTCGTGGTCCGGGTCGGCGTAGAGCGCGCTCAGTTCGGCGTAGAGCGTGGTGATGGAGAGCGCGTCAAGCACGAGGTAGTCGAGGCCTATGCCGATGCGGGTCCGTACCTCGCCGTCGTTCTCCCCGGCACTTTCGTCCTCGCAGTAGCGCACCGCCTCGACCGCGAAGAGCGGCCACCGGGCGGGGTCGCGGACCTGGTGGGACAGGCGGGCGCGCAGGCCGGCCAGGGCCTCGGACGCACCGCCGGGACGGGCATCCGACACCGGGATGCGTATCGGCGACACATCGGGCAGGACGCGCTGGTGTCCGTCCTCGACGACGACGCGGAGCATGCCGTGCCGCCGGACGAGGGTGTTCCAGGCGCGTTCCAGCCGGTCCAGGTCGACGTCCGTGCCGTCGAACTCCGTGTAGTGCCAGGTGCCGACGCCGCCGAGGGTGAATCGGGGGTCGCGTCCGGTGTGGTAGGCGGCCTGGACGTCCGTCAGCGGGAAGGACTCGTGGGCCTGGTCCGGGTCGGGCACGAGGACGGGAGCGGTGGCCGGATCCGGCTCGTCGTCGTCGGCGGTCGGCGCGGGGTGCAGCGTCTCGCAGAAGTGCTGGAGCACGGGGCGGGCGAAGAGGTCGGCCACGCGGGCGCCGGGGAAGCCGGCGGCGCGCAGCCGGCCGATCATGCGCGTCGCGACGAGGGAATCGCCGCCCAGCAGGAAGAAGCTGCTCTCGCGTCCCACGTCGGCCACCGCGAGCAGGTCGGCCCACTCGGCCGCCACGACGGTCTCCACCGGACCGACCGGTGCCGAGGTGCGGGGTCCGTCCTGGTCGGCGGCCTCGGTCAGCGCCCGACGGACGGCCGCCCGGTCGAGCTTGCCGTTGGCGGTCAGCGGCAGGTCGCCCAGGACGAGGACACGCTCGGGGACCATGTAGGCGGGGAGTCGTTCCGCCGCCCGGAGACGGACCTTGTCCGGGTCGGTCACCCCGCCCTGGGCGGACACGGCCGCGGCGAGGTGACGCGCCGGCGCGTCGAGGACGGTCGCGACCGCGTGCAGGACGGTGGGGTCGTCCTCCAGCGCGGACTCGACCTCGCCCAGTTCGATACGGTGGCCGCCGAACTTCACCTGGTGGTCGGCGCGGCCGAGGAACTCCAGCACCCCGTCGGGCCGGTAGCGGGCCAGGTCACCGCTGCGGTACCAGCGTTCGCCGTCGTGCTCGACGAAGCGTTGCGCCGTGCGCTCGGGGTCCGCGCGGTAGCCGTTCGCCACACCGGGGCCGCCGATCCACAGCTCGCCGGGGACGAGATCGGGGCAGTCGCGTCCCCGTCCGTCCACGACACGGGCCCGCATGTTGCGCAGCGGAACGCCGTAGGGGACGGACTTCCAGGCCGGGTCGACCTCCTCCACCTCGAACACCGTGGAGTGGACCGCGGCCTCCGTCATGCCGCCGAGCGCCACGAAACGGCAGCCGGGCACCAGGGCGCGCAGCCTGCGGGGCTGGTCGAGCCCGACCCAGTCCCCGCCGAGCAGCACCATGCGCAGGGAGTCTCCGAGGCCTTCGTCCGTTCCCGCGGCCATCAGCAGGTCCAGCAGAGCGGGCACGCACTGCACGAGCGTCACCCCGTGCGTGCGCACCAGCCGCGCCCAGTGGTGGGCGTCCCTGCGGTGCTCCTGTCCCACGGCAACCACCTGGCCGCCGAGGGACAGCGGAGTGAAGATGTCCCAGGCGGCGAGGTCGAAGTCCAGCGCGGAGATCGCGAGAGTGCGGTCCGAGGGACCGAGGCCGAGCTGCTCCTCCATCGCCTCGACGGTGTTGACGACCGCCCGGTGCGACACCTCGACGCCCTTGGGCAGTCCGGTCGAGCCGGACGTGAACAGCACATAGGCGGGCAGGACGGGGTCCGGCTGGGCGACCGGTGCGGGCCGGGACCCCGACGCGTCCTCCAGGAGCAGCACCGGGGCCGAGGAGACGCCCTCGCAGAGAGGGGCGTGGTCCCGGTCGGTGAGCACGGCGGACGCGCCGGCCACGGCGTGGATGCGTTCCCGGCGCACGGCGGGCTGTTCCACGCCGACGGGGGCGTAGGCCGCGCCCGCGGCCAGGATGCCGAGGACCGCGGTGATCTGGTCGGCGCCCTTGGGCAGGGTCACCGCTACGGTGTCGCCCTCCCGCACGCCGTGGTCGCGCAGCATCCCGGCGATCCGCCGTGCCGCGTCGCCCAGTTCGCCGTAGGTGAGGATGTCACCGGTCGTGCGGACGACCGCGGTGCGGCCCGGCTCGGTCTCCGCGAGCCGGAAGAAGCGGGTGTGCAGGGCACGGTCCGGGACGGGCCCGGGGGGCAGGGCCGCCACCGCGCGCCGGGGCAGGACGTCGGGTGCGAGCAGGCCGTCCACCGGCCGGGCCCAGGCGTCGGGGTCCGACACCAGACGGGTGATGAGGTGGCGGTAGGCGTCGAAGGCGGCGTCGGGCACGCCGGCCTCGAACACGCCGTCCCGCACGTCCCAGTTGAGGAGGAGGCCACCGTCGAGTTCGGTGACCTGGGCGTCCAGGTAGACCTGCGGGCCCTGGGAGATGATCCAGGAAGGGCGGCCGAAGGACTTCTGGACGTCCTGCTCGAAGATCTCCCCCAGGCCGATGGCGCTGGTGTACACGACGGGAGCCAGCACCGGGGCGCCCTCGACGCGGGCGAGGTCGCGCAGCACCTCGACACCGCCGTACGCACCGTGGGAGATCCCCTCTTGCAGGCGTTCCTGGAGGCCCCGGGCCTGCCGGGAGAACGGAAGGGTCGCGCTCATGTCCGCGTCGAGCAGCACCGAACTGCTGAAGTCCCCCACCAGTCGGGCCACTTCGGGGGTGAACATCTCCCGGTCGAACAGCGGGAGGTTGAGGAGGAAGCGCCGGCTGTCGCTCCAGGCGGCGATGACCTCGGCGAAGGCGGTGGCGAGGGCGGCGGCGGGGGTGATGCCGTGCCGGCGGGCCGCACTGATGAGCGCGGCCTTGTCGGCGGGGCCGAGCCAGTGGTGCAGGCGGCGGGAGTGGGTGAGCGTGACGTCGTCCGCGCTGACCGGGGTGAGCGGGTCGACGGCCGTCGGCAGCCGCGGGGCGCGCGGCAGTTCCGGCAGGCGCTCCCGCCACCAGGCGGCGTGCTGCTCGCGTTCCGCCCTTCGCCGGACGTCGTGCTCGGCGAGGTACCGGCGGTAGTCGAGGTCGAGTTCGCGCGGCGGATCGTCGGGGCACTCGTAGAAGCGGCGCAGGTCGGACAGGAGGACCCGCAGGCTCAGCGCGTCGCCGGCCATCATGTCCAGGTCGATCTGCAGCCGGGTCCTGCCGTCGGGGAGCAGGCACAGGGCGGCTCGGAAGACGTCACCCGCGGTGATGTCCGGGCGGGCGTGGGTGTGGCGCTCACGCAGCAGTTCCAGCTCGGACTCGGCCTCGTCAGGGGTGCGTTCCCGCAGATCGTGGACGGTGAGCGACACGCCCGGAGCGCCGAAACGCTGGCGGCCCTCCTCGTCGAAGACGGCCCTGAGCATGCCGTGCCGCCGCACGAGGGCCCGCAGGGCGGTGTCGAGCCGGGCCGGATCGACCTCGTGGCCGTCGAGTTCGACGTAGAAGTGCGCGGCGACGCCGCCGAGGGGCTGTCCGTCCTGGCGTCCGATCCAGTAGGCGTGCTGCATCGTGGCCAGCGGGAACGTGTCCGGCTCCGCCTCGACGGCCGCCGCCTCGGGCGGCGCGGGCGGGGCGGGGCGTGCGCCGGCGGGTGCGTCGTCGCGCGGTACCCGCCCGAGCAGAGCCGTCCAGGCCCGCAGGGTGGGAACGCGTGTGAGGTCCTGGAAGGTGACCGTGCTGCCCTCGCGCCGCCAGGCGCCGACGAGGGCCATCAACACCAGTGAGTCGAGACCGAGTTCGAAGAGGTCACGGTCGTCGTCCAAGTCCTGCGGGGCCATCTCCAGCGCACGCGCCACCGCTTCACGCACCGCCGCAGGCGCGTGGCGGTCACGACGGCCGAAGTCACCTTCCGCTGTCCGTGCCTGGACGACTGCTTCATCGGTCACTGGTGCTGCCTTCCGGTCGCCAGATAGAAATGATTATCATTTTCTCCTCAGTCGCATCGTAACCACATGACGGGACTCGGCGCCAGCGCCCGAGGCCCGGCAAGGAGAGGCAGAACGCCATGACCGAGACTCAACAGGCCTGGTCCGAGGCCGAATCGGCGCGTTACCGAGCCGCCGGCCACTGGCAGGGGGTGACCTTCGGCGCCCGCCTGCGCCAAGGAGCGGCCGGCCATGGAGGGCGCCTCGCCCTGGTCGACGGGGACCGGCGGTGGACCCACGCGGAGCTGGACGCCGAGGCGGACCGTGTCGCCCAAGGACTGCGCGGACTCGGGATCGGGCGGGGCGACCGCGTGGTGATCCAGCTGCCCAACTGCGCCGAGTTCGTGCTCGTCTGGTGCGCCCTGCAGCGGCTCGGCGCGGTCCCGGTGCACGCCATGCCCGGCCATCGGCGGCGGGAGATCGGTCATCTGGTGCGGGTGGCGGGCGCCGTGGCCTGTGTGGTGCCCGACCGGCACGCCAGGTTCGACCACCGGGAACTGATCCGCGAGGTACGGACGGAGCAGGGGCCGGACGGCACGCTGCGGCACGTCGTCGTGGTCGGCGATCCCGGTCCGGACGACGGCTTCGTCCCCTTCGAGGCGCTGCGGACGAACCCGCCGTCCGCGTCCGGACCCGGCCCCGACGACGGCGGAGCGGACCCCGGCGATATCGCCCTCCTGCTGCTGTCCGGCGGCACCACGGGACTTCCCAAGCTCATCCCGCGGACGCACGACGACTACGCCTACAACGCGCGCGCCTGCGCAGAGGTCTGCGCGCTCGACGCGCGGACCGTGTACCTGGCGGTGCTGCCGATCGGGTTCAACTTCGCCTTCTCCTGCCCCGGTGTGCTGGGCACGCTGATGGCCGGAGGAACCGTCGTCGTCGCGCCGGACCCCAGCCCGCAGACGGCGTTCGCCCTCGTCGAGCGGGAGGGCGTGACCCTGACGTCCCTGACCCCGCCGCTCGTTCCCCACTGGATGGACGAGGCCGCGTCCGGTTCCTGGGACCTCGGGAGCCTCTCGGTGGTGCAGGTCGGCGGGGCGCGGCTGCCGGAGGACCACGCCCGCAAGCTCGGACCGGCGCTCGGGGTGACCGTGCAACAGGTCTTCGGCATGGCGGAGGGCCTGATCAACCTCACCCGCCTCGACGACCCCGAGGACCTCGTCTGCGCCACCCAGGGCCGGCCCGTCTCGCCGGACGACGAGGTTCTCGTGGTGGACGCCGACGGCAGGCCCGTGCCGGACGGTACGGCGGGTGAACTGCTCACCCGGGGCCCGTACACGCTGCGTGGCTACTACCGCGCCGAGGAGCACAACCGCACGGCGTTCACCCCGGACGGCTACTACCGGACCGGCGACGTGGTGCGGCGTCTGCCCACCGGACACCTCGTGGTGGTGGGGCGCATCAAGGACCAGATCAACCGTGGCGGCGAGAAGATCGCCGCGGTCGAGGTGGAGGAGCAGTTGCTGACGCATCCGGCGATCACGGGGGCGGCGCTGGTCGGTGTGCCGGACGAGCGGTGGGGTGAGCGGTCCGTCGCCTTCGTCGTCTGCGTGGGCGCGGCTCCCGGCGCGCGGGAGGTCGCCGCCCATCTGAAGGAGCGCGGGCTGGCCGGTCACAAGGCACCGGACGAGGTCGTCCAGGTTCCCGGCCTTCCGCTCACCGCCGTCGGGAAGGTCGACAAGGCGGCGCTGGCAGAGGAGTTGCTCCGGTCGTAGGGCGTGGTCCGGAGGAGCGCCCGGTGAACGGGGGCGCTCCTCCTGCCGGGCCCAGGGAGTCACTCAGGCGGGGACCGGCCCGTCGGCGTGGGCGAGCAGTTCCCTGGTGACGGGGTGCTCCGGGGCCACCAGCACCCGGTCGACGGGACCGGCCTCGACCACCCGCCCCGCGTCCAGGACGACGATCCGCTCCGCGCGGCGGGCGGCGGCCGACAGGTCGTGCGTCACCATCACGACCGTCAGTCCCCGTGTCCGGCGCAGCGAGTCCAGCAGGTTCAGGACCCCACTCGCCGTCTCCGGGTCCAGCGCCGAGGTGATCTCGTCGCAGACCAGGACACGCGGCTCCGCGGCCAACGTCCGGGCCAGAGCGACGCGTTGACGCTGGCCGCCCGACAACTCCCCCGGCCGCCGCGCCAGCACGTCCGCGTCCAGCCCGACCAGGCCGAGCAGCCGTACGGCTTCCTGGGACGCGTCCTGGGCGGAGTGGCACCGCACGCTTCTGAGGGGGCGCATGAGCGCGCCGCCCACGGATTCCCGTGGGTTGAGGGCACCGCGGGCGTCCTGTGCGACGAGCTGCACTGCGGCACCGCGCCCTCGCTCCGCACCGTCCTCCCGCCACTCGACACTCCCCCGCGCGGGCCGGTGAAGCCCCGCGACACACCGGGCGAGGGTGGTCTTCCCCGACCCCGAGGGACCCACAACAGCGGTGCAGGAGCCCGCCGGGACGGTGAGAGAAACGTCGTACAGCACGGAAGCACGCCCGTGGGCGGCGTGCAAACCTCGCACGGACAGGCCTCCGACGGAGGAGGTACCGGTACTCCGCGGGTTCTCCGAGCGGGGGCCGCCCGTCGGGGAAACCGCGGACGGCGGGACGGGCCCCGGCGCCTTCGGCGTCCCGGCCGCGACGATCCGGCCTCCTTCCAGGCGGATCACGTCGTCCGCCACGGACGCGATCCACGCCGGGTCGTGGCTGACCAGCAACGCGGCGCGGTCCCCGTCGGACAGGACCTCGGCCAGCAGGCCGCGCATCCCGTCCGCCAGGACCGGGTCCAGACCGCTCGTGGGCTCGTCGAGGACCAGCAGGCCGGGCCTACCCGCCAACGCGAGGGCGAGGGCGACCCGTTGGGCCTGCCCTCCCGACAGCTGGCGCGGCAGCCGTCGCCGGAACGCCCGGTCGGCCGGCAGCCGCACGGACAGCAGCAGCTCCTCGACCCGCGCACGGACGTCGTGCGCACGCCTCGCGGACGAGCGCAGCCGCACCCCCTCGGCGAGCTGCGTGCCGATCCGGAGTGCGGGGTTGAGCGAGGAGGCGGGGTCCTGCCCCAGGTACGACACCACGCGCCCCCGCAGCCGGCGGGCGTTCGCCCGGTCGAAGGGGTCGAGGCCGGCCACCCGGACGGTCCCGGCACGGACCTCCAGGCCGGGGCGCACATGTCCGAGCAGGCTGTACGCCAGGCTGCTCTTGCCGGATCCCGACCTGCCCACCACCCCCAGCACCTGCCCGCGCGGCACCGACAGGCAGGAGTCGTGCAGGACGGGCGGGCCACCGGCCGCCGGGCCGAGCGACAGACCGCTGATCTCGGCGAGCGGGTCCGCCGGTGACAGACGGGCGGTCGCGTGACCGGTCATGCGGCCCCCCGTCCCACCGTGTCCGCCAGCCGTCCGGCCAGCAGACCGACGCAGACGGACAGCAGGACGAGCAACAGGGCCGGGGCAAGGAACGGCGTGGCGGACAGGGACGCCCCGGGGACGTTCTCGCTGACCATGCGCCCCCAGTCGGGCGCCGCTCCTCCCTGCCCGAGGCCGAGGAAGCCCGCGGTGGCGCTGAGGTGCAGCGATGCGACCAGGCGCAGCGCGGTGTCCATCAGGGCCGGGCCGGCGATGTTGGGCAGTACGTCGTGGCGCAGCACGGCCCGCCGGGTGTCGCCCCGGGCCAGGGCGGCCTCGACGTACCCGCTGTTCAGGACCGTGTCCGCCGCGGCGCGCAGCACCCGGGTGGAGAAGGGGGCGGTGGCCAGGACGACGGCGGTCACGAGCGCCGTCTCACTGCCGGGGAATCCGGCGGCCAGGACGAGGACGACCAGAAGGGCAGGGAGGACGGCGAGGGCGTCCACGCAGCGAACCAGCAGATCGCCAAGGCGGCGGGACACCATGGCCGCCAGGACGCCGGCGGTGATCCCGACGGCACCGGCCGCCGCCGTCCCCGCCAGCGCGGTGAGCACGAGGGTGCGGCCGCCGCTGAGCACCCGGCTCGCCACGTCCCGGCCCAGCACGTCGGTGCCGAGGAGGAAGTGACCGTCCGGCGGCTGGAAGGGCGCGGCGAGCTGCGCGGTGGGGCTGTACGGCGCGGCCAGCGGGCCCAGCACGGCGAGCAGGAGCAGGAGCACGGTGCCCGCCGCGGTGAGCAGGGGCGGTCGGCGGCGCCCAGGCGTGCCGGGACGGGCCGCGCGTGCCCGCCTCCGCGGTGGTGTCAGGACCGTCGTCATGGGCGGTGTCCCTCCCGTGCTCCCAGCAGCCGCGCGCAGATGTCACCCAGCAGCAGCACCGCCAGCATCACCGCGACGAGGGCGGTGGCGATGCCCTGCACCATCGGTACGTCCCGCGCCGCGACGGCCAGTTGCAGCTCCCGGCCGATACCCGGGTAGTCGAAGACGTTCTCCACCACCACCGCCGAGCCGACCAGCGCCCCTGTCGTGAGGGTGAGCGCCTGCACGGCGGGACCGGCGGCGTTGGGCAGGATGTGACGCACCGCGAGCCGCACCCCGCGTACGCCATTGAGCCGTGCCGCTTCGCAGTACGGCGTGGCCGCGGTGTCCGCGACGGAGACCCGCAGCAGCCTGGTGGCCACCGCGAGACCGACCGCGCCGAGCGTCAGCACGGGCAGGATCAGCGCGCGCGGGACGTCGAGCGGCGTACCTCCCAGCGGGATGACGGAGACGCGCGGGAGGACCTCGAGCCATTCCGCCAGTACCGCGACGAGCAGCGCGGCGACGACGAACTCGGGTACGGCGGCCAGGATCTGGGCGGACGTCGACACCACACGGTCGGCGCGGCCGCCGCGCAGCCCGGTCCACAGGCCGAGCAGCGCGGCGAGCGGCGCGGTGACCGCGAGCGTCAGTCCGGCGAGGAGGAGGCTGTTGGGCAGGCGGGTGGCGAGGACGTCGGTGACCGGCCGCTCCCCCACGAAGCCACGGCCCAGGTCCCCGCGGACCGCGTCGGCCGCCCAGTGCGCGTATCTCTCGGCGGCGGGCCGGTCCAGTCCGAGTTCGGCACGGACGTCGGCGCGTTGTGCCTCGGAGGCGTCCACGCCGGCGACCGCGCTGACGGCGTCTCCCGGGAGGACCGCCGTGGCCGCGAAGACCGCGGCCGACAGCAGCACCAGCAGGACGGCGGCCCCCGCGAGGCGACGGGCGGCGAACGCGAGCAGGTTCACGCCAGCGACGCCCGGGAGAAGCCGGGGAACTGCTCGAAGAGGTCGTCCCGTATCCCGTCGACCCCCTTGGCCTGGGCGTTCAGGTTCGGCTTGAAGACCGGCAGCACCTGGTTGCCCTCCGCCCACCGCGTGCGCTGCGCCCGCGTGCCCAGCTTCTTCGCCTCTGCCGGGTCGCTCTCGGCGCGGGCCTTCGCGACGAGGGCGTCGGTCCCGGACTCCTTCCAGCCGAACGCCGACGGCGAGCCGCCCGCCGTGCTCATCTGGTAGGTCGACAACGCGGGGATGGGCATCTGGTACGACCCGGCCAGCGGCAGGGCCGCGTAGGCGGGGAAGTCGGCGTAGAGCTGTCCGGCGGGCAGTTCGCGGACCGACGCCTGGACGCCGACCTTCTTCAGGTCCTCGACGAAGAGAGTGGCCATCTCCACCATGCCCGGCGTCTCGGGGCCGGTGGTCAGCCGGACCTTCATCCCCTCGGCGCCGGCCTTCTTGAGGAGTTCGCGGGCCCGCTTCGGGTCGTGGGCGCGCTGGGGAAGGCCCTCGGCGTAGTCCGGGAAGCCGATGGAGGGCAGGTCGTTGCCGATCTCGGCGTTGCCGTAGAAGACCGTCCGCACCATGGCCTCCCGGTCGACCGCGAGCTTGAACGCCTCCCGCACCCGCGGGTCGTCGAAGGGCTTTGCGCTCATGTTCATCTGGAAGGAGAGGCCGACCAGGTAGGGGCTCTTCGTGGGGGCGAGTTCGACCTTCGCGTCGCCCGCGAGCGTGCGGGCGGTGACGGGTGAGAGGTCGTGGGCGAAGTCGATCTCACCGCTGGTGAGTGCCCCGGCCCTGGCGGTCGAGTCCGCGATCGACCGCAGCTCCAGGCCGTCCAGTTGGGGCACGTGACCGTAGTGGTCGTCGTAACGCTCGAACGCCGCGCCCTGTCCCGCCGTGAACTCGGTCAGCCGGAAGGGGCCGCAACTGGGCATGCCCTTACGGAAGTTCCTGGTGCCGTCCTTGACGACGAGGAAGTTGCCCTGGCAGAGGATCATGCGGCCGTCGGCGATGGGCCGCAGGGTGGGCAGTACGACCTTCAGATCGCCGTCGGCCTTGGCGCGCGCGAGGTCGAAGTTCGCGGCGGCGAGCCGGTACACGGGCAGCTTGCTCTGGGCCGCGAGGGCGCCGAGCGAGTGCAGGACGTCGGCGGAGGTCAGTTCGGAGCCGTCGGTGAAGCGGACGCCGGGTCGCACATGCAGCGTGTAGGTCGACAGGTCGTCGGAGATGTCGATGCCCTCGAGCACGCCGTAGCGCACCCCGTCGGGCCCGCTGGGGTCCAGGTTGCCCAGGGTGCCGTGCCAGGCCCGGGCGCGCACGAGATCCAGTGCGGAAGGGCCGTTGAAGAAGTCGAGCGTCTCGGAGGCGCCGCCTCCGACGAACGCCGCCCGGAGCGTGCCGCCCGAGCGGGCCGAGGCACCCGAGCCCGGCTCGCGGTCGGAGCGGGGCTCGTCGGTGGAGCACGCAGCCAGCAGGCCGGGCCCCACTGCCAGAGCCGCGGCTCCCGCCGCGCCGCGGCGGAGGAAGGCACGGCGGTCGATCTGTCTGGACATGCTTCTCCTTGACGTTCTGCTGAGCTGAATCGAGCACCGGGAGACATCCGCGGCGCGTGAAGTGATGCCGGAACAGGGGCAGGCGGCTGGTGGACGGCTGCGGCAGCGGCAGCGGGCTACCGCAGGGTGAGAGCCCCGGACGGGCAGGCCCGTACGGCGTCGCGTACGGCGTCCGACTGGGACGCCGACGGCCTCTCGGCGAGGACGAGCACGAGCCCGTCCTCCTCGTCCTGGTCGAAGACGGCCGGCGCGGCGAGCACGCACTGCCCCGCCCCCACGCACCGATCCCGCTCCGCGCCGACTGTCCCGGCTCCGGGTTCCTGGTCTGCCAAGGTCATGAGGGCCCCTCCCCTACGGCCGCGCACGCGGCCGCCGTTACGACACTCAGACACTAATCGAAAACGACTTCCATATTCAATAAGCTGTGTCATCTAGGCTGGCGCGGTGACTGATGAGCAGGAGTGGGTGCAGCCGTC
This sequence comes from Streptomyces sp. NPDC052043, assembly GCF_044548235.1. NCBI lineage: Bacteria > Bacillati > Actinomycetota > Actinomycetes > Kitasatosporales > Streptomycetaceae > Streptomyces > Streptomyces sp. NPDC052043. The sequence goes on from NZ_JBIUBT010000019.1 coordinate 74,561, forward strand.
GGGAGTGTGGGCCACGGCGGTGGGGGTGGCCAGGGTGCGGGCGCTGGAGACCGAGCGGGAGAACGCGCTGTTCCGCGACCCACTGGCACAGGCCTTCGCCGCCGCCGGCGGCCTGTGGCCCACCCCGCCGCCGCGGCCCGATGACGAGGCCGCGCGACGCCGCCGGCTGGCCGTGTCGTTCTCCATCGTCATCAGGACGAAGTTCCTCGACGACCTGTTGCAGCAGGCCTCCGCGTCCGGGGTCCGGCAGGTCGTGCTGCTCGGCGCCGGCATGGACAGCCGGGCCTTCCGGATGGACTGGCCCGAGGGCACCCGGCTGTTCGAGGTCGACACCGCCGCGCCACTGGACTTCAAGGCGTCGGTGCTGCGCCAGGAGCGGGCCGTCGCGCGCTGCGAGCGGATCACGGTCGCGGTGGATCTGCGTGAGGACTGGCCGGGCGCGCTGGCCGCCGCGGGGCACGACCCGGCGGCGCCGACCGTCTGGATCGCCGAAGGACTGCTGATCTATCTGCCCGAGGACGCGGTGGAGCTGTTGCTGGCCCGGATCGGCGCGCGGTCGGCGGCGGGCAGTCGAATGGGGCTGACGTTGGGCTCGCGCGGCGTGCTCGAGCGCTTCGGCGCGGACGCCGTGCCGGGATCGGCGGCGTCCATGTGGGTCTCGGAGATGCCCGACGACCCGGTGGCCTGGCTGGCCGGGCACGGCTGGGAGGCCGACAGCCGCACCCTGCGCGAGCGCGCTGCCGCCTACGGCCGCCCGATCAACACCCCGCCGCAGCGCGAGGAGCGGCCGGGCGGACTGATCTCGGCGGTCCGCCGGTAGACCGGTGGAGGCGGCACGCCGCTGTCTGCTCCCCTTCCTGCCACCACATGGCAGGTGGGACGGCGGCCCCTGCCCAGGGCGCTGCGTGCAAGGGCCGCCCGAGCCCTGCGGTCCTGTCACAGCGCAAGGCAATACGACGCTAAAACCCCAGCACCCCACCGCGCCCGCCCAGCGCGTCGGCCGGGTGAACGCGGGAAGCCTGAACCCGGCTGCGACCACGGCAGGCCCGCACGCCGCGGTGACACGAGCCGGGCCCTCCTACACCGTCCGCCGCCCGGGGGGCGTGGAGCCGCCAAGGCGGCCCACGCCCCACCGGCCAAACACCGCAGAAGGCACCGCAGCCCGAACCGGAGAGCACCGCTCCCCCGCCGCGGATCGTGCGGGGCCAACATCCGAGCCAACGACACCGTCGACGGCGGAAGCGGGGGCCGGCAGCCTGTTCCGTACCCTGGCGGGTATGCGCATGCGCCCCACTGTGAGTTGGACCCCTGCCAAGGATCTGCCGCCGGGCACCACGGACCTGGAGCCGGTCGCCGAAGCGCTGAGCGCCGGCGGAGTGCTGGTGCTCAGCGGGGCGGGTCTCTCCACGGAGTCGGGCATCCCCGACTACCGGAGCGAGGGCGGCAGCCTGAGCCGGCACACCCCGATGACCTACCAGGACTTCACCGCCGGCCCCCGGGCCCGCCGCCGGTACTGGGCGCGCAGCCACCTTGGATGGCGCACCTTCGGCCGCGCCCGCCCCAACGCCGGGCACCGGGCCGTGGCCGCGTTCGGTCGGCACGGCCTGCTCTCGGGTGTGATCACCCAGAACGTCGACGGCCTGCACCAGGCCGCCGGCAGTGCGGGCGTCGTGGAACTCCACGGAAGCCTGGACCGGGTCGTCTGCCTTTCCTGCGGCGTCTTCAGCCCGCGCCGCGAACTCGCCGGGCGGCTGGAGGAGGCCAACGTGGGCTTCGAGCCGGTGGCCGCCGGAATCAACCCGGACGGTGACGCCGACCTCACCGACGAACAGGTCGGAGATTTCCGCGTGATGCCCTGCACGATCTGCGGCGGCATCCTCAAACCGGACGTGGTGTTCTTCGGCGAAGCCGTTCCGCCGCAGCGGGTCGAACACTGCCGCGGCCTGGTCCGTGAGGCGGCCTCGCTGCTGGTCCTGGGCTCCTCACTGACGGTGATGTCCGGGCTCAGGTTCGTCCGCCAGGCAGCCCAGGCCGGGAAGCCCGTACTGATCATCAACCAGGACCCGACCCGAGGCGACCAGCACGCCCTCACCCGCATCGCGCTCCCCCTGGGAACAACCCTCACCACCGTGGCCGACCGCCTGGACATCCCCGTCGACGACCAGACGACAGCCGCCTGAGCGATGGCCTGAGTCGGCCGCAGACACGCATCTGGTGGGAGGAGCCTGCGCCCCCGGGGGACGCCGGCTCTGCGCCGTCGCCGTACGCGTCGCCCACCCGGCGTGCCCGTCGACGCACGGACATGAGCTGCGCGGGTCCGGGGGCGCTGTTAGCGTCTTGCGGGGGTGGATCTTCAGGAAGCCGGATACTTTTCCGTGCTTCTCCACGATGAGGAGGCCCTCGTGTGCGGAATCTCCGGTTGGGTGTCCTATGGGCGCGACCTGCGGCAGGAACGCCCCGTCGCCGAGGCCATGAACGCCACGATGGCCTGCCGCGGACCGGACGCACAGGGCCTCTGGCTCGATCGCCACGCTGCCATGGGTCACCGCCGGCTCGCCATCATCGACCTGCCCGGCGGCGTCCAGCCGATGACGCAGGACACCCCGGACGGCGATGTCGTGCTGGTGTATTCCGGGGAGGCCTACAACTACACGGAGCTGCGTGACGAGCTGCGCCACCGCGGGCACCGCTTTCGCACCGACAGCGACACCGAGGTCGTGCTGCGGGGCTATCTGGAATGGGGTGCCGAACTCCCCGAACACCTCAACGGCATGTTCGCGTTCGCGATCTGGGACGGACGGTCGGAGTCGCTGCTCCTGATCCGCGACCGCATGGGTATCAAGCCCCTGTACTACTTCCCGACCGAGGACGGCGTGCTGTTCGGCTCCGAGCCCAAGGCCGTCCTGGCCAACCCCATGGTGCCCCGCAGTGTCGACATGGAAGGCCTGCGCGAGCTGTTCTCCAGGGCCAAGACCCCCGGCCACGCCGTCTGGGCGGGGATGAAGGAGGTGGAGCCGGGCACGGTGGTCACCGTCGAACGCTCGGGTCTGCGCGCCCGCCGCTACTGGCAGTTGCGTGCTGCCGAGCACACCGACAGCCGCCAGGACACCGTGGCGCGGGTGCGCGAGCTGCTCGAGGACATCGTCCGCCGCCAGTTGGTCTCCGACGTGCCTCGGTGCGTCCTGCTCTCGGGGGGTCTGGACTCCAGTGCGATCACGGCACTGGCCGTCGAGCAGATGCGCGGAAAGGAGAGGGTGCGCAGCTTCGCCGTCGACTTCGTCGGCCAGAGCGAGAACTTCATCCCCGACGGCCTGCGCTCCACGCCGGACACCCCCTACGTCCACGACGTCGTGCAGCACGCGGGTACCGAGCACCAGGACATCGTGCTCGACCCCGAAGGCCTGGCCGATCCAAGCGTGCGCGCCGCCGCGGTACGGTCCCGGGACCTGCCCATGGGCCTGGGAGACCTGGACCAGTCGCTGCTGCTGCTTTTCCGCGCGATCCGGGAGCACTCCACCGTGGCGCTGTCCGGTGAGTCGGCGGACGAGGTCTTCGGCGGCTACGCGTGGTTCCACGATCCCGCCGTGCGGGACGCCGGAACCTTCCCCTGGCTGGCGGCTCTGGAGCGCCAGCACGGCCGCGGCGGCAGTTCGCTGCTCGAACCCGAACTGCGGGAACGTCTGGACCTGCGGGGTTATCTGCAGGGGCGTTATCAGGAGGCACTGGCAGAGGTACCACGCCTGGAGGGAGAGAGCGACCCGTTGGAGCGCCGTATGCGCGAGGTGTGCTACCTCCACCTGACGCGCTTTGTGCGGATGCTGCTGGACCGCAAGGACCGGCTGAGCATGGCCACCGGGCTGGAGGTCCGCGTCCCGTTCTGCGACCACCGCCTGGTCGAGTACGTCTTCAACACGCCGTGGTCGATGAAGACCTTCGACGGCCGGGAGAAGAGCCTGCTCCGGGCGGCCACCGAGGATCTTCTGCCGCGTTCGGTCGTCGAGCGGGTCAAGAGCCCCTACCCCTCGACTCAGGACCCGGCCTACGTGGTGGCACTGCAGAGGCAGGTCCGCGACCTGCTCTCGTCAAACGGCAGTCCCGCTCTGGACCTGCTCGACCGAGGCCGGCTGCGGGAGGTCACCGCCGCTGAGCCCGGCCGGATCACGACGGCGGACCGCAACGGTCTGGAACGGACCCTGGACCTGGCCGTGTGGTTCGAGCTGGAGCGCCCCACGCTCGCGCTCGACTCCACCGGCTGACACCTCCCCGCGGACGCACGGGCTGACGCCCTGTCGGCTTCGAAAAGGCGGTGCCGGTGGGCTCGGCTGTCGACTACGCCGTGGCGTCCTCGCGCAGTACGTCGGCGACGGTGGTGCGGGCGAGTTCGGCCAGCATGGCATCGCGTGCCCGGCGGTCCAGTGCGAGGAGGTTGCGGTGGACCCGCTGGCCGACGTGGCAGTCGGGCTGCGGAACGTGCACGCCCAGCACCGGGTCCTCGCCGTTGACCGCGAGCCAGACCAGCGCCAGGTCGATCTCCGCGGCCTCGCGTTCGAGCATCCAGCCGCCGCGCGGTCCGGGCTGGGAACGGACCAGCCCGGCCTCGCGCAGACGGCCGAGGATGCGGCGCACATGCGCGGCGTTGGTCGCGGGGCTGCCGGCCAGGTACTGCGAGTCCTGCCATTGGCCGGGCGTGCCGGCCAGCAGGGTGAGCAGGTGGACGCCGACCGCGAACTGGGTGTTCGTGGGCTGGGCCATGGCTTCATGGTACGGCCTGCGCCGCGAAATCGTATCTACGACTGTTACAGTTCAATTCGTAAGCGCGGCGGTTGCGAATCCGGCCGCGTTGGACGGGAGCGCGGCGGGTACCCGCCACGGCGCCGTCCCGGCCCGCTCGTACGCACAGACACACCCACCGAAGGAGACCAGACATGGCGGTCATCACCGTCTTCGGCGCCACCGGCTACGCCGGCGGCCACATCAGCGACGAGGCCCTGCGCCGCGGGCACGAGGTCGTCGCGGTCAACCGCTCCGGCTCCGCCGAGGCCCGCCCCGGGCTCACCCCGGTCGCCGGGTCCCTCGAGGACGAGGCCCTGGTGCGCGACTTGGCGGCCAAGTCCGATGTGCTGGTCGTCGCGGTCCACGGCAGCGTGGACGGCAAGCCGTTCCTGCTCCCGCTCGTCCCGTCGCTCCTCAAGGCGGCCGCCGAGGGCAGCGCCCGGCTCGGCGTGGTGGGCGGCGCGGGCAGCCTGCGAGTGGCCGAGGGCGGACCGCTGCTGCTGGACACCCCCGAGTTCCCGGACGCGTACAAGGCCGAAGCGGGCTCGCACGCGCAGGTCCTGGACGCACTGCGGGCCGCCGACACCGACGTGGACTGGTTCTACGTCAGCCCGGCAGCCGAGTTCGGCGCCTGGGTTCCCGGCGAGCGCACCGGAACCTTCCGCCTCGGCCGCGACATCCTGGTCTCCGACACCGAAGGCAGGTCCTTCATCTCCGGCGCCGACTACGCCATCGCCTTCCTCGACGAGATCGACAAGCCGGCTCACCACCAGGCCCGGTTCACCGTCGCCTACTGAGCCGGGCGTGACCCGGGCCGTCCGCCGCCGCGCGAGACGCGGGACGGGTCGGGGGCGGTGCCCGCGCCGATCGGCCAGGCGGTGGCGGCTCGCCTGGCAGGGTGATCAGGCCGCAGCGGCCCTGACGATCCCTGGCCCGGGTCGAGGCCGGCGGCCACAGAGCGGACCGTCTGGTGCGACGGTGTGCCCCCACCCGGCTCCACGGTGAGATGGGGCACATCCCGGCCGCCGCACACGAAGCCGACCAGCACCACGAAAGCCCAGGTCACAGCCACTATCTGAGGTCTCCGCCCACCCCGAAGCGGTTCAGGGAGATCATTTTGTCAGTGGTTCTAACATGGCTGGGTAGGCCCCCACATCAGGGTGCCCACTGCACGGCCTCCCCCATCTCTTCGGATCGAGGCCGCGGACGTCTGCCCGCGCTGACGCCCGCCTGACTCGTCGCCGACAGGAGGAGGACCGTATGGTCGAAGCCGCAGACACCCCCCGCCCCGCCGGCGAGCCGCCGAAGGCCCCGATCGAACGCCGCCACCTCGGCGGCACCGAACGGCGGCGCCACGGCCAGGAGACCGAGAACCGTCCTCCCGTCTCCAGCCAGGAGCTCAGCAAGGCCCCCGCGGAACTCATCGAGGAGCCCGGCCCCAGGGTCAACTGGCGCGTCTTCGTCATCGCCTCGGCCGTCATCGTCGCCTTCTCCCTCTGGGCCATGCTCGTGCCCGCGCATGCCTCCGGCACCATGCGGGCGATGGTGGCCTGGATCGCGGAGAACCTCGGCTGGTTCTACGTCCTGACCGTCACCGCGGTGATCGTGTTCGTCCTGTGGGTCGCGCTGTCCAAGGAGGGCTCCGTCCGGCTCGGCCCCGACCACTCCCGGCCGCAGTACAAGCTCTTCACCTGGGTGGCCATGCTGTTCGCCGCCGGCGTGGGCATCGACATGCTCTTCTACTCCGTCACCGGGCCCATCACCCAGTACATGGCTCCGCCGACGGGCGCGGGCCGGACGGGCGCGGCCGCCGAGGACGCCGTGGTCTGGACCATGTTCCACTACGGCGTGGCCGGCTGGTCCATGTACGCGCTGCTCGGCATGGCCATGGGCTACTTCGCCTACCGCTGGGGCATGCCGCTGTCCATCAGGGCCGCCCTGTACCCCCTGCTCGGCAAGCGCGTCCGCGGCGGGATCGGCGACACCATCGACATCGTCACCCTGGTCGGCACCGTCTTCGGCGTCGCTACCTCCATGGGCATCGGCGTCGTGCTGCTGGACGTCGGCTTCGCCACGCTGTTCGGCCTCCAGGAGGGCCTGTCCCTGCAGATCGCGCTGGTGGTCGTGGCCGTGATCATGACCATCGCCGCCTGCACCTCGGGTGTGAACAAGGGGATCCGGCTGATCTCCGAGCTGAACATCTGGAGCGCGGCGGCCATGCTGCTCTACATCCTGGTGACCGGAAAGTCGGCGTTCCTGCTCAACGCGCTGGTGGAGAACATCGGCCGGTTCGTCTTCACGCTGCCGGACCGAACCCTGCAGACCTTCGCCTACCAGGACGGGGGCTCCAAGTGGATGGCCGGCTGGACCCTGTTCTTCTGGGCGTTCTGGCTGGCCTGGGGCCCGTTCGTGGGCCTGTTCCTCGCCCGGATCTCCCGCGGCCGGACGCTGCGCGAGTTCGTCATCGCCGCGATCACCGCGCCGGTGCTCTGCGACTTCCTGATCGTGAGCATCTTCGGCAACAGCGCCATGTACCAGGTCCTGCACGGGAACACGAAGTTCGCCCAGCTGGCCATGCACAGTCCGGAGGAGGGCTGGTACGCGCTGCTGAAGATGTTCCCCGGCGCCGGCTTCCTGATCGGCCTCGGCACACTGTCCGGATTGCTGTTCTACCTCACCAGCGCCAACTCCGGCGCCATGGTGATGTCCAACTTCTCCTCCTCGATCCCCAACCCGTCCCAGGACGGGGCGAAGTGGCTGCGCATCTTCTGGGCGGTGCTCACCGCGGTGCTGACCATCGCGATGCTGGTGGCCGGCGGGGTCACCACCATGGAGTACGCGACACTCATCTTCGCCCTGCCGGTGACGGTCATCGCCTGGCTGGTGATGGCCTCCTTCTCCAAGGTCCTGCGCATGGAGCGGGCCGAGCGCGAGGGCCAGGTCCTGCGCCGCCAGTCGACGGCAGCGCACGGCGGCCACGTGCCCGAGCGCACCTGGCGCCAGCGGCTGGAGCGGATGCGCTCCTACCCCTCGAAGAAGCAGGTGGCCCAGTTCATGGAGCGCACCGTGCGGCCGGCGCTGGCCGACGTGGCCTCCGAATTCGCCAAGCAGGGCTACCAGGCCACGCTGGACCAGGTCCCGAACGAGAACACCGGCATCTCCAGCCACGCGCTGGTGGTCAGGATCCCCGAACACCGCGACTTCCACTACCAGGTGCAGGCCGTCGAGGCCCCGGTGCCGATGTTCGGCGGACGCATGGCCCGTCAGACGGACGTCTACTACCGGGTCGAGGTGTTCACCCAGACCGGCTCGGAGGGCTACGACCTCATGGGCCTGTCCCACCAGCAGGTGATCGACGACGTCCTGGACCGCTACGAGGCGCACCTGGGCTTCCTCACCTATTCCGCCGAGCACGACTACGCCTCGGTGCTCACACCGCCGATCGTGACCGCCACGGGCGCCGTCCCGGTGGTGGAGCCCCGCGAGCCACTGGACGACGCCGGTGCGAACACGGCGGGCACCGTAGGGGGCCCTCAGGAAGCCGCACGACCTGGTCCCGACGGACCGGGGTGAAAACCGCAGTGGCGACGCGGGCCGACCGGAGAATCCGGTCGGCCCGCGTCGCGAGGAGGCCGAGCAGAGGTCAGACGGCGAGTGCTGCCTCCTTCGGCGTGGGACTGGACTCGGGGTCGTACCGGCGCAGGCCCACCAGGACGACTGCGCAGACAGCGACCACCAGGGCGGCACCGACGTAGAGCTGCGTCGCGGAGGCACCTGCGTCCTTGAGCATGCCGGCGATGGTCGGGGACAGAATGGCGCCGATGCGTCCCATCCCGAGTGCCCAGCCCATGCCGACGCTGCGGACGTTGGCCGGGTAGAGCGGCGGACCGACGGTGTACGCACCGGCGATGCAGCCGTTGATCAGAGCGCCGACGACGACGCCGATGCCGAACCCGAGCCACAGAGTCGAGGTGCTCACGATGAAGACGATCATCATCGCGGCGGAGAGCAGGGAGAACCCGATCAGCACCACCCGCGGCGTACGCACCCGGGCGGCGACGCCGTAGAGGACCGAGCCGACCGTGCCGCCGATCGAGATCGCCATCCCGGCGGTCACCGCCGCGCTCTCGGAGAGGCCCTCCTCGACCAGGAGCGTGGGGGTCCAGCTGTTGACGAAGTAGAAGCCGAACATGATCGTGATGAAGGTGAGCCAGAGCAGGATGGTCGGGGTCAGCAGCTGCTTGAGCCATCCCGAGCCGGCCCGCTGGGTGTCGACCCGGGCGGCGGCCGCCCGGTCGAGGTCGGCGTCGGTGACGGGTTCCATCCGCATCCGGGCCAGCGTCCGGTTGATCCGCTCCAGCGCGCCGCTCGGACGGCGCTGCTCCAGGAAGGCGACCGACTCGGGCAGGATGACGGCGATCACGATCAGGGCGAGCAGGGTCCCGACACCGCCGGCGTAGAAGACGATTCGCCAGTCGCCGCCCACGACCGTCTTCGCGACCAGGCTCGCCACGGTGGCGCCGATCCCGTACCCGGCGGTGTAGATGCCGATGGAGAGTCCGCGGTTCTTGGCGTTGGAGAACTCGCTGGCGATCACGTTGGTGCTGGCCAGGATGCCGCCGACACCGATCCCGGTGACGAGGCGGAAGACGCCCATCACGGTCACCGACGACGCCGTCGCCGCGCCGAACATGCCGATCGTGCCGAGGAGGAGGCTTGTCAGGATCAGCGGGCGTCGACCGACGAGGTCGGCGAAGGGGGCGAGCAGCATCGAGCCGATCGCCATCCCGATCAGGCCGACCGAGACCAGCAGGCCGAACTCCGACCCGCTGAGCGCGAACTCCTTGGTGACCGACGGCCCGGTGAAGGCGACCGCCATGACGTCGAAGCCGTCCAGGCAGTTCATGAAGGTGCAGAGCGCGACGATGAGCCATTGGTAGCCGCTCATCGGCGCCTGCGAGATGCGTGCGGTGATGTTCATGGGTGTCCAGATGGTGAGGGATCCGTGCGTACGCGGAGGTGCACCGGGTCAGGTGAGGCGGAGGGAGAGGACAGCGGGCTCGCCCGAGCCGCTGTCGGCTGCCACTGCGCGGGAGACGCAGAGGCACAGCCTGTTGGAGCGTTCCTTCTGGGACTCGCTCAGGAAGACGTCGCGGTGGTCGATGGTGCCGGAGGAGCCGACCACCTTCGCCAGACACAGCCCGCACTCGCCCTTGCGGCAGTCCGAGAGCGTCTCGATGCCGGCCGCCTCGAGGGAGTCGAGGATCGACGTGTCGGGCGCGACGGTGATCTCCCGGTCGAGTTCGGGGATGCGTACCCGGAACTCCTCGGCCGGGTACCGGCCGCTGGAACCGAACGTCTCGAAGCGCAGGTTGGTCGTCGGCAGGTCGTGCCCGGCCCAGCTCTGCGAGATGGCGTTCATGAGCCCGATCGGGCCGCACATGTAGAGCTCGGTGCCCGCGGCGGCGGGTGTCCGGGCGACTGTGGCGACGAGGTCGTCGACAGCCAGCGAGGTGCCCTCGTCGTCGACGTGGACCCGGACGCGGTCGCCGTGCTCGGCGACCAGATCGTCGACGTACGCCATCACAGCGCGGCTGCGACCGACGAGCACCAGACTGTAGTCGGCGCCGCGCCGGCGCAGCGCGGAGGCCATCGCCACCAACGCGGTGACGCCGATGCCGCCGGCGACGAGTACGTAGCGGGTGGCGCCGACCGCGAGCGGGAAGTTCTGCAGCGGCCCGGTGACGGTCAGCTCGTCCCCGGCCCGCAGTCGGTGCATCGCCGCCGAGCCACCGGACGAGGTGGGAGAGAGCCGCACGCTGAGCGTCAGCCGGCGGCCGCCGTCCTCGGAGCGCACCACGGAGTAGGAACGCACCCCGCGGACGCCGTCCCCGATCTTGACGTCGATGTGCGTGCCGGGCGCGGCGTGCTCGGGCTGCTCGGGGGCCAGGACGATGCGGCGGATGCCGTCGGCGACGTCGGAGGCCTCGACCACCCGGGCCCGCTGCCAGCGGGTCTGTGTCTGCACCGCCACCTCAGACCCCCTGACCGGCGGCCGGCGCTGAGGAGGGGCGCCCCTCGGCCGCGAGCATGCGCTCGAGGATCTGGCGTACCCACATCCCGCCGGCGTCGATGTTGAGGCTGTAGAACTCGTGCTCCGGGTTGGCGTCGATGGCGCGCTGCTGGGCCCGCAGCATCTCCTCGTCCTCACCGAAGACCCCGTGCACCCCCTGGCGCAGCTGGGTGGTGATGGTCTGGCTGTCCAGGCGGTAGTTGCGCATGAACGCCCAGAAGTAGTGGGAGGTGCGGTCGGTCTCGGGGGTGATCGTGTTCATCACGTACCCGTTGACGCCCTGGCTGCGATCGCCCTCGGGCGCACCGGTACCCGCCTTCGCCACACCGACGTCGATGCGGATCGTGCCCGGCGCCTCGAACTTGATGATCTGCCAGCGGTCGACCTTGCCGGAGAAGCCCGGGAACTTGTCGCGCATGTTCTTCAGCCAGAACGGAGGAGCGTCGATGTCGCGCATCCACCGGGTGACGGTCACCGTGTTGCCCTCGTGCGTCACGTCGAACTCGGCCTCGGACAGCTCCTCCTGGCCGATGCTCGAGGAGTGCACGAACTCCTCGTGGGTGAGGTCCATGAGGTTGTCGAGGATGAGCTGGTAGTTGCAGTCGGCGTGGATCGTCTCGCCGTCGCCGGCCCAGGCCGGATCGTCCATCTGGTGCATGTCGGGCACGGTGGTCGGATCGGCCAGGTCCGGATCGCCGACCCAGACCCAGACGTACCGGTAGCGCTCGACGACGGGGTAGGAGGGCACCACCGCGCTGGGGTTGATCGTCTCCTGCGCGGGCATTCCGGTGCAGCGCCCGGCCGCGTTGTAGCGCAGACCGTGGTAGGGGCACTGCAGTTCGTCGCCCAGGATCTTGCCCTTCGACAGCGGCGCGAGCCGGTGCCAGCAGGCGTCCGCCAGGGCAACCGCGCGGCCCTCGCTGTTGCGCCACAACGCCAGCGGTACGCCGGCGACCGTGCGGGCCAGTGGCTGCTTGCCGGTGACCTCGTGGTCCCAGGCGGCGACGTACCAGGCGTTGCGGGGGTGGTTGAAGATCTTCGCGGCCGCGGTGGTCGGTGGTGCGGTGTCCACCAACGGGGACAAAGGGGAGACGGCATGAGACATGGAAACGAACTCCCTATGAAGAGAGGTATGTGTTGTGCGGATCACAAACTAACTATCGATATAGTGAGATGGCAAGGGTGAGTAGCCTGACTGTTCGGAAGGGGAGGTGCCTTGTCCCTGCGTTACGCGCTGATCGCGCTGCTCACCGGTCGCCCGATGACCGGGTACGACATCTCGAAGAGCTTCAGTCGCTCGGTGGCCCACGTCTGGCACGCCCCGGACTCGCAGATCTATCCCGAGCTCAACCGGATGGAGCGCGACGGGCTGCTCACCTCGGTCGAGGTGCCCTGGGGCAAGAAGGGGACGAAGAAGGAGTACCACGTCACCGACGCCGGCCTCGCCGACTTCCGGGCGTGGATGAGGTCCCCGTTAGTGACTCAGCGACAGCGCGACCCGGCGTACCTGAAGGCGGCCTACTTCGACTTCGCCGACCCCGCGTCGGTGCGTGAGCAGCTCCGGCAACAGCAGGCGTACTGGGAAGAGCAATTGAGCATGCTCGAAGGCACCCGGGCCGCGCTCGTCGACCGCACCCACCCCACCCTGGCGGCCCGCCTGTCCAAGCTGACCGAGCGCGAGGCCGAGTTCGCGGTGCGCTACAAGGTGTACGCCTACGACGGCCTCATCGCCCGTGCCCGCACCGAACTGGCCTGGATCGCGGACGGTTTCGCCCTCGTCGACGAGCTGTACGACTCCTGACTCCCCTCGCCGTCCGGAAACACCCCGGCGATTCCGGTTCCCGGGCGCGCTCCGGCCGGTGCGGTCGACCGGTCGGCGTGGTCCAGTTCGGCGAGGAGGCGCTCGATGTCGGTCATCAGCGATCCGTACACGTGCCAGGCTCCCGGTTCGGCCAGCGCGCCGCGTTCGATGAGGCCGGTCATCGTCTCGTGCCAGGCCGTGGCTTCACCGATGGCTTCGCGCAGCCGCTCGCGGGTCTTGGCACCGCCGAAGTCGGTGGCCTGCCCGGGAACGGCGAACGACTCGACCGCCCGCCCCGCCGCCTCGAGGGTCGCCGCGTACCGGTCGACGAAGAGCCGGCCCAGGCGGTGGTCGGTGTGCCGGTCGTCGACGTTGTCGGCCAGCGTCCTGGCGATGCCGCGGACCTGGAACGAGATCCGGTGCAGGGCGCGCAGCACCTCGCAGTGGGCCGACTCCCGTCCCCCGCGCACCGCGGCGCACCGCGTGTTCCAGCGCAGGCTCTCCTCGCCACGATGCACGTCCTCCTGGACCTGCCCCACCAGCTCCTCCAGGCGTCGGCCCCGCTCGAGCCACGCGTGCGCACGGTCGGCGTGTTCCCGTTCCCGCAGCCCGCGGCCCATGTCGTCCAGGAGCGAGCCGACGGCCGTGGCGAGGCCGCGCACCGAGGCGTGGGAGGCGTCCAGGTGCAGCGGCGGCAGGACGAGTGCGTTCACGGCGATGCCCACCGCCGCGCCGACCAGCGCCTCCAGGGCCAGTACGGCCGTCTGGCCCACCGGGGCGGCGGTGGCGGCGGTGAGGGCGAGCACCGCGGTGGAGACGACCTGCAGCCTGTTGTCGGAGCTCCGGCGGCCACCGGCGACCAGTGCGATCGCGAGGACCGCCACCATGCTTCCCGCGGTGGAGCCGAACAGCCACACGACGGCCACGGCCAGCGACAGGCCGGCCACCCGGGTGGCCAGACTGCGGACGGCCTGCGTCACCGACCGGTAGACGGTCGGGGCGTTGACCATGAGTAGCGCGGTGGCCACGGCCAGGTACTGCTGCCGTCCGGGGATGCACCACGATGCGATCTCCCAGGCCAGAAGCGCCGCGATCAGCGCCTTACCCACCCGCACCGACACGTCGACTGCCTGCCGGGGACGCGGTGCCCGCAGGGTGTGCGGCAATCGCCGCGCCACCAGGGTGGTCACGGCGCGCCACCGAGCCGAAATGGTTGAATGTTGCACGATGGCGATGATGGCATGGTTTGCCCGGTTGGTCGCAGTGGTGCTCACCACACCGCCGCTGTCGCCCCGGCCTTGCCGGTCGGGCCACAAACATGATCGCCGCAGGGGGACTACCGGACTACCGGGGCCTCTGCAGGGAGAACTCGTTGCCGTCGGGGTCGAGCATCAGCACCTGGCCGCTGTCGCTCTCGCTGGGGTCGGTGCGCGTCGCGCCGAGCGAGATCAGACGGTCCACCTCCGCCTCCCAGTCGGTGTCGGCGGGGACCGCCAGCTCGAAGTACAGCCTGTTCGTGCCCGTCTTCGGCGCCACCGGAGGACCACCCCACGTGATCTTCGTACCGCCGTCCGGCGATTGGATCGCGGTCTCCTGGTCCTGGTCCCAGACCAGCGGCCACCGCAGCGCCTCGCTCCAGAAGTAACCGACCTCCTGTGTACCGTCGCAGGCCAGCGCTCCGATGAAGCCGGTGTCGGCGAGGAACTGGTTGCCCGCCTCGATGACGCAGAACTCGTTGCCGTCCGGATCGGCGAGCACCACATGCCCGTCTTCCGGGAGTTGGCCCACGTCGATGTGTTTCCCGCCGAACTCCAGCGCCCTGGCCACCGTCTGCCGCTGACCCTCCGGGGAGGTGCTCGTCAGGTCGAAGTGCGCCCGGTTCTGGCCGACCTTCGGCTCCTGGCTCGGCAGGAAACGAATGCGGAACCCGGTGGAATCCGGGGGCAGGATCGCGACGTCGTCGTGCGGACCGTCGGCCGACTCCCAGCCCAGGAGCCCGGACCAGAACCGCGCCAGGTCCGACGGCCGGGTCGCGTTGAAGCAGATCGCGAACAGTCGACTGGTCATACCCCGTGCATCTCCGATCCGCTGACGGTCAATACGGCGCCGACGCCTCGTCCACCCCGCGAGCGCAGACTACGGGTGGCCGTGCGGCACCCGCATCCGAGTTTCCGCCGCGGGGGCCTCCACGTCCTCCGTCCGGCCAACGGGACGGACAACCGCGCCCGACGGGCAGGGTCATCGGCGACGGCGCCGGGCGTGCAGAGCGGCGGTGAAGTCGTTCAGGGCCGCGAGGTTGTGGGCGCTGACGACGGCGTCGCAGTAGGGCAGTGCCGCGGCCATACCGGCCACGAGCGGACGGTAACGCGGGCTTGCCGTACGCGGGTTGACCCATACGATGCGGTAGGCGACCCGGGACAGCCGCGCCATGTGGGTGGCGAGGTCGGCGGGCGCGCCGGTGTCCCAGCCGTCGGATATGAGGGTGACCACGGCGCCGTGCGCCATTCCGCGCCGGCCGAACCGCTCGTTGAACTCCGCCAGGCAGTCCGCTATCCGAGTGCCCCCGGACCAGTCAGGAGCCGCCCGTCCGGCCCGTGCCAGCGCGTCGTCGGGACCGCCCCGCCGCAGGACGGGTGTGAGGCGTGTGAGCCGGGTGGCGAAGGTGAAGACCTCGGCACGGGTGGCGCGGGCGGCGCAGTAGAGCAGTTGGAGCATCGCGCGGGCGTAGGGCTCCATCGACCCGGAGATGTCGCAGAGCACGATGAGGTCGCGGGGGCGGGCGCGGGGCGCGGAGCGGTGGAGTCGCAGCGGGTGTCCGCCGGTGCGGCGGCTCGCGGAGAGCGTGCGGCGCACGTCGACGCGCGCACCGTGCCGCGCTGTGCGGCGCCGGCGGGACGGCCGGGTCGGGGTGCGCAGCACCAGGGTGCGCATCACCTCGGAGAGCTGCGCCAGTTCCTCGGCGGACAGGTCCGCGAAGTCGCGGTCCGCGAGACGGTCGACCGGGCTGGCGGCGAGGGGCACGGGAGCCGTCCGCGGCTCTGCGTCGGCATCCCTGCCTCGTCCGTCCGCGATGTCCGTCCGGGCCCCGGGGACGCGGCCTGGAACGGTGTTCGGGAGCGATCGGGGCGGGAGCGATCGGGGCGGGTCGCCGGGTTGCCCGCGCTGGGCCCCGCGGTCGGCCGGGCCGCCGAAGACCTCGCGGAAGACCCCGTCGAACAGCTCGATCTGCTCGGGGTCGGACACCAGGGTGGCGAGCGCGCAGTGCCGCAGTTCGCGCGTCGTCGACGGTCCCAGCAGGGTGAGCGCCCGAGCGAAGCTCCGGGTACGGTCGGGGCCCACCGCCATCCCCGCCTCGTGCAGGGAGGCGGTGAACGAGGCAGCCAGTTCAGGCAGATCGGGCAGGTCAGGCATCGGAGTGGGCCTCCGTGTCGACCAGTTCCGCCAGTCCGGTCCGGCGCACGGCCGCCAGGTCCTCGGCGTACTTGAGGACCGCCCCCAGGGTGCGGTCGGCGGCGTCGGCGTCGAGTACGCGGAAGCCCAGCGTGTGCAGCGCGCCCGCCCAGTCGATCGCCTCGGCGATGCCGGGCGGCTTGGTGAGTTCCTGGCGGGCCCGCAGGCGCGCCACCCCGCAGGCCACGCGCTCGGCCAGCCACTCGGCCGACTCCGGTACCCGTCTGCGGATGATCGCGGCGACTCGTGCGGTGTCCGGGTGGTCGATCCAGTGGTAGAGGCAGCGGCGTTTGAGTGCGTCGTGCAGGTCCCGGGTGCGGTTGGAGGTCAGTACCGCGACCGGCGGCACGACAGCCGTCCGGGTGCCGAGTTCGGGGACGGTGACCGCGGCGTCCGCGAGCAGTTCCAGCAGGAACGCCTCGAACTCGTCGTCGGCGCGGTCCACCTCGTCGATGAGCAGCACCGCCGGCCTCGGTCCCGGGTGGCAGATCGCGGCGAGCAGCGGCCGGGGCAGCAGGTAGTCCTCGGTGAAGAGGTCGGCGTCCCGCAGGGTCTCTCCGCGGGACTCGGCCAGCCGGATGGCCAGGAGTTGCCGGGGATAGTTCCACTCGTAGAGGGCCTCGGCCGAGGACAGTCCCTCGTAGCACTGGAGCCGGATCAGTGGGGTGTCGAGCACGGCGGCGAGCGCGCGGGCCGCCTCGGTCTTGCCGACGCCGGGCTCGCCCTCCAGCAGGATCGGCTGCCGCATGCGCACGGCCAGGAGCAGCGCCGTGACCAGGGCGTCGTCGGCCAGGTAGCCGACTGCGTCCAGACGGGCGCGCAGGGCGGGGACATCGGGTACGAGGGGGTCGAGGTCAGTCATGCGCGTAACGGGAGGGGTCGTCGGCGAAGGCGTGCCGGCACCCCGGCCCGCAGAAGTACACCAGGGTGCCGGCCCGGTCCAGCGAGAGGGTGTCCGGCGTGATCGCCACGGTCATGCCGCACACGGGATCCACGTCCTCGGTCAGGGTCCGCGGCGCGGTGGATTCGGCTGCGGAGGGCGCGGATCGGGCCGCCTGCGGCCGCAGTGCGACGATCTGGGCGTACACCGACAGCGCGATCTCCGCCGGGGTCCGCGCGCCGATGTCCAGCCCGGCCGGGGTGTGGACGCGCGCGCGTTGTTCCTCGGTGAGATCCAGTGCGGTGAGCACCGCCGCGCCGCGTTTCGGGCTGGCCACGAGCCCGATGTAGGGGACCCCGGCGCGTACGGCATCGATCAGCACGGTCTCCTCGTCGCGGCCGTGTGTGGCGATGACGACGACGTCCAGATCGGGCGGCAGCGGTCCTGCGGGCGAGGCCGGTCGGGCGTCGAGGCCGAGCACACGACCGACGTCGAGCAGGGCGCGGGCGATGGGAGCGTGTCCGTAGACGTACGCCAGCGCTGGAGGGAGGTTGGCCTCCAGGAAGATGTCGAGCGTCCCTCCCGACAGGCAGGGGTTGGCCACCGTGACCAGGCCTTCGCCAGGCTCCGGTGAGCCTTCGGCGCCGGTGTCCGCGCCGGGCGTGATCCTCAGCAGCACCGACTCGCCGGTCCGCAGCACGCGCAGGCCCTGCAGTTGCACCGTCGTCTCGGCGCAGCTGCCGCCCACGAAGCCCTCGACGGTGCCGTCGGGCAGCACCAGTGCACTGTCCCCGGGCCTCGCGCTCGTGGGCCGTTCCACGTGGACGACGGTGGCCAGGACGAACGGGGTACGGCCGTGCCGGAGCGCGTCCGCGCGGGTCAGCAGTTCGGCGTTCGTCATCACGGGGCCCTCAGGTGATGGCCATGTCGGTGCGCAGCGGCCGGCCCTGGGTGGCCCGCCACACCGCGGCGGGCGTCAGCGGCATGTCGACATGGCGTACGCCCAGCGGCTTCAGCGCGTCGACGACGGCGTTGACCACCGCGGCGGGCGAGCCCACCGTGGCGGACTCGCCGACGCCCTTGGCTCCGAGGGGGTGGTGCGGGGAGGGGGTGACGGTCTCGCCGAGCTCCCACGAAGGGCATTCGACCGAGGTGGGCAGGAGGTAGTCCATGAACGACCCGCCGAGGCAGTTGCCGTCCTCGTCGAAGGCGATCACCTGCATGAGCGCCATGCCGAGTCCGTCGGCGAGTCCGCCGTGCACCTGACCCTCGACGATCATGGGGTTGATCCGGTTTCCGCAGTCGTCCACGGCGATGAACCGGCGGACCTTCACCTGTCCGGTGTCCGCGTCCACGTCGACGACGCAGATGTACGCGCCGAACGGGAAGGTCAGGTTCGGCGGGTTGTAGACGCAGGTCGCGTCCAGGTGGCCCTCGACGCCGTCGGGGAGTTCCAGGTCGGAGTGTGCGGCGAGCGCTATCTCGGCCATGGTGCGTCCCTGGTCGGGGTCGCCCGTGACGTACCAGCGGCCCTTCTCCCATTCCAGGTCGTCCGGGCTCACCTCGAGCATCGCGGAGGCGACGGTCCTCGCGCGTTCGCGCACCTTGCGGGCGACCATCGCGGCCGCGGCTCCGGACACCGGGGTCGAGCGGGATCCGTAGGTGCCGAGCCCGAACGGGGTCTGGTCGGTGTCGCCGTGCACCACCTCGACGTCCTCGGGCGGGATGCCCAGTTCCTCGGCGACGATCTGCGCGAAGGTCGTCTCGTGGCCCTGTCCCTGGGTCTGCACGGAGATGCGCAGGACGGCCTTGCCGGTCGGGTGGACCCGCAGCTCGGCACCGTCGGCCATGCCCAGTCCCAGGATGTCCATGTGCTTGCGTGGGCCCGCGCCGACGGCCTCGGTGAAGAAGCTGACCCCGATGCCCATCAGCTCGCCGCGCCGGCGTTTTTCGGTCTGCTCCCGGCGCAGGTCCTCGTAGTGTGCGATGTCCATGGCCAGCCGCAGGGCGCGCGGGTAGTCGCCGGAGTCGTACTCCCACCCCGTCCGCGTCGTGTACGGGAACTGCGCGGGCCGCAGCAGGTTGCGCATCCGCAGCTCGGCCGGGTCCGTGCCGAGCCTGCCCGCGAGCACGTCGACCATCCGCTCGACGAGGTACACGGCCTCGGTGACGCGGAACGAGCAGGCGTAGGCGACACCGCCGGGGGCCTTGTTGGTGTAGACGCCGGTCACGGCGCAGTGCGCGGCGGCCAGGTCGTAGGAGCCGGTGAAGACGCCGAAGAAACCGGCCGGGAACCGCGTCGGCTGTGCGGTTGCGTTGAACGCGCCGTGGTCGGCGATGACACGGACGCGCAGGCCCAGGATCTTCCCGTCCTTCGTCGCCGCGATCTCGCCGTGCATGTGGTAGTCACGGGCGAAGGAGGTGCTCATCAGGTTCTCCGAGCGGTCCTCCACCCACTTCACCGGCTTGCCGGTGACGATCGAGCCGACGACCGCGCACACGTAACCCGGGTAGATGCCGACCTTGTTGCCGAAGCCGCCCCCGATGTCCGGGGAGATGATCCGGATCTTGTGCTCCGGGATGCCGGCCACCATCGCGTAGATCGTGCGGTGGGCGTGGGGGGCCTGGGTGGTGGACCACACCGTCAGCTTTCCGGTGATGGCGTCCATGTCCGCCACGGTGCCGCAGGTCTCCAGCGGCGCCGGGTGCACCCGCGGGTAGAGCATGTCCTGCTCCACCACGACGTCGGCGGCCGCGAAGACCTCGTCGGTCCGCTCCTTGTCGCCCGCCGACCAGTCGAAGACGTGGTTGTCGGTCTGCTGTTCCTTGTCGTCGCGGATCACCGGCGTGTCCGGGTCGAGCGCCCGGCGGGCGTCGACGACCGCGGGGAGCGGTTCGTACTCCACGTCGATCAGCTCGAGGGCGTCCTGGGCGGCGTAGCGGTCCTCGGCGACGACGAAGGCGACCTCCTGGCCCTGGAAGCGCGCCTTGTCGGTGGCGAGCACCGCCTGCGTGTCGTACGAGAGCGTGGGCATCCAGGCCAGCCCGAGACCGGCCAGGGTCTCCCCCGTGATCACGGCCTTGACCTTCGGGTGCGCCTCGGCGGCGCTGGTGTCCACGGACACGATCCGGGCGTGCGCCAGCGGGCTGCGCAGGATCGCGCCGTACAGCATCCCGGGCAGCCGTACGTCGTCGACGTAGGTCCCGTGGCCGCGGACGAACCGCGCGTCCTCCTTGCGGGGCATCCGTCCGAAGCCGACCGGCCGCTCCCCGGTGGTCGTCATGCCCGTACCTCCTCACGGCCGGGCGCCGGCTCGGTGGCCGACTCCGTGGCCACGTCCGCGGTCCGCGCCCCTCCCCCGTGCTCGGCGGCCCAGCGGATGGAACGCACGATGTTCTCGTAACCGGTGCAGCGGCACATCTGTCCCGAGATGGCCTCCCGGATCTCCTCCTCGGACGGATCCGCGGCGTGGTCGAGCAGCCAGCGGGCGGTCATCATCATCCCCGGCGTGCAGAAGCCGCACTGCAGCCCGTGGCAGGCGATGAACCCCTGTTGCACCGGGTCGAGTTCGCTCCCGTGCGCCAGTCCCTCGACGGTGCGCACCTCATGGCCGTCGGCCATCACCGCGAGCACGGTGCAGGACTTGACCGGCGTCCCGTCCAGCCAGACCGTGCACACCCCGCAGTTGGAGGTGTCACAGCCCCAGTGGGTGCCGGTGAGTGCGAGTTCGTCGCGCAGGAAGTGCACGAGCAGCAGCCGGGGCTCCACGTCCCTCGTGTGCTGCTCGCCGTTCACGGTCACGGTGATCCGCATGTCACGCCTCCTGCCCCAGGGCGCGTGCGGCGGCGACGCGCAGCGCCCGCGTGGTGAGCTCCCCGGCCAGATGCCGCTTGTAGTCGACCGGGCCGCGCTGGTCGGCCGTCGGCCTGCACTCCCGGGCCGCGATCCGGCCTGCCTCCGCGAAGTCCTCGTCGTCCGGGCGCCGGCCGCGCAGGAAGTCCTCGGCCTGCTCGGACACGAACCGTGGGGCGCCCACCGCGGTCAGCCCGATCCCGGCCTCGGTGACGACCCCGTCGGAGATCTCCAGCACCGCTCCCGCGGCGACGACCGCCCAGTCGCCGACCCGGCGCTCGACCTTGTGGTAGGCGCTGGCGTGCGAACGGATGGGCACGCGGATCTCCACCAAAAGCTCCGCTTCGTTCAGTGCGGTCTCGTACGGGCCGAGGAAGAACTCCCTGATCCCGATGGTGCGCCTGCCGCCGGGGCCCTGAGCGACGAGTGTCGCCCGCAGTGCCGAGAACGCCGCGGACAGGTCCTCCGACGGATCGGCCTGGCACAGCGAGCCGCCCACGGTGCCGCGGTTGCGTACGAGCGGATCGGCGATGACCCGTTCCGCGTCCCGCAGGATGGGGAAGTGCTCGCCGACGACCGGCGAGGCAAGCAGCTGCGCGTGGCGGACCATCGCTCCGACGGCCAGGTCGTGCCCGTCCACACTGATCAGCGCCAGCTCGCCGAGACCGTTGATGTCGATCAGGGCTTCGGGCTGAGCCAGCCGCAGCTTCATCATCGGCAGCAGGCTGTGCCCGCCCGCCACCACCCGGGACTCGGGACCGTAGCGTGTGAGCAGCTCGATCGCGTGCTCCACGCTGGTGGCCGTCTCGTACTGGAAGGCAGCTGGAACCTGCATCGGGCCCTCCTGAAACGCCGCGCCCCTTCAGGCTGCGCCCTTCCCCACCGGCCACGCAAGAGGCGGAAAAGTATTCACCGGCCCGTATTCATTTACCTGTATGCACGCGTCTGCCCACAGCGAGTCCGCCGCCTCGCAGGCGCTCACCGCGCTGCCGGGAAAGCGCCCCGGGGCGCGGCACTCCGCACCCCGGGACCAACGGGCTGTTTGCCGTTACTTCTTGACCTGAACGCCGGTCAGGACCGGGTCACCGTGCTGGTCGTACTGAACGCCGGTGACCTTCGTCGAGTAGCCCGCGTTGACCTTCATGTACCAGAGCGGGATGGACGGCATGTAGTTGACCAGGTTCTTCTCGACTTCCTGGTACTTCTTCTCCGACTCCTCCACGGAGCCGGCGGTGTCGGCAGCGGCGATCCCCTGGTCGATCGTCTTCTGCGAGAAGCCGCCCTGGTTGCCGTCCGAGTGCGTACCGTACAGGTCACGCAGGAAGTTGGCGTTGAAGGGGTAGTCCAGCACCCAGCCCGAACGGTACAGCGACTTGACTTCCTTGTTGTCGCGCGCGTTCAGGTCGGCCTGGAAGTCGGGCTTGGAGTCGCCCACGCACTTCACACCGGTGGCGTTGGTGATGGAGTTGCAGACCGCCTCCACCCAGTCCTTGTGGCTGCCGTCCGCGTTGTACTGGATGGAGATGGAGTTGCCCGGAACGCCACCGCCCTCCTTGATGAGCGCCTTGGCCTTGGCCGGGTCGTACTTGGTGACGTCGCCGGCGGCGTTCGGCGTGTAGCCGAGGACGCCCTTGGCGACCCAGCCGGTCGCGGGCTCACGCGTGCCCTGGAGCACGGTCTTGGTGATCGTGTCGCGGTCGATCCCCATCGACAGACCCTGGAGGACCTTGGGGTCGACGTCCTTCCACTGCTTGCTGTAGAAGGCCACGGCGATGGTCTGGATGGCCGAGTAGGCCTGGTCCACCGCGCGGTCGCCGAGGTCCTGCTTGTAGACCGACAGGTCCTTCGGCGCGATCTGACGGAGCACGTCGAGGTTGCCGGACTTCAGGTCCTCGTAGGCCGTCTCGAGGTTGCTGTAGTTCTTGAAGACCACACCGCCGTTCTTGGCGGCGTTCGGGCCCTTGTAGTCGTCGTACCTGGCAACCTCGATCTGCTTCTTGTGCTGCCAGCCGACGAACTTGTACGGGCCGTTGCCGATCGGGTGCTCGCCCGCGGCCTTCGGGTCCTTGTAGAAGGACTCCGGCAGCGGGTCGAAGACCTCGTAGCCGAGCTTGTACACGTAGTACGGAATCGGTGTGCTCAGCGTGATCGTGAACGTGGTGTCGTCCACGACCTTCAGACCGGACATCTTGTCGGCCTTGGACTTGCCCTTGGCCGGGGCGACGTCGTCGTAGCCCTGGATGTCGGAGAACCAGAAGCTGTTGGTCTGCTTGTTCGCCGGGTTCGCCGCCCAGTTCCAGGCGTTCACGTAGGACGCCGCGGTCACCGGGGTGCCGTCGTGGAACTTCCAGTCGGGCTTCAGCTTGACCGTGAAGGTCTTGTTGTCCTGGGAGTCGATCGACTCGGCATTGACGTAGTTCGTCTTGCCGCTCTGGTCGTAGTCGACGAGCCCGGAGAAGAGGGATCTGATGACAATGCTGCCGTTGGACTCCATGGTGTTCGCCGGCTGCAGCGGGTTCTGCGGCTCACCCACCTCAATCGAGAACTTGCCACTCGGGTCGATCCCGGCCTTGCTGCCACTGCTCTTGCCGCCGTCACCGCCACCGCCGCCACAGGCTGTCGCCCCCAGCGCCACAACCGCGGCCACAGCAACCCACTTGGCGCTCTTGGCACCACGCATGGAGCTCCTCCTCATGAGTCCATTGGTTCACCACATGGAGGGACACCTGACGCATCACCGTCACCGGCGCCTGAAAGCATCAGTTGCCCCCTCGTTGCTCCGAGCTCTACGCGCCTAACTATGTGTCATCCCAACGCGCACGAACCACACCTTCAAGGTCTCGATTCGGGTCCTATTCACCGTGCGCACGCAGTCGGTCACATCGCTGACGCACTGTCAGCGCGGACCGGTGTCGTAGTCGTGCCGGGCCTGCTCGACCTTGTCCAGGTTGACGGCAGCCCACTCCGCGAGGTGCGCGAAGAGTGGAGCGCCCCGCACGTTTGCCGACTGGGCCCAGCGCTGCATCGCCGCCTGTTTTCCGTCTGACGTCCCATCAGGTACACCTGGCCGGGGACGGCTGCCGGGGCCTGGTCCTGCACGTCAGCGGGGTCTGCCGGCATGGACCTCTCCCTGGCGGCCCGGTCGGGCGGTGTGCCGCGGCCGGAAAAGGTTTGAGATCAGGCCATTGACAACCGGTGTGTCGTACGCGACTTTGTTCGCCGTCGTCCCTCGTCGATGAGGAGTCGCGGATGGCTGCGCAAGAAGAAGTCCAGCCAGAGATAGAGCTGGACGAGGATGCTGCCCGTCTCGCAGAGATGGGCTACAAGCAGGAACTCCATCGCGGTATGTCCGCGTTCTCGAATTTTGCCGTATCGTTCTCGATCATCTCGATCCTGGCGGGCTGCATCACGTCGTACGGGATCGCGCTGAAGTCGGGTGGTCCGTCGACCATCGTGCTCGGCTGGGCGGTGGTCGGTGTCTTCGTGACATGTGTGGCGCTGGCCATGGCCGAGGTGTGTTCGCGCTACCCCACTGCGGGAGGTCTCTACTTCTGGGCCGGCGAGCTTGCCAGGAACAACAAGCGTGCCTGGGCCTGGTTCGTGGGCTGGTTCAACTTCATGGGCGAGGTCGCCGTGACCGCCGCGATCGACTTCGGGTGCGCCACGACCTGGATGGCGTTCATGAACCTCGTCTGGGGCACCGAGGTCACTGCCGGCGGTACTTTCCTGCTGTTCCTCGCGATCATTCTTCTGCACGCGCTGCTCAACACGTTCGGCGTGAAGCTCGTCGCGTTCCTGTCGAACGTCTCCGCCTGGTGGCACGTGGTGGGCGTCCTGGTCATCGTCGCCGTGCTGTGGGCGCTGCCCGAGCACCACCAGTCCGCCGGGTGGACGCTGACGGGCTGGCACAACGCCACCGGCTGGACCTCCGGCATCTACGTCTTCCTCATGGGCCTGCTGATGGCGCAGTACACCTACACCGGGTACGACGCGTCGGCCCATGTGGCGGAGGAGACCAGGGGAGCGGCCCGCAGCGCGCCGCGCGGGATCGTGATGAGCGTGGTGATCTCGGTCATCGGCGGTTTCATCCTGCTCTACTCCATCACCGCGTCGATCCAGGACAAGAGTTCCGCGGGGCTGGACAAGCTGGCCGCGTCGAGTACCGGGCTGCCGCCGGCGCAGGTCTTCCTGGACTCGCTGAACAGTCCGGCCACGGCGAAGTTCCTGCTGTTCATCGTGTGTGCCGCGCAGTTCTTCTGCGGGATGGCCTCGGTGACCGCCAACTCCCGGATGAGCTATGCGTTCTCGCGCGACAACGCCCTTCCGGGGTCGAGAATCTGGGCGAAGGTCAACCCGCGTACCGGGACGCCCACGAACTCGATCTGGTTCTGCGTGACGCTCTCGGCGATCCTGACGCTGCCGGCACTGTTCAACACCACGGCATACCTGGCCGTGACCTCGATCGCGGTGATCGGCCTGTACATCGCCTATGTCACGCCGGTGCTGCTGCGTCGTCTGCGCGGCAACGAGTTCGTTCCGGGACCGTGGCACCTGGGCAAGTGGAGCGGCGTGATCGGCTGGGTCGCGGTCGTGTGGGTGGTGGTCATCTGCGTGCTGTTCGTGCTGCCGCCGACCCGCCCGGTCAACGTCGACAGCTTCAACTACGCGCCGATCGCGGTCGCCGTGGTCGGTCTATTCGCGCTGGTGTCGTGGTACGCGGGCGGCCGCAAGCACTTCATGACCAGCCGTGACAACCTGGACGAGCTATGACGTCGTGACACCTGCGGCCCCCGTTGGTCGAGCGGGTGGTCGGTGGCATCCACAGATGGCCTCCGGATCGGGCCGCCCATGCGCCGACCGGCCGGTGGGCTGGAGGCGGTCGGCCCGGTCCCCGGTCGACCCGGAACGTCCGCCGCCGGCCTCGCGCCACGCTCGGCGCCGCCTGTGGGTGCCGTCAAACCCGGGTTCCAGCCGCAGCCCGAACGCCGGCGGGTGCTGCTGGACCCCGCGGGGTGGCCCTCGGTTCCCACGCCGTGGTGGTCCGTACGTAGCCGTAGACCACTGAGGTCATCGCCAGCAGGAGCAGTGGTCCGTACACCCACGGATGTTCGGCCATCTCCAACGGCAGGAAGCGGTAGGACACCAGGAGCGCGGCGAAGACCGCTGCCCCGTAGGCGACCAGCCGGATCCCTGATCGATCCCAGCCGCGGTCGAACGACCGCAGAGCCGCCTCGACGGTGAGCGCGAACACCACACCGGCGATGAGATCCACGCCGTAGTGGTAGCCGAATCCCAGCGTCGCGACGAGGGTGGCGACCAGCCAGAACGTGCCCGCGTACCGCAGAACGCGTGGGCCCTTGCGGGAATGGACGAAGAGCGCGACAGCCCACGCCGTGTGCAGGCTGGGCATGCAGTTGCGCGGAGTGATCTCGTCGAAGGGCATGGGGAGCGGGACGTTGATCGGCGACGGCGTCTGTGGCCACAGGTCGGCCACCGCCCAGTGCCCGCTGGACGGAATGTCCGGCGACCACAGGCTGACCGTCGCCCAGTAGTCGGTACCGGTGCCGTAGGCGAAGATCGGTCCGACCACCGGGAAGATCATGTAGAAGGCCGGGCCGAGGAGGCCGATCACCAGGAAGGTGCGCACCAGGTGATGGCCCGGGAAGCGGCGCTCGACCGCCACGCCACGCAGTTGGTACAGCGCGACGACGACCGCGGCCACCGCGAGCTGGCCGTAGACGACGTCGAGGACGTTGAAGCCGACGGGTCCGGTGGCCGTGACCGCGCGACCCACCAGCCACGACGGATTGCCCAGTGCGTGATCGGCTGTCGCCACGTACTGGTCGAGCACCGCGGGGCGGGTCTTCGAGGTGATGAGCAGCCATGTGTCGCCGGTCTTGCGGCCGGTCACCAGCAGCAGGCCCAGTCCGACGCCCTTCAGCAGCAGGGCACGTTCCGGGCCGGTGCGGCGGGTGACGGCGATGACCGCGCAGCCCAGGATCACCCACAACGCACCGTTGCCGAAGGGGTGGCCGCCGGTCGTCTCGGCGCCCACCGCCCACCGGACCAGCGAGAAGGCGAGGTCGATGCCTATCGCGGCGGCCACCGCGATGCATCGTTGCCGCCAGGTGAGGACGACCATCATCAACGCCATGGCGGCGTACAACAGGCCGCCCGACTTGGGAGCGAACACCACCTCGCGCACCTGGTTGGTGATCGGCCCCGGCAGGCCGTAGCGACGCGCGGCGAACTCCAGCACGACGAGGAATCCGAGGGCCGCGACAGCCACCACGGCCCAGAGTCTCGCCCGTGGTCGGGGCAGGTCCGGTCGGGGTCTGCGCTGGGACGGAGCGGTCGCTTCGTCCCTCATCCCGATACGTCTGCCCATGCCCCGAGACACCTCGTACCCCCTCGGTCCGCCCCTGCACGCCACCCGTGCCCTTGGTGTGCCCTTCAGAGCGGACAGCCACAGTCGACAGCGGTGCCCCCCAGGCCCTCACGGGGAGGGAAGCACATGGGATCTACGCAGGTCAATAGGTGTGTTGGACACACAGGCACCGCCGCTTCCCCAGCTGAGGGCCCGGGCGCCGTCGCCGCGGGGCGGCCGTCGCGACTGCGCGCGGAGATTCGCCCACCGCCCGGGGTCTGCCGTCAGGTGCTGTGGAGCACTCACGAGAGCCCAGACCCTGCGGCTCACTCGATTCGATCGTTGGCACAGTTGATTCGATCGTATTGATCCGGCATCATGCCTGGAACAGCTGCACGGCTTGCCGTTCACGCAGGAGAGAGATACTTCATGGACGCGATCGACCCGGCCATGCTGCGGATGCCGCACGCCGAGCACCGCACGATCGACTTCTTCACCGAGGACGCCCTTCCGGCACCGCGGATGGCGCCGGCCGAGGCCGAGCGCGTCGCCGCTCAACACCTCGGGATCGACGCGCGTGCGGAGGGGCTGGGAAGCCAGCAGGACGCCAACTTCCTGCTGCGATCCGAGGACGGCACGGCCTCGGCGATTCTGAAGGTCGCCAACCCGGCCTTCGGCGCCCTGGAGGTCGAAGCCCAGGACACGGCAGCCGACCTGATCGCTTCGGCCCACCCGGAACTGCGCGTCGCCACCGTCCTGCGCCGCCCCGACGGCTCCCCGCGCTGCGCGACGGTGGACACCGAGAGCGGGCCGGCCGTCGCGCGGCTGCTGCGCTACCTGCCCGGTGGCCCGCTGTCGGGTCCACGGCACCTGTCCCCGAGCACGGTGGCGGCCATGGGCACGATCGCCGGAAAGGTCAGCACCGCCCTGCGCGACTTCCGCCACCCGGGGCTCGAGCGCGTTCTCCAGTGGGACCTGCGGCATGCCGACCGCGTCGTCGCCAAGCTCGCCGGGTACATCGACGAGCCCGACCGGCGCGCCGCCGTCCGGGCCGCGACCGCCGACGCCTGGGCACGCGTCCAGAAGGTTGCCGCCGTGCTGCCGTCGCAGGCGGTGCACCTGGACCTCACCGACGACAATCTGATCCGCTGCCCCGACGGCCGCCTGCCCATGCCCGACGGGGTCATCGACTTCGGTGACCTGACCATGAGCTGGGCGGTCGGCGAACTCGCCGTGTCGCTCTCCTCGATGCTCCACCACGACGGTGTCGAGCCCCATCACGTGCTGCCCGCCGTCCGCGCCTTCCACGCTGTGCGGCCGCTGTCCCCGGACGAGGCGGAGGCGTTGTGGCCGCTCGTGGTCCTGCGCGCCGCCGGCCTGGTCGCCAGCGGGCGGCAGCAGGCCGCCGTCGACGAGGACAACGCCTACGCCAAGGCCGCGCTCGACCGGGAATGGCGCATCTTCGAGCGGGCCACCCACCTGCCCCTTCCGGTGATGATCCACCTCGTCAAGGACGCGACCGGCCTCGCCGACGCGCCTGCTCGGGCCGACGCGCCGGCGCACGGCCTGCTGCGCGATCTCGCGGGCGACGACATCACCGTCCTCGACCTGTCCGCCGACGCCGACTCCATGGACGACGGGGCCTGGCTCGAAGCCGCCGCCGAGGACCGGCTGGCGGCCTCCGCGCTCACGGGCGGGGCAGCCGCGGTCGCCACCTGGTACGCCCAGGCACGGCTCACTCGGGCGCAGGCGTTGTCCGCCGTCTCCCCCGCCACGGTGCCCACCGGCGTCAACCTGTGGCTCGGCCGGACCGCGCTGATGCAGGCCCCCGCCGCCGGGAAGGTCCTCGCCGCGGCACCGGGCCGTGTGGAGATCACCTGCGGCCCGCAGGTGCTGACGCTGTCCTTCCCCCACGCGGTCCACCCGGTGGTCACCACCGGTGCGACGGTCCAGGCGGGCCAGGACATCGCCCACCTCCCCTCCGGAACCTCGGTCCACATCGCACTGCACACCGCCGACAGCCCCGCCGTGCCTCCCCTGGTCCGCCCCGAGTACGCGGCCGGATGGCTCGCGCTCACCGCCGACCCCGCTCCGCTCCTCGGCCTCCCGGCCACCGGCCGTACACCTCACGGGGACCTGCTCGACCGGCGTGACGCCGTGTTCGCGACCGTGCAGGAGCACTACTACGCCGACCCTCCCCGCATCGAGCGCGGTTGGCGTCACCATCTCCTGTCCACCGACGGTCGTTCGTACCTCGACATCGTCAACAACGTCACCCCGTTGGGACACGCCCACCCCCGCGTCGAGCAGGCGGTCTCCCGGCAGTTGCGGCGGCTCAACACCAACTCGCGGTTCCACTACGCCTCGGTGGTGGAGTTCACCGAGCGCCTCGCCGCCCTCCTTCCCGAGCCTCTGGACACGGTGTTCCTGGTCAACTCCGGTTCCGAGGCGGTGGATCTGGGCCTGAGGCTGGCCATCGGGGCCTCCGGCCTGCATGACGTCGTCGCCTTGCGCGAGGCGTACCACGGTTGGACGTACGCCTCCGACGCGGTCTCCACCTCGCTCCAGGACAACCCGAACGCCCTGGCGACCCGGCCGGGTTGGGTCCACACCGTGGACTCGCCCAACTCCTATCGCGGCCGGCACCGCGGCGCGGATGCCGCGCGCTATGCGCCCGAGGCCGTCGCCGTGATCGACGAGCTGGCCGCCTCCGGCCGACCGGCCGGAGCGTTCATCGGCGAGACCTTCTACGGCAACGCCGGAGGAGTCGCCCTGCCCGACGGCTATCTCGCCGAGGTGTACGCGGCGGTCCGCCGCCACGGCGGTCTGGCCGTCGCCGACGAGGTCCAGGTCGGCTACGGCCGCCTGGGACACTGGTTCTGGGGCTTCGAGCAGCAGCAGGTCGTCCCTGACATCGTCTGTGTCGCCAAGGCCATGGGCAACGGGCACCCCCTCGGCGCCGTCATCACGTCCAGGGCGGTGGCGGACCGGTACCGCGACCAGGGCTACTTCTTCTCCTCCACCGGCGGCAGCCCGGTCTCCAGCGTCGTGGGCCTCACCGTCCTGGACACCCTGCGCGACGAGGACCTCCAGGGCAACGCGGTGCGCGTCGGTGGCCGTCTGAAGAGCCGACTCGAAGCACTGGCCGACCGCTACGGCATCGTCGGCGCCGTCCACGGCTCGGGCCTCTACCTCGGCCTGGAACTCGTCCGGGACCGCGTCAGCCTGGAACCCGCCACGGAAGAGACCGCCGAACTCTGCGACCGCATGCTCGACCTCGGCGTCATCGTCCAGCCCACCGGAGACCACCTCAACATCCTGAAGATCAAGCCGCCGTTGTGCCTCGACACCAGCGCGGCCGACTTCTTCGTCGACATGCTGGACCGCGCCCTCGGCCAACTCGGCCACTGCCGCTGACGTCGGGCATCCGAAGGCCTGGGCGCCGGCGTGCGCGGCATCCGTCCGAGCCGCTGCACGCCGGCGCCCAAGCCCGCCGGTGACCGACCCGTCAGGCGAGGAAGAGGGAGAACATCCGGTACATGTGCGGGCACCCCGGCGTTCTCCCCCACCGCCTTGAGCATCTCCGCGTGCGGGCGTGTGTTCGCGCCTTCGCCGCGGTTCTGTGTGTCGTGGGACAGCATCCGCTGGAGCAGGTCGAGCGGGTCCTTGTCCGCCTCCGGTACCGCGGTCGCGGCCGCCGCCGGGCTCAGGGTCGCGCCGGTGAACAGGCCGGCACCCCCGAGGCCGGCGGCGCCGAGAGCGGCTGCTCCGACCCCACCAAGGAAGGTGCGTCGGCCGAGCTGCGCCAGGGGCACTGCGGACACGTCACGTGAATCGTTCATGCTCTCCTCCTTGTTGCGCAGGTGGCTTCGGCTCTGGCGGGATCCCGTCGACGCCTGGCACTGCATCCGCTGTCACGGCCGCGAACAGCGCATTAGCGTCTGGCCCGTGACTGTTCTCGCGCCGATACTGATCGGCACCGTGTACGCGTTCCTCATGTCGCTGCTCCGGGAACCCGCCAGGCGGCGACTCAACGCCGTCATGGTCGCCGGGGCCGGCGCCGCCTATCTCAGCAGCGGCAGTTTCGGGCCCTGGGAGTTCGTCTTCACCGCCGCGATCACCTACTGCGCCTACCGCGGCCTCGACTCGTACGTCTGGATCGGCATCGCCTGGCTGCTCCACGCGGCCTGGGACGTCCTGCACCATCTGCGAGGCGCTCCGATCATCCCGTTCGCGTCTCACTCGTCGCTCGGCTGCGCGATCTGCGACCCGGTGATCGCCCTCTGGTGTCTGCGGGGCGGGCCTTCCCTGCCGGCCCTGATCAGTTCCTGGTTCTCGCGGGGTCCCACGTCCACGACGGCCGCCGGGTCCGACGCCACGGGGGCGTAGGCGGGCGTAGACCGGTGGCCGCCGCCAGGTGGTACCGCAGGCCGGGGCGGCGACGCGCGGCTTGGTCGCCGGTTCGCCGGTCTGCCATCATGGGCGAAGCGGAACCTCGCTCCGCCAACGATACGGAACGACGTTCCGCTTGTGAGCCTCACGGAAGGAGCGTCGCAGTGAACGACCGCGGCCGGAGCACGGGAAGCCCGGACGGACCCAGGCGCAAGGACGCCCGACGCAACCAGCAGACCCTGCTGGACGCGGCCGCCACGGTCTTCGCCACCTCTGGCGTGGACGCACCGGTGCGCGACATCGCGGCGAAGGCCGGCGTCGGGATGGGCACGGTCTACCGCCACTTCCCCACCAGGGCGGACCTCGTCATCGCCGTCTTCCGTCACCAGGTCGACGCTTGTGCCGAAGCCGGGCCGGCCTTGCTGACGACCAGCCCGACGCCTCACGCCGCCCTCGAACGATGGGTCGACCTCTTCGTCGACTTCCTGGTCACCAAGCACGGCCTCGCGGCCGCGCTGCAGACGGACAACGCCGGCTTCGAGACGCTGCACGCCTACTTCCTCGACCGCCTCCTGCCGGTGTGCACCCAACTCCTCGACGCTGCCGCCGCCTCCGATGAGATCCACTCCGGCCTCGACGCCTACCAGTTCATGCGCGGCATCGGAAACCTCTGCATAGGCGCCGACAACGATCCTCGCTACGACGCGCGTCGACTGGTCACGCTCCTCGTCGCGGGACTGCGCCGGCCGTGCTGACCGTGGAACCCGCGGAGAGCGTGGAGGGCAGGGTCCTCGCCTGAACGACCCTTTTCCCCGCGGCCCCGCGGCGCGGAGTTGAACTCACTGGCCCGCGCCGGCCGGTCTTCCGGGAACGTCGATCCAGCGGGCGGCCGCGTCGAAGGTGTCGGCCGCGGTGCTGTTGAACGCGATCGCCGCGTCGGGAGCGTGTCGTCGAATCAGGTTGAGCACCTGCTCGAACAGTTCGAGTTGGTCCTCCGGCTTTCGCACACCACCGCCGACGACGACGCACTCCCAAGGTCGCGCAGCCAAGGCGGCGCTGACGACCGCCTCCACGTCGTCGCTGCCGTCGAGGCCGAACAGACACGTCTCCACGCCGACGCCGCGCTCGGCGAATCCGGCGATTCCCACCTGGATCGCGTCCGCTACCGGCTGGGGGTCCCAGGGCCCGGGAACCCGATACGGGTCGAGCCCGATCACGAGGACGCGAGGGGTCAGGGCCGTTGTGTCCACGCCTGGACCCTACGTCGCAGTGGCCGGAAGGCATAGTCAGGACCTGGATCCGTGTGTCACGCGGTGTGAGCGCCACCTCCTGATTCGCGTGCTGCTCGGGTCGCTCACCTGGACCCCTCTTCGCATCAGCCGCGCCGTGCGAGGGTGCTGAGGGTGTTGGCGGCCACGATGGCACCGATGCTCGTCCATTCCGTCCAGCCCAGGTTCTGGCCCAGACCGATCCAGCCGACGAGGGCGGCCAGGAGCGGGTTGACGCTCATGAAGAGTCCGAACGCCTGGGCGGGTACGCGGCGCAGGGTGAACAGGTCGGCGAGGTAGGGCACCGCCGAGGACAGCACGCCGGCCGCGACGGCACACCCGACGGCCGTGGCGGTCGGCGGCCGGTGCAGGACGAGGACGATGCCGACGGGCAGGAACATCAGCGCGGAGATCCCGGTCGCGGTGGCGGAGCCCTGCGCGCCCGGGATGCGGCGGCCGACGGTGCGGTTGAGGAGGATGTACGACGCCCAGCAGCACGCGGCCAGCAGGCCCAGGCCCATTCCCACGTAGTCGGCCGACGGCTGGGGGCGCATCAAGGTGACGACGCCCGTCGCGGCGATCACCGCACAGGCGGCGTCGACGCGGCGGCGTGCGGCGGCCAACGCGATGGTGAGCGGGCCGAGGAACTCCAGG
The DNA here is from genome assembly GCF_044548235.1 of Streptomyces sp. NPDC052043. Lineage (NCBI taxonomy): Bacteria > Bacillati > Actinomycetota > Actinomycetes > Kitasatosporales > Streptomycetaceae > Streptomyces > Streptomyces sp. NPDC052043. The sequence continues at coordinate 108,072 of NZ_JBIUBT010000019.1, forward strand.
GTGACCGCCAGGCCGAGGCCGATGCGGTCGATGGCCGTGTAGAGGGACAGGTTCATGGTCCCGAACACCACGGCCAGCCCCAGCACCGGCCACCACTGCGCCCGGCTGAAGTCCTGCGGGCGCGGTCGGCCGACGGCGAGGAGGACGATCGCGGCGACGTACTGGCGGACCGCGACGACGCCCACCGGGCCGAGAACGGGGAAGGCATGGGAGCCGATCGCGGCGCCGACCTGGTTCGACAGGCCGCTGCCGGCCATCGTGACCATCCCGGCCAGCCGCTCACCGGACGGCGCAGGGGTCGAGGGACCGGTGGAGGGGGCGGACGACAGGGCCGCCGTGACGGGTGCGTTACGCATGACGTGATGGTGCGGCTCGGCGGTGCATGCACAAAATGCGTCGACGGCACGATCCATACGCTTGAGTCATGGATGTGGAGCTGCGACAGTTGCGCTGTCTGGTGGCCATCGTGGACGAGGGCACCTTCACCGATGCCGCCGTGGTCCTGGGTGTCTCGCAGGCGGCGGTCTCCAGGACGCTGGCCTCGCTCGAACGTGCCCTGGGGGTGAGGCTGCTGCGGCGCACCTCGCGCGAAGTGGCGCCGACCGCGACCGGGTTGCGGGTGGTCGCGCAGGCCCGGCGGGTGCTCGGTGGGGTGGAGGACCTGGTGCGGGAGGCCACCTCGGGCCACAACACCCTGCGGATCGGCTACGCCTGGTCGGCGGTCGGCCGCCACACTCCCGCCTTCCAGCGCCGCTGGGCTCGGACGCACCCCGACACGGAGCTGCGCCTGATCCGTGTCAACTCCGCGACCGCCGGCCTGGCGGAGGGCGCCTGCGACCTCTCCGTCGTACGCAATCCCCTGGACGACCGCCGCTTCGACGGGGCCATCGTCGGCCTGGAACGACGCCTGTGTGCCCTGTCCGCCGAGGACCCGTTGGCCGCACGACGGTCCCTGCGCCTGGCCGACCTCAGTGAGCGCACCCTGCTGATCGACCGGCGCACCGGTACCACCACCCCCGAGTTGTGGCCGCCCGGCTCCCGCCCGGCCACGGAGGAGACCGGTGACATCGACGACTGGCTGACCGTGATCTCCAGTGGCCGCGGCGTCGGCATGACGGCGGAGTCCACCGCGCACCAGTACCCCCGGCCCGGCATCGTCTACCGGCCGGTCCGCGACGCCGAGCCCATCGCCGTACGCCTCACCTGGTGGCGGGACGACCCGCATCCGGCGACCCAGGCGGCGATCGAACTGCTCACCGCCCTCTACCGAGGCGACTGACCCCACGTCGGAAAGGGGTACGGGCCCGGAATCACCTGCGTCTCAGGTTTGTTTTGAGGGAGTCAAAGATCTTCTTATAATCTGCATCCGCATGTCCCCCACAGAGAGGTCCCCCGTGAACACGCTCCTCGGACGCCGGGTCCGCGTCCTGGCCGCCATCACCGCGACGGCCGGGGCGGTGCTCGTGGCAGGCTGCACGTCGAGCGGCAGCGGCGGCACGGCCAAGTCGGCCGCCGGCGGGGTCGACCTCGTCAAGGCGGGCCGGCTCACGACCTGCACGCATCTGCCGTACCCGCCCTTCCAGTCGGAGATCGACGGCAAGGTCCAGGGCTTCGACGTCTCCCTGATCGACCTGGTCGCCAAGGACCTCGGGGTGAAGCAGCAGATCCTCGACACGCCCTTCGAGAACTTCAAGACCGGCGCGTTCCTCAACTCCGGCCAGTGCGATCTGGCCGCCGCGGGCATGACCATCACCGCCGAGCGCAAGAAGAACGTCGACTTCTCCGACCCGTACTTCGACGCCACCCAGGCCGTGCTGGTCGACAAGAAGAGCGGCATCAGGTCCCTGGACGAGGTGAAGGCCAAGGGCAGGAAGCTCGGTGCCCAGGCGCAGACCACCGGGGAGGACTACGTGCGGGGTCAGGGCTTCGACCCCGTCTCCTTCGAGTCCTCCGACGCCGTCCTCAACGGCCTGCGCACCGGACAGGTCCAGGCGGTCGTCATCGACTACCCGGTGGTCCAGGGCTGGCTCAAGGACAAGGCCAACGCCGACGCCTTCGAGGTGGTCGGCAACCTCGACACCGGTGAGCAGTACGGCTTCACGGTGAAGAAGGGCAACTCCGAGCTCCTCGCCGCGGTCAACAAGGCGATCAAGGACGCGAAGGCCGACGGCACCTACCAGAAGCTGTACGAGCAGTGGATCGGCCCGTACACCCCGTCCGCCGCCTCACCGTCCGCCTCATGAGCGACACCACCGGCACCCCCGGCACCACCGGCACCCCCGGCACCACCGGCGCCGAAGCCCGGCCCCGCGGAAGGCGTCTGACGCGGAGCCGGCGGCGCACGCTCTCGCGCGGCGCCCAGTACGCCGTCTTCGTCGCCGCCGTGCTCGCCTTCGCGGCCACGGCCGACTGGGGCCGGCTGCAAAACCAGTTCGCGCAGGCGGACATCGCGTGGCAGATGTTCCCGGACGTCATCACCCTGGCGCTGAAGAACACCGTGCTGTTCACCGTGACCGGCTTCGTCGTCGGCCTGGTCCTCGGCATGGTCATCGCGCTGATGCGGCTGTCGTCCGTGGGCCCCTACCGCTGGGTCGCCGGGATCTACATCGAGATCTTCCGCGGTCTGCCCGCCCTGCTGATCTTCATCTTCGTCGGTGTGGCCGTGCCGCTGGCCTTTCCCGGCACGGAGATCATCGGGGGAACGTACGGCAAGGTGGCCCTCGCACTCGGACTGGTCTCGGCCGCGTACATGGCGGAGACGATCCGCGCGGGCATCCAGGCCGTGCCCAAGGGGCAGATGGAGGCGGCCCGTTCGCTGGGCTTCTCACCCGCCCGGGCGATGATCTCCATCATCGTTCCGCAGGCGTTCCGGATCATCCTCCCGCCGCTCACCAACGAACTCGTCCTGCTCTTCAAGGACTCCTCGCTGGTGCTGTTCCTCGGCGTCACGCTGGAGGAGCGCGAACTGTCCAAGTTCGGCCGGGACCTGGCCAGCCAGACCGCCAACTCCACCCCGATCCTGGTCGCGGGCCTGTGCTATCTGCTGGTCACGATCCCGCTCGGATTCGTGGTCCGCCGCATGGAGGCCAAGGCCCAGGGAGCCGTCAAGTGAGCACCGTCCCCGAGATACTCGTCCGCGGCCTGCACAAGTCCTTCGGGGACAACAAGGTGCTGCGCGGCATCGACCTGGAGATCGGCCAGGGCGAGGTGGTCTGTGTCATCGGCCCCTCAGGCTCCGGCAAGTCGACCCTGCTGCGCTGTGTGAACCTCCTGGAGGAGCCCACCGAGGGACAGGTCTTCGTCGGCGGCACCGAGGTGACCGACCCCGATGTGGACATCGACGCCGTACGCCGCCGTATCGGCATGGTGTTCCAGCAGTTCAACCTCTTCCCGCACCTCACGGTGACCGAGAACCTCACCCTGCCGCAGCGCCGGGTCCTCGGTCGGGGCAAGGCGCGGGCCGCGGAGGTCGCCGCCGAGAACCTGGAGCGCGTCGGCCTGTCCGAGAAGGCGGACGCCCATCCCTCCTCCCTCTCCGGCGGTCAGCAGCAGCGCGTCGCCATCGCCCGCGCGCTCGCCATGGGCCCCGAGGTGATGCTCTTCGACGAGCCGACCTCCGCGCTCGACCCCGAACTGGTGGGCGACGTCCTCGCCGTGATGCGCATGCTCGCCGACGAGGGCATGACGATGATGGTCGTCACCCATGAGATGAGCTTCGCGCGGGAGGTCGCGGACCGGGTCGTCTTCATGGACGGCGGGGGGATCGTCGAGGACGGCACACCGGACCGGGTCATCGGGAACCCTGCCCATGAACGCACCCGGCACTTTCTGTCCCGGCTCCTGAACCCCGCGAAAGCGCAGGTCGAGGAGGAGAGGGCGAGCCGGACGGGCCAGAGCGGCTAGCACCGGACCGAGGTGCGGTACCTGAACGAGCGCGCGGTGCCGCACCAGGTCAGGGGGACGGGGACGACATACGGGTGCCTGTGCGGGCGCGGAGCGCCTCCGCGGCCTCCCACTGCTCGGTGGTCAGGTAGGCCAGGGCGGCCGGGAAGACGCCGTCCTGCTCCTTGAGGATGTGCTGACGCAGCAGGTCGAGCGTCTCGATCAGTCGCCGCGGCCAGGTGGGATCGGCCAGGAACGGTCCGTCCGCCTCCGCCAGCACGGCGTCGACGCGCCGGTGCTCGCTTCGGAGTTCGGCCATCTGCTCGGGAAAGTCGGCGGCCAGGGCCGGGAACAGGCCCTGCTCCTCGACCTGGGTGTGCGGGCCGAGCAGGGCGGCGATCTCGCGGGCGACCTCCGCCATGCGGGCGACGTTGCCGCCGGCGTGGGCGTCGCGGACATGGCTGATGAGCGTCACGACCCTGTCATGTTCCCGGGTCAGCTCGTCGATCGCTTCCAGCGCCTGGCAGCCGCAGTACTCGCACATGATGTCTCCGTCCTTCCTGCTCGGTTCGCACGGGCCGCGGTAACCCAGCGGGTGACCGACTGGCGTACGCCGGTGCCGGTAAGGGTGACCGCCGCGGGGCGGGCTGCCCGAACGCGGCGACCTGACCGGAGTGGTGCTGCCGACGGATCGCTTGCACACCGCTCACCGCGGCCTCCGTACCGGATGTGTGCGGATCGTGCGTCCGACCGCCCGGGAGTCAGGGCAGACGTGACGGGCGGTCGGACGGTGACCGGTCCGGTCCGCGCGCGGCGCCCGCCGCGGGGGACGGGGGCGGAAACGGCCGTGCGGGCGCCTTGTTCGGTCGTACACGGGATACCTCCGGATCGGTCGGAAGCCAGCATTCGGCATCGGACGGTCCTGGTGCAGCGGCCGAAGAGCCCACGGACGTGGGCCGAGAGTCCCTCCGACGGCGCTTGCCGTCGCGGCCGGGCGTGCCGGTCACGCTCCAGGTCGCCTGTGTCGAATACGCTGCGGCGGCAGCCCTTTCACGTCAGCCCGGATGGCGCGGTTGCCTGATCCAGGAAGGGGCGTGGCATGAGGTCCCCAGGCGTGCGCCTACGGGAAATCACCGACGGCAACCGGGAGGCCGTTCGCGCCCTCCGCGTCCGCCGGGACCAGAAGCGATTCGTCGCCTCCGTGTCCAGCTCGCTCAAGGACGCGGCAAAGACGGCGGAGGCCAATCCCTGGTATCGGGCCGTGTATCGCGGCGACGAGCCGGTCGGCTTCGTGATGCTGTCGTGGAAGCCGCCGACCGGGCCTTTCAAAGGGCGGCACTTCCTCTGGCGCCTCCTCGTCGACAAGCGGTACCAGGGTCGAGGGATCGGCCGGGACGCACTCACGCAGATCGCCGACCTGGTGCGCGCGGACGGCGGTACCGAGCTGCTGACCAGCTACGAGACCGGAGAGGGCGAACCGCTGCCCTTCTATCGGAAGTTCGGGTTCGAGCCCACCGGGGAGATCTACGACGGCGAGATCGTCCTGCGGCTCACCTTGCCCACGGACGCCGGGGACGGATAAGGCCCAGGGGCCGGCTCGAAGGCGCTTCGCGTGTGGCGGAGCGCTCCGCTTGTCGGTCGAACGGGCTGGCCACAGGAGTGCGCAGGTCAGATCAGGTGGCGTAACTCCGGCGTAACATCCATGGGCGTAGCTTTTCACCCATGGGTGACACGGACGAGGGCGTCGGACGGGCATCAGGTGGTCGGCTGCGGCCAGCCGGCCCGCCGACCCGACGGATCCCTGCGGAGTGGGTGTCGTCAAGGCCGCGCGCCGAGCGGGCGCGCCAGCTGGCGGACGTGCTCCGGCAACGGATCACGGCGGGCATGTTCCCTGGCGGGGTGCTGCCGGACGAACGCCTCCTGGGCACACAGCTGGGCGCCTCGCGAAACGCGGTCCGGGAGGCGCTGGGCCTCCTGCGGGACGAAGGACTGATCTCCCGGCGACGCGGCGTGGGCACCACCGTGACGACGTCCAAGTACGGACACGGGCTGGACCGTCTGGCAGGCCTGGCCGAGACGCTGAACGGACACGGCACGGTCACCAACGAGGTCCGAGCCGCCGAAGTCGTCACCGACCCGCCGCCGGCGATCACCGAACGCCTGGAGCTTCCCGCCGGTACGGCCGTGCTGCATTTGGAGCGCTTGCGCCGCCTGGACGGAAGGCCCCTGTCACTGGACACCAGCCACCTTCCCGCAGAGGTCGGCCGCGGCGTCCTCCAGGGCGACCTGACCGGCCGGGACGTGTTCGCCCTGATCGAGGAGACCACGGGCTGCCTGCTGGGCCGCGCCGAAGTGACGGTGCACGCGGTCACCGCCGACCCCGACACCGCCGCGCTGCTGGAGATTCCCGTCGGGGCGGCGGTGTTCGCCATCGAACGTCTCACCCGGCTGTCCGACGGGCGGCCGGTCGACGTGGAGTCGCTGCGCATCCGGGCCGACCGGATGGCCCTGCACACCACCCTGCACCGCGAACGCCCCCTCCTCGCCGACTGAACGCCCGGCCCCGCGCGGACGCTTGCCGCAAGGACGCGCGACCGCAGTCCCTTCCCGACGGGAGATCACCATGGCTTCCTGCTGCCCGAGAACGTTCCACATCCGTGTCCGGGAGGTGCGATGACAGCCGACCTGTCCACGTCCGTGCTGGTGGCGTTGGGGCTCATCGGTCTCTGCGGCGGGATCGGGATCACCGCGCTCGGCCCGGGCGGGGTGCTCCCCACGGTCGGGCTGTTCGTCCTGACCGGTCTGTCCCCCGCCGAAGTGGCCGGCACCGCCATCGTCACGCACGTGGCCACCGGCGCGTTGGCCACCGCCGCCTACACCCGGTCCGGTCAGCTCCGCGAGCCCGCGACCCGCCGTACGGCGTTGCTGCTGGCCGGCACCGCGGTACTCGGCACCCCGGTCGGCGTCCTGCTCAACACCGAGGTGTCCCAGCGTGCCTTCGGCTTCGTGCTCGGGCTGTTCGTGGCCGCCGCCGCCGTCCTGGTGTGGTACCGCGAGCACTGCCGGCCCCCGGTCACACCGCCTTCCCATCCCTCGGCGACCGTTGTCGCCGGGCTCGGACTCGCGGTGTCCGCCGCCAGCGGCCTGGTGGGCATCGGGGGCCCCATGCTCACCGTGCCGCTGCTGGTCGCTCTCGGCGTCCCCGTGCTGGAATCCCTGGCCTCCGCACAGGCCCAGTCGATCGTCATCGCCGGCGTCGGAACGCTGGGATACCTCGCCCACGGCACCATCGACTGGCCCCTCGCGGCGGTGGTCGGCATCCCGGAACTGGCCGGAGTGCTGCTGGGCTGGAAGATCGCCCGATCACTTCCCACCCACCGACTGAAGAACGCCCTTGTCGTCACCCTGCTGGTGCTGGGCCCCTACCTCGCCCTGCACGGCTGACCACGGTCCCCCGGGGCACACGGCGCAGCTGTCGAGCAGTTCGGCGCCCGAGCCGAACGGGACGCACACCGGTGCGGTGTCGGCCACGGCGCGGTCGGCGCCGGTGCGGCACCAGGTCCTTGTCGCTGTCGAAACGGATCCGGTGCTTGCCGCCGGGCGGCGGCCCGTGCCGCGGAACGCCGGATACCGCGGTCGGCTTTCGGCCGACCCTGACGTGTGGACACACCATGGTGAAGGTATGGCGTCCGCCGGAAAGGCGGTTGCGACCGGAACACTGTCCCGGTACTTCACCCTCCCCCCACATGCGGACTTCGAACACTTTGTGACCGTACGGTCCAGCACGCTCGGGTGACCCTCCGGTAGCCGCGGCCGGATCGGCAAAGCCTTGATTGACCAGGACGCGTCACTCACGCAGGCTCGCCGGGTCACTGCTCAAGCGTTCGGCTCTCGCGGTCGACGCCAGGTTCTGGGGGGAACCATCACTCAGCACAGACATCCTCGAAGCGGGCGCGCATTCCTGCGCAACGCTCTGCTCGCACTCACCACGACAGCGGCACTCGCCGCGGGAGGTCTCGGCCGTGCGGAGGCGGCCGAGACCTCCGGCTCGACCGGCACCACACAAGTGGCCTACCAGGGGCACACGTTCACCGTGCCTGCGTCCTGGGACGTCGTGGATCTGCGGAAAAACCCGGACGCCTGCGTCCGGTTCGACCGGCCGGCCGTGTACCTGGGTGCGCCGGGCACCCGACAGGACTGCCCGGCAAAGGCGTTCGGCCGTACCCAGGCACTCCTGATCCAGCCCGCCGACCGGAGCAAAGCGGCCGGACGGACGCCGTGGGTCACGGAGGACCGCGTCTCCCGTCTGTACGAGGCCGCCGCCGACGGCATCGCCGTCACCGCGTCCTACGGCGAAGACCGGAAACTGATCCAGGACGTCCTGCGCAGCGCCTCCCTGCCGGTCGACGCCGCACGGCCGAAGGCACCCGTGCCGCGGCCCGCCCTGGCGGCGGCGCTTCCGGCCGACGCCACCTCCTTCCAGGGCAAGGGCTTCGACCGGTGCGCAGCACCGCCGTCCGGCCAGATGGATGCCTGGAAGGACGCCTCGCCCTACGGCGCCGTCGGCGTCTACATCGGCGGTGAGAACGCGGGGTGCGGTGTCACCGTCGACGCCGACTGGATGCGGGCGCAGTACGACAAGGGCTGGCGCTACTTCCCGATCTACGTCGGCCCGCAGGCCTCGGCCGACGCGGGCAGTTGCCAGGGCACCTGTTCCGTGATCGGCGACCCGGTGCCCGACGGTGCGGCGGCGGCCCGGGACGCGGTGAACCAGGCGGCGGGACTCGGCCTCGGCAAGGGCTCGGTCCTCTACTACAACATGGAGCACTACGACCCCGCCCACTCGGCGACGGCGGTGGCCTTCCTGCAGTCGTGGACCGCGACCCTCCACGAGCTGGACTACCGTTCCGGCGCCTACGGCAGCCTGTCGTCGCTCGCCACCGACCTGGTGAAGGCGGACGGCGGCGGCTACCGCCAGCCCGATGTCATCGACTTCGCGAGGTGGGACGACAGGGGCGTCACCGATGATCCCGACATCCCGGACCGGCTGTGGGCCAACCATCAGCGCATCAAGCAGTACTCGGGCGACGTCACGGAGACCTACGGCGGTGTGACGCTGGACCTCGACACCGACCAGCTCGACGTCGGCGAGGGCGTGGTCCAGCCGCCGCCGAAGAAGGACACCACGCTCACCTGGACCGGACCCGCCGGCGCCGCCAACGGCTCCCCGGTGGAACTGTCGGCCAGGCTCACCGAGAAGGACGGCGGCACACCCGTGGAAGGCCGCAAGGTCGCCTTCGCGCTCGGCACCGGGGACGGCGCCCAGACCTGCGAGGGGACGACGGACGCCAAGGGCGGCGCGGGCTGTACGGTCACCTCGGTCGATCAGCCGCTCGATGACGACGCCACGGCCCCGGTCACCGCCCAGTTCGCCGGTGACGACGCCTACAAGGCGTCCGACACCTCCGCCACGCTGAAGCTCCAGTACGTGACGGGGCGGGCCTTCGGCCTCTCCGCCGACGTACTGGCGCCGCTGCCCCTGTCCATCGCCCCGACCCCGGACACGGGCCGGGTACGCACCGCGGGCGCCGAGTCCAAGGCCCCGCCCTGCACGCGGAACATCAACGTCCTCGTGCTGACCGCCCAGGCGCCGTGCGCCGAGGTCACCACCACCGTCGGCCCGAACACCGCCTCCGCCACGGCGACCCTCGCGAAGGCGACCATCGGACTGCCCGGGCTGCCGGTCGTGAAGGTGTCGGGCGCCACCGCGACATCGACCAGCAACTGCACCGCGAGGAAGGGCTCCACCCGCCTCGACCTGAGCATCGCGGGAACCCCGGTCACCGTGCCGGACACCCCGAACCACACCATCGATCTGGGCGGAGCGAAGATCATCATCAACGAGCAGACGGAGACCGCCGACGGCCTCACCGTGAACGCGTTCCACCTGACCGCCCTCGGCGGCGTGGACATCGTCATCGCATCGAGTACGAGCGGCGCGCACAACTGCGTCTGACGCACCCCCGACAGCGACCGTCCCGGCACCGTCCGGGGACCGACGTTCGGCTTGACGACCGCTTCGACGGCCGTCACCAGGAACCGTCGGTCCTCCGGCCGGTGCCGTCGGGCTCACGAGCGCCGCCTTCGGCTTTCAGATGCTGGCCCGGTGTGCAACCGAGTGGTCGCCGGCCCTGTGTCCTTCCTGCTCCAAAACCGTGTGCGAGCTACCCGGAGGGGTCTCTACCCTCCGTGCATGGACCTTCGCGAAGAACTTCCGAGCGACAGACAGGCCGTGCGGGATGTTCACCTGCGGGCGTTCGGTGACCATGGCCTTGTCGTGGCCGACCTGGTCGATACTCTGCGGGACACCGTCGCACCCGAGGGCGGTCTCTCGCTGGTCGCCGAGCACGACAGGCAGGTCGTCGGGCATGTCATGTTCACCCGTAGTCTGCTCGATGCCCCTCGGCGGCTGGTCGAGGTGCAAGTCCTCAGTCCGTTGGCCGTGATGCCCGAGTTCCATCGGCGCGGTATCGGCTCGGCCCTGGTCCGACACGGGCTGGGTGTCCTCGCCGAGCGGGCTGTTCCCCTCGTCTTCCTGGAGGGCGATCCGGGCTATTACTCGCGTTTCGGTTTCGCGCCCGGTGGTGGCCTGGGCTTCCGAAAGCCGTCCCTGCGCATTCCGGACGGTGCCTTCCAGGCCGTCAGGCTCCCGGGGTATGAGCCGTGGATGACGGGGACGCTGGTCTATGCAGAGCCGTTCTGGCGCCATGACGCAGTCGGCCTCCGTGACTCCCACGCATAGTCACGCGAGCCGGGAGATCAAGAAGATCGCCAAGTCCAGGCCGGCCGAGCACGGCCTGCCGTGCTCGACCTGGAGCCTGGCCAGGCCGGCGGACTTCCTGGTCGCCGAGGGGGCGGTCGACCATGATCCGCCGCTCCATCATCTGTGATGCGGCGCGCGGTGCTCCTCGCAGTGACAGGATCGGTGCCATGGGCACCGAGACGGACTGGACGTACCGGGTGTTCGAACCGCACGGCTCGGAGGGATGGCGCCCCTACGGCGGCAACCCCGAACGGTGGCGGGGCACGATCACCGTCGACGACGTGAGCGAGGGCCCCCAGTACGCCCTCTCTCTCGTCGTCGCCGACCTGATGTCCGAGTGGAAAGCGCGCGGCCTTCACCGGGCGAACCACGTGCGGGTCTACCTCTGGCGCGACGAGGAGGGCGATCAGGAGGACGCCGACGCCATCGTGGAGATCCGGCCGAGCATCCACGCAGAGTGACGGACTAGTGACCGCTGAGTGACCGGATCCCCGCACCTGAATCGGGCGTGCCGTCGGCCGCGCCAGGTCGACGTCATCGGCTCCGGCATCATCGGTCGCTCGGCGTTCGCGCGAGTTCCGTCTCGACGAGACGGTTCAGATGCCGGCGGGCGTCCTCCGTCGTCAGCGGGGGTGTCTGCCGCAGGTGCTGCAGGGCCAGGCCGTCGGCGAGGGCGGCGAAGCGTACCGTGACGCCGTCGAGGTCCTCGCAGGTGAACTCGCCTTCGGCGACGCCCCGTTCGATCAGCTGGCGGATCTGGCGGTGCCAGGCCTCGTAGCGTTGGGCCTGGCCGCGGGCGAAGGTCTCGTCGGCGCCCCGTTCCCCCGCGTTCCAGTAGTCGAACCACATGCGCCAATGCCGGTCGGTGTCCTCGGTGAACAGGGCGTCGACCATCAGCCGCAGACCCTCGGCACCGCTGGTGGCCTGCTCCGCCGCCTCGTTGAGCGCCGCGTAGTACCGCTCGATGTGCAGGATCATCGCCTCGGAGAGGATCTCCTGGACACTGCCGAAGTGGTACGTGACGGTGCCGACCGACACCCCGGCCGCGCCGGCGACATCGCGCACCCCCACCGACGCGTAGCCCCGTTCGGCGATCAGCGGCACCGCCGCCTCGACGATGAGGCGGCGGCGCACTTCGGTGGGCTGACGGGTGCGGTCCGCGGCGGCGACGGCACGGCGCGGGCTCTTCGCCGCCGTCATCCCGACGTCCTCGGCGTGGTGCGGTGCCATGCGCGTGTGGCCACTGTCTCTCCGTTCGCCCGTGCTTCGATGCGGCTGTCCATGACGAAGTCCGTGGCCGTGGCCCGCAGCTCCGTGCGTGCCATGATCTCAGCGTCCCAGTCGTCCCCGCGACGCAACCGGATGTGCCACTCGGAGACGGCCCGTGCGGACAGCGGGTCGTCGTGACGGATGCGGTACGTCTCGCGCGCGCTCTCCTCGTAGCGCAGTCCGTCCGGGTACGTGCGCGATCCCCCGTAGTTGGGGTCGACCTCCAGCGTCCACTCCCCGTTCGCCACGTCGTGCGTGACCAGCCGCTCGGGGCGCGGCTCGGCGAGGGCGTCGTAGGTCACCGGCAGCGGTGGCGCCTGCTCGGGCTCCTCGAAGCGGATCTCCGGCTCGTCGCCGGGCACGCGCACGGGCAGCAACAGGGCGCTGTCGGCGGGGAGCACGGTCAACTCGCCGCGTTCGCCGTGCGGCCAGACCCACGGCCAGTACGCATCGGAGACGGCGACCCGGATGCGGTGGCCGGGCGGGAAGGCGTAGCCGATACCGGTCAGCTCGAACTCGACGTCCTCGTACGTGCCCGGCGTCCACTCGGCCACCCGGTCCCGTCCGTGCCTGCTGAGCAGGTTGAGCACCCCGCGGGTCACGAGCGTCGACGAGCCGTCGGGCGCGACGTCGCAGAGGCGGGCGATCACGTTGGCGCGCGGGGTCGCGCTGTCGAGCCGCAGCCTCAGCCGCGGACGGCCGAGTATCTCGACCCGCTCCTGGAGCACCTCCGAGTCGAAGCAGACGGACCGTCCGTCCTCCTCCCGCTGGTCGGGCGGCAGGTCGCTCGCGTTGCCGAAGGGGAAGAAGCGGCCGGCGTCCACGCCGGTGTGCTGCGGGGAGCGGACGACAACGGGGCCGCTGTCCGTGCCCAGCGGGCGCTCGCTCCAGGCGATCGCCCGCGACGGCCGGTCCGTGTCCCCCACCCAGCGGCCCGGCATGACGTCGTACGAAGTGGCGGGCGGGACCGGGTCGTTGACCCAGGCCCGCAGCAGGGGCTCCGCCATGACACCGGTGTCCTTGTCCTTCAGCCAGTGGTCCCACCAGCGGAGGGTCTCCTGGAGGAAGCCGATCGCGGGGCCGGGCGGCAGTCCGCGATCGGGGTACTGGTGGGACCAGGGACCGACGATGCCGCGGACGCGGTCGGTCGGCAGGTGCTCGACGAGCCGCAGCACGGTGTCGCGGTACGGGTCGTTCCAGCCGCCCACCGCCAGCACCGCCGCCCGCAGGGCCCCGTAGTCCTCGCACACGCTCCCGTGCCGCCAGTAGGCGTCCCGCTGCTGGTGGTCCAGCCATGTGTGCAGGAAGGGTTCGAGGGAGCCGAGGCGTTCGCGCCACATCGGCAGCCAGCGGTCGTCCCCGACGACCTGCGGGTCCGGCGGTCGTGAGGCGAAGGCGAGCATGGTGCCGGCCCAGGCGGGCATGTCGATGCCGAGGACGGCGCCGCCGGTGTAGTGGACGTCGTTGTCGTAGCGGTCGTCGGTCGAGCAGACCGTGACGATCGCCTTGAGGGGTTCGGGGGCGAGGGCCGCGATCTGCAGGGAGTTGAAACCGCCCCAGGAGATGCCGAACATGCCGACCCGGCCGGTGCACCAGGGCTGTGCGGCGAGCCAGTTGACGACGTCGACGCCGTCCGCGAGCTCCCGCGCGTCGTACTCGTCGCCGGGCGTGCCCTCGCTGTCGCCGTGGCCTCGGATGTCGACGCGGACGGAGGCGTAGCCGTGGCCCGCGTACCAGGGGTGACGCTGGGCATCCCGGGGCGCGGTCCAGTCACTCTTGCGGTAGGGCAGGTATTCGAGCAGCGCGGGGACGGGGTCCGCCTCCGCGTCGGCGGGGCGCCAGATACGGGCGTGCAGACGGGTACTCCCGTCGCCCACCGGGATCCAGACGTCCTCGCGCACGACCTGGCGCTCGAACTGCTCGCGGTACCTCACGCGGCTCCTTCCGTGGTCGCCGTGCGCTCCGTCGGCACGGGTCCGTCCGTCGTCACCGGGCGCCAGCGGCGCACCCGGTGACCGTGTCCGTGGTCTGTCCAGACGTTGTCCGGTTCGGCGGCGTCCGCCCACTGGGCGACGCCCGCGGCGAGCGGCTGTGCGTCCGGGTCGGGTTCGAGGGCGGCTGCCATCAGCTGTCTGGTGTAGGGGTGGCCGGGCTCCGTGAACACGGCCTCCGTCGGTCCTTCCTCCACCACGACTCCGTGCCGCAGGACGACCACCCGGTCCGCGATGCCGCGGACGACGGCCAGGTCGTGGCTGATGAACAGGCAGGCCAGGTCGCGCTCGCGGCGCAGGTCGTCCAGCAGCCGCAGGACGTCGGCCTGGACGGACACGTCGAGGGCGGTGGTGATCTCGTCGGCGATCAGCACGTCCGGTCCGCCCGCGAGCGCGCGGGCGATGCCGATGCGCTGGCGCTGGCCGCCCGAGAGCTGGGCGGGCAGCCGGTCGGCGAGGGCGGGGTCGAGCCGTACGTCGGAGATCAGTTCACGGGCGCGGGCCGCGGCCTCGGTACGTCCCGGGACCGTGCCGAAGAAGCGCAGCGGCCGGCGGACGGCGTCGCCGACCGAGCGGCGTGGGTTCAGGGAGGTGTCGGCGTTCTGGAAGACGAGCTGGACGCGGCGCCGCAGATCGAGGGGGCGTCTGCCCGCCGGGCGCGCGAGGTCGCCGCTCTCGTGGGTCATCGTTCCGCCGGAGGGGGCGCGCAGCCCGGCGAGCGTCCAGGCGAGTGTGGACTTGCCGCTGCCCGACTCCCCGACGAGGGCGAGGACTTCGCCGCGCCGGACGTCGAAGGAGACGCCGTGCACCGCCCGGGAGGAGCCGTAGTCGATCGTCACGTCCCGCGCGCGGACGGCGACCTCGGCCTCGGGGGACAGCGCCGCCCTGGGCCTGATCTCCCGCTCCCCCGTCTCCCCCACCAGGGCGAGACCCGCGTCGTCCAGGCGCGGCACGCTCGCCAGCAGCCGTCTGGTGTACGGGTCCTGGGGCGCGGTGAAGAGCCGTCGGGTCGGCGCCGACTCCACGATCCGGCCCGCGCGCAGCACGGTCACCTCGTCGGCCATGTGCGCGACCACGCCGAGGTCGTGGCTCACCAGCACGGCAGCCAGGCCGAGTTCGTCGCGCAGCGCGCCGATCAGGTCGAGGACGCTGCGCTGGGTGACGACGTCCAGGCCGGTCGTGGGCTCGTCCAGGACGAGGACCTTGGGGCGGGCGGCGATGGCCATGGCGATGGCGACGCGCTGCTGCTGACCGCCGGAGAGTTCGTGCGGGTAGCGGCGGGCGAGTTCGGCCGGGCGGGGCAGCCGGACCTGTTCGAGCAGGTCGAGGACCGGGACGTCGCCGCCCGCCTCCTCGATCTGCCGTCCGATCCGCATGGAGGGTGTCAGCGCGTGGCCGGCGTTCTGCGCGACCATGGCGACGGTGCCGCCGCGCAGCCGCCTGAGCTCCCGTGCGGGAAGGGCGAAGACGTCCTTGCCGTCCACGTGCACCGAGCCGCCCGTGATCCGCGACCCGTGCCGCAGATGGCCGAGCAGCGTGGCCGCGACGGTCGACTTGCCGCTGCCGGACTCGCCGACGAGGGCGAGCGTGTGTCCCTCGGCGACCTCCCAGGACACCTCGCGCACGACGGGCACGTCCCGGCCACCCGAACGGTAGGAGACGGAGAGGGAGTTCACGGAAACGATCGAAGTCATCAGGAGCCCTCCCTGATCCGGTCCACGCCCCAGGCCTTGGACAGGCCGTCGGCCGCGAGGTTGAGTCCGACCACCAGCGTGGCCAGGGCGATGATCGGCGCGAGGCTCGCCATCGGGACGACGGTGATGGCGGTGCGGTTCTCGGCGACCATCAGGCCCCAGTCGGGGGTCGGCGGGTCGGCTCCGAAGCCGAGGAAGGACAGCGAGGAGATGAGCAGGACGACCCAGGAGGCCCGCATGGCGAACTCCACGCACACCACGTCGGTGATGTTGGGCAGGATCTCCCGCCGCAGGATCGACCAGGTCCGCTCGCCCCGGGCACGGGCCGCGGTCACGTAGTCGGCGGGGACGACGGCGAGCGCCGCGCCCCGCACCACCCGGACGACCTGGGGCACGTACACCACGGCGATCGCGAGGACGATGACCGCCGGGCCCGTGCCCAGCGCCGTCACGATGACGAGCAGCGCGAGGATCGACGGCACGGACAGCACCGCGTCGAGCACGCGGCCCAGGACGTCGTCGAACCAGCCTCCGCGTAGTGCGGCCGCGCATCCGACGACCGTGCCCAGCGCGACGGTCAGGACGGTCGCGGCCACCGACACGCCGAGTGCGTAGCGGCCGCCGTACAGGACGCGGGCGAGGACGTCGCGCCCGTACTGGTCCGTGCCCGCCCAGTGCTCCCAGCTCGGGCCGAGCAGCGCGTGCGAGGCATCGCCCGCGACGGGGTCGTACGAGGTGAGGAGCGGGGCGAGCAGGGCGATCAGCACGTGCACGGCGACGATCGTCAGGCCGGCGAGGGCGGTGCGCGAGGAGCGCAGCGTGCGCCAGGCGCGGGCCGCACGTGTCGCGGAGGCGGCCGGCGCGGCCACCGGCGCGGTGTCGAGCGTGGTCATCGGGTCCTCCCTCCGGTACGGAGCTTGGGGTTGAGGGCCATGGCGCCGAGGTCGGCGGCGAGGTTGCAGACGACGTAGACGACGGCGCTGATCAGCGCGATGGCCTGGATGACGGGCAGGTCGCGGTTCTGCACCGAGGAGAGCATCAGCTTGCCGATGCCCGGATAGTTGAAGACGTTCTCGACGACCGCGACGCCTCCGGCGAGCCAGGCGACGTTCAGCGCGATCACGTGCAGGGTGGGCAGCAGGGCACTGGGCAGGGCGTGCCGGGTGACGACCCGCCAGGTGGACAGGCCCTTGAGCCGGGCCGTGGTGACGTATTCGCTCGCCATCACGTCGATGACGGACGTACGGGCCATGCGCACGATGTAGGCGGCCATGACCACGGCGAGCGCGAGCGCCGGGAGCCAGACGGCGGGCAGCAGTTGGCCTACGCTCGCCTCGGGGCCGTACAGGACGACGGCGGGGAACCACGGCAGCGCGATCGAGAAGCAGAGCACCAGCACGGTGGCGACCACGAACTCGGGGACGCTCATGCCGACCAGGCTGACGGTCGAGATCAGGTGGTCGGGCCAGCGGTCCCGGTACAGGCCCGCGAGGATGCCGAGCACGATCGACCCGGTGACGGCGAAGAGCACCGTGACCAGGGCGATGAGCGCCGAGTTGCCGAGGTACGCGGCGACCTCGCCGCCGACGGGCCGGCCGGAGACGAGGGAGGTGCCGAAGTCTCCGTGCAGCGCCCCGCGCATCCAGTGCGCGTAGCGCTCCCAGGCGGGCTGGTCGAGTCCGAGCTTTCCGCGCAGGGCGGCGACGGCGTCCGGGGTGGCGTCCTTGCCGAGGATCTGGGTGGCGACGTCGCCGGGAAGGGCCTGGACGGCGAGGAAGACGATCACGGAGGACAGGACGAGCGTGCCGACGGCCGAGCCCACGCGACGGGCGACGAACGAGAGCATGGTCAGGCTCCCTTCAGGCCGATGCCGAGGTAGTCGAACTCGAAGCCGTGCTCGTCGTATCCGCGCACCTGGCGGGAGATGCCGACGAGTCGGTCGGCGAACATCGGGGTCATCGCCCCGCCCCTCTCGATCACCATCGTCTGCGCCTCGCCGTACAGGTCGTGGCGCAACGCGTCGTCGGTCTCGCGTCTGGCCCGGTCGAGGAGCGCGTCGAAGTCCTTGTCGGACCAGGCGGTCTCGTTGTAGGAGGAGCCGCTGCGGAAGATCTGGGTGAAGAGCTGGTCGACGGGCCGGCCGGTGAACCAGTAGGTGGCCATGAGGGGCTTCTTCATCCAGATCTGCGTGTAGTACGAGTCCGCGGACGCGGTCTTGACCCGGACGCGGATACCGGCCCGCGCCGCCGAGTCCCGGTAGGCGAGGGCCATGGGCGTGAACAGCGGGTCGTACGCGGAGGTGTAGAGATCGACCGCGAGTCCCTCGTGACCCGCCTGCTTCAGCAGATGCCGCGCCTTCTCCGGGTCGTGCGCGGGGTGCGCGGAGATGTGGACCGGGTCGGAGGGCGGCACCGGGTTGTCCCAGCCGGCGCTGCCCGCGCCCTGCAGGGCCACCTTCACCACGTGCTCGGGGTCGTAGGCGAGCTTCATCGCCTGCCGCACGCGGACGTCGGTGAAGGGCTTCTCCGTGGTCAGCATCGGGAGCACGTACCACTGGGCGTCCTTCACCCGGGCGACGGTGGCCCGGTCGGAGGCGGCGACCACTCGGGCGGTCGCGAAGTCGAGGTTGGTCTGGGAGAGCAGGTCGACCTGGCCCGCCAGCAGGGCGTTCGAGCGGGCCGACATGTCGGCGACCGAGTAGAAGGCGATGGCGTCGAGGACGGGGCGGCCCGCCCAGTGGTCCTGGTACGCGGTGATGCGCCCTGGTCCCGCAGGCGCGAACGACTCCAGTTTGAAGGGGCCGGTGCCGATGCCCGTGCGCCCGATGGACTTCGCGCTGCCGTCGGGGACGACGTAGCAGTTGTAGTGCGTCAGCAGGCTCGGGAACTCCGCGTTCGGGCTCTTCAGCGGGACCACGAGCGTGTGGGGGTCCGGGGTGCGCAGCGTCTCGGGGTCGATGAGCGGGGCGAGGACCGCGGCCTGCGGGGACGCCGTCGCCTTGTCCAGGATGTGGCGCAGGGTGTAGGCCGCGTCGGCGGCGGTGAAGGCGCGCCCGTCGTGGAACGTGACGCCCTTGCGGAGGCGGAAGGTCCAGGTGGCGGCCTTGTCGTCGGGCTCCCAGGACACGGCGAGGTCGGGGGCGAGCGTGCCGTCCGCGCCGATCCGCACAAGCCGGTTGTAGAGGGCGCCCAGGTATTCGTAGGCCGACAGGGAACTGGCCGGATCCAGCGTCTCGGCGTCGGATGCGGGCGGCCGGGCGATCCGCAGCGTGCCGCCGCGGGCGGGCGCGCCCTGGTGCGCGGCGGTGGGCAGGACGGGGGTGGACGCGGCCCCCGAACAGCCGGTCAGCAGCCAGGACGCGCCCAGGGAGGCGACGCCCGCGGCGAGGACCGACCGCCGTCCAGGGTGATGGGTGTCGGGCATGAACCGACCGTCCTTCTCGCTATTCGTTCAGCGGAACGATTGAGTGAAGTGCGTGAACGATAACGAGTGGACAGTTTCACGCCAACCCTTGGAGTGCGGAAATTTACTTCGGAGACTCAGTCGTTACGCGTCCCCGGGCCGCCGCGCAGCAGCGCGCACAGCGGCCCGGCCGGTACATACGAGGACAGGGCCGCCCAACGGCGGCCCTGTCCTCGGTTCGGTTCCCTGTGCGCTCAGCCCGCGAAGCGGGCCATCCACGCCTCGACCTCGTCCGCCGACCTCGGCAGGCCCGCCGACAGGTTCTCGTGGCCGTCGGCGGTGACGAGCAGGTCGTCCTCGATGCGTACGCCGATGCCGCGCCATTCCTCAGGCACGGTCAGATCGTCCGGCTGGAAGTACAGGCCGGGCTCGACGGTGAGCACCATGCCCGGCTCCAGTACGCCGTCGACGTACTCCTCGGTCCGTGCCTGCGCGCAGTCGTGGACGTCCAGGCCGAGCATGTGACCCGTACCGGCCATCGTGAATCGGCGCTGGAGGCCCAGCTCGTACGCGCGGTCGGCAGGCCCTTCGATGAAACCCCACTCGACCAGCCGTGCCGCCAGGGAACGCTGGGCCGCCTCGTGGAAGTCCCGATACGCGGCGCCCGGCTTGACGGCCGCCATGCCCGCCTCCTGGGCCTCGTACACCGCGTCGTAGACCCTGCGCTGGACGGGGGTGAAGGTGCCGCTGATCGGCAGAGTGCGCGTGACGTCGGCGGTGTACAGGGTGCGCGACTCCACGCCCGCGTCGAGCAGGAGCAGCTCCCCGGGGCGCACGGGTCCGTCGTTGTCGGTCCAGTGCATGATCGTGGCGTGGTCGCCCGCGGCGCAGATCGTGCCATAGCCGACGGCGTTGCCCTCCAGGCGGGCGCGACGGAAGAAGGTGCCCTCGATCCACCGCTCGGACGACGCGATCGCCCGCGACAGCTCACCGACGACGTCCGTGAATCCGCGCACCGTGGAGTCCACGGCCGAGCGGATCTCCTTGATCTCCCACTCGTCCTTCACGACGCGCAGATCGCTGAGGGCCTCTTCGAGCTCCGCGTCGCGTTCCGCGTCGGTGGTGACGGCGGCCTCCAGGGACGGGTCGACACCGCGGACGATGCGGGTCGGTGTGCCGGAGGCGGCCGCCAGCTCGCCGGCCGCCGTGCGGACGTCCCGGCACGCCAGGCCGAGTACGCGCTCCGCCTCGGCGAGGGAGCGGCGCCGGCCCATCCACAGCTCTGCTGTGGCACCGGTCCAGAATTCGTTGTCGCCCCTGCTGTCCCGCGGGAGCTGGTAGCAGTAGGCGTCGTGGCCGCCGTCCGCACGGGGTTCGAGGACCAGGGCGCCGTCCCGGGCCTGGTCGCCGGTCATGTGCACATAGCCCGAGTACGGCCGGAACGGGTAGGTGTCGTCGTTCGAACGGACCTTGAGGTTCCCCGAGGGGATCACGAGCCGTTCGCCCGGGAAGCGCGCGGAGAGCGCGGCCCGGCGCGCGGCCGCGTACGGGGCCTGCTCATCGAGCGTCAGCTCGCGCCTCTCGGTGTCCGCCCACCCCGTCCGCATCAACGCGGACAGTTCCTCGGAGATCCCTGAGTACACGCCGTTCTTGCGGCCTTCCGCCACTGCGTCCGCCTTCCTGGGGGTCGAGCACCGCCGCGTGCCGACGGCTCGGCGACGTTATCCCGCGGTGCCCCCGTATGGCGCCCAGTGGTGCCACTGGCACAGATCGGCCACACCTGGCCGGCCGCGGCCGTCGATAATGCGGTTCATGACGAACGCGAGTCTCGGCGACGCACTGCGGCTCCTGGGTATCGGTCGGGTGGCGACCCAGGTCTATCTCACCCTGCTGGACCTGGCTCCTGCGCCGATGAGCGAGATCGCCGCCGCGGCCGGCCTGGACGGTCCGGGCCTGGCCGCCGCGTACGGCGAGCTCGTCGACGCCGGCCTCGCCGGTGCCGCCGAGAGGGACGAGGACGTGGTGGCGCCGGTGGTTCCGGCGGCCGGGCTCGAGATCCTCGCCCGGCGCCGGGCGGCGGAGGTCGAGAAATCCCGCATCGCGGTCGCGGGCGCCTTCGACGCGTTCCGGCGCCGGCGGCTCGCGGCCCCCAACGACCACCTCGTCGAGATCGTCACCGGCGACGCCGTCGGCCCGAGGATGCGGCAGGCCTGGGCCAGCGCCCGTGACCAGATCCGGCAGTTCGAGTCGCCTCCCTACTTCCCTGTGGCGGGTGCCGTCGACGACGCCCTGGCCACGCTGGCCCGCGGGGTCACGCAACGCGTCGTGTACTCCCGCGAGTCGCTGGAACGCCCGGACCACCTCAGACAAGTCGTCGAACCGTGCGTCAACGCCGGTGAGCAGGCCAGAGTGCTGCCGTCCGTCCCCGTCAAACTCCTGATCATCGACGAGGCGTTCGCCCTGGTGTCCCTGTCGATCAAAGAGGCCGACGTGCACAACACCATGCTGGTCGTGCAGCCGTGCGGTCTGCTCTCCGCCCTGATCGCGCTGTTCGAGCAGTCGTGGCAGCACGCTCTGCCCTTCCACGGCGACACGACCCGCCCGGGCGGTCTGCACCCCGCCGACCGCCGTCTGCTGTGGCTCCTGGCCGGCGGCACGAGCGACGACGTCGTCGCCCGCGAGCTGGGGATCAGCCGCCGCACGCTGTTCCGCCGTCTGCAGGTCCTGATGGCCCGGCTGGGCGCCGCGAACCGCTTCCAGCTGGCCCTGCAGGCCCAGCGCAACGGATGGTTGTGACGGCTGCCTGTGACGGCCGGCCCCGGCCCGAGCCCACACGGACCACCTGTTCGCGGCGACAGAAGCCGTCACGCGGACGGGAACGCGGTCTCCGGCGGGGCGGGAAGCGTCCGTCCCAGGCGGGCGAGTGGGGACAGGGCCATCAGCGCCGGCGACAGCAGCATGCCCGCGGCTGTTACCAGGAGGGTGGTGCGTGTCCCCCACACGTCCGCGAGGAAGCCGCCGAGCAGCGAGCCGAGCGGGGTCAGGCCCATGCCGACAAAGGTGATCGTCGCGGCCGCGCGGCCTTGCATCCCGGCCGGAGTGACGGTCTGCCGGACGGCCATGACCGTGACGTTCACCAGTTGGCTGAAGGTCCCGAAGACGAAGTTGACCGTGAGGAGCGCGGGAACCGTCACCACAGCGGTGCCGTGCAGTGCGGGCACGAGCAGGAACACGCCGTCGCCGAGTACTGCCGCGGACACGAGCACAGCGCCATGTCCGAAACGGCTCGGTAGGCGGGCGGCCAGCAGCGAGCCCAGGAGCGCGCCCGGCCCCGTCGCCGCGAGGGCCAGCCCCACGGCGGTGCCCGACAGGTGCAGGTCCCGTGGCAGGAACAGCAGATAGACGGTCATCACCGCCGCGAAGAAGAACTGGAAGGCGGCCGATGCGAGACACACAGTCCGCAGCGAGGTGTCGCCGATGACATGGCGGAGGCCCTCGTGGATCCGCCGCCAGACCCGAGGAGGACGTTCCGAGCGTTCCGAGCACTGCGAGCGCTGCGAGCGTTCCGGGACGGATTCGCGGCGACCGATCCGTCGGATCGACAGGAACGACAGCGCGAAGAACGCCGCGCCGGAGGCGACGGCGATCGGCGCCGACAGCACGGACACCAGCGCACCGCCGAGGGCGGGGCCGCCGATCTGCGCGGCGGACCGACTGCCCTCGAGCGCACTGTTGCCCCGCACCAACTGATCGGGTCTCACCAGCCGTACGAGGGACGCCTGGTAGGCCACGTCGAAGAACACGGACAGAGCCCCGACGGCGAAGGCAACCACAAGCAGCGCCGGCAGGCCGAGCGCGCCGAGGAGGCCGACCACCGCGGCGGCGCCCAGTGCCAGGGCCCGACCGGCGTCCGTCAGTACCATCAGCGTGCGCGTCCGCCACCTGTCCACCCACGCGCCGGCGAAGAGCGACAGCAGCAGAATCGGCGCCTGTCCCACCGCGCGCAGGGCGCCCAACTGCCCGGCACCGGCGTCGAGCGTCAGGACGGCGAAGAGCGGCAGAACCACCAGACTTGTATGTTCGCCCAGTTGGGAGGCCGTCTGGCCCACCCAGAGCCTGCGGAAGTCGCCGTCCCGCCACAGGCTCGACGGAACAGGCCGACCGGAATCGGATACAGCGGAGGAAGAGGACGGCACAGGGACCCCTCGAAGGACCGAAGACGAGACCCGCCAACAGGCGCCAGCAGGCGCACAACAGGTGCGCCTGCCAGGTCAGGCAGCGGGAAAGGAAGGCTCGCTGTGCCGCGCGTCAAGGGCAGCACGCGATGACAGGCCGCTCACGGCCTCGAACGTCAACGCGTGCTCGGACGACCGACCATGTCTTCGCTCCTCGTGAGTCACTCGCTGCGCGCGTGCTGGCTCCCCCTCGGCGGGGCGCGGGCCCTGGGGCCTCGCCGTTCAGGTGGTTTGCGGCCAGGCGCGCAGCAGTGCGGCGATCTCCTTGGCAGTGCAGCCGGGATCCCTGAGCAGGTCGCGCAGGGCGATGGCGTCCTCACGGGTGGGCTTGACCGCGATGCCGGAGGCCTCCAGATACATCACGCCCGTCGCGGCGGCCACGGCCATGTTGGAGCGCTCCAGCCAGCGGCAGCGGCCGAGTATGTGCACGAGGGCGGCGGCACGGGCGTAGGGGCCGTCGTAGACGGGCTGCTCGAGCAGTTCGGCGCGGTGGCAGGCCACCGCGGCCACGGGCACCCCGTAGTCGTCGGGGGCAGGGTCTCCTGCCCCTGCGAGTTCGGCGACCTGCAGGATCCAGGGGACGTCGACATGCAGTTCCATTACGCGGCGTGTGCTCCCCGGTGGTGACGATCGGCCTCTTCCGCCTCGTCGAAGAGACTCTGGTGCTCGTCGAGGAAGCGCCGCGCCGCATCCAGGCCCCGCTGCCGCAGCCCGCTGGTGTCCTCCTGCACCAGGCCCGCGATGTAGTCACCGAGGCTGAGGCCGCGGTCCCTCGCGCGCGCTTCGGCCAGTTCCTTGATCTTCTCATCGACGCGTACGCCCAGCTGTGTCTTCGCCACGGGTCCGATGGTAACAGCTGTTACCAGACTGGCGCCGCCGAATGGCCGCGTCTCTGTCAGGTGTGGGCCGGGGCGGGGCGCAGGGCGAGCAGGGCGGCGTCGTCGGTGCTGTCGGCGGCCAGTCCACGGAGCAGTTCGTCGCAGAAGATGTCCAGGGGTTCGCGGGACAGCGCGGCGGTGTGCTGGCGCAGCCGGGCGAACCCGCGGTCGAGGGATTCGGCGCGGCGCTCGATCAGCCCGTCGGTGTACAGCAGCACGGTCGAGTACGGCGGCAGCTCGTCGACCGCGGTGGGGCGCTGGTGACCGGGGTCGAGGCCGATGAGCAGTCCCGAGCCGGTCTCCAGATAGCGGGTTTCGCCGTCGGAGGTGGTCAGCAGCGGTGGCAGGTGTCCGGCGCAGGAGTGATGCAGGCCCCAGGGGCCGCTCTCCGCACGGGGGGCTTTGACGAGGGCGTAGATGCACGTGGCGGTCGCCTCGTGCTGCAGCGTGTGACTGGCGATGTCCAGGCGGCGCAGGACCTCGCCGGGAGGCTCCTGGCGGTCCACGGCGATACCGCGCAGCATGTTGCGCAGGGCGCTCATGTCGATGGCCGCTTGCAGGTCGTGGCCGGTGACGTCGCCGATCACCAGGGCGGTGTCCCCCTGCGGCAGGACGAAGGCGTCGTACCAGTCGCCGCCCACCTGTGCGACGGCCTGCGCGGAGGCGTAGCGGGCGGCGATCCGAAGGTCGGGAATGTGCGGCAGCTCGGGCAGCAGGGCGCGCTGGAACCGCTCGGCGATGCGCTGGGTCTGCTGGTACAGCCGCGCGTTGTCCACTTGCACCGCCAGGCCCCGGACGAGGTCCTCGATGAGCGGGAGATCCTCCTCGGTGAACGGATGGTCGGGGTCGGTGCGAGCCACGGTCAAGGCGCCGAGGACCTCCCGTCGGGCCCGCAGCGGGGTGACGACGGCGCTGTGCGCGGCCAGCTGCTCGAACAGTTCCAGCTGCCGCGCGTGCAGCGGGTTCACCGCCCGCTCCGGCGGGGACATGTCGGCGATCAGCAGCGGACCCGCCCCGCGCAGTACGCGCGGCAGCGGCCCGCCCGCATCCTGCGGCACCACCGGAAGCGGCCCTTCGTAGCCGCCCGGAGCCAGCGCCTCGGGTGTGCGGTGGACGACGACGGCCCGCTCCAGCCGGCCGCATTCGTCGAGCAGGTCGACCACGCACCAGTCGCCCAGCCGTCCGGTCAGCACGCGGCACGCTCGCCGCAGCCCGTCCAGCAGGTTCAGCGTGCTGGCCAGTGCCGCCTCCGCGTCCGCCAGCAACGTCAGACGGTCCAGCCGCGCCTTGCCGTCCTCGTCCTTGCTCATGTCCTACGTCTTCCCCGCCCTCGGCCTGCCACGACAGGAAGCCGTCCCCGGGCGCGAGCAGGCTGGGACCTCGGTGACGGTCTCCGAGGACGGAACGAAGCAGCGCGGCCGCGTTCTGTCTCCACCGCGACAGGACATCCACTCGGTGAACCCTGTCGTTCGGCCATTGGGATGACAGGCGCACCAAGATCTTGATGGGGTGACGGTATGACGACACTGCCGCACCGCGTCCTCGGAGCTCTTGAACAGTTCAATGCCGCCCACCCCTGGGACCACAACGCCCACTACCACCCCTGGATCCTGCGGCAGCTCCCCCGCCGCTTCGACAGCGCCCTGGACGTCGGCTCCGGCAGCGGCGACCTGGCCAGGCTCTTGGCCAGGCGCGCAAGCACGGTGCACGGCATCGACTCCGACCCGGGGATCATCGCCCAGGCACGCGCGCTGACCCCTCCGGCATCTCCTGTCACCTTCACCACCGCGGACGCGCTGACCGGGGTCCCGGCTGACTCCTACGACGTCATCACGTGCGTCGCCGCGATCCACCATCTGCCGTTCACCGATGCTCTCACCGTCTTCCGCCGGCACCTGGCGCCCGGAGGCACCCTCGTGGTTCTTGGGCTGTCGCGTCCGACGACCCCAGGCGACCACCTGCTCGGAGCCGTAGCCATCCCCCTCAACGCCGCCACGGGATGGCTCAAGAACAGCGGCCGCACGGCACCTCGTCCCGTCTCGATGACAGCCTCGACCCGACCAGCGGACATGAGCTTCCCCGACATCGTCCGCGAGGCCCGTTCGATCCTGCCCGGCGCACGACTAAGCCGTCGGCTGTTCTGGCGCTACACGCTCGTATGGAATCACCGTTGATCACCTCCTCCTTCGGCCACGGACGTGACTTCTGCGAAAGCCAGGCGGTTTGAAAACGCCAACTGGCTCTCGCGGCGACGAGCGTGCCGCGGAAGCGGCTCGGAGCCATCCAGGACCGTCGACGAGCAGCGCCAGGGGAATTCCGGGGCGCCGCACCGTCGGCCGCAGACGGGGCCGCAGAGCCCTTCAGTTACAGGTAGGTGAGATCTTCGGACCGCTGGGGCTGCGCTCGGTCACCTGACGTCGCCCGCGACCTCGACGGGTGTCAGTCGGCGGACTCCCGCAGGCCGTCGCCTTCGGGAACCACCAGGCGGAACCCGACGTCCCGTACAGGCTCGATCATGACCGCGCCCGCCAGCTTGTGGCGCAGCCGCGCCGCGCACACGTCCAGCTCCGTCGCCGGGCCGTACCAGTCCGTGCGCCAGACCTCCTTCAGGAGCCCGCGGCGGGTCTTCACCGTCCCGGGTGCCTCGGCCAGGCAGGCGAGGAAGTCGTACTCCTTGAGCGAGAGCGCGACCTCCTCGCCGTCCACAAGGACGCGCGCGGTCGCGCGGTCGATCGTCAGCCGGGTGCCATGCCGCTCCGGGCCGTCGCCGGGTTGCCTCAGCGAACGGGGCAGCCGCACCACCGCCCTGATCCGCGCGAGCACCTCGCTCAGCTCGATCGGCTTCCACACGTAGTCGTCGGCGCCCAGTTGGTGGGCGAGCTGCTGGACCGCGTGGTCGCCGCGCGCGCACAGCACGATGACCGGTGCCTCGCCGCGTCGCACCAGCTCCCTGAGCAAAGTCAAGCCGTCGCCGTCCGGCAGGTCGAGATCGAGGAGTACAAGGTCGTACGGGCCGGGGTGAGCCAGCGCCGCCGCGCCCGTGGTGACCCGTTCCACCTGGCGGCCCGGCAGTGCCCGCAGGAGCGATTCGGCAACCGTCTCGTCGTCTTCCACCAGGAGTAAGCGCACGGCCGCACTCTAATGCGGGAGGCCCGACCCGGAGATTCCTTTATCTCCAGCTCCGCGGCGAGGAGACCTCCGTTCAGCAGGGCGTCGGTGAGCAGACGGTTGAGGAACATCCGTGTCACATCGTGCGATAGCGCTCTGATTGCCTCAAAGCACTTCTTTGGGGGCTGGCACACACAATTCCCCACTTCCGACTGTTCGAGCGTCACGTAATTCCCCACCCTCGCGGTCATGGCTCCCCACGGGAACGGCGGACGTGAGCGGTGCTGGTGTCGGCCCCGGTGTGGCGGGGTCGTGCAGCACCGTGGGCAGCTGGGGGAGGCTACCCGCGATGCTTCCTGGTGCGGGCGTGCTGCAGCTTGCGGGTGAAGCGGTGCATGTGGGGGTCGAGCAGTTCGGCCGACTCCTCGATCACCTGTTCGTCGGTCAGCCACCGGATTGCGTTGAACTCGCCTTGGTCGTAGGAGGTGATCGTGTGGGCGTCGGTCTCGAGGAGGTACCAGAGCGAGACGTCGGTGTGCGCACGCTGTCCCCGCGTTCGGGTGATGGTCAGGAAGAGGGGGCGCTCGCCGGTGACCGGCGATGCGACGGCCTGGATGCCCAGCTCCTCACGGCATTCGCGGACCACCGCGGCCCACGGATCCTCACCTGGCTCGACGTGTCCTCCGGCCGGCAGCCACAGGCCTGCCTTGCGGTGCGCGACGAGCAGCAGCTGCCCGCGCGTGTCGTCGAGGACGACGAAGTAGCTCACCAAATGCGTCGCCGGAACATCCGGCTTGCGCACCCGATAGAGCGGGGCTCCGCTGGCGACCCACTGCGTGGCGGCCTCCAGATGAGTGCGCTCCAGGTCGTCCCACGGTTCGATGGTGCTGACCAGCTCGAGAAGGCGGGCACGCGGCCGATCGTCAGGGGTGGTGAGCAGGCGGTCAGTTGAGGTCATCTGTGCATGCTGGCAGGAGCCACTGACAACCGTGATCCACGGACACCGTCCACCGCGGGCACCTGGGGAATTGCGTGACCGTCGACACCTCGCTCCCGGCATGCGGCATGGGCCTACCTGGGAGGGATCCAGCCGGTGCTGCTGGAGTGGTCCAGCCGCTACGACCACCTGCGAGAGGTCACCCGGGAGGACATCATCGCGGCCCGGGACGCTGTCACCGGCAAACAGCGCGAGAGCCGGACCGTCGCGCTGCGGTCGCTGTTCCGGCACGCGAAGAAGAACGGCCAGATCTTCCGCAACCCCACGATCCGCATCCGTGTCCCCCGACAGGCCGGTAGCGTCCTCCAAGCCCTCGTCCAGGCGGACATCGACGAGGCCATCGCCACCGCCACCACCCCAGACATCCGACTCATCGTCGCCCTGGCCGCCGTCCACGCGGCACGACCAAAGATGATCCGCACCATGCAGCTGGACGACGTCGACCTGGGCAACCGGCGCATCACCGTGGGCGGCCACGTCCGCCCACTCGACGACCTCACCCGCCGTGCTGTCCTGGATTGGCTCGACCACCGCCGCAGCCGCTGGCCGAACACGGCGAACCCCCACCTGTTGATCACCCAGAAGACCGCCGTTGAACTCGGCCCGGCCGGCAAGCTCTGGACCACCCGGGCCACCCGCAACCTCACCGCCACCCTCGAGCGGCTCCGCGTCGACCGCCAGCTCGAAGAGGCCCTCACCCACGGCGCCGACCCGCTCCACCTCGCACTGGTCTTCGGCATCGACGAGAAGACCGCCATCCGCTACGCGGACTCGGCTCGCCGCCTCCTGGAATCCAGTTCCGAGTCGCTGAACGACGTGAAAGCATCGAAGGGTGATCAAAGCTGAGGACCTGGCCGGCAGGCGCCTGCTGCAGGTGACAACGTCCTGGCACCACTGCCCGGAAAGCGAGCCGTCCCTCCTGCACATGTGGCTACACATGGACGGTCTTGGCCCCGTCCGGTTCCACACAGCTGGCGACGGCTTGGCCCTGGAGATCGACCAGCCCCACGGCCCCTACGATACGGACGAGTACGGCCGCACCACCGTCGAGGACGATCCACGGGACTTCCCGACGAGTCCGTTCGTCGGCGAGCAGGTCCTCTCCGTCCGAGAGATCGGGTATCGGGACGGGAACCTGGACTTCGCCGTCGGTATCACCGTTCAGTTCCCTAGCGGAAAGATCCGCCTTCTCAACCTCGCCGACGAGCTCGTCCTCGCCTACGACCAGCACCTGGGCCCGGTCGAGGTGCATCTCCACGAGGTCACGACACACGCGGCACCAGATCCCTCGCCGTGAGTTCGGAGCGAACTCACGGGGCCACCTCCGCACAGCACAGGATCCGACCCGCGGGTTCCCGTTGAAGGTCCTTCACTTCGTCTGAACCCACGGGACTCTTGGCCCCGGAGTCCTAGCCCAGACACCAGCCGCAAGGTAGCGGGGTGATCATGTGCAGGCCCGTGCGGGGTCGCCCCGACCCCTGGAGTTGAATCATTCACCGGTTCGGCGCTTCTACGTCGCCGCCAGCATGGTGACCAACTCGTCCAGGCTGTTCGACCGCCAGTCGAAGGTGTCGGAGTTCTTCGGAGCGTCCCCGCCCGGCCGCTGAACATAGGCGGTCCGCATTCCCACCGTCTGAGCACCGCGAAGGTCCCAGGCATGGGCAGCCACCATCAGCACGCGCTCAGGTGGGCATCCTGCCGCGTCGACCGCAAGCCGGTAGACCTCCGGTGCGGGCTTGTAGGCCCGGGCGTCTTCGGCGGACAAAGCTTGGTGCCAACGCAGCCCGGCGTATGCGTTGAGACGGAGCAGGGTCGCGCGACTGGCGTGGGAAAGGCCCAGCACAGGAAATCGCCGCGCCAGGCGCGTGAGTCCGGCCAGGGAGTCGTTCCAGGGCTTGAGGCGTTGGCTCGCGGTGGCCAGTCGCTTGATGACCGTCGGGCTGGTGAGCCCCGCACGGTCGGCTACACGTTGAGCTGCCTCGCGATCGATGATCTCGGAGTTGACGTATGTCCGGTTGTGCTTCTCGATGCGTTGCTGCTCGTGCTCGACATGCTCTTGCCACACGGTGAGCAGCTGGTCGACAGCCGCGTCGTCGGACGCGGGCACCGCGTCGTGAATAGCCGCCCGCAGTCCGCCTGGCTCGTCGACCATGGTTCCGAGGACGTCGAAGACGACGACCTCGATGTCGCGTGCCTCAGGCATCTGGTCTCCTCTTCCGGTTCATGGCGGTCGGACGCGTGACAGCCCGGATCATCCGGCGGTGCGCGAACCCCAGGTCTCATGCACGTCACCTGTTCAACAGGTGACGAGCCTTGCTCGGCTTCCCATCACCTGTCAAGGTGGTGACGTGGAATTCGCATTCGTGAGTGGCAGCCCAGCTCTGGACCTGGTCGGTACCGTTGAGTCCCGTCGAGGCACGACCGTCGACCTCCTGGCCGCCCCCGCCAACCTCGAGCAGTGGATCCTCGAATGCGACGAGCTCCCCGACCAGGTGACCGCCGATGCCGCGACCTTCACCTCTGCGCTGCAACTCCGCGAGGCGCTCTACCAACTGGCGCTCGAACGCATGTGCAATCGTCGCTTCACGCCGACCAGCCTGGCCATCGCCAACAACGCCGCCGCCGGGCCGTCGCTCATGGTCAAACTGAGCGACACAGGACTGCGTCTGTCCGGAGATCTCCGCGCCGTGCTGACTCACATCGCACGCAACGGGATAGCCGTGCTTGCCGACCGCCACGCGTGCTTGAAGGAATGCGGACGTTCGGACTGCACCCGCCTCTATCTCGACCGCTCCCGTGGTGCACGCCGCACCTGGTGTGGCATGGAGGTCTGCGGCAATCGCGTAAAAGCCGCGGCCTATCGAGCCCGCAGGCAAGCCGCCGAACAGGGACTCAACCCCAGCTGAAACCAGGCCTCGACGCCCCGGGCGTCGAGGCACCCGCAACGATCTTGCTGTAGGGGCGTGACCGAGACACGCGTCAAAGGGGCAACGGGACGATCTTGAGCGCCTAGGTCGTCTGCTCGTCATGTTCGCGCAGCATCCGCATGACGGTGGCGGGCGAGGGGTGTTGCCCCTTCTTCGCGCCGGTGGTGATGACGAGGCGCTTGGCGATGTCGCGCAGACTCATCTCCTGGTCGCGCAGGTGGAGGGCCATGGACAACATGTCGTCGTCGGTGACCCCGGCGCCGCCGATGGTCTTGCCCCGCTTGCGGGCGGACTCGTGGCCTTCGAGGGTGCGATCGCGGATGTACTCGCGCTCCATGCCGGACATGGCGCCCGAGGTCAGCGCCCGCAGGAGCACCGTAGCGGGCAATCCGCTCCCGGCTCGCCAGGTGTGCGGTGACCTGGTGCTGGTGGCGGACGGGCACACCACATCGGTCCGCTCCCACGTCCTCGCCGCCCCACGCAAGGAACGCCCTCTCATCCGCAGCGAGAAAGGCATCCGCTGGGGCGGACGCCCCCTCGCCACCGCAGCCTGATCAGGCGATCCAGCGCAGACGTCAGGTCTTCGCGCTACGGGCGATGCGGTACAGCACGTTCGGACGCAGTGGCCCTTCGGGCGCGGTGGGATCGTCGAAGTCGTCGACCG
>NZ_JBIUBT010000020.1:0-121816 GCF_044548235.1 Streptomyces sp. NPDC052043
AACACGGCCCATTGCCCTTCCAAACCGCTCATGCCATACCAACGAATCACCGAGCGGAAAGCCACGAGTTAAAGATCTGCACGCCCTTACTGATCATTTCAGAATGAGTGTGCGCAGGCGCCGGACACAGAAATCCAGATGACAGAGTGATCCACTGATGCCTACGGTCCGCCCGTGACTTTTGACCTCGCCAGTCTTGCCCGCCGTCCGATCACCGCGACGGACTCCGCCGCGCTGGCCGAACGGCTCAACGCGATCGAGGTCGTCGACGTCCTCGGCGAGTACTACTCCGAGGAGGACACCACTGACCAGATCAACGCCCCTCTGCTCGACCTCGAGCGCGGCACGGTCGGCGTGTTCGACGGCGACCGCATGGTCGGCTACTCCTCCGCCGCGCACAAGCCGCTCGCCGAGGAGGTGCACCGGGTTGTCGTCAGCGGCGGCGTACATCCGGATTATCGGCGCCGGGGGATCGGTGCTGAGCTGCTGGCGGCAGGGATCGCGAGCGCGAAGACGCTGCATACGATCCATCACCCCGGCCTGCCGCTTGCCGTCGACGTCCAGAACAACGCGCTCAACGACAGGGCACGCGCCTGCTACCAAGCCGTCGGCATGACGCCCGTTCGCTGGTACTCGCACATGCGGCATCCACTCGGAGCCGCCATCGTCGATGTGCCGCCGCCGGACGGACTGGTCTTCGAGGGCTATTCCGCCGACAACGACGCCGAGTTCCTCGCAGTCAGGAACGAGGCCTTCCTCGACCGCTGGGGCGGGGGCGCGACGCCCCAGGAGCAGTGGCGCGCGTTCCTCGGCTGGCCGGCCTTCCGCCGGGCCCTCAGCTTCCTGCTGCGCGACGCGGACAGCGGCGTGGCCGTCGGCATGCTGCTGACGTACTCCTGGGACGCGGACACCGAGGCGACCGGCGTCCGTGACGCACACTTCATGACCATCGGCACCCACCGCGCATACCGCAAGCGCGGCGTGGCCAGCGCGTTGATCAGCCACGCACTGCGTTCCGCACAGGACGACGGCTTCGACCGAGCGAGCATCGAGGTGGACGCCGACAGCCCGACCGGAGCGAACGGCCTGTACGAGCGAGCCGGTTTCACCGTCGCCCGCACTGAAGTCCGTTACACCCTCAACGCCTGAACGCAGATCCGTCGATTGCGGCGCAGCTCTTGAGTCGCCTGCTTGGCGAGCCATGCTCAAGACCTGTGGATCGGTTCCGGGAGGGCACGCGGAGGGCGTACCTTCCCGAATGATCCTCAAGGTCTCCGAGTAGGCCCGCCTTGCAACGCGGGTCGGGAAGGCCGACTTGGCGGCCGAGACTGATGAGGCCGGCCGACGGTGTTGCCGCCCACAGAGGCCAGCAGGATCATCGCCCGCCGGTAGCGCACGCTGTTCGTGTTGCCCCGCCCGACGATCTCTTCTGCCCTTCGTAGTCGGCGATCCTGCGGACTTGAAACCCCTGGTGTCACCACGTTTCCTGACGCTGGATCGGGTCGATCGATCCCACCCGATCGCATCGGCAGCCAGACAGGACACCCGTGAACCGGTGAACCGTCCCGGTCGCAGCACAATCGTGTTGACCGCCCCCGGCAGGCAGTGCTTGAGTCGGCGCGTGGACAGCATTTCTTCCAACCGGCGGTTCTGGAACCAGATCAGCAGCGCCTACCAGCACAAGCACGACCCGCAGATCGGCGCAACGCCCCGGCTGTGGGGCACGTACGCCATCCCCGACGCGCACCTGCACGCCCTGGGCGACGTCACCGGCAAGCGCGTCCTCGAACTCGGCTGCGGCGCCGGCCAGTGGTCCAGGGCGCTCGCCGCCGAGGGCGCCACCGTGGTCGGGCTCGACCTGTCCGAAGCCCAGCTCGCCGCGGCAGCTCGCGCGATGGGAGCGGCCCGCTACCCGCTGGTGCAAGGCGCCGCCGAACACCTCCCCTTCGCCGCCGACAGCTTCGACCTGGTGTTCTGTGACTACGGCGGGCTCAGCTGGGCGCCCCCGCACCTGGCCGTCCCGCAGGCCGCACGCATCCTGCGCCGCGGTGGGCGCCTGGTGTTCAACGTCGCCAGCCCATGGTTCGAAGCCTGCTACGACGAAGCCGCCAGCCGCGCAACCACGACGCTGCACCAGGACTACTTCGGGCTGGACACCATCGCCGAAGGCCAGGGCGCGGTCAGCTATCAGCTCACCTACGGCGACTGGATCAAGGTCCTGCGCGGCGCAGGCCTCATCATCGACGACCTCATCGAGCCGCGGCCCGAACCCGGAACAGCCAACGGCTACAACCAAACCGACCCGCCTGACTGGGCATACCGCTGGCCGGCAGAAATGCTCTGGGTCACCCACAAACCGTAAACACCGCCGCACCGAGACGTGAAGGTATCCCCTCCCCGGGTGGCCCTAGGTCGTGTCCGCAAAGTCAGGGCAGCCGGAGTCGTAGGCAGGCGAGGGTGACCAGGGCCTGGTAGTGGCGGGCGCGTTTGTCGTAGCGGGTAGCCAGGGCTTTGTTGTGCTTGAGTCGGTTGAAGCAGCGCTCGACGACGTTGCGGCGCCGGTAGGCCGCCCGGTCGAGTCGGCGGCGGCTCTCGCCTCGTCGGATGCGTCCGTGATCTGGCCGATCCGCTCGGGGACTCGCATTGCGCCGTCCACGGGTCGGCCAACTCCTCGATCAAGTCGCCGAGATATGCACGATCAAGGCCGCAGAAGGCAGGATGGGACATGGCCGCGTGGGCCGAGAAGGACGTCACAATCCACTCAACCCGCGCGGCCGTCGCCATGTCACGCGCTACGGGGCCGAGCTGCCTTGTTCGATCTGGTGGATAAGGCGCTTGAGGTGGGTGATCTCATCTTGGAGAGCTTGGCCGCCGGCCGGGGTGAGGGTGATCCAGGTGCGTGGGCGCCGGCCCTCGTAGCCCTTCTCGATGTGGATGAGTCCGTTCTTCTCCAGGAGGGTGAGGTGCTGGCTGAGGTTTCCGGCGGTGAGCTCGAGGGTGGTGCGCAGGAAGCCGAACTCGACGCGGCGGGCTTGGTGAGTGACGGTGAGGATGCCGAGGCGGACGCGCTGATGGACGACGTCATCAAGGCCATTGACGGGATGCTGATCGGCTTGGTCGGTCATGACGTGGTGTGCTGACGGGGAGGCTGGGTCAGGGCGAAGCCGAGGGCGCCGAGCAGGAGGAACGCCGCAGGGACAGCCAGGCGGGGCAGACTCGACCAGGGTGAGATGGCGGGGATACCCACCCAGCCGGGAGCGATCGGCGCCAGCTCAAGGGCCAAGTAGGCCAGGGTGAAGAGCAGCAGGACGCGGCTGCGTTCCACCCAGGACAGCACCAGCAGCGGGATCCCAACGAACGCGGCTGGTCCGGTGAACCGCTCGAGGAGCACCGTCGGTCCTGCGTTGGGATCGAGGTGCAGGCCCCAGAAGTCGATCGTGGTGCTGGGTGTCGTCATGTGAGCGGTACCCCAGAACTCGGTGGCGGCGAACAGGACGGCGATGCCGATCCCGGCGAGGACGTAGGGGCGGACAGTCGTGCCGACTCCGCGCTTGCGAGAGCGGCGGATGTAGAAGAACGCGATCGCGGCATAGGCGAGGAGGCACCCGATCGACCAGTAGAACGGCGTGCCTTGCTTGGTGAGGACGCAGCTCGTCGTGCCCGGTGGGGTGTGACCTGCTGGGCAGGGGGTGGTCTGGATGCTGAAGGTGAAGCGGTTGGCGAGGATCCCGCCGAGGGTGACCACGCCGAACAGCAGGAGGGGGAACCAGGTGCCGCGCTGGGCGGCGCGGACCTTGCGGGTGAGGTCGCCGAGGTCGGCGAGGACTTCGCGCGGGGAGTCCGGCGAGGGCACTGATGCGGCTGCCATACGGATAGCTTTGCATCACAAACTAGTCATGGCAAGAGACTGCTCGCGTCAGGCGTTGGCGCCCTCTTCGTGGACGGTCTGTTGACGGACTCCGTGACGCGCACGCCGCAGCACAGCAGCTCACTTCCTCCGTCTGAAGTGGCGAGAGAGCGGCCCCGCCTGGTGCGGGGTCGACGGCCGCGTTGGTGCAGAAGAGCTCGTAACCCGATCGCGCACAGATCAGAAGGCGCTTGCCGCCCTTCTCCGCCAGTCGAGCGGTGACAGGCCGGTCGCGACACTCCCCTTTCGCACGAACATGGGAGCCGTTCACGCACCCCGGCGATCAGTCGGGTTGGTCGACCGCACGACACCGCCGTTCATACAACCGTCTTACACATGCGTCTTGTACATGCGTATAGATGTCCTCTACGGTGAGCCCATGAACATCGACAACGCCACGCGTTCCGCGCTCACTGTCGACGGCCGCACCCTGTCCTACGTGGACTTCGGCGGACCGGGCCGCCCGCTGCTCGCCCTGCACGGACACATGTCCGAGGGCATGTCGTACGCCGATTTCGCCGCCCGTCTCGCTCGGGACTGGCGGGTCATAGCGCCCGACCAGCGCGGCCACGGCGACTCGGACCGGGCGGCCGACTACAGCCGGGAGGGCTACCTCGCCGACCTGGAAGCCCTCATGGGCCACCTGGGACTGGACCGGGCGGCTCTTCTCGGGCACTCGCTCGGCGCGATCAATGCCTACCAGTTCGCCGCCCGCCACCCCGAGCGCGTGACCGCGCTGGTCAACGGCGAGGGCTGTGCCGAGCTCGGCCTGGACGGCAGCAACCCGCTAACGTTCGTGCTGAACCTTCCGGAGGGTACTTGCCCCAGCCGGGAGGCGTTCGTGGCGCAGCTGGGCCCGTTCGCCCCCTTTCTCGAATCCGCTGTTCGTGAGCGGCCGGACGGAACTTGGGGCCTGCACTTCCACCCCAAGGACATCTACGAATCCGAGGACCAGGTCCACGGCGACCACTGGGCCGACTGGACCGGCTCCGCCTGCCCGGCGCTGCTGATACGCGGTGCCGAAGGCGGTGTGCTGTCGGCGGAGCAGGCAGCACGGATGGTCGCTCGGCGGCCCGGTACCCGTCTCGTCGAACTGGGGACGGACCACTTCTTGTACGCCAACGACCCGGTCGGCTTCGCGGACGCGGTCCGGGACTTCCTTGCCTCGGCATAGCCGTGGCCTCAGCCTTTCCGGCGCCCCGCCGATGGATCTCGATGCGGCCTTCTTGAGGCGCCTCCAGCAGATGAGGCTGCAGGCCAGTGAGATGAAAGCGTCGTGGACTTCGAGGCGCCTCTCCCAGCGCACGGCAAGGCGTTTGAACTGGTCGAGCAGGGCGAAGGTCTGCTCCGTGGAACGGCTCTGTCCCACCCCACGGCTAACGGCCTGCCCCGCGATTGATGTTGGGCCGTGCTGGCCTTGTCGTTCGGCTGGTGGGTGATTCAGCTGGGCGTCGTGCCGACGAGCACGAGTTCGGCAGTCGGTTTGTGCCGGCTGGGCCGCTGGGCTGCTCGGTCAGAAACCAGGCTGGCGATGGCGCGGTGGGTCTCGGCGTACTCCTCGCGTCGTCCGGTGTACCGCTGTAGCGGGCGCCACTGCCGGTGCTCGGCGTTGGCGTGCTCGACGCAGATCCGTCGAGAGGATTGACGGCGGCGCATCTCACGCCAGCCGTACCGCTCGGTCAGCGGTGTGTTGCCGATGTCCTTCGGTTTCCTGGGCGGTGCGCTGACCTGGCCGGGGAACTCGTTGGCCAGACCTCGGTAGCCCTCGTCGACCTCGACTTTCACGGCGGGATACTGCCGAAACTGCTCTGCGATGCCCTCGGTGCGCACGGCGGTCTGGTCATGCATCCGGCCGGGCCGGGTGGCGCCGGACCACAGCGTGCGGCCCTGGTGGTCGCTGATCGTGGTGGTTTTGATCGTGTTCTGCCTACGCTTGCCAGAGACGAAGGCCCGGCGCCCGGGGCGGTGCGCCTGCGGGCGGCGGACCTGGGTCTCGGTGCCGTCGATCCCCAGCGTGACGTTCTCGGCCGCGGCATAGGCGAACACGTCCTCCAGCGTCCGTAGCCGAAGGCCAGGCCGGTCCGGCACCGCGAATCCACGCGCGGCCAGCAGCGGACGGATCTCGCTGATCGGCCGCCCGATGGTGGAAGAACCCACCTCGTAGATCACTCCGAGTGCCTCGTGGGTCAGTCCCGTCCGCAGGTGGACGAGTGTCACCAGGACTCGGTCGGTGAAGACCAGCTCGTACTTCGGACCGGCGCCAGCTTTCCGCCTCCGGGCTCCGTGCCGCCGCTCGTGCCGGGTTGCTTCACACCGTGCGCCCCAGCGTGTCGCGAGCTCGGCGACCAGCTCTCCCACATGACGAGCCGAGATGCCGCAGAACGCACGGTGCGACATGGCGGCACGAGCCTGCTTGATCTTCACACCTCAAGAACCTAGCGGGGCGCATCCATGTCACGGCAGAGTGCTGACGGATTACTCGCGTCTACCCTCACCTGTATGACCACCGATTGGATGGCGGAATACCAACGCATGGCTCGGGGGCGGCGCTTTGATGAGCTCAGCCGTCCACCCGCGAGGCAGGTCGCCTCCCCGCCGCCGCTGTCCGAAGCGGAGATCTGCAAAGCAGAGGCGGAGTTGGGCATCGCGTTCCCGGACCAGTACCGAGAGTACTTGCTCCGACAGAGCGCCGGCGGCGCGGTGAACCGCCTATGCCGATCCGCGGCAGGCTGGGGCTGGCATGGGGACTCAAGCACCAACTACGACTTGCTCACTACTGACTTCCCGCATCCCGACTCCTACCGTGCTTACGAGGATGAGCTGGACGCGCGTGAGCCGCTGGCGCAGGACTTCCCGGACCACAACGCCTACCGGGCGGCATGGGAGCAGTGGGACGCTGAGTACGGAGTGTTCCAGGAGCGCAAGACGTCCGGCGCTGTATTCATCCAGGAAAACGGCTGTGGCTTCTCGACCCTGCTCGCTGTCACCGGTCCGCACCGGGGCTCACTGTGGTTCGACGGCCGGGCCACCTGCGACCAGATCCTTCCTCTTAACCTGGGCGGTCAGCCCGTATCGTTCATGGACTGGCTCGCTCGAGGGTCCATGAATCTGGTCGGCTGGTGAACACGGCCGGGCCGCCACCGGGCGGAGCCGGTCCGGCAGCCCGGTCGCAAAATCCTCGACTTAACTACCGATGAGAACTCGGTCGGGCTAGGGCCTGTCCGGGCGATCACGAGCGAAGCCAGGTGACCAGGGCTGCGACGGTGACGGTGCCGAGGAAGACGTAGCCGCGTTTGTCGAAACGTGTCGCGACGGCCCGGTGGGCCTTGAGTCTATTGATGGCGCGTTCGACTGTGTTGCGCTTTTTGTACCGCTCCTTGTCGAAGCGGGGTGGCCTACCGCCGTGCGAACCCCGGCGCAGGCGGGCGAACTTGTGGTCCTTCTTCTCCGGAATGGCGTGGCGGATGCCGCGTCGTCGCAGGTAGGCGCGGATGGTGCGGTTGCTGTACGCCTTGTCCGCGCTGAGGCTGTCCGGGCGTCGGCGGGGGCGGCCGAGCCCGGCGCGGGGCACGCGGATCTTGTCCATGACCGATTCGAACTCGGTGCAGTCCGCCTGCTGTCCGGGGGGGACGGTGAGGGACAGCGGGCGACAGCGGCCATCCGCGCTCAGGTGGACCTTGGTGGTGAACCCGCCGCGGGAGCGGCCCAGGCCCTCGCCCGCCGCACCACCGCCACCCGGCGGCCGGGCAGCCTCGACCCGGACCTCTCGCCCTGGTGTTCTGCCACGACGGCCCCCTTTGAACCGTGCGGGGCTGGCGGCGGGGTCCTGCCGGCGCCAGCGGCGTGCTGGTGGGCCCGCATCACCGTCGAGTCCACTGAGATGTCCCAGTCGATCTCACCGTCCGCGTCGGCGGCGGCCTGCACCTGCTGGAACAGCCGCTCCCAGGTGCCGTCGGCCGACCACAGCCGATGGCGCTCATACGCGGTCTTCCAGGGGCCGAATCGTTCCGGCAGGTCCCGCCACGGCACCCCGGTCCGCACCCGGTGCAGTATCCCGTTGATCACCTGCCGGTGGTCCCGCCACCGCCCGCACCGGCCGTTACTCACCGGCAGCAACGGCTCCAGTCGCTCCCACTGCCCGTCCGAAAGATCTCCCCGCCCCGTCATGCCACGGTCAATGCTTCCGACCAGCAGATGGTCACGGCCCTAGACTCGACGGAGGCTTCCTGGGGGAGCGGCATCGACGAGCACGAGGGTGCGAGTTCACTCTGAGTACAGGACGAAAGGGACCGCCAGGGTTCTGGCGGTCCCTTTCGGCGGTTACCTCTGCTGTCGGCGTTGAGCGTTCTTCTCGAGCGTCTGACGCTTCACTTGTCTCCACGAGTACACCGTGAGGACGAGAGACACGCAGCCGACCGCCAGGAACATCAATCGCTTGGCGATGCCATCAAGATTGATGGCGCCTCCGAATCCTCCCACGAGGCCGCAAATGCCGAGGAAAAGAGATCGCCAGCCCAGCAGCTCATCAGCCAAGCCTCTGATGAATCCGCCGCCTTGCAGCGAGTTCCAGTATTCTCTCAGTGTCATCTCATCACCGCGTCAGGAGATCGGGGGCTGCGCAGGACGGTTGAACGGGCCGGGTGCGATGTAGCGGACCGGACCGCCCTGCGGGAGCAAATAGACTACGACCGTCGCTCCGAGAGCCACGGGCACACCGAACACCACCTGGCTTCGCTCGTGATCGCCCGGACAGGCCCTAATCGCGGGTCAGGTCGTAAGGTCCAGACCATGACCCAAGGTGATCGGATACGGGCCGAACAGACCCGCGCCGCCTGGGCACGGATCGAGGCATGGCTCAGGAACAACGCGCCCCGCAACTATGCCGCGCTGCCCCCGCCGTGCACCGAGGAGGAGATCCGTGCCCATGAAGCGCGGCTCGGAACCGGCCTGCCCGCCGATGTGCGGGCCTTCTACCTGCTGCGCAACGGCACCGGGCACGAGGACGAGTTCGACGGGCCCGAGCCCAAGAGCATGGGCCGCAGACGGAACGCGGAGGGGGAGCGGTGGGAACCCCTCGCGCCATGCTGCTACTTCCTGCCCGAAGACACCGGCATCCACCCACTCCAGACCCTACTACCTCGACCTCCACGGGTTGGAGGAGTGCGCATACCTGAAGTACCTGCCGCTGATCAGCAACGGGGAGGACGGCCTGTTCGGCGACTTCATCGACCTGACCCCTGGTTCGGAGACCTACGGGCAGTTCGGCTACTACAGCCGCTACGACGCCCCCAAGATGCGCGCGCAGACGCTGGCCGAGTACCTGACCGGCATCGCCGACGCGTTCGACCAAGGACGCGGATGGCCCGACGGGGACTTCGGGCCCCCGCCGGTCGTCAGAGGCCGCCTCGACTGGGACTCGTAGTCACCGGCTCCCGCCTCCGCATCAGGGGCGTTGTCCGTTCGAGATCCACTTCTGGCGGGTTCTGGCTTCGTTTCGGTCGGACCTGATGGTGTGTCCGGAGATGCGGAGAGCGTGTTCAAGGTCCCAGCGGCCGCGCCCGCCGTCCTCCTCGACCTCGTCCCGGGCTACTGCCCGCAGCAGGCGGCCCTCCGCGTCCGGCACGTCGGCGACCTCGGCGAGCATGGACCTCTGCTCCAGTCCCGTGTGTCCGGCCGACACCCGACGCAGCGTCGCGTCGTCGAGCTGCTGCGCCCGGCCGAGCCCGACTGACCCCGGTCAGTCCTTCCGGTGAATCCACGTCCGGGCGAGTTCCGCGACCCAGGTGGCCACCGTGTCGGGAGCGGGTGGGGGTGCGCCGACGACCACGAGTTCTGTGACGCCCGCTGAAGCGAGGGCGGGCAGGTGCTCCGGTGTGCCGTCGCTCAACGCGACGGCAACGGTGAGCTCGTCGAAGGCGCGACCGTGGCGGGCGCACTCGTCGGCGAGGATGGCGACGCGCGAGCGGACGTCGGCCGCCGGGATGTTGAAGCCGTACCAGCCGTCGGCGAGCGTGACCGCGCGGCGCAGGGCGGCGTCGCTGTTGCCGCCGACCACGACCGGGAGCCGGCCGCCGGGCAGCGGCTTCGGGTTGACGCGGATCGCGTCGAAGCGGGTGAACTCCCCCGCGAAGGAGGCCGGGTCCTCGGTCCAGAGGGTGCGCATCGCGGCGAGGTACTCTTCGGTGCGCCGCCCGCGCTTGGCGAAGGGGACTCCGAGCGCTGCGAACTCCTCGGCCGACCAGCCGACCCCGACACCGAGGGTGAACCGCCCGGCTGAGAGCACGTCGAGTGTGGCGGCCTGTTTGGCGACCACGACCGGGTTGTGCTCAGGCAGCAGGAGCATGCCGGTGGCGAGCTCGATCCGGCTGGTGACCGCTGCCGCGAAGCTCAGGGCGAGCAGCGGGTCCAGCCAGTCCGCGTCCGCGGGCACCGCGATCCGGCCGTCCGCGGAGTAGGGGTAACGGGAGATGGGCGCGTCCACGAGCACCACGTGCTCGCCGCACCAGAGCCTCGCGAAGCCGTGCAACTCCGCGGCTGTGGCCATCGCCTCGATGACCTCCGGACGGGCACCGTCACCGATGCCGAGTGCGTGCAAGCCCACTCGCATCCGCCACCTCCTGGCGGCACCCTAAGTGCGCAGCGCGGACGCGTTCGGGTGACGTGGCATGCCGCGCGTGGAGTCGGCACGGCATGTCACCCGCACGGGCGAGGCCACCGCCTGTGCCTGCGCTGTCATTCCGGCCCTGGGTGGGGACGTTTTGCGGGCGTGAAAGCATGGGGGCGGCGCCAGGCCGGAGCCGTGCGGAACTCCGCGTCGGGCGATTACCGGCTTGATGCCGCGCTTCCACAGGAGCCGACGGTACTTGTCGAAGTCGTAGCCCCGGTCGGCGAACAACTGCCGCGGCCGGTGACGGGGGCGACCGGTCACTCCGCGGATCCGCGGGATCGCGTCGAGGAAGGGCAGCAGCTGGGTGATGTCGTGGCGGCTGCCACCGGTCAGGGTGATGGCGAGCGGGGTGCCGCCTGCGTCGGTGATGACGTGGTGCTTCGAGTCGGGCCGGGCACGGTCGACCGGGCTCGGCCCGGTTTTGGGCCGCCCCGACGGGCCTGGTGGTGGGAGCCGTCGATCACCGCCGGGGACCAGTCCAGCTTCCCGGCACGGTGCAGGCAACCACGGTCGTCCAGTGGCAGCCGGCCGGGATGGCGCGGACGCCGCTGCCTGACCGGCAGCAACGGCTCGATCCGGCCCCACAGGTCATCCGGCATTCTCCACGGAGGACCGTTCCCCTTCCCCATGACTGGTTCAACGAGCCAGCCAGGAAGGGGATATGGCTACGACCAGGCATTCTATTAGGTGCTCTAACTCCCGCAGCTGACGGCCTGGAAAATAGGGTGCGGTCGGCTGAGCTGGGGTGATAGGTAAGCGATGTGACAGAGAGTCCTGAGTACTCCGCCCTGCTGCAACTGATCGACGAGCGGTCGGCCGCGTTCCGGAGTGCGGTTGCCGCCGCGCCCAGCCTTGACGCGCCGGTGCCGTCCTGCCCCGAGTGGACGTTGTTCGATCTGGTGCAGCACCTGGGTACGGGCCAGCGCTGGTGGGCCGCGATCGTCGCCGCGGGCCCGGCCGAGGCTCCGCCGGCCAAGGATGCCGCGGAGGTGCCGCGCGAGCTCGAGGCACTGCTGGCCTGGTACGCCGAGTCGAACGAGCTGCTGCTGAGTGCGCTGCGCGAGGCTGGCCCGGAGCGCGAGTGCTGGGTGTGGTGGGGCGCCGGTGTGTCGCCGGCGAATGCCTGGGGCGTTGCCCGGCGCCGGGTGCACGAGGTGCTGGTGCACACCTACGACGCCCAGCTTGCCGCAGGCGCCGTGCAGCCGATGCCGGCGGACGTTGCCATCGACGGCGTGGCCGAGTTTCTCGACACCTGCAACTCCACCCCGGCGGCCTGGCCACACGAGGCCGCCACCATCCACTACCACGCCACCGAGGGCCGCTCCTGGCTCCTCGCGCTGGACGGTACCGGCGCCTGGCCCGCACCCCTCACGGACGACGCCGCGCCCGCCT
The DNA here is from genome assembly GCF_044548235.1 of Streptomyces sp. NPDC052043. Lineage (NCBI taxonomy): Bacteria > Bacillati > Actinomycetota > Actinomycetes > Kitasatosporales > Streptomycetaceae > Streptomyces > Streptomyces sp. NPDC052043. Next base: position 11,967 of record NZ_JBIUBT010000020.1, read on the forward strand.
CCGCTTCGGCCACGGGCACGGCCGAGCAGCTGCTCCTCTTCGTCTGGGGCCGCCTCGCGCTGAGCGACCTGAAGATCAAGGGCGACCAGCAGGTGTTCGAGCAGCTGATCGCCTGGGAGCCCGAGGAGTAGCCAGTCAATACCGCCAGCGGACTGCCTCGATGACGTCCGCGTCGGTGAACATCGCGAACAGCTCCGCCTCCGCGCGGCGGACGGCCAGTACGGCCTCGTAGAGCTCGGGCCCGAGCGCCTCCCTCAGCACTGCCGACTCAGCCAGGAAGGGGATATGGCTACGACCAGGCTTACTGTTAGGCACTCTTACTGATCGTTTCAGAATGCGGTGCGTAGCCGTCTCAAGCAGATGATGATGCAGGCGAGTTGGAGTCTTGCCCAGGCCGGAGCCGTGCGGGGCGCCGCGTCGGGCGATCTTCGGAACGATGCCGCGGGCCCACAGGAGCCGACGGTGCTTGCGGAAGTCGTAGCCTCGGTCGGCGTACAGGCGCTTCGGTTTGTGGCGGGGACGGCCGCGTCGGCCTCGGATACGCGGAGTCGCGTCCAGGAGCGGGATGAGCTGGGTGACGTCGTGCCGGTTGCAGCCGGTGAGTGAGATGGCGAGTGGGGTGCCGTGGCGGTCGACGATCACATGGTGCTTGCTGCCGGGGCGGCTGCGGTCGACAGGTGATGGCCTTGTGTGAGCCCCCCTTTGAGGGCCCTGACGTGCGAGCCGTCGATCGCACAGTTGTCCATGTCCAGCATGTCGGCGTGTCGCAGCTCGACGAGCAGGGCCTCGTGCAGCCGGAGCCATACCCCAGCCTCGGTCCAGTCCCGCAGCCGCCGCCAGCAGGTGACCCCCGAGCAGCCAATCCGTTCCGCAGGCACGTCAGCCCAGGAGGCCCCTTTGCGCAGGACATTTAAGGTCCCGGCCAGCGCAGGCTGTTCCGGAAGTCCGCGGCGGCGGGCGACTTCTCCGGCATGATCAACCTGGCCACCCTGCTGAGGCGGTCCGGGCGCCGGGCGGAGGCCGGGCAGTGGCTCCGCAAGGCGGCGACGGTACCGACCCCCGCGTCACCGCTCGCGCCGGCCGACTCGCCGCTCGCCGGCTCCGACCGCGACGCCGTCACCCGCTGGCTCTCCGGGGCGGCCTGCACGGGGGCGGCGGGAGCCGCGAGCGACACTGGGGGCACCGCGGGGGATGGCCTACGGCGCCCCGACGAGGACGACTGACGACCGCTGTGCCGTGCCGCCTGCTGCCGTCCTTGTTTCCCTCACGGAAAACGCTACGTTGCGTTCACGGATGGGCCAATTCCTTCGTTGAGGCCTCGTCCAAAGGACGGCCCTCCTCATGGGGAGGGCCCGCGTTGACGCATGGAACTTCCCAGTCAGCCGTGACAAGTTGCGTCAGCTGCTGGTGGGGTGGGCGAGCACGCCGGAGGGACCAAGGGCTATGCCCGTCCATTCGTTGACGAGGAGCGGCGCGACGCCCGGGCTCGGCAGGTCCTGCCCGTGCGGGCGTCGAGAGCAACCGGACCGTGGCTTACTTGGCCGCCGTGCGGAGGATGTCCCGCTCGGTCGCGAGCTTGCGTTCGCTGGCCTCGAGTTCCCGCAGGCGTGCCTCGAGCTGCCTGATCCGCTCATCTGGATCGCTAGACGAAGCCTCCTGCCCGGCCCCGGCCACCGCCTTTCCGGCGGCCGGCGGGGCGGCCGGGTCGACGCCGCGGCGCCGACGGTCGCGCAGCACCCAGTTGCGCAGGGTGTTCCTGTTGATGCCCAGGTCAGCGGCTATGTTCTTGTATGTCGCCCGGGCGTGGACTCGTACAGGGCCACGGCATCGGCCTTGAACTCGTCCGAGAGCACGGCCGGCTTTCTCGTCGAACTGCTGATGGCAGAGTGCGACGACCGGGTCCGCCGCCGCTCGAAGAGGCGGGTCAAGCTTGCCGCGTTCCCGAGGAAGAAGTCGCTGCGAACCTTCGACTTCGCCGCCGATCCGAACGTTGCGGTCTGCTGCTCGCTCCACGGCCGGCAGGTGGGCGGCCACCCTGCTGTGAGGGCGTCGCCGGGTGCCGTAGCACGGATGCGATGCGTGCCTGTTGCCGACAGGCTGGGGGAGACACATCTGATTCCCTTCGGGGACGAAGTGCCCTGGAGGTTACGGCCTGGTCTGCGGGTGATGGTGGCCCGCAACGAGGTTCCGCAGTATGGGGTTGGTGGGGCATGCGCAATGATCCGGTGGAACGAGACGAGTTCGTATCCGGCCCCGCCGAGCCGGTGGCCGCCTGCGTCCTGGATGGTGGCCGACGCGAGGGCCACGCGGGAGCGGACTGTCCCTGGTGCCGATCATTGCAACGGGCCGGAGAGGCGGCTGCCGTCGGTCGGCGAATCGATCGGCCCGCCGCGCCAGAAGGTCGAGGCCCGTAGAGAAGGAAGCCGCAGGACACTCGGCCCGCGGGGAAGGCGCGGCCGTGAAAAGGAAGCGCACAAAGAACGGAGCAAGATCATGCAGACTTTCACCGCGTCAGCCGATCGAGTGCGGGACCATGCCGCGGAGCATGACTTCCTGCTGGCCCCGCCCGTTTCTGCAACCCGCATTGCTTGCCGCGTCGATCCTCGTGACCTGCGGCGGCTGGACCTGCTTGCGGCGCTGACCGTGGCGGGGATCGCCCCCTGGCCAGGAGACCGGGAGGCGATTGAGGTGCTCAGTGCACTGCCCGACAGCGTGCACGAAGCTCTGCACCGCTGGTTCAGCTACGGCAGGTGACGCGTTGGACGCTCCCGTGAAAGCGCTCGGAACGTGGGCCTTCCGCCATGAGAAGTCCGGGAAGGCAAGTGTGCGTCCGCGCCGAGCAGCAGACGCCTGAGTGGCAGGCCCGTTATGCGGTCCGTTGCGGAGTGGAGGTCTCGGCGACAGCACGTTGGCCACAAGCTGCTTGCTCTATAAACGGATCACTCAACGGGTCACTGCTCATCGTGACCGGAGCACGGCACGGTACCCGGGGCGTACCGAAGGTGCGCACCGTGACGTCAAACGCCTGCCTGGCGGCGGGAATGCGAAACTGCCCGTAGTACGGGCAGTTTCGCATTCCCGCCGCCACCGACCGCGACCGGCCACCGCGTCGGCGACGTGCTGGGCCGTCATCGCTGACCGCCTTCGACGTCATTGTTACCGACGCCGACCTGACCGAGGCGGCGGCGGAGGGCATCCGGGCCGGCGGCTCGTTCCTCGTCCTGACGCGGTCCTGATGGCTCTACCGGTGGGACGGCCGGAACAAGGCTTCTCGGCCGTGTGGTCCGTGTGGCCGGGACGGGAGAAGATTGGGGTGACCTTCGCTCAGGTGTCGACTCCATCTGCAACTCCGGCGATATTCTTTATCGTTGAGCAGCAGCGCGCGAATACCTGACGGGACGGGGCCCACATGGTGGACAAACGCTTGGACTTGGCCGATGCCGTGGCGAGCATAAGGGAACAGCTGACCGCGCTGCAGGCCGACCGCGCCGAAGAGGATGTCCTTTTCGAAGTCGGGCCGGTCGAGCTGGAGTTCGCGGTTGAGGCCGCCTGGGATGCCGGCGTCGAGGGCAAGGCTCGGTTCTGGGTGCTGGAGAGCGGCGCCGACGTACGGCGGTCCGGCGGCTCAACCCACAAGGTACGGGTCGTCCTCACCCCCAAGGACAGCCGTTCTGGCCGGCCGCTCCAGGTGTCCGACCGGGGCCGCGGTCTCCCCGACCGTCCTGGCCCCGACTATCCCGGGCCGGACCACCCCGGACCTGACCGGCCATGATCGCGGATCGGGCCGCCGAGGTCTCGGCCGTCGGCCCGGGCGGCACGGGCACGAAGGGGTCGGGCTTCCTGGTGGGACCGCGCCTGGTGCTCACCGCGCGCCACGTGGTGGGGGAGGCGGCGAGCAGGGGCGGGTCCGGATCCGAATCCGTTGTCCGGCCACTGAAGGACAACACAAAGTACCGCTGCCGGACGGTGTGGGCCAGCGCCTCCCGCGACCTGGCCCTGTTGGAGATCATGGACGGTGACTGGGCGCAGCCGCCGGTCCGGCTGGGGTGCCTGACCACCTCCACCCCGCACATCCCCTGCGAAGCGGTCGGCTTCCCGCGCGCCCAGTTGCACGACGACGGCTGGGGCGACAGCGAACACCTCACGGGATCCCTCAACCCCGCAACGGCCGTCGTCAGCGACCGGCACCAGCTGGTGGTGACGAGCGGCAGCGCCCCCGACGGTTGGCCGGGGATGTCGGGCGCGGGCGTCGTCAGCGGTGACCTGGTCGTCGGGGTCATCGTGGAGGACCGGGTCGCGTTCGGCGGGGCGCGGCTGGTGGTGGAGCCCATTGCTGCCGCCGCCGGCGACGAGGACTTCGTCCGCGCCTGGCGGGACGCCACCGGCAGTGATCCGCCTGAGCTGGAGTCCGTGGAGTTCGCCCCCGTCTTCGGCCACCCGGGCGGCGACCAGTCCCTGCCCTCGCCCGGCTCTCTGCTGCGTGCGACCGCCTCGGTGGTGCGCTTCCGCGGACGCGACCGTGAACTGGAGCAGCTGCGCACGTGGTGTTCCGGCGACGGCTTCTGTCTCCAACTCGTCTCCGCACGCGGTGGCGAGGGCAAGACCCGGCTCGCCCGCCAATTCGCCGCGGAGCTGAGGCAGCGCGGCTGGACAGCCGGCACAGTCCGGCCGTCCGCGCCGCAGGAGGCGCTGCAGCGCGCGGCGGCCACCACCACACCGCTCCTCCTGATCGTCGACTATGCCGAGACACGGGTTCCCCAAGCCGCCCGGATCATCGAACAGTTGGCCGACTACCGAGGGTCCTTCCCCGTCAGGCTGCTGCTGCTCGCGCGCTCGGACGGCGAGTGGTGGAAGCAGCTCACCGAGCAGTTCCCCGTACCAGTCGGCCAGCCCCTTCGCCTCGGCCCGGTGGTGGTCGCGCCGGAAGACCGGACCCGCGCCTACCAGGAGGCCACCGAAGACCTCTCCCGCGCCCTCGCCCGGGTCCCCGGCGTGCCGCCCACCCGCACGCTCCCGCTGCCACCGTCCGGCGCCCTGCTGCCAGGCGCCGAGGATACCTCCGTACTCGCCCTGCACGCCGCCGCGTTAGTGGCCCTCCTCCAGCAAGGACCCGGCGCCGTGGGTGCCCCCAGCGGCGAGCACGTCTGGGATACCCTGCTCCGCCACGAACGCCGCTACTGGCGCAGGGCGGCCGAGGACCACCGGCTCGACCTGCGCGAGGAGATCCTGGACAGCGCGGTCACGTGCACGGTGCTCTGCCTGCCGGCCGACGAGCCCGAGGCCCGTGCCCTGCTGGCGCACATCCCAGGCCTCCACGACCAGCCCCACGACATACGCCTGCGCGTCGGCTCGCTGCTTCGCCACCTCTACCCCGGGCAGACCGACGACGCGGGTCCCTGGAGCCCACTGCAACCCGACCGGCTCGCCGAACACTTCGCCGTGGCGACGCTGCGCGCGGAGCCACGTCTGCTGCGAGCGCTGCTCGCAGCGGGGTCGGACGCGCAGATCGAACAGGCCTTCACCGTGCTGAGCCGGGCCACGGTGCACCGGCCCGAGGCCGCCACACTGCTGCGCGACGCGCTCGTCGAGGCGCCCCCGCTCACCGCCCACGCGGTGCGGGCCGCGCCGCGCACCGACCATCCGGGCCCGCTCGCGGGCGCGGTCATGGAGGTGATCGGTCGGGGGCTGCTGTCCGCAGAGGAACTGCGGCGGGTGGCCGACGGCATCCCGTTCTCCAGCGTGACGCTCGGCCCGGTCGCCCTGGACGCCTACGAGGCGCTGGTGCAGCAATACTGCATGCTTCTGGAGGACCATCCGGGTTATCTGCCCGACTACGTCCACGCCGTCGCGCAGTGCAGCGACCGACTGAGCGCCGCCGGCCGGGTGGAAGAGGCGCTCGACCTGTACCAGGAGGCGCTCGAAGCTGTGGAGCTGCTGGAATACGTCCGGCCCGACGTCGCCTTCTCGCACATGCTCTCGGCGTTCGCGAACTACTCCAACTTGCTGGCCAACGCCGGCCGTTACGAGGACGCCCTGCGCGTCGCCCGTGCACTCGCCGACGTATACCGTCGGGTCGGTGAGGACATTGCCGCCGCCGATGAGACCTCCGTCTTGATGCACGTGGTGGCCCGGCTGAAGGTCGCCGGCTACCTCGTGAAGACCGGGGCCACGGACGAGGCCCTCGCCGAGAGCGAGCAAGTGCTCGCCATGGCCCGCCGGATGACGGCCGAACACGCTGGCATGGGCGATGACCTGCTCGCCATGACACTGCAGCAGGCGGCCATGGTCCTCAAGGCTGCCGGGCTGTGCGACCGGGCGCTCGCCCTGCAGCGCGAGCTGGTGGCGTGTTGGGAGCGGGGCGTCGCCAAGGGCGTCGACGGCGCGCTGTCCAAAGTCGCCTGGTCCCTGCTGGGCCTCGCTGAGGACCTCAGGGACAGCGGGCAGACGATGGAGGCACTGGCTCTGGGGGACCGGGCCGTCGGCATCTGGCGCGACCTGATGGTGGACCGGCCCGACTCCTGCCGGCCGCATCTGGCGACGGCCTTGTACCAGCGGGGCTGCACGCTCGCCGCGACCGGGCGGTACGTCGAGGCAGCCGAGGCTGCCCGCGAATCCGCGCACCTGCTCCGTGAACCGACTCGGGTACGGCCCAGGGAGTACCGCCTGGGGCTGGTGGAGGTGCTGGCGAACGCCGTTCTTTGGAGCGGGGCGGCGGGGGAGCCGCATGAAGCCGAACTGGAGGAGTTCTACGCCGAGTTCGATGCCTTGCGGGCGGCCGATCCCGAGGCCGCGGCTGCCGTGGACCGCACCCTGGGGCAGCTGTGGCACCCGGCCGGTGCGAGCCCGCCCGGTCCCGCCGTCGAACTCCCGGAGCATGGCGACGCACCCGTACACCGCGCCCCTGACCCCTCTTCATCCCCATTCCCACAGCTTCCCGCAAGGAGTCTGCAGCCCGCTCGAACCACCCCCAGCACAGGAACGAAGGAGGCCGACGCGGTGCCCGAGACGCACATCCCATTGAGCGAACAGCTCCGGCAGCAACTGGACGCGGATCCGCACAACGCGGCGCTGCGGCTGGGCCTGGCGTCGCTGCTCTCCACCGAAGGCCACCGCGAGGAGGCGCTGGCAGAGGTCGCAACGGTGCTGCAGCGGGAGCCCGGTTCCGCAGAGGCCCAACGGCTGATGTGCCACCTGCTGAACGGGCCCACGGCCCCGCAACGCCCCGATCCGCGGCAGCCGTCGCCGGAGTCGCCCGCCATTCAGCCGCCCGCCCCTCACGAGCACGGCGCACCACCACAGCCAGTCGCCGGGCCGGTGGCGGGACCGGTGGCCGAGGCCCCGCCGGACGACCTGCTGGAGGTGCAGCGGGAAGCGGTACGGCTGACCGACGTGGCTGGCATGGCCACCGTCAAACGACGGCTGGAGCTGACCTTCCTGGGACCGGCCCGCAACCAGGAGGTCGCCCAGCAGTTCGGCCATCGGCTGCGCGGCGGTCTGCTGCTCTACGGCCCGCCCGGCTGCGGCAAGACGTTCATCGCTCGGGCGCTCGCGGGCGAACTGGGCGCCAACTTCCTGTCGGTGACGCTGGCCGACACACTTGACATGTGGATGGGGAACTCCGAGCGCAACATCCGCAGCCTGTTCGTGACCGCCCGCAGACACCGGCCCTGCGTCCTGTTCATCGACGAGATGGACGCCCTCGGGGGCCGGCGCAGCCGGATGCACTTCAGCGGCATGCGCAACGTGGTGGCCCAACTGCTCACCGAGATGGACTCGGTCAACAGCGACAACGAAGGGATCTTCGTGCTCGGCGCCACCAACCAGCCCTGGGACGTGGACGCGGCGCTGCGCCGTCCGGGACGCCTGGACCGGATGCTCTTCGTCGCACCGCCGGACGAGCAGGCCCGGGCGGCCATCATCCACGGGGCACTCGACGGCAGACCTGTTGGCACGGTGGACGTGAACCAGCTGGTCGCCAAGACGTCCGGCTACTCAGGAGCAGACCTGGTCCACCTCTGCCAGAGCGCCATGGAGTCGGCGCTGGCCGACTCGCTCACGGCGGCCGGTATCCGCCCGGTCAGCATGCGCGACTTCACCCAAGCGCTGAAGGAGGTCAGTCCCTCGACCGTCGAGTGGTTCGAATCGGCGAAGAACGTCGTGAAGTTCTCCAACCAGGACCACGCCTACGACGAGCTGATCGCGTACCTGGACGCCCACGGCAGGAGGCGCTGATGCCGTACGACCGCGAGTTCGAAAAGGCCGCGATGCTCGCCTCGGTCGGCAAGAACGACGAAGCGATGGGCGCCCTGGCGGGCATGCTCGCCCGCGACCCGCACGATCCCGATGCCCTGGTCCTGAAGGGAATGCTCCTGCTGAGCTCGGGTCGGCCGGCCGAGGCATACACCGCGGCAGGGCAGGCCTGCGCGGCCAACCCCGATCACCCCTTCGCATACCTGGTGCGGGCCGCCGCCCTGCTGGCCGAGGAGCGCCCCGACCTCGCCGAGGCCGATGTCCGCCGCCTGCTCACGCTGGCCCCTGACCTCTCGGACGGCTGGGCGCTTCGCGCCCTGACCACCGGACTGTCCGTCGCGCAGCAGGGCCTGCCACTCCGGACACAACGGGACGAGGTCGTCGGCGACGCGGAGCAGTTCCAGCGCCTCGGCGGCCTCGACGACCCCGGCATGACGGCCATGACGGCGATGGGCCTCGCGGCTGTGAACGAGACCGGCCGGGCGGAGCGAATCTGTGCGGAGGCACTGCGCCGACACCCGCAGGACGCCCAGCTGACGGCGACCCTCGCACTGGTCAGGAGCGGCCGGCCCGTGGACGTGCAGGCCTTCCCGCTCTTCGAGCGGGCGATCCGCACGGACTCGGGTACCACCCAGGTCGCCACGCTGGGTATGGAGATCACCTGGCTGCGGCGGATCTCCCGAGTGCAGGGCACTGTCGTGTGGGTCATCGCCTTCTGCACGGTGGCGGTGACGGCGGAGTTCACCCACGGCTGGAGTGCGTGGTTCCGGACCGCGGTCGGCGGGGCCCAGGTGCTGGCCGCGCTGCTCATCGTGGTCACGGGTATGCGGACGTCGGACGCGGTGCACGGACACCTGCGCGAGCGTCCGGGCGTGCGGTCGTCCCGCGTATTCACCGTCCTCTCCCTGCCGGCCGTCGCGGCGGGTGCCGTGCTGCCTCGCTCGCCGGCGGTGCCGGCGCTGGGGGTAGCGGCCGTTTTGGTGCTCGTCTCCGTGCACCTCACCCACCAGACACTCAGCGCCTTCGTCCGCCGCACGCGGGCCGAGGTACAGCCGATCTTGAGGGCGTGGGTGATGGTGCTCATCAGCACCGGCATGGTGGCCTCGATGCTCGCCGTGCCCATCCTGGTCTCGCTGCTTGCGGACCGCTGGGACGAACTGCGATTCCTCGCGGCGGGCATGCTGGTCGGGGCGTCAGCCGCCGGCATCGTGTCGGCGTACCCCATGTGGCGCTGGCGGGTCATCGAGGTGATGCGGGTACGGACCGGACGGCGCGGACCCGTGTACACGGCGCTGCTGGTCCTGCTGGCGCTGGCCGCGGCCTGGGCACCGCGCTGGTGGGGCGTCGCGCTGATCGGACTGATGGTTCCGGTGTGGTTCCTGTGGACCGGAACCCTGCGCTGGATGCTGTATTGCAGCGATCCGCGCTTCAACCAGAGGTACTCTCGGATGTCCCTGTGACAGGAGGGCCGGTGTCTGTGGGCTTGCGCAGGCTCCCCGTGCGGCGGGCGGGATGAGATCGGCCGGCGCCCACTCGGCCCCGTCCTTGAGCCGCGCCACCTCAGCGGTCCGGTCGTGCGGGTGCCGATATCACGGCGGTGCGGTCGGGGAAGATGCGGATGACGTCGGTACGGCGCCGGCCTCCTGGCCTGCCCTTCTGGCCATCCCCCGCCGGACGCATCCAGTTCGTCCACGACCGGTCCCTTCAGCAGGTCGCCGCGGTGGCGGATGGGCTGGGCCGGCGCGTGGATCTCCAGGGCTTCCGGGGAGGCGGTCACGTCCAGGACCTCGACCGGGTGGGTTGCGGTGACGCCTTCGCGCAGCAGTCAGTAGCCGTCGGTGAACTTCAAACGTGTACTCCCTACTTGACTGCACCCACGGCGATGCCGCGGGTGAGAGTCCGCTGGAAGACGAGGAAGAAGACGAGGGCGGGCAGGATGCCCAGCAGGGCCGCCGCGTTGGTCATCGTGGCGTCCATCAGGCGCTGGCCCTGAAGGACACCGAGCGCCACCGACACCGTCTGGTTGTCGTTGGAGATCAGCATGACCAGCGGGAGGAGGAACTCGTTCCACGTCCAGATGAAGAAGAAGACGAGCAGCACGCCGATGGTGGGGCGGCTGACGGGGACCACGATCCGCCACAGCACCTGCCATGTGTTCGCACCGTCGATCCGGGCGGCCTCGATGATCTCGCGTGGGAACCGCCCGAGGACGGAGGAGAGCAGATAGGTGCCGAAGGCTGCCTGGATCACCGTGAAAACGATGATCACGCTCAGCCGGGTGTCGTAGAGGCCGGCCTGCTTGCTCAGGTAGTACAGCGGGTAGACCAGCGCCTCCTGCGGCAGCATGTTGGCGAGGACGAAGAAAGCCAGCACCCAGGTGCGTCCCTTGATACGGCCGATGCCGATCGCGTACGCGTTGAGGATCGACAGGGCCGCCGCCAGGACCGCCACACAGCCGCTGATCAGGACGGAGTTGACGAGCTTCTGGCCGTAGTCGACACGCTGCCAGAAGTCCTTGAGACCGTCCAGGTACAGGCCCCTCGGCAGGCTCAGCGGGCCGTGCTGGGAGTACTCGGCCGGTGACTTGACCGCGTTGACGGCGACGATGACGAACGGCAGCACCATGAACAGGGCTGCGATGCTGAGGGCCACGAGAACGGGGTAGCGTCGCAGGGCACTCGTCGTCATGCGCGGACTCCTTCCTCGGCGTCCTCGGCGCGGGTCTGGAGTTTCAGGCCGATCAGCGAGAGCAGCATGATGATCACGGTCAGCACGGTGGAGATCGCGGCACCGTAACCGACCTGGGTCTTCTCGAAGAACGTGGTGAAGGAGAAGTACGACGGGACGTCGGTCGCGCCGCCCGGGCCGCCCTTGGTGAGTACGTACACCGCGCCGAAGACCTTGAGTGCGGCGATGCTGCACCAGGTGAGCACGACGGAGATCTCGGGTCTGATCTGCGGCAGCGTGATGTGCCAGAAGCGGCTCCACCAGCCGGCGCCGTCCAGTTCGGCCGCCTCGTACAACTGTGGGTCGACGCGCTGGAGCCCCGCCATGAAGACGACGAGCGGGAAGCCGATCTGCACCCACACCATCACCCCCATGACGCTGTACAGGGCGATGTCCGGGTCACCGAGCCAGTCCCGCTGCCAGGAGCCGAGGCCGACCGCCTTCAACAGGGTGTTCAGGGTGCCGTTGTCGGGCGCGAGCATCCAGCTCCAGACGATGCCGGCGACCGCGATGGGAAGCACTTGGGGGAGGTAGAAGCAGGCGCGCAGGACGGTGGCCGGCCTGCTGCCGAAGTGCTTGCCGATGTAGTCGAACAGCGCGGCGGCGAGGACCAGCCCGAGCATCGTCGGCAGGACGGCCATGGCGACGACCATGAACAGGCTGTGCCGGAACGACGACCAGAACTCCGAGTCGTCCATCAGCTCACGGTAGTTGGCGAGGCCGGACCAGCGGGGGCTGCCGACCCCCTGCCAGTCCGTGAAGCTCACGCCGGTGTTCATCAGGAAAGGCACGACGATGACGGCGAGGAAGGCGAGGACTCCGGGGACGAGGAAGAGGACGTACGACTGGTGCGGGCGCGGGCGGCGCGGGCTGGCATGCTGGTGCGTGCCGAAGGCCCGCGACTCCCGGTCGACGGTGACCGTCACGGTTTCGGCACACCCTTGTCGTACGCCTTCTGCAGCGCGTCGAGACAGGCGTCCGGTGTCGCGCTGCCCGTGATCAGCTTCTGTGTCTCGGAGACGAGGACGTCGTAGAAGCCGGGGACGGGCCAGTCGGGGTAGAAGGCCAGGCCGTCGCGGCCGGAGAGGGTGTTGAAGTCGGCGATGAGGGTCTTGGCCCGCGGGTCGGTGATGGCGGACGGGTCTGCCGCCACGGGCACGCCGCCCTTGTTGCCCAGCAGGTTCTGGATCTTCTTCGACATGGTGATGTCGATGAAGTCGTACGCGAGGTCCTTGTTCTTCGCGCCCTGAGGGACGACCCAGAGGTTGCCGCCGGAGCCGAGGGTGAGGCCGGAACCGGGCCACAGGACGGTGCCCCAGTCGAACTTGTTCTCCGTCGTGAAGCGGCCGTACCACCAGCTGCCGCTGAACAGGATCGGGTTCTTGCCCTGGATGAAGGCGACGCCGGCGTCCTCGGCCTTGGTGCCGCTGGACGTCTTGCTGATGTACCCCTTCTTCACCCAGTCGGCGAAGGTGGTCGCGCCGTATGTCCAGGCGGCATCATGGAAGTCGGTCCTGCTCCGGTAGAGCTCGTACGAGTCGACCCAGGAGCGGTCGGCCTTCGACAGTGCCAACTGGTACAGGTACTGCTGGGCCATGTACTCGGCGCCGGCGTTGGCGAGCGGGGTGACGCCCTTGGCGACGAACTTGTCCATGGCGGCGGTGAGGTCGTCGAAGGTCTTCGGCTCGGCGACTGCGTACTTCTTGAAGAGTTCCTTGTTGTAGAAGACCATGGTGTATTCGGCGTAGTTGGGTATCCCATACCACTTGCCGGACCCCATGACGCCGTTGGTGTCGTACTGGCTGGTGGTCTTCACTCCCGCGCTGAGCTCCTTGTCCCAGCCGCGCTTGGTGACCTCGGGGGTCAGATCGGTGAGGAGCCCCAGCTTGGAGAGCAGACCCGCGGTCGCGTTGCCCTTGTTGTACTCCATGATGTCCGGCGCGTCGGAGGAGTTGAGGACCATGGGCGCGGTCTTCTGAATCTGTTCGAAGCCCTTCTCCTCGAACTTCACCTTCACGCCCGGGTGCTTCGCCTCGAACTCCTTGATGGCCTCGTTCCAGGCGGCGCCCATCGCGCTGTCCGGGCCCTCGTAGTGCCACAGCCGGAGCGTCTTGCCGTCCGAGGAACCGCCGTCCGAGCCACCGCAGGAGGCCAGGAGCAGAGATCCGGTGAGGACCGCCGCCGTCGCCACCACACGCTTTCGTGCCGTCAACATCCAGTGCCTCCAAGGGAGTCGGATGGGGTCAGTGGTCGTCACGCAGCTCTTGTCGAATCGTTTCGATGTGTGATGTCGAAGCGCTTCGACGGTGGAACGTAGGGGGAGGCGGTGTGCCCGTCAATGGAGTGGGCGTGAATCGACCAGTATTCGTTTCGTCGGCGATGGGCGCCGGGGGAGCGGCGAGTACTCCGGCCAAGCCTCGTGGGGGACGAATGTCCAGGCGAAAGCGGGTGGCGAGGTGAAGTGCGAAGCGGCGGCGGCCGGGCTGCGGCCGCTGAGGGGATCGGGACGCTGTTTAGTGACCGTGCGTGGTGGTGGACTGTTGGAGCGGTTCGACGGGCCCCGCGTTACGGCTGACGCGCGGCGCGCCGCCCAGGCCGCGGCGAGCAGCCCGTGTAGTAACCGGGGCACCGCCGTGGTACGCCTGCCTCAATGATGCGCTGCGACAGCCGGGCGAAGTCGCAGCCGGCGTCGGGGCGGAGGAGCCCATGAGCCGGAGCGGTGCCACCAGTGTGATCGGCGTGGACACGGTGCCCGGGGTCAGCTTGCCCCGCACGTTCAGGTCCAGCTCACCGTCCAGCACCAGGTTCCCCGCCGCCCGGACGCTCGTGTAGTCCCGGTCGCCGGAGATCGTGACGGCAACGCGACCCTGCTTGCCGATGGTCGCGTTCCCGCCGACGTGCAGGACATTGCCTGCGGCGCCGGAAGCGCCGGTGATCTGCGCGGCCTCGTCGGCTGTGACACCGGGCCGCAGCACGCCGTCGCCGACGTTGATGCTGTCACCCACGGTGCCGCTACCGCCGAGCGTTCCGCCGCGCACGTCGATAGCGCTCGCGTGCGATCCGACAACCGAGAGTTTGCCGTTGAGGACGGCGTTCGTCCCGTGCCAGGTCTCGCTGCCGGTGAGGAACAGGGTGCCGGCGGCACGCTTCGTGAGGCTGCCCTCGTAGGCGCGGGCCTTGCGGGCCTGCTCACGTCGGACCCCGATGGCGTAGTCCGACTTGTCGGCGTCGCTCGCGCTGGCCGGCAGGCCCTCGGTCCAGCCCTTGTCGGCCTTGGTAGCCGCCCAGGCGGCCGCCTCGGCGGCGTCCTCCTGCTGGTGGGCCCGGCTCGCGACGTCCGAGATGTCGTCCGACCACACGTCGTCGCGCCCCTGCGTGTCGACGACGAACGGCCCCAGGAACTGGCCCGGGCCGTTCATGGCCTCCCGCAGGCTGACCGTGCCCCAGCTGTTGCGGCTGTCGGCACCTGCACGATCTGGCCGCCGGTGGGGTTCAGCACGGTGTTGCCCCCGTGCACGCCTGGGGACCTCATGCGACACCCCCTTCCTGCATTCGGGAGCTGCGCCGTCCGGGCCGCGTGGAGAGCGGCCACGGGGCGACATTCCCTTGTGCGTGCGCGGCATCAGGGACGCCAGGTTGGGCGTCTTCGCAGCGCATTCGACACAAGCGATCCGGAGCGGGACCGGCACGCCGAGGCTGTGACCCCATCCGAGGCCGCTCCTGGTCATCCAACTTGGCGAGGCTGGGGCGAGTCTGTCGATGCTCATGACGAAGTTGCGGCACAGAAAGCGGACTCTGCCACCCCTCCTGACCGTCATCTGACCAACCCCCTGCGGGTATGGCGGCGTACGCCGGCGCGAGACCTGTGACCCGGGCTGTCCGAGCGCTCGCGGTCGGGGCCGAGCCGGATTTCCCGTCCCTGCCAGCGCTCCCGCAGCCACCGGTCATGGCTTGCCAGCACGATCGCGCCGGGGCCGGTGCCCAGCGCCGCCTCGAGCTCGTCGCACAGGCGCGGCGACAGGTGGTTGGTGGGCTCGTCGAGCAGCAGCAACTGCGGCGGTCGCGCCACCAGAAGCGCCAGCCCGAGCCGTCGGCGTTGTCCGACCGAGAGCCGGCCGACCGGCTTGTCCAGGTCCGCCTCGTGCATCAGCCCGAGCGAGCCCAGCGGCACCGCCTCGGCCCGCTCGGCTCCCAGCGCCAGCTCATAGGTGTCCCGGACGGACCGGCCCGGCCGGTCGAAAACGGTGTCCTGGGCGAGCAGCCCCACAGTCAGTCCGCGCCGCCGCCGCACCTCGCCCTCGGGCGTGAGCCGCCCGGCCAGCACGGCCAGCAGAGTCGACTTCCCGGCCCCGTTCCCACCGGTGACCAGCAGGCGGTCGGTCGCCGACACCTGCGCACTCACCGGTGCGAGCCGGCCCGGCACCCCTACGTCGTCCAGGGACACCAGCGGACCGCCGCCCTCCGTCGCCGGTGCGGCGAGCGCCGTGCTCTCGAACCGCAGCGGCCTCGGCGGCTCGCCGACCTGGGAACGCTCCAGCTCGTCCAGGCGGCGGGCGGCGTTGCGCACCCGCCGGGAGATCTGGCTCTGCACCCGGCCCGCGCGGTGGCCGTAGCCCATCTTCTCGTTGTCGCGCGGTCCCCGGTCCGGTGTGACGCGGTGCGCGGTGACCTTGACGGAGACCCGCAGCGCTGCCAGTTCCTCCTGTTCCTCGGTCCACCGTCGCTCCCAGCGGTCCCGCTCGGCACGCTTCTGAGCCAGGTAATCGCTGTAGTTGCCGCCGTAGCGGACCGGGCCGTCCATCGCGGGGTCGAGGTCGATCAGGTCCGTGCACACGGCGTCCAGAAAGGCCCGGTCGTGGCTGGCCACCACGACGACCCCGGGCAGGGTGCGCACCTGTTCCTCGACGAAGGCGGCGGCACCGTCGTCGAGATGGTTGGTCGGTTCGTCCAGCAGCAGCGCGGCAGGCCGCCGGACCAGCAGAGCGGCCAGCGCGAGCCGGCCGCGCTGCCCGCCGGACAGCGACCCGAGCGTCCGGTCGTGTCCGAAGGCGCCGAGGCCGAGGCCGTCGAGTACGAGCGCGGCACGCCGGTCGGCGTCCCATGCCTCGCGTTCCTGGGCCTGTTCGAGCCGGACGCCATACGCGTCGAGCAGGCCGGAGTACTCCCGCGCCTGCTGCGCGGTCAGTGCGAGCCGCTTGGTGAGCCGTTCCAGCTCGGCGAGGTCCTCCCTGGCTTGGCGCAGGGCGTCGTCAAGTACGTCGGCGATCGTCGCGTCGGCGTTGTACCGCATCTCCTGCTGAAGAAAGCCCAGGTCGGGCGGGCGCGTGATGCTGCCTGCGTCGGGTTCGTCCGTCCCGGCCAGCAGGCGCAGCAGGGTCGACTTGCCGACGCCGTTCTCCCCGATGAGCCCGATGCGGTGCCCGGGCGAGGCGGTCAGGGAGACACCGTCGAGGAGCCGTCGGTCGCCGAGGGTGTGGACGAGGTCGAGGGCGAGCAGAGCGGGGTGAGGCATGGGGTCCGTCCAACGTGATCGGTGCTCGGCCCGCGGGGCGGCATGCCTCGGACACGGGCCAGGTCGACACGCCGACGGCTCACACCTCAGGGGCTCCCGTCTCCTTCAGCTCGCCGTCGGCCAGCCGCAGCCACCGGTTCACGCCGATCTCGCGCAGGAACCGCTCGTCGTGACTGACCACCACGAAGGCCCCCTGGTAGGAGTTCAGGGCGCTCTCCAGCTGGCCGGCGCTGACCAGGTCGAGGTTGTTCGTCGGCTCGTCCAGGAGCAGCAGATGCGGAGCTGGTTCCGCGCACAGCACGCAGGCCAGGGTGGCGCGCAGCCGTTCGCCTCCGGAGAGCACCCCTACGGGCAGATGGGCGCGACGCCCCCGGAAGAGGAAGCGGGCGAGCAGGTTCATCCGCTCGGCCTCCGGCCGCGCCGGGGCGTGGACGGCGAAGTTCTCGGCGACCGTACGGCCCGGATCCAGCAGGTCGAGGCGCTGCGAGAGGTAGGCGATGCGGCCGTCAGCCTGCTTGATCTCGCCGCTGTGCGGTGTCGGGTCGCCGTTGAGCAGGCGCAGCAGCGTGCTCTTGCCGGCACCGTTGGGACCGGTCAGCGCGATGCGCTCCGGGCCCCGGATTGTCAGGTCGACGCCCTGGGCCGCGAACACGTCCTTGTCGCCGAGGCGGACGCGGAGCTGCCGGCCGAGGAACAGGTTGCGTCCGGCAGGCACGTTGGTGTCCGGCAGGTCCAGCGTGATGCGCTGTTCCTCGCGCAGCGCACGCCCGGCCTCGTCCAGCCGGGCTTTCGCCGCGCTGACCCGGCTGGCGTGCATCTGGCCCGCCCGGCCCGCGGACTCCTGCGCGCCCCGCTTCATGTTGCCGGCGAAGATACGGGGCAGGCCGGCGTTCTTCAGGTCGCGGGCGGCGTTGCTCTGCCGGCGTTCGGCGCGTTCGCGGGCCTGCTGCATCTCCCGCTTCTCCCGCTTCAGCTCCTGCTCGGCGTTGCGGACGCTCCTCTCAGCGGATTCCTGTTCGGCCCGCACGGCCTCCTCGTATTCGGTGAAGTTGCCGCCGTAGAAGTGCAGTTCGCCGCGGCCGAGTTCGGCGATGCGTTCCATGCGGTCGAGCAGGACGCGGTCGTGGCTCACCAGGAGCAGGCAGCCGTTGAAGTCCTCCAGCACGCCGTAGAGCCCCCGCCGGGCGTCGAGGTCGAGGTTGTTGGTGGGTTCGTCCAGCAGCAGTACGTCGGGCCGCTTCAGCAACTGGGCGGCGAGCCCGAGGGAGATGACCTGGCCGCCGCTGAGGGTGCTCAGGCTGCGATCCAGGGTGAGGTCGGCCAGGCCGAGGCGGTCGAGCTGGGCGCGGGTGCGTTCCTCGATGTCCCATTCGTCGCCGATGGTGGTGAAGTGCTTCTCGTCGGCGTCCCCGGACTCCACGGCGTCGATGGCCTGGATGATCGCGGCGACGTCCAGTACCTCGGCGACTGTGAGGTCGCCGGTCAGGGGGAGGTTCTGCGGGAGGTAGCCGAGGGTGCCGGCCACGGAGATCGACCCGGTGCCGGGCCGCAGTTCACCGGCGATGAGCTTGAGCAGCGTGCTCTTACCGGTGCCGTTGGGTGCGACGAGGCCGGTGCGGCCGGAGCCGACGGTGAAGGACAGGTCCTGGAAGACAGGACTGTCGTCGGGCCAGGTGAAGGACAGGTTCGAGCAGACGACGGAGGCGTCGGACATGGAGGCGACCTCGCGGGGAGGGGGGCAGGGAAGACACTTCTGCCCCGGCAGCAGACAGAGGGAAAGAGGGGACGACAGTGAGGCCACGTCGGCGGCGCTTCCACGCACCGACCGGTGGCCTGTCGGGTCCGGGTATCACCCGGAGATGTCGTCGTCCACCACCATGTCTGGGCTCCTCAACAAACGATCAACGTCTCTACCAGTTTAACAGCAGGTGGCGTTGGACCGGGAACACGATGGATCATCCGGTCAGGACCTCAGCCGACCGCGCGCAGGGCTTGGTGGGCTTCGTGACGTACCCGTGGCGGGTCCGCTGCCTGATCGACCTGGCGCCAGACGGCAGCAGTTCATGACAGCGCCACCCCGAGCGGCGGCGGCCGCGACCGCTTGAGCTAAACCACCGAGAGCTCGGCGTATTTGACGGTGCGGCAAGATGTTTCTTTCAGTGTGCACACACCTTGACCGGACGGATTTCCGCTCACCAGTTTGCGATCACTGAGCGTTCGGCAGCCACCCCCCGGCCACGCCCAGCCCCACCCTGGGAGTCACTCATGTGCAACGCTTGCTGCCCGATCCCGCCTGGTCCCCGTATGTTGGACATCTACCTGGGCGAGAAGGACCGCTGGGGCATGGTTACGCCACCGATGCGCTCCGCACCATGTGCTGGTACGGGTTCGACGCACCAACCTCAACCACCCTTGTCACACCGTTCGTTTGACAGGCGCGCACAGGTCGGTTGAGCGCCGAACGCCTTCCGGATCGCGGCCCGAGCAGACCGGGTCGCCGGTAGTCGACCGTACAACAACCAGAACTTCCCATGGAGTTGGCGCCTGAGCGGGGTGTTGCGCGGGCGTTCCGTTCTCTGTCGATCGCGGTCTTGTCAGTGGGCCGTGTGGGCGTTGAGACTGCCGATATGAGTAATCAACGGAGGTCTGTGTCTCCTGTTGTGGCGGTTGCTTCGCATGTGGTTGCTGCCGTTGCGGTGGTCGGGCTGCGGTCCACCGGTGCGACTGTTCGTGGTGCAGGGACGGCGCTGCGGTGATGTGGCGCATGTGCGCGCCG
Source organism: Streptomyces sp. NPDC052043 (assembly GCF_044548235.1). Lineage (NCBI taxonomy): Bacteria > Bacillati > Actinomycetota > Actinomycetes > Kitasatosporales > Streptomycetaceae > Streptomyces > Streptomyces sp. NPDC052043. The sequence continues at coordinate 31,232 of NZ_JBIUBT010000020.1, forward strand.
ATGGCCGAAGGCGTACTGGACCCCGCGCGTGGACCGCCCTCTCCCGAGTGTGTGAACTGCACGATCCGTTGATTTCCGGATGGAAGGTGGAGCAGCTCGTGGGTCATGTGCGCAAGACGGGAGTGAGCCGGCGGCGTGTGCTGGGCACGGCAGCCGGACTGGCCGCGGCCGCGGCGGGGGTGCCCTACGCAACCGCGTTCGCGGCACCGGCGCAGACGCTGCCCGAGAAGGCCCGCTGGAACCAACACGCCGCCCACGTGACGATCACGCGGGACGACTGGGGCGTTCCGCACATCGCGGGCAAGACCGATGCCGACGCGGTGTTCGGAATGATGTACGCACAGGCGGAGGACGACTTCAACCGGATCGAACAGAACTACCTCGTCGCCCTGGGCCGCCTGGCCGAGGCCGAGGGAGAGAGCGCCATCTGGCAGGACCTGCGGCAGCGGCTGTTCCTCGACCCGGAGGTGCTGAAGAAGGATTATGCGAGGGCTCCCGCGTGGCTGCGCACGTTGATGCAGGCCTGGGCGGACGGGATCAACTACTACCTCGCAACGCACCCCGAGGTGCGACCGCGTGTGCTCGACCGGTTCGAGCCGTGGATGCCGCTGAGCTTCTCGGAGGGCAGCATCGGCGGCGACATCGAGTCCGTGCTGCTCACCCAGCTCGAAGCCTTCTACGACAAGCGGGACGTGCCGATGACCGACGAGGAACGCGGGCTGGTGCTGCGCGAACCCACGGGGTCGAACGGCTTCGCGATCGCGCCGAGCCACACGCGTGACGGCCACGCGTTGCTCCTGATCAACCCGCACACCAGCTTCTTCTTCCGCTCGGAACAGCATGTGACAAGCGACGAGGGGCTCAACGTCTACGGTGCCGCCACCTGGGGCCAGTTCTTCATCTACCAGGGATTCAACGCGCACACGGGGTGGATGCACACGACGAGCGGCGTCGACAACATCGACGAGTTCACCGAGACGATCGTGACGGGGGCCGACGGAATCCGGTACTACCGCTACGGCGACGAACTGCGCCCTGTCACAACGACGACGATCACCTTGTCCTTCCGTACCACGGAGGGCGGACAGGGCAAACGCAGCTTCACCAGGTTCGCCACCCATCACGGCCCCATCGTGCGCGAGGCAGACGGCAAGTGGATCGCGTGTGCGTTGATGAACAAGCCCGTCGAGGCGCTCAAGCAGAGTTTCCTGCGCACCACGACGGGGAACTACGCGGACTATCTCCGGGTGGCGGGCCTGAAGGCGAACAGCTCGAACAACACGCTCTTCGCGGACTCGAAGGGTGAGACAGCCTTCCTGATGCCGCAGTTCATGCCGGTGCGAGACGATCGCTTCGACTATCGCAGGCCCGTCGACGGCAGTGATCCGGCGACCGACTGGCACGGACTGCACCGTCTGGACGACATGCCGCACGTCGTGAGCCCGAAGAACGGCTGGGCGTTCAACACGAACAACTGGCCGTGGACCGCCGCCGGTACGGACAGTCCCAAGGCGGCAGACTACCCACGGTACTTCGACAAGGTTGGCGAGAACCCGCGTGGGCCACAGGCGGAGCGGGTGCTGTCCGCGCGTGATGACTTCACGCCGCAGACATTGATCGAGGCCGCGTTCGATCCGTACCTGACGGCTTTTGCGCGGCTGGTTCCCGGGCTCGTCGCAGCGTGGGACCAACTGCCCGAGGGTAACGCACAGAAGGCGACGCTCGCCGGCCCTGTGGGTCTGCTGCATGACTGGGACCACCGGTGGGCCGCGGAGTCGACTGCGACGTCAGTGGCCGTGTTCTGGGGTGAGGACATGTGGGAGCTCACCTCCCAGGCGGCGGCGGACGCAGGAATGTCGGTGTGGGACTATATTGCCGACCGCGCCACTGACGCGCAGCGACTCGATGCGCTCGAGACCGCGACACGGCGACTGGCACGGGACTTCGGCAGCTGGAAGGTGCCCTGGGGCAACATCAACCGCTTCCAGCGCAACGACGCAGCGATCGTCCAGCAGTTCAGCGACGCCAAGCCGAGCATCCCGGTGCCCTTCGCTTCATCGCGCTGGGGCTCCCTCGCCTCGTTCGGAGCGAAGGCCTACCCGGGAACGAAACGCTACTACGGCACGAGCGGCAACAGCTTCGTGGCAGTGGTGGAGTTCGGGCCGCGACTGCGGGCCTGGGCGGTAACGGCGGGCGGCGCAAGCGGGCACCCCGATTCACCGCACTTCGACGACCAGGCTGAACTCTACGCCGGCGGTAACCTGCGGCCGGTCTACTTCTATGCGGATGACCTCAAGGGTCACATCGAACGGAGGTACCGCCCAGGCAAATAAGGTCGGCCCTTGCGTCGACCAGGCAGATCTCGTGGCCCGCCTGCTGTCCGCGCGGCGCCTGGAGCGCAGGACGCGCTGGTGTCGACTCACCGCGGACCGCCAGGCCCTGCTGGGGGCGCTGAATCCGGACATCACGATGCGGGGGCGCACCACGCCCTCGTCGTCAGGGTGGACGCAGCACAGGTCGTCGCCGGAGCAGCCGCCGGGCCGTCCAGGACGCCGATCCGGCGATGCCTCTCGGCGGAGCCGTTTTCCACTCCGACAGTGAGTGAGCCCTTTCCAGCCTCAGCTGGAGCCCACAGCAGGCGGCCGAAAGGGTCGGCGATGGTTTGCACGTCCGAAGCCACCCGCGAGCTGGACGTAGGTGTGACCGCAACGCAGATGGGCCAGTCGGGTTCCGCCGTCCCAGGATCATGTCCGTGCGTGACTGCAGCGCCGCATCCACCGTTTCCGGCTAGGAACACCCCTCGGCGATCTGCTCGAAGCGCCGCGCGTGCTCCAGAGGCGTGAGTGGTCACGCTCGGGGTCGACAGGGGTACGGCCGACGCGGTTCGGGTCCACGATCGGGACGCCGGTCTCCAGCCATTCGGAGGCGCAGTTCCGCATCTGGGCGAATCGGAGCCTCGCGTTCCGGCCCGGTCCACGCGATGTGCGGGAGCTGCTGGCGTCGCCGACGACCACGGTGCGGCGGGCACGGAAGAACACGAGCAGCACACGGCGACAACGGCGGACCCGGCCGTTCGGTCTTCGAGCCGGCGGCGGCCGCGTGGGCCTTGTCCCACCGCATGCGTATGGCTCGGGTCGGGCCCAGGGGCCCGTGTGGCTGTGGCACGAGCGGGCACACGGTGGGCATGGTCGGTGACACGGACGACGACCTGCAGGCGCGGCGGCAGGGTGAGAGCGGGCACCGCGCGGTGCCCCACACGACCAACGTGCGTGTCGAGGCATGGGGCGTGACCCGGGAACGTTGCCTGGCGGAGGCGGCGCTCGGGATGGTGGAGTCATTCGCCGAGGCGTCCGCGGTGCGGGCGAGCGCCATGGAGCGGGTCCGGCTGACCGAGTGTCCCGAGGAGTACGTGCTGACCGCGCTGCTGGAGGAGGTCATCCTCCGGCTGGACGAGGGCAAGGTGCCGGTCGACGTGGAGGCTGCCACCTTCCACGGTCGCCTGGAGGTACGGCTGGCACTCGCCGAGCTGGCGGACGTGGAGATCACGGGGGCCGTGCCGAAGGGCGTCACGTGGCACGAGCTGCGCATCGGGCCGGATCCGTACGGCTGGTCGTGTGCGGTGACCATCGACACATGAGACACACAAGGCGTGAGTCCTCAGCCTTGGACCACGCCGAGTGGAACCAGGCGGGCCACCGTGCGGCACGGCCATGCGTCCTCCCTCGAACTGCCGGAGGAGGTTGGCCAGTTGAGCAGCCTGGGCCGCTGACACCGAGAGCGATCCGAGCGCCGGGGCCCAGGCCGCGGGCGCAGGGCCGAAAGGCTCGTGCCGACACGCGAGGTTTCGCTGTCCGAGCAGGCGATCTGCACCGCGCACGGAACGGCAGAAGGGACCGGGAGAGGTTCGGCTCCCCGGCCTCCCCTGCGGAGAGGCCGATCCCTTGGTGACGTGGGCGCGGGACGCGCCGGAGTGGTCCGCCGACAAGCCTGCACCCGTCACGTACAGTCAGTGTTGTGACAGTGAGTGATGGAATGTACGGCTTCGGGCAGCCGACCGGCCACCTGCTCATCAAGACCAGTCGCGCCGGGCTCGGCCGCAAGGCAGGTCACGACCTCACGATCGAGGCCACCCGTTGGTCCGGCAACGCGGTCGTCACCGCCGACGACCCCGGGAGGTCGTCGGTGACCGTGACGGTTGAAACGGGATCGCTCACCGTCCGGGAGGGAAGCGGCGGGCTGAAACCCCTCACCGATGACGACCGAGCCGAGATCAAGAAGACCCTCGAGGGCCAGGCCGTCCTGCACGTCGCGGAGCATCCCGACATCACCTTCCGCTCAACCGGCATCACGGGAACGCCTCAGTCCTTCGAGATCACCGGTGACCTCACCATCAAGGACCAGACGCATCCGGTGACCGTCCATGGAGGTAGCGACGGGGACGGAATGGTATGCGGCTGGGCGACCCTCGCCCAGTCCACCTGGGGAATCAAGCCCTACAGTGCCTTCCTCGGCGCGCTGAAACTGGCCGACGAGATCCGGATCGAGTACCAGGTGACAGATCTCGTGCCGATTCCCGGCCCCGAGCAGCCAACCGGTTAGGTTCCAGCGCGCCAGCGCGCGGAGCATCGTCCAGTGCGGCCCGGTTCCTGCCGGCGCGGTGACGAGCATGGCGCGGCATGGGGGTACCCGAGATCTGGTGGTCTCGGCCCTTTCGGCCGTTGTCCTGTAGTGGCTGACCGTGGGAGGCGCTATGCGGTGGCCCAGCCGAGCGACGACTGCCGATCCACAGCTGGATCTGCGGGGCTCGTGCCGTCGCGTGTTCACCGTACGAACGGAGCCGGCGGCGGTGCGGCAGGCACGTGCTTGCACGCAGGCGACTCTCACCGAGTGGGAAGTTGCGCGGGGATCCGCCCTGGTGGACGCGGTGCTGCTGGTTGTCAGTGAACTGGTCACGAACGTGGTGCGGCACGCAGGTGATCGCTCGCCCACTGTCGACGTTCTCATCGCGGTGGATTGTGATGCCCTGATGGTGGGTGTTGCCGACCGCGACCCGCGCATTCCGCCCACGACGCGTGAGGAGGCCGGCGAGGGGCTGAGGAGCGTGGTCGATCTCGCCCAGCTGTACGGAGGCGGGGTAACCGTTGCTCCAGTTCAGGAGGGACGAGGCAAGGTCGTCTTTGTCCACTTCCGGTGCCCCACAGTCTTGACAGGTGATTGATCACGGGCCCCATTTCCTCAAGCACGTACGCGCCTGAGCCACGCTGCCGTGCCGAGGGCTGCCGTCAGGCAGAGATGCTGCGCCGGATCCTGGGGCACTTCGGCCCGACCGGGTGTTGGCCGCACCCTGTCCTACGTGGACTTCGGCGGACCGGGCCGCCCGCTGCTCGCCCTGCACGGACACATGTCCGAGGGGATGTCGTACGCCGATTTCGCCGCCCGTCTCGCTCGGGACTGGCGGGTCATAGCGCCCGACCAGCGCGGCCACGGCGACTCGGACCGGGCGGCCGACTACAGCCGGGAGGGCTACCTCGCCGACCTGGAAGCCCTCATGGGCCACCTGGGACTGGACCGGGCGGTTCTTCTCGGGCACTCGCTCGGCGCGATCAATGCCTACCAGTTCGCCGCCCGCCACCCCGAGCGTGTGACCGCGCTGGTCAACGGCGAGGGCTGTGCCGAGCTCGGCCTGGACGGCAGCAACCCGCTAACGTTCGTGCTGAACCTTCCGGAGGGTACTTGCCCCAGCCGGGAGGCGTTCGTGGCGCAGCTGGGCCCGTTCGCCCCCTTTCTCGAATCCGCTGTTCGCGAGGGGCCGGACGGAACTTGGGGCCTGCACTTCCACCCCAAGGACATCTACGAATCCGAGGACCAGGTCCACGGCGACCACTGGGCCGACTGGACCGGCTCCGCCTGCCCGGCGCTGCTGATACGCGGTGCCGAAGGCGGTGTGCTGTCGGCGGAGCAGGCAGCACGGATGGTCGCTCGGCGGCCCGGTACCCGTCTCGTCGAACTGGGGACGGACCACTTCTTGTACGCCAACGACCCGGTCGGCTTCGCGGACGCGGTCCGGGACTTCCTTGCCTCGGCATAGCCGTGGCCTCAGCCTTTCCGGCGCCCCGCCGATGGATCACGATGCGGCCTTCTTGAGGCGCCTCCAGCAGATGAGGCTGCAGGCCAGTGAGATGAAAGCGTCGTGGAGTTCAAGACGCCTCTCCCAGCGCACGGCAAGGCGTTTGAACTGGTCGAGCAAGGTGAAGGCCTTTGTGGTCAGCCGGGTTACCCCGGTCGGCTACGCCGAGATCGTCGCGGCGATCGCCTCCCACTCGGCGGGTCCCGGCACCCGCGCCAACATCGACGAGTTCACGGAGACGATCTCTGCCGCCATCGCCTCGGTCGGCGGCGCACTGCGCGGCAAGGCGGTCATCGTGCTCAACCCGGTCGAACCGCCCCTGATCACGAGGGACACCGTCTACTGCCTGACCGGTGACGTGGACGAGCAGGCGGTCGCCGATTCCATCACCGCCATGGTGGCGTCGGTCGCCGAGTACGTGCCCGGCTACCGGCTCAAGCAGGAGGTCCAGTTCACCCCGGTGCCGCCGGACGAACCGTGTACCCGCTGCTGCCGCCGGGCGTACCCGAGGTCACCACCAAGGTCACCGTCTTCCTAGAGGTCGAGGGCGCGGCCCACCGGGGATCGTCTTAACGCCACCTCCGTGAAGGCCCACCTGCTCAACGCCGAGAAGCTACGGCCGCACGGGAAGCGCGTCATCGGCCTGACCCCGGCCGCCATCGGTCCGTACGTCATCCCCGCGGTGAATCTGGCGGAGCACCTCGACGCGCCGAACGTCGACGTGGTCACCTGCGGCGATCAGGCCACGATCCCGATCGTGGCCGCGATCGGAGCCGCGGCCCCTGGCGGCGGTGCGCTCATCCGGCGTCGCGCGCCGGCACCATCAACTGCCGACATGTCCACACCAGTTGGCTGAACTCCTTGACCTGGACGAGTACGTGGTCGCGGGCGGCGTTCTCCGCCGTCTCGGCGTCGCCGCGGGTGATGGCGTCGGCGATCTCGCGGTGCTCGGCCAGGGAGCGGCGCATGCGGTCCGGGACGCGCAGCTGCAGTCGCCGGTACGGCTGCAGGGCTCGCTTGAGCGCGTGGGCCTGCTGTCGCAGGTATTCGTTGCCACAGGAGTCGTAGACGATGCCGTGGAACCGGGCATTGGCGTAGTAGTAGCGGTCCGCGTCGCCGGCCGCCGCCTGGCTCTCGCACTCCTGCAGGGCGCGTTCGAGGTCGTCCAGCGCCTCCCGGTCGATCCGGCGGGAGGAGAGCCGCGCCGCCATCCCCTCCAGCTCGGCCATGACCTCGAAGCGCTCGGCCAGCTCGGAGACGCTCAGCTCGGTGACGTACGTGCCCTGCTTGGGGCGGATCTGTACGAGTCCGGAGCGCTCCAGGGCCTGGAGGGCTTCCCGGATCGGCGTGCGAGAGCAGCCGAACTCCTGCTCGAGCCGCGCAGGATCCAGACGCTCGCCGGGACGGTAGTGACCGTCGACGACAGCGTTCTCGAGTGCGTCGCGAACGCGCTGGGATTCCGGGAGCCGGGCCATGTGCACCTCCGAGGGGTCAGGTTATCCGGGCGTGCAGAGGGTGGTGCACGAGGCTCGATGTGTCCTACGCTGGCGCTGTTATATATATCGTCTGCGGTCATGGATTTAAAACCGGGGGCGACACCAGAGGCGAGCGAGCCCAGGAGCGTACGGAAGGTGCGGACATGGAACGTCACGACGGCTGGCTGCTGACCGACCTGTTCCAGGCTCTCGGGCGGCGGCGTGGCGCGGATCCGGCGGCCGGAGAGCCGCTGGACTCCCCGCTGGACCAGCTCCTCGCCGCCTGCGAAGTCCTGATGAGCGACGTGGGTGAAGCCTCGATGCGCGCGGTCGCGGCCAGGGCTCTCGCCGCATACGTCGAGCTCGACGACGACGGCAGGTGGGCCTTCTTCAGCCACATCACCCAGACCTATGACGCCGACGCCGATCAGGTCCGTGCCGCCTTCCGCCGCTGGGAGGACGCCCGCAGCGCCGGGTCCCGGGGCGAGGAGGAGCTGATCCGGCTCTTCGACGTGGTCGAGCCGGCCCGCCAGCAGCTGCTCCGCCGGATGAACCACGCACCCGACGCCACGCTCGCCCTGGTCGGGATGCGCGCGGACCTGCGCCGGCTGATGCGCCGTCACCCCAGGCTGCGGCCCCTCGACCATGACTTCCACCACCTGCTCACCTCGTGGTTCAACCGAGGCTTTCTCCGCATGGTGGAGGTCACCGGGGACGCACCGAAGGAGCTGCACCAGCACCTGATGCAGGGCGAGAAGGTCCACCCGATGGGGAGCAGTGCCGAGCTCCGCCGTCGCTTGGAGCCGGAGGACCGTGCTGTCTATGCGTTCTTCCATCCGGCCACCGGGGAGGTACCGCTGATCTTCGTGGAGGTCGCTCTGGTGCGCGGCCTGCCGGACCGCATCGCTCCGCTGCTGGAGCCCGGCCCGGCGCTCAGCCCGTCGGACGCGGACACGGCGGCGCTCTACTCGATCAACAACGCCCTGGACGGCCTGGCCGGAGTCTCCTTCGGCAGCTTCCTCATCAAGCAGGTCATCGAGCAGCTGCCCCATCTGACACAGTTCGTCACGCTCTCGCCCCTCCCCGGATTCCGGCGCTGGCTCGGTGAGCAGGCCGGACGGGACGCCGAGCTGAGGTTGCTCGTCCGTGAGCTGGACGCCCTGGAGGGGCCGGCGGACCTCGGTACGGCGGACGTCGAACGGATCCGTGCCCGGCTCCTTCCCGCCCTGGCCCGGTACATCGCGGTCGAGCGGCGCGAGGACGGACGCCCCCTCGATCCGGTCGCCCGCTTCCACCTGGGCAACGGGGCCGCCGCCTGGCAGTTGAACTGGCCGGCGAACAGCTCGGCCGAAGCCTGGCGGCAATCGTACGGCGCGATGATCAACTACCGCTACGAGCCGGGGCAGCTGGAGCGCCGGCACGAGGACTTCGTCCGCCGCGGCGCCGTAGCCCTCGGCGGACCGCTGCGCGACGCCTTCCCCGAGGCCGCGGAGGTGCCCTGTGCTAGGGACGCCTCCACCGCCGCTACCGCCTCAAACGATCGATGAGAGAGGAACACCCCTGATGGCACCACCCTTCACCACCATCTACCGGTCCTTTGCCGAGCAGGTGGAGCGGCAGCCGGACAAGGCGCTCTTCGAGCTGCCCGGCGGTCGGCAGATCACCTACGGCGAGACGGCGCGGACCGTGGGACGGATCGCCGCCCGGCTCGTCGCCGGCGGTGTCACCCCCGGTGACCGGGTCGCCATGCAGGTGGACAAATCCCCGGAGGCCATCGCGCTGTATCTGGCGACGCTGCAGGTCGGCGGCGCCTTCCTGCCGCTCAACACCGCTTACACCGGTGCGGAGATGGAGTACTTCATCGGCGACGCCCAGCCGCGTGTGCTGGTCTGCTCCCCGGAGCGGCGGGCCGACCACGCACACCGCGAAGGGGAGGACCTCGTCGTCGAGACCCTCGGCACCAAGGGCGACGGCACCCTGCTGGAGGGTGACGGCCGCCACGACGAGGTCGTCGACGCGTCGGCCGACGACCCGGCGGCGATCCTCTACACCTCCGGCACCACCGGACGCTCCAAGGGCGCGGTGCTGACCCACGGCAACCTTGCCTCCAACTGCCAGGCGCTGCTGGAAGCCTGGCACTTCACCGACCAGGACCGGCTGATCCACGCCCTGCCGATCTTCCACGTCCACGGGCTCTTCGTCGCCGCGAACATGACCCTGGCGGCCGGTGCCTCCATGTATTACCTGCCGAAGTTCGACGTGGAGACGGTCGTGGACCTGCTGCCCCGGGCCACGGTGCTCATGGGCGTGCCCACCTTCTACACCCGGATGTTGAAGAACGACCGGCTCACCCCCGAGACCTGCGCTTCGATGCGGCTGTTCGTCTCCGGCTCGGCCCCGCTGCTCGCGAGCGACCACCAGGCCTTCGAGGCCCGCACCGGCCACGCCATCCTGGAGCGCTACGGGATGACCGAGACCGGCATGAACACCACCAACCCGTACGAGGGCGGCCCGCGCAAGCCCGGCACCGTCGGCAAACCGCTGCCCGGCACGGAGGTCCGGGTGGTGGACGGCGAGACCGGACAGGCGCTGCCCGACGGTGAGGTCGGCAGCATCGAGGTCCGTGGCCCCAACGTCTTCAGCGGGTACTGGCAGATGCCGGAGAAGACGGCGGCCGAGTTCCGTGCGGACGGCTTCTTCATCACCGGTGACCTGGGCCGCATCGACGAGGACGGCTATCTGTGCATCGTCGGCCGGGGCAAGGACCTGGTGATCTCCGGCGGCTACAACATCTACCCCAAGGAGATCGAGGAACTGCTCGACGCCCACCCCACGGTGCTGGAGTCCGCCGTGATCGGTGTCCCGCACCCGGACTTCGGGGAGACGGTCGTGGCTGTCGTCGTCCCGGCGCCGGGCCAGGAGCCCCAGGAGACCGAACTGCTGAAGTTCATCGCCGGCGACCTCGCCCGGTTCAAGCACCCGCGCGCCGTGCGCGTCGACGAAGCACTGCCGCGCAACGTGATGGGGAAGGTGCAGAAGACCGAGCTGCGCAAACGCTACCAGAACCTGTTCGTGGGCTCGAACACCTGACCCGGAGCGGGGCCGACAAGGGCGGACACGTGACGTTCAGGAAGCCGCAACCGTAAGGGAGTTGAGAGCGCTATGGACCGCCGGGCGGCGCGCGGCACGACCGCGCGCGGCCCGGCGGCCGGTCAGTTGGCCTCGGCCGGGACCGGGGCGAGGGAGCGGGACCGTACGATGAGCTGGGCGACGGCCGTGACCACCAGGTTCGGGATGAGGGCGATGAGCCCGGTGTCGACCGTGCCGACGTCCACACCTCCGAAGGTGAGCCAGACCAGGACGCCGACGCCGGTCAGGATGCCGAGCAGCGCGGGCACCGCGTCCAGACGGACCTTCTTCGCCAGGCCCATGACGATCGCCGGGGCGAGCTGGGTGAGGCCTCCGTAGGTGAGCAGCAGCAGGTCGGACAGGAGCCCGGGCCTGGTCAGGCCGAGTACGAGGGCGAGGCCGGCGGCCGCGACGACGCACAGGTGGTTGGTGCGCAGCTGCGCGCGTTCGTTGCGGACGCTGAGCAGGTTGCGGGACAGCAGGCTGGAGATGCCCACGACGATGGCCGCGGACGGCACCATCGCCGCCGAGGCCGCGGCGACCGCGACGATGCCGACGAGCCAGCCGGGCAGGGTCTGGCCCGCGAGGGTCAAGGCGACGGCGTTCGCGGGGGAGTCCGGCTTCACCAGCAGGATTCCGGCGAAGCCGACGATCACGGGGATGCCGAGCGCGATCTGGTAGAGCGGCAGCCAGACCGCGTTCTTGCGCAGCGCGCGCCCGCTGCCGGCGGCGAGGACCGGCGGCCACAGATGGGCCATGGTGCCGAGTCCGCCACCGAGGCCGGAGATGATGACGGCGGTGACGAAGAACGTGGCGTCGTAACCTTCCTGCCGGAACGTCAGCAAATTCGGATGGCTGTCCCGTACGGTCTCGAACAGGCCGCCGATGCCGCCGTTCACCGACAGTGTCACGCCGACGATCAGCACCACGAGCCCGACGATCATCAGGGCGTCCTTGAGGTAGGCGACGCGCGCGATGCCGCGGATGCCGGACCACAGGACGAAGGCGACGGTGAGGAGGGTGGCGAGCACCATGCTCAGGTTGCCGCCCGTACGGCTGCCGGTGGCGAGCTGCACGATCAGCCCGAGCCCGGTGATCTGGAGCTGGAGGTACGGGAGCAGGAAGACGGCGCCGACGACGGCGACGACCTTGCCGAGCAGGGGACTGCGGAAGCGGTCGGCGAAGAAGTCGGCCTGCGTCAAGTAGCCGCCCTTGCAGCCCAGTTCACGCATACGGGGCGCGGTGAAGTACTGCAGGATGAAGTTGATCGCGAGATAGCACAGCGCGAAGGCCGCGGCGACGCCGCCGCCGAAGGCGATACCGGCGAGGCCGAGGAAGCTGAAGGTCGTGAAGGACTCGCCCGCCTGCAGGAACCAGGTGGTGAAGGTGGAGAACTTGCGCTTCCCCACGGTCCATTCGCCGAATTCCCCGCGGCTCGGCCGGCGCCCGCTCATGCCGACGACGGCGATGGTCACGATGCCGACCAGGGTGATGGCCATGGTGGTGTTCACGCGGCGACCTCCTCGTACGCGTCGCGCGTCACGTGGTCGTCCTCGTCGTCCTCATCGGTGTGGTGAGCGAAGTGCTCGACGAGCGCGAGCGAAGCTGTCGTACCCACCGTCCACAGCAGGCACCAGGCGAGGACGGAGGGGATGCCGAACCAGAGGTGCGGGCCGTTGACGAAGGGCAGGAACGGTGTACTGAGGAAAGCCACTACGGGCACGACGGCCCAGAGGACGTGCGGATTTCTCATCGGGGCTCCATACGGCTACGGGAGGGAGGGGCGACGGCGTCCGTGCCCGGTGGCGGCCTCGTAGGCGGCACCGGTCTCGAGCACGGTCCTCTCGGCGCGGGGTGGGCCCACGATCTGGAGGCCGACGGGAAGCCCGGCTGGAGTGAAGCCGGCGGGAACGGAGAGGGCGGGTGAGCCCAGAACGGTGACGAAGTACGCGGAGCGCATCCAGTCGAGGTAGGTGCGCTGCGGCTCCCCGTCGATGTCGGTGGGGTACTCCGACTCGATGGCGAACGGGGTGACCTGGCTGACCGGGGCGATCAGCACGTCGTACCGCTCGAAGAAGGCGGTGGCGGCGAGGTGGATGCGGGCGTGCCCGGTGGTGGCACGGACGAGGTCGGCGCCGGTCAGGCGCCGCCCCTCCTCGATGTTCCAGACGAGGCTGGACTTCAGGGACGCGCGGTCGCTGTCGAGCAGCGCGCCGAGACCGAGGTTGAACTCGTGGGCGCGCAGTGTGCGGAACACGTCCTCGGCGCCGTCCAGGTCGGGGCAGTCCTCGACGACGACGCAGCCGAGGTCCTCGAAGACCTTGGTCTGGCGTTCGAAGATGTCGCGCACGTCGCGGTCGACGGAGACCCGGCCGCCGAGGTCGGGGGCGAACGCGACGCGCAGCCCGGCGGTGTTCCGCCCGAGTGGCGCGCGGAAGCCGGCACCCGGCTCGTCGAGGGAGATCGGGACGCGCGGGTCGGGTCCGGCCATGACGGACAGCAGCAGCGCGGTGTCGGCGACGGTGCGGCCCATGGGCCCGGCGACGCCGAGGGTGTCCCAGAGGTTGCCGGAGGGGTGCGAGGGGACGCGGCCGGGTGTGGGGCGCAGGCCGACGACGTTGCAGAAGGACGCCGGGTTGCGCAGCGAGCCGCCCATGTCGCTGCCGTCGGCGAGCGGCTGGAACCCGGCGGCGAGCGCGGCGGCGGCCCCGCCACTGCTGCCGCCTGCGGACCGCGTCATGTCGTACGGGTTCCGGGTCGCGCCGAAGACGGGGTTGAAGGTGTGCGAGCCGGCCGCGAACTCGGGGACGTTGGTCTTGCCGATGCGGATGGCGCCCGCGCCCTGGATGCGCTGCACGAGGAGCTCGTCCTCGTGGGGGACGTGCTCGGCGAAGAGTGGCGAGCCGTGCGTGGTGCGCATGCCGCGGGTGAGGTGGGTGTCTTTGAAGGCGATGGGCAGGCCGTGCAGCGGGCCGAGCTCCTCGCCGCGCGCCTGCCGCTCGTCGGCGGCAGCAGCAGCGGCCAGCGCGCCCTCCGAGTCGAGGGTGACGATCGCGTTGACGGCGGGGTTGTGACGCTCGATGCGGTCGAGGTGGGCCTGGACGACCTCGCGGGCCGAGAGTTCTCCGCGGCGGATGCGGGCAGCGAGGTCGACGGCGTCAAGCATGCAGATCTCGTCCCGGTCGGGGACGGCGGGGCCGGATGCGGCGGGTTCGACGAAGCTGGGGGCGACGGGGCCGGGAGCAACGGGCATGGCAGTCCTAGGGCAGCAGGCACGGTGGGCGTCGCCGCGGTGATGCTGATCCGGCCGGTGGCCGAGGCGCGACGCGTGTGGTGCACCACACTGAAGCTACTGACCCTTTCAGTCAATAGGTTAGCCATGGTGAAGCTTTAAGACGTGAGGCCGTCGAGGCTGAAGATTTCAGTCGTTTGACGAGGACTCGCGACCGGTGCCGGGGAACTCGACACCACTGCGCTTCAAGGACTCGACGACCAGATGGGACTGCACGGCCTCCACGTGCCGCACCCACGGCGAGGCCGTGAGGAACGCGTGCAGCGCGGCCTTCGACGGCTGCGTCACGTCGACCAGGAGCTGATGCTCACCCATCACGACGGCCGCGTACCTCACGAGCGGCGACTCGACGAGCAGCCGGCCCACCTTCTCGACCACGTCGGGCCTGACCTTGATCCACAGCAGCGCCTCGACCGGCAGGCCGAGCAACGCGGGCTCGACGGCGGCCCGGATGCTCACGAGGCCTTCCCGCGTCAGCGTCTCCACACGGCGCCGCGCGGTCGCCACGGACACCCCGGCGACGGCCGCCAGGTCCTCGTGCGTACGCCGCCCGTCCTCGGCGAGCGCCCCCAGGATCGCCAGTTCCTCCGGCCCGACCTCGATGTCCGGGAGAGCGAGCTCGTCGACGATCCCGGACGGCCCCCCGAGCGCCTCGACCTCCCCGGCGTCCAGGATCCCGGGCGACCACTCGTGCACCGTGCGGAAATACCGCAGAACCGGTGACACGCTGTGCGAGACGAGCCCCGGCAGCGCGGGCACCTCGTCGAGCATCAGCGGCGCCAACCGGCCCGGCGGGCACTGCAGTTCCGCCACGCAGTCGACCGGCCCGGCGAGCGCGTACGAGAAGATGCAGTCCGCGCGCCGGGCCGCCGCCACCGCCGCGTCCCGCACGGCGCCCGGCCGGCACGTCATCCGCAGGATCACGGTCTCACCCCGCACGACAAGCCCGCGCACGGCGACGTCCCCGCTCTCCAGCAACCGCAACCCGCGCCGCGCCACCTTCCGCTCGGGCTCCCCGAGGGCCGCCGCGATCCGCCGCCACGAGGCCCGCCCATCGATCTGCAGAGCGGCGACGATCCGCCGGTCGAGCCCGTCGAGAGGACCGCTGGGCGCGCCACCGTGCGCGCCGGCGGGCACGCTCGGGTGCGTGGAGGGGCGCGCGGGCGGGGCTGCGGGGGCGGTCGGGTTGGCCGGCACGGCCGGTACTGGGTACGTCACGGGAACGACCCTAACGACCGGAGCAACCCCGTACCCAGGGGCGTCGGGCTCTGCGGCTCGGCTGAGCCCGGATCCACCGACGCGGTTTGAAGGTGATCTTTGGGCGGCACCTGCGGTCGGCGGTCGGGTGGGCCTTGCTGGTCTGCCCGCCCCCGGAGCGTCCAAGGAGAGCGGCCTTCGGCCGGAGTTTTCGCCGACGCCGGAGGCGTCGCCGCTCTTCCCGCTCGGGATCGCTCTCGGCGTCCTGCCTGTTCCTGCGATGGGCATGACCGGCGGTTCCAGCGGTGGCCCGTGGATCTACGGTAAGGACGACAACGTCTACTACGGTGGTTACGTCAGCGGCGTGAACAGCAACGTTGACGACGGGAACAAACCGACTGAGACGCGGTCTCCCTACTCCGCCACCTGGGTGGGGGACGCCTTCAACAAGTACTCGAAGTTTTGAGCGTTCGCGCCTAGGCAGGCAGGGAGGCAAACAGATCAATGGCCGCGTCTCTACGAAGACTGTTCGCGCTCTGCCTCACTCTCGGCCTGCTGACCGGCTGCGCAGCTGCTCATCAGGGCGGCGAAAACCCCTTTGCTGCGCCCGAGGTCTCCACCGGGCATCCCGATCAGGAGACGCCCTGCCCGCAGGACTCCCCGCGGCAGCAACCCCAAGACCCGACACCCACCACGGAGAAGTCAGGGGAGGGCGCCGCAGACGCACCAGGGGACAGCCAATCGCACACGGTTGTCCCCGGGGCGCCCTGCATTATTTCCAGCGGCATCCCGCACATACCGGTCGACCCGTAGAACCGGCGCTGGCGGAGCCCATTCGGGTTTCGTCGATCGCCAACGCGCTCGACCGCCGCCTGATCGTGCCGCCGCACCGGGACGGCGGTCAAGGCCAGTTCGTGACCACCCTGGTCCCCGCCCCGGACAACCACCCGCTCGCTGAGCTTCTCCTCTGGGTGATCGAACGGCTGGACCATCCGCTGACCGTGGAGGACCTGGCCCGCCAAGCGAGGATGAGCTCGCGCAACCTGGGCCGCCACTTCAAGTCGGTGACCGGCACCACCCCGTCGCAGTGGCTGCTGACTCAGCGGATCCACCGCGCCCAGGAGTTGCTGGAGACCACCGACGACAGCGTCGACACCATCGCGGCGGCCACCGGCATGGGCACCGCGACGACGCTGCGTCGGCACTTCAACCGCACGGTCGGTGCGCCTCCGGACACCCACCGCCGCACCTTCCGCTCGGGAAGCCGCCCCGGCCCGAACGACGGCGGGCAACACCACCAACGCCCTGAGCCATGAGGAGCAACGCTGGGGCGGCTCACCGACGGGCATTCCACCGCAACCCCCGGCCGCCGTCAGGCGAGGTCGACTGCCAGGTATTTCACCGACAGGTACTCGTCGATCCCCTCGAAGCCGCCCTCGCGGCCGAGGCCCGAGGCCTTGACGCCGCCGAACGGCGCGGCGGCGTTGGAGACCAGGCCGCGGTTGACGCCCACCATGCCGCAGTCGAGGGCATCCGAGACACGGAAGGCCCGGGCCAGGTCGCGGGTGTAGAGGTAGCCGACCAGGCCGGCGTCCGTGGCGTTGGCCTGACGGATGGCGTCGGTCTCGTCCTTGATGCGGTGGATCTGGGCCACCGGACCAAAGATTTCCTGGTTCGCCATCAGCGCGTCCTCGGGGAGGTCGGCGACCACGGTGGGCTGGTAGAACCAGCCTGGGCCGGACTGTTCGGAACCGCCGGTCACGATCCGGGCACCGCGTGAGACGGCGTCGGACACCAGCGCGGTGATCCGCTCCCGCTGCTGCTGGTTGATCACCGGCCCCAACTGGGCACGGGGATCAGTGCCCTGGGCGAGCCGGATCTGCGACATCGCCGTGGCCAGGCGGGCGGTGAACTCCTCGGCCAGGTCCTGGTGGACCAGGAAGCGGTTGGCAGCCACGCAGGACTGCCCGCCGTTGCGGAGCTTGGCCAGCATGGCCCCGGCAATGGCGGCGTCCAGGTCGGCGTCTTCAAACACCAGGAACGGGGCGTTGCCGCCGAGCTCCATCGAGGAGCGCAGCAGCCGGTCTCCCGCGGTGGCGGCGAGGCTGCGGCCGACCTCGGTGGAGCCGGTGAACGAGAGCTTGCGCAGCCGGGGGTCGGCCAGCAGGGCGGTGACCAGTTCGGCCGGGCGGCTGGTGGGCAGCAAGTTGACCACCCCGGCCGGTAGTCCCGCGTCGAGCAGGACCTGGGCGAAGAGCAGGCAGCTGAGCGGCGTCTCCTCGGCGGGCTTGAGCAGGGCGGTACAGCCCGCCGCCAGGGCCGGTGCGACCTTGCGGGTCATCATCGCGAGCGGGAAGTTCCACGGGGTGACGAGCAGGCAGGGCCCGACGGGCTGACGGGTGGTCAGCAGGCGGCTGGCGCCGTCCGGAGCGAGCCGGTTCTCCCCGCCGATCCGGACGGCCTGCTCGCTGAACCACAGCAGGAAGTCGGCGGCGTAGGCGACCTCGCCGCGGGACTCCGCGAGCGGCTTTCCCATCTCAAGGGTGATCAGCAGCGCGAACTCCTCGGCCCTGGCGAGCAGCAGGTCGTAGGAGCGGCGCAGAATTTCGGCGCGCGGCCGTGGCGGGATGGCGGCCCAGCCCGGCTGGGCCCGGCAGGCGGCGTCGAGGGCCTCGGCGGCCTCGGCCGGGGTGGCGTCGGCGACCCGGGCGAGGGGCTCGCCGGTGGCCGGGTCATGGACTTCAAAGGTTGTGGCGGCCGGCCTCCAGACGCCGTCGATCAGGCAGCCCCTGGGCACTGCGGCCAGGACGTCGTACTCCGGTGTGGTGGACATGGGCAGGACGCTCCTGGGTGGGTTGGGTGTGCGACCCGCCCTCCCGGCTGCGGGTGCTGGGAGGGCGGGTCGCAGGGTGTCAGTCCGTCAGAGCGGCGGTGATCAGCGCCTCCAGCTCGGGCTGGGCGGGGGTGCGGGGGTTGTTGCGGGTGACGGCGTCCGCGAGAGCGGTCCGGGCCAGGTCGGCCACCATGGCGGGCTCGCACCCGAGGGCGGTCAGCGTGGGCCGGGCGCCGACCAGCTCGGCGAACTCCCGGACGGCCGGGGCCACTGCGGCTGCGTTTCCCGCCTCGCCGCGGGCGGTGTCGCCGATGCCCAGGTCGTAAGCGATCGCGGCGTATTCGGGGGTCGCGGCGGACAGGTTGTAGGAGAGGACGTGGTCGAGCACGGCGCCGAGCGCGAGCCCATGGGCCGCGCCGGTGCGGGCGCTGACCGCGTGGGCGATACCGTGCACCAGACCGAGTCCGGAGAGGCTGAGGGCCAGTCCGGCGAGGTGGGCGCCGAGCAGCAGCTGGGAGCGGGCCTCGAGGTCGGCGCCGTCGGTGACGGCGGCGGGCAGCCAGCGGTGGACGAGTCGGACGGCCTGGTGGGCGTAGGCCTCGGAGAGCGGGGTGCGGCCCCGGGAGGTGAGCGACTCGATGCCGTGGACCAGGGCGTCCAGGCCGGTGGCAGCGGTGGCGGCGGGCGGCAGGCCGAGGGTGAGTTCGGGATCGAGGATGCAGACCCGGGGCTGGGCGGTGTCGTGGCCGAGGTAGACCTTGCAGTGGTCGACCCGGTTGTCGATGACGCCGAAGCCATTGGTCTCGGCTCCGGTGCCGGCGGTGGTCGGGATGGCGATCAGCGGCAGCGCAGGGTGCGCCGGCTCCTCCGAGTAGTCGAAGGCGACCGCCTTGGCGTTGTTGGCGGCGGCGAGCGAGATGCCCTTGGCGGCGTCCAGGCTCGAGCCGCCGCCGAGTGCCACCACGGCGGTCTCGGCCAGGGCCGCCTCGCCAAGAGTGTGCAGCCGGTCGGCGGCGGAGTCGATGGTGTCGGTGGTCGGGTTGGGCTCGACCTCCGCGAAGACCGTGGTCCTGACGCCCGCGGCGGCCAGCACCTCCAGTACCTCGGCGAGCACTCCGCAGAGCTGGATGCCGGGGTCGGTGACGATGAACGCCCGGCTGCGCCCGACCAGTTCGAGCGCGGCGGGCAGTCGGTCGACGGCTCCGGGGCCGAACTCCAGGTGTCCGGTGGAAGTCGCGGTGAAGCTGGTCATCCCTCACACTCCCTTGCCGGCCGGGAGGCGCAGTGCGATGCCGGCCAGGTCCTCGTAGAGCTTGACCGGGATCATCTCGCCGGCCAGGTCGCCGTACTGGGCGCGGCCGCGCCGGTAGATCTGCTCGACCAGGGCGGAGAGCTCGACGGGCAGCCCGACGTCGCGGCCCAGGTCGACGGCGAGACCGAGGTCCTTGCAGGCCAGCGCCATGCCGAAGGACTCGTCATAGTCTCCGGCCGCCAGCAGGGCCTGGATGTCGTGCTGGAGGAAGTTGCTGTTGGCCGGGCTGGCGATCAGCGAGGTGCGCAGCACATCGAGGTCGACGCCCGCCTTGACGCCCAGGGTGAGCACTTCGGAGGTGGCCACCAGATGGGCGAACCAGAGCAGGTTGATCATCAGCTTGACGGTGTATCCGGCGCCGCGCGGGCCCACATGGAAGATTCGCTCGGCGTCTCCCATGGCTTCCAGCACCGGGCGGTGCTCCTGGTACACGTCCGGGGAGCCGCCGACGAAGATCTGCAGGGTGCCGGCGATGGCGCCCTTGGCCATTCCGCTCACCGGGGCGTCGAGGTGGTGGACGCCGCGCGGGTCCAGGGTATCGGCGGCGATCCGGCGGGCGGCCTCGGGGGCAGAGGTCGACATGTCGATCCAGGTGGCCCTCGGCCGCAGCGCTGCTGCGGCGCCCGCGTGCAGCAGGACGGCCTCCACCTGGCGGGGGCCGGGCAGCATGGTGATCAGGACGTCGGCGGCGGCCGCGCAGTCGGCTGCGCTGACGGCCCAGGTGGCGCCGGCCGTGAGATGGTCGGCGGCGGCCTCGCGCCGGGTGTCGTGGACGGTGACCGGGAAACCGGCCTTGAGCAGGTTCCGGGCCATTGCCCCGCCCATGTGACCGAGGCCGATGAAGCCGATGCGCGGCTGTTTGCCGGACAAGGGTGATTCAGCCAAGGTTGATCCAGGTGGTCTTGAGGGCGGAGTAGCCGTCCAGGGCGTGCAGGGACTTGTCCCGGCCGTGGCCGGAGTCCTTGAAGCCGCCGAAGGGGGTGATCACGTCGCTGGCGTCAAAGGTGTTGACCCAGACCGTGCCGGCGCGCAGGGAGCGCGAGACCCGGTGCGCGGTGGTCAGCTCGCGGGTCCACACCGAGGCGGCCAGGCCGTAAGGGCTGTCGTTGGCGATCCGCAGGCCCTCCTCCTCGCCGCGGAAGGTGATCACCGACAGCACCGGGCCGAAGATCTCCTCGCGGGCGACGCGCATGTCATTGGTGACCTGGTCCAGGACGGTCGGCTGGAGGTAGAAGCCGCCGCTGTCGGGGTGTGCCCGGCCACCGCCGAATGCGGTGCTGGCGCCCTCCTGCCGGGCCAGGTCCAGGTAGGACTGCACGGTGTCGAACTGGGCGCGGTCCACCAGCGGGCCCATCACGGTGGCGGGGTCGAGCGGGTCACCGACGGTGAAGGTCTCGCCGGCCTTGAGCACCGCGGCCAGCAGATCGTCCTTGACGGCCTCGTCCACGACCAGGCGGGAACCCGCGTTGCAGGTCTGTCCGGCGTTGTAGAAGATGCCCCAGGCCACGGCGGAGGCGCAGGCCTCCAGGTCGCCGACGTCGGCCAGCACCAACTGCGGGGACTTTCCGCCGGCCTCGATGGCGACCGCCTTGGCGTTGGACTCGGCGGCGTAGCGCAGGAAGAGCTTGCCGACCGCGGTGGAGCCGGTGAACGCGATCTTGTCCACCTCGGGGTGCCGTCCGAGCGCCGCGCCGGCCTGTTCGCCGCGCCCGGTGACCACATTGAGCACGCCGTCCGGCAGCCCGGCCTCACTGCCGAGCCTGGCGAGGAGCAGCGCGGAGAGCGAGGACTGCTCGGCAGGTTTGAGTACGACGCTGTTGCCGGCGGCCAGGGCCGGGGCGATCTTCCAGGCGGTGATGATCAGCGGATAGTTCCAGGGCACCACGGCGCCGATCACACCGAGCGGCTCCCGGGTCACCAGGGCGAGGGCGTCCCGGCCGGTGGGGGCGATCTCGTCGTACCGCTTGTCGATCGCCTCGGCGTACCAGCGCAGGCAGTTGGCGGCGCTGGGTACGTCGACCCGGAGCGACTCGCCGATCGGCTTGCCGACGTCGAGTGTCTCCAGGAGGGCGAGCTGCTCGTGGTGCTCCATCACCAGTTCGGCCAAGCGCAGCAGGATTCGCTTGCGCTCCTTGGGCGTCAGGTCGCGCCAGCGGCCGTCTTCAAAGGCTCTGCGCGCCGCCCGGACCGCCCGGTCCACGTCCGCCTTGTTGCCGGCCGCGACCTGTGCCAGCCGGGTGCCGTCGCGGGGGCTGACGGTGTCGAGCGTCGCACCGTCCTGCGCGTCGGTGTAGTCGCCGTCGATGAACAGCCTGGTCTCGGGCCGGAGTTCGGCCGCCCGTCGGGCCCAGTCGGTGTCGGTCATGCACGGCTCCCTTTCAGTTGACGCGCGAGCGGGCGATGACCGCCTCGTCGAGGACGGCGCCGATGCCCGGCCGGTCGGGGACCTCGACACAGCCGTCCGGGTCGATCCAGACCGGCTCGGCGAGCATGAAGTCCCGCCGTTCCGGGGTCCAGCCCGGAGGGTCGTAGGGGAACTCGAAGTACGGGCCGCCGCCCACGCCGGCGCTGACGTGCAGGTTGGCCAGCACACCGATGCCGTTGGTCCAGCTGTGCGGGGTGAAGAACCGGTGCTTGAACTGGGCGAGTTCGGCCAGGGTCCGGCAGCGCAGCATGCCGACCGCGAGCACCACGTCCATCTGGTAGATGTCGAGGACGTCGTTCTCCAGGTAGTCGACCAGCGCCCCGAAGGAGTCCAGCATCTCGCCGCCGGCGATCCGCACCCCGGTCTCGGCGCGCAGCCGCTTCAGTCCGGCGGTGTCGGTGTACGGCAGTGGCTCCTCGACCCAGTACACGCCGAGCTCGGCGAGTCGGCGGACGGTTCGGCGGACCGAGCCGAGGTCGAGGGCGGGGTCGACGTCACCGGACATCCGCCAGGCCTGGTTGAGGTCGACCATGATCTCGAAGCCCTCGCCGACCGCCTCACGGGTGGCGGTGACTGCGGCGATGCCCTCCTCGATCCGGTTCCGGTCGATCCGGATCTTCATCGCCCGGAAGCCCTGCTCGCGCAGCGCGAGAGCCGATTCCGCCCTCGCGGCGGGCGACTTGAGCTCTCCACAGGAGGCGTAGGCACGCAGCCGTTTGTGGACGTTGCCGAAGAGAGCGGCAACCGGCTGGCCGGTGACCTGGCCGATGATGTCCCAGAGCGCGACCTCCAGCGGCCAGTAGCGGCCGGAGTGGAAGTTGATCGTCTCGATCACCCGGACGTGCCGGACGATGTCCAGCGGGTCCTCGCCGACGAAGAGTTCGGCGTACGCGTCAAAGCCGTCCATGGCGTCCCCGGAGCCGATGCCGGTGATGCCCTCGTCGGTCTCCACCCGTACGACGGTGGCCGGGAAGCGGGTGCGGGGCACCGGGTCCCAGGCCGCGCGGAACGGCGGCTCGAGATCGAGTATCAGCCGTTCCAGACGGATCGCGGTGATCTTCACGGTGCGGCTCCGGTCGGGGTGAAGAAGGGGTTGGCCACCTGGTCCCGGGCCGCCAGCACCTCATCGATGTGCGGTGCGCGGGCGACGCCGGCGGCGAGTGCGTTGCGGGTGGCGGCCCGGTTGTTTCGGTAGACCTGCTCGGCGTCGTCGGCCGCCCAGTCCACCCAGACCGCGGCGATCAACAGCAGGTCGTCGGCGGCGTACTGGGGGATGACGCCCTCCGCGACCGCGTCGGCGACCCCGCCGGCCACCCCGGCCTGCGCGGCGCCCCAGGTCATCGAGGCGTGGGTGTCACCGCGGATGTCCGCCTTGTTGACAAAGAGGGTGAGCGGCTTGACCGGCAGGCTGGGCTTCAGGACGGCTACGAAGGGGGCGTAGCCGGGCCGCGGGGTCGCCAGGGCGGTGGCCCAGGCGGTCTCGGCGGCCGTCCCCCGGCGGCCGAGGACCGTGTTGAGGTGGGCTGCGTTGGGGCCGCTGCCGACGAAGGATTCGCCGATCATGACCTCCCGGCCGAAGTCCTCGCCGGCGCTCATCCGACGAACCCGTTCTGCTTCAGCCAGCCCTGGGCGACCTGGTCGGCGGGCTTGCCGACGACGTCCACCTGGGCGTTGAGGTCGCGCAGGGTCTCGTTGTTCAACTTGGCGGCGATCGGCGCCATGATCTGCGCAATCGAGGGGTACTTCTCGGCGGTCTCGACGCGCAGCGTCAGGGCCGGGTTGTAGACCGGGAAGAACTGCTTGTCGTCCTCCAGCGTGGTCAGCTTGAGGTTGGAGATCCGCCCGTCGGTGGCGAAGACCTCGCCGAAGTTGCAGGTGGTGCCCTTGGCGGTCTCGGTGTAGACCACACCGGTGTCGACCAGTTTGATGTTGGCCTTGGGGATGTCGATTCCGTATGCCTTGGCGAGGCCCGGCCAGCCGTCGTTGCGGGTGGAGAACTCACTCTCCAGGCAGACGGTGGCGTCGGCGGGGTGGGTCTTGGTGAAGGCGGCGAAGTCGCTGAGCGACTTGAGGTTCCACTGCTGGGCCTTGGCCGCGAGCACCGCCAGCGCATAGGTGTTGTTGGCGGGCGCGGGGGCCAGCCACTGCACACCGTTCTTGGTCTTGTCCTCCTCGGAGACCGCCTTGTACTGGGCGTCCGCGCCCTTCACCGGGTCGGTGTGCTTGAGGTAGACGATCCAGCCGGTACCGGTGTAGTCCCAGTACAGGTCGACCTTCTTGGAGGTCAGCGCGGTACGGGTGTTGGAGCTGCCCTTGATGTTGGTCTTGTCGTTGACCTTGGCGCCGGCGGCCTGGAGGGCGAACTTGGTGATCTCGCCGAGAATGATGTTCTCGCTGAAGTCCTTGGAGCTGACGGTCAGGGTCTGACCCTTGAGGGCCGGGTCGACCTTGATCGAGCCGGCCCCCTCGGCAACCGTGGCGCCGCTGTTGGCGTCGGTGGTGACGTGTGTGGAGCAGGCAGCCAGCAGCAGCGGCAGGGCGAGCGCAGCGGCCGGTGTGCGGATACGGCGGTTGACGGACATGGCGATCCCCTTGCAGGTGGAAAGAGGGTGGGAGCGAGGAAGAGGGCTCAGCGGGCGCGGAAGCGGTCCTCGACCACTGCACCGAGCCAGTCGACCAGCAGCGCCAGCGAGGCGACCAGGACGGCACCGGTGACCAGCACCGGGGTGCGCTGGAGCTTGATGCCGTTGACGATCATGTCTCCGAGGCCGCCGGCGTTGACGAAGGTCGCAAGGGTGCCGACGCCGACGTTGAGGACCAGCGCGGTACGGACACCGGCCAGGATGACCGGTACCGCGAGCGGGAGTTCGATCCGGAAGAGCACGGCGAGTTGACCCATGCCGAGGCCGCGGGCCGCGTCGACGACAGGGGCGTCGACCTGCTGGATGCCGACGATGGTGTTGCGCAGCACTGGCAGTACGGAGTACGCGACCAGGCCGGTCACGGCGGTGCCGAGGCCGATGCCCCGCCACAGCGAGAGCAGGACCAGCAGGCCGATCGCGGGCGCGGCCTGGCCGATGTTGGCCACGCCGGTGGCGATCGGGGCGAGCCAGCGCATGGCCGGCCGGGTGAGCAGGATGCCGGCGCCCAGGGCCAGTACCAGCACCAGCACCGTGGAGATCGCGGTCAGCCACAGGTGCTGGCGTACCGCGTCGGTGATGTAGCCGGGGTTGAGGGTGCGCTGCTCGATGGAGTCGAGCGGCAGGGAGTGCACCCAGAGGTACAGCGTGGCCAGGACGGCCGCGATCACGGCTGGGGTGACGAGGCGGCTGCGCAGCCGGAAGCTCATGCCGCACCGCCGGACGGCAGCACGGAGGGCTCGGCCACGGCCCGCATCAGCGCCTCGATCCGCACCTCGCCCTGCAGCCGACCCTCGGCGTCGAGGACGCCGATCCGGGTCGAGGCTGCGGCGACCATGGTGTCCAGTGCCGCATGCAGGGTCGCCGCCGCATCCAGCGCGGCCGGCGGCGGCTGGTCCGGGACGGGGTCCCAGTCGACGTCGGAGAGGCTGCGCAACCCGAGCCGCTTGAGCGAGGAACCGTTGCCGACGAAGCGGGCGACCACCTCGTCGGAGGGTCGGGCAAGGATGGCCTCCGGTGTGTCGAACTGCCGGATCCGTGAGCCTTCGCCGAGGACGGCTATCCGGTCGCCCATCCGGATCGCCTCGTCGAAGTCATGGGTGACAAAGATGATGGTCTTGCGCAGGGTCTGCTGGAGCCGCAGGAACTCGCTCTGCAACCGGTCCCGGGTCACCGGGTCGGTGGCCCCGAACGGCTCGTCCATCAGCATCACCGGCGGGTCCGCGGCCAGCGCACGGGCGACACCCACCCGCTGCTGCTGGCCGCCGGAGAGCTGGCGCGGCAGGCGCTCGCGGAACTCCGAGCCGAGACCGATCAGGTCGAGCAGTTCGTCGACCCGCTCCTCGATCCGCTTGCGCTCCCAGCCGAGCATCCGCGGCACCAGGCCCACGTTGGCGGCGACGGTCATGTGCGGGAAGAGGCCGACCTGCTGGATCGCGTAGCCGATGCCGCGCCGCAGGTGGTTCTGATTGAGCGTCTGCACATCGCGGCCGTTGACCTTGATGGAGCCGGAAGTGGGCTCGATCATCCGGTTGATCATCCGCATGGTGGTGGTCTTGCCGCAGCCGGACGGGCCGACCAGGACGACGACCTCACCGGCCGCGATGTCCATGGAGAAGTCACCGACGGCGGGGGCCGACTGGCCCGGGTAGGACTTGGTGACCCCCCGAAGGCTGATCATCGGCTGGTCAGGCATGGGCGCTCCTGCGCGAAATGAGGGCCTGGAACCGCCGTCGCGGGCGCAGACCGCGGGGCACGGTCAGCAGTCCGAGGACGACCAGGGCGAAGTCGAAGAGCAGGGCAAGTAGGACGACCCCGAGGGTGCCGACCAGCGCCCGGTTGACGGAGTTGACGCCGCCGAGCGCGGCCAGCCCGTCGAAGATCTGGTTGCCGAGGCCCGGGCCGCCGACATAGGCGGCGATGGCCGCGATACCCATGATCATCTGGGTGGAGACCCGGATCCCGGCCAGCACCACCGGCCATGCGATCGGGAACTCCACGGTGGCCAGCATCCGCAGACGTCCCATGCCGACCCCGCGAGCGGCCTCGGTGAGCGCCGGGTCGACTTCGGCCAGGCCCACGACCGTGTTGCGGATGATCGGCAGCAGCGCGT
Source organism: Streptomyces sp. NPDC052043 (assembly GCF_044548235.1). Classification (NCBI taxonomy): domain Bacteria; kingdom Bacillati; phylum Actinomycetota; class Actinomycetes; order Kitasatosporales; family Streptomycetaceae; genus Streptomyces; species Streptomyces sp. NPDC052043. The sequence goes on from NZ_JBIUBT010000020.1 coordinate 57,774, forward strand.
ATACGACGAGGGCGACCACAGTGGGCGCGTAGCCCAGGCCGAGCGGCCCGATCAGTACCCCGAGCAGGGCGAACGAGGGGATGGTCAGCGCGGCCGCGGAGAGCGACACAGCCAGTGAACTGATGCGCGGCGTTCGGTAGGTGAGCGCTCCGACCAGAACGCCGATCACGGTGGCGATGCTCATGGAGACAGCCACCACGCCGGCGTGCTCCTGGGCCTGGGCGATGAGGACGTCCTGCCGACTCTGCAGGTATTCCCAGAGCGTCACCGCGCCTCCCTTCTGACTGGGCGTTACCAGGGTGTTTCGCACGCTTGGCTGGGAACCGTAGACAGCTGTCGCACCAGCCGCAATAGGGCTGGCGGAAATCGAAACCTGTGTTGCGACGAGAGCAACTCTTGCGTTGCGCAGCGCATCGGAGGCACCCTGCGGTAACGGCCGCAGGACCGGTGGGAGAGGAAGCCATGACATCGACTGCCGCTAGGGGGCACGGACTTCGGCGCGACGTCGAGCTGCTGGAAGCGCTCGCGGCCGACGACACCCGCACCACCCGGGGAGGGCTCGGAGTGGTCAGACTCGCCGAGCTGACCGGGCGTGAGAAGAGCCAGGTCTCCAGGGCGCTCAAGGGGCTCGAGGCCGAGGGGATCGTGGAGCGCGATCCGGACACGCTGGAGTACCGGCTGGGCTGGCGGCTGTTCTCGCTGGTCGCCAGGGGCACCCCGGACCGCCTGATGCGGCTCTCCGAGACGGCACTTCACAAGCTCAGCCACGCCGTCGGTGAGACCGCCCACCTCTGTGAACTCCGCGGCCAGGCGGTGCTGACGCTGCTCAGCGTCTCCCCCGGCCACGCCTTCCGCGCATACGGCTGGGAGGGTCGTGGCGTGCCGGTGCACTGCACCTCGGCGGGCCGGGTGCTGCTGATGGACGCCGGCGCGGAGGAGCTGGCCGTCCGTTTTCCCGGCGGCTGGCCCGGGGAGGAGGGGCGGCCGACCCGGGTGCGCACGGTGGCCGACCTGCATGACCAGATCGAGGCCGCTCGGGTCGACGGATTCGCCCTGGTGGACGAGGAGTTCGAGCCGGGTCTGGTAGGAGCGTCGGCACCGGTCCGCGACTTCCGAGGACGGATCATCGCCGCCATCAACATCTCGGCGCCGAAGGAGCGCCTGGCCGGCGAGCAACTGCTGCAGGCGGGGCGCGCCACCCTCGCGGCAGCGGAACGGGTGTCCGCGCTGCTCGGCTGGGAGCCCCGCCTGGGCGGCCCGCGTTCCTATCGGCCGAGTTGACGACACCCTCACGTACCCGCCACCTCCAGCCCCGGAGCGGTCCCTGGACGGAGGCGAGGACCAGGAAGCTCACCGCCAGCAGGAGGGCGAGGACAGAAGCCGCATCCGGGAGGGCTGCACCTTTGGGCTGGCGTACCTGGGGCAGGAGCAGCGCGCCGGCGATGAGGGTGACGATCCCGACGGGAACGTTGATCAGGAAGATCCACCGCCAGTCGATGGTGACGAGCAGACCTCCGAGGGGCGGGCCCGCCGAAGCCGCGATCGCGCCCACGCCCGCCCACAGGCCGACCACAAGGGTGTGCTGGCGCTTGGGAAAGCTCGGGTAGAGCAGGCCGAGCGAGGTCGGCACGATCATCGCCGCGCCGACGGCCTGGACGGCCCGGGCACCTACCAGCACGCCGAGACCCGGCGCGCAGGCCGCCATGGCGGAGGTAAGGGTGAAGAGCCTCGCTCCGGCCAGCAGCGCTTTCCTGCCCCCGCTGGTCCGCGATGCGGCCGGCCGGCACGAGCACGGCGGCGAAGACGATCGCGTAGGCCGACGGCACCCATGAAACGCTCGCCAACGAGCTGACGCACGGTAGGCGATGGGACGTCGGGGTTCCCGGCGGGGCTTGGCGTTCACCTCTGCCGTGCCTCTGGGATCAGGTCCTCGGCTTGCTGATGGGACAGCAGGCCGGCCACGGCTTGGACGAGGTCAGTCATGTGCTCGCGGCGCCCGAGAGGGCGGGCCAGGGCTCGGAGCTGCTCGCCGCCGAGGTGCAGTTGGTCGCCGATAGCGGCAAGGCCCCGCAGTGGGCCGAAGGCTCCTTCGGGGGAGTTCACTAGGCGCCCTCGATGGTCACCGTCACCTCGCAGAATATCTCCCGAGAGCTGCCACGGATGCGCTCCGGCCGCGTCGGCCAGCTCGGCCGGCTCCAGCGCGTCCGTACCAGTTCTGCGCGGGCGGGCAGGGTGCGCTCGCCGAGCGGCGCCTCCGGTCACCTGAAGAATTCCCTAACCGGGCACGAACACATGCGTTCATGCTGATTAGGGCGGTGGACCGGTACGGACGGTACGGGGTCGGAGCCGCCGCCCCCGTACGGCGCCGGGTCGGCGGTGGTGGTGACAAGGAGGTCTGGCTGATGATGTCCCGACGACGCTCGCGGCGTGCGCAGCTGCTGACCGCGATGCTGCTCGTGACGCTCGCCGCGGCCGGGTGCGGCGGCACTGGCGATGACGCTCCCTCGGCTGCCGGTCAGCCGCGGTCGGATGCCACGGGCGACGCCGGCGGTTCCCCGGCGAAGAAGCCGCCGGCGGACCCCTGCGGGCTCATCTCCATCCAGGAGGTCCGGCAGTTGGGAGGCGTGTCCGTCACGGCGAAGCCGAGCGAGTTCAACACCACGGGCTGCGAGTACTCGCACGAAGGGGTGCTGATCTCCTCGACCGTACAGGGCGACGAAGCCAAGGCCTTCGCCGACGACATGCTCGCGGGAGCCCACAAGAAGTCACTCTCCGGCGTGGGCGAGGAGGCCTACTCCTACGACGCCTCCGATCACGGGACCTTCGCCGTGCTCTTCCGGAAGTCGGGCGCCTGGGTTGCGATGACCGTGGTGGCGGACAGGGCGGACAACGCCGGGCGGCTGAACGAACTCGCCCGGACGGTGGCAGCCCGCATCTGAGTCCGGCAGCCGAACCCGTGCCGGGCCGCAACCCACGAACACGGCAGGCGGGCGGCGGGGGTACGAACCGGGGACACCGCGCGCGGGCGGTAGTGCTGTCGTTCGTGCCGGGCGGCCCGTTCCCCGGGGCCCACTTCGTCCGGCCTGTCGGAACTCTGCTCGTCCGCGTGCGCGCGAGGCGAGGCGGAGCACTCCACGAGGCCGTCGGCCATCTGCCGCCGCTGCCCGGCAACCGCAGCGACCGCGAGAGGACGGAGCGACCGGCGGCCCGAAGGATTCCCGAACGGGGCGCGAACACGCCAGTTGATGATGGCCCGAGGGGGGACGGCGCCGCGCGCGTCGGACATGGCGAATGGATCACGGCATGAGAATCATCCGGCTTCTGTCGGGTGTGTCACGGGGGCGCGGCTCCCCGCTGGGGGTGGGCGGTGAGCGCGCCGCGTCCGGGGAGGCGGGTCGCAGCGCTCGCGATCGCACTCCTCCTGACCACCACGGCGGCCTGCGGTGGCGTACCCGGGCGCGGGCACGAGGGCGCCGGTCCGGCCGACGCGTCCGAGGCCATGCTCACTTACGGGACCGGGCCGGTCCTCGATCCGTCGATCACTTACCGGCCCGGCGTTGTGATCGTCGAGGGCGGACCGCGAGCGATCCGGTCGGCGTCCAGTGACGGTCTGACTGGACCATCCGACGGAAACGCCCGCGGTACCCAGAACGTTCGGCCCGGAAAGATCCTGTACGCCACCAGTCGCGCGGTGGGGCGGGTGCAGGAGGTGCGCCGGGCGCACGGAGACGTCGTGGTCACTTTGGGCCTGGTGGAGTTCACCGAGGTCTTCCGCGAGGCGCACCTCATCCTCGATCAGGACGTCGACGGCGGTGGGCTTCACTACCTGGAGATTCCGGACCTGCCCGGGGCGGTGACCGTGCCTGCGAATGCCTCGACGGACGTTGCGACCCAGCCGGAGAAGGGCGCTGCGAAGGACGCCGCGCAGGGCATCCCGACAACCGCGCGGACGGTCGGACAGACGCCGTTGCGCGCCGCGCATTCGGGGCGCGTCGGCACTGTGGTTGCAAACGGACCGGTCCGGCGCGCCACGGCGGCCGGGGGCATGCTGCCGCCGGCCAGGTCGAGCAGCGTCACGGCGGATCTCGGGGAATGGAAGGCTCAGCCGTACCGCAGCCCGGGGGCGTTCGGCCTGAAGTTCCATCACAAAGAAACGGCCGGGCTCAAGATATTCGTCGACTTCTCGCTGAAGACGGAGAAGCTGCATATCCGTTCCGATGTGCCGATCTCCGGCGGTCATGTCGCTGACGGAGCCACGTTCGCCGTCGAGGGAATCAAAAGCGTCGCGATCAGCATCGCCGCGGGTGCGGCCAACGGTGTCATCGACGACTCGAAGATCTGCGCCGAGGAACCGGTCCAGATGACCCTGCCGATCGCTGGCACCCCGTTCGCCTTCAACACCTGCTGGAAGTTCAGCGTCGCCACCGCGCTCGGCGGCAACAACACCACGGTGACCGCCGGCGGTGAGTGGGGGCTTGACAGTGCCCTCGGCACGGTCAATGACTCGATCGTCGCACCGAAGGTCTCGATGATCAAAAGCATCATGGACTCGATGACCGGAATCACGGTCGGAGTCAGCGGCATCGCGACCGCCGTCGAGTTCAAGGTCCAGGTCGGAGTCGGTGTGCCCGCCTCCTTCGCCGGTCCCTACGCCAAGCTCGTCCTGGACTTCGGGGTGACCAACGGCTCGGCCCTCGGCGCCCCGCTGACCCGCTGTGTCGGCGCGACGCTGGACGGCAAGGTCGGCGGGGGCGTGGGGGTCTCCGTCTCCGTCGTGGCCATGGCCGCCCTCAAGAAGCTCCTGCCCACCATGAAGTTCCAGGCGCAGCCGGAGAGCCTGACACCTTTCGTCCACAGACAGCAGACGCTGCCGGACTTACCGCTGTGCAAGTTCTGACACCGACACGAATGCAGACAGTGAGGATCCCGATGAACCGCAGCCGCAGCCGCCCGCTGTCGCCGCTGGTGCCCCTGGCCGTACTGGCCGTGCTCGCGCTGTCCGGGTGCGGCGGCCACGGGCAATCCTCGGCCGCCGGCCCCTCGTCGGCCCAGCCGGCCCCGGCAACCCGGACTCCGGAGGAGAACACCGAGGCGCCGTCACCGACCGGGGAGGCCGTCGGCCCCTGCGCCCTGGTGACCAAGCAGGAGGCCGAGCAGTTGGCCGGTACAGCGCTCGCCCCCGCGACACCGGTAGGGGAGACCTGCACCTACACCGGTCCCGTCACCGGGCCGACGGCTCAGGTGGAGATCTTCGTTGGGGACGGGGCGAAGAAGTACCTCGACATCGAACGCGACCTCGGACACACGCTCAGGCCGCTGGCCGGTGTCGGCGACGAGGCGTACGCCGAGGACGAGGCGGTCTTCCTCCGTAGGTCGGACCGGTGGGTGTCGATCCGTCTGGTGCGCCTCAACGACCCGGCGGAGAACCGCACACCACTGGAAGAGCTGGCCCGAAAGGTGGCCACCCGAATCTGACCCGTGTCCGCCGTGCGTACCCGTCCCATCCCCCCAGGAGCCCCCCGTGATCCCACTCGTCGCCGTCGTTCTTGTCGTGGTGCTGCTCATCCTCGCCTTCGTCGTGCCCTACAACGGTCTCGTCCGCAAGCGCGGTGCAGTGGACAACGCCTGGGCCCAGATCGAGGTACAGCTCGAGCGACGCGATGACCTGGTCCCCAACCTCGTGGAAACCGTGCGAGGGTACGCCGTGCACGAACGGCAGACACTCGATGCCGTCGTCGCGGCGCGCGCCCGGGCGCTGGGCGCCCAGAACCCGAAGGACCGGGCCGATGCCGAGAACGGCCTCACCAGCGCGCTGAAGAGCCTGTTCGCAGTCGCCGAGGCATACCCGGATCTCCAGGCCGGCCGGAACTTCTCCGAACTCCAGGAGGAGCTGTCGGCCACCGAGAACCGCATCGCCCTCGGCGTCGGTGTGGGCGTGGCAGTCGTGCCTCTGGTCCGCGCGATCACCGATCTGGTACGCAAGGAGGACATCCAGAGGCAGGTCGTGCAGCTCCGCCGCTTCCAGACCGGTTCCGGGGGTGACGGCGGCGCCCAGTACGCCTACTGGGAACCTCGCTTGGACGCGCGCCGGGAGTGAGTCCCGACTTCCCCGAACCACCCGACACGTCCACCTTCGCCATGAGTATCCTGACGCGGTGACCACCGGCGCGGGAGGGGCGGCGGGCGCTGACCGGGTGCGCGACCCCGATACCGTCGCGCGACTGGCGAAGTCGGCCCTGCGACAGGGGGAGTACAACGAGGCGCTGCGGCATGTCGCGACGCTCCCGGCCGACGCGCCTCTGCCCGCCGAACTGGCCTGGCGGCTCGGCCGGGTACTCCACCAGCGGGGCGAGTTCGAGGCCGCCGAGTCGCTGTACGAACGCGCGGCCGGCGATGCCGGGGACACCGGCGCGGACTGGGCCCAACTGCTGGCCGGCCGGTCGGCAGCACGCTGGGCCCGCGGTGACCGGACACGGGCGCGGAGCCTCGCCGACGAGGCGGTGCGGGCTGCCGAGCGGATCGGCGACGACGCTGCAATGGCGGCGGCCTGCCTCGCCCAGGCGCTGGCCGCCTTCAGCGAGGGCGACCGCGCCGCCAACGAACACGCCTACGCCAGGGCCTTGGCAGCGGCCGAACGGGCCGGGGACACAGGCCTGCAGCTGCGGATCCGCTCCAACGTCGGCTCCCGCCTGGTCGAGGAGGGACGCCTGCGTGAGGCGGTCGACGCCCTCACCGAGGCGATCCGCCTCGGTGAGGACGCCTCACAGCAGACACTGCTCGCACTGGCGCTGCACAACCGCGCCGAGGCCTGGCTGGGGCTCAGCGATCTCAACGCCGCCCGCGCCGACGCCGACCGTGCGCTCACCCTGTGGCAGCGGGAGGGGTCACCGCTGGCCGCGTTCGGACTGCTGATGATTGCCCGGGTGCACCTGACCCGGGGCTCCGCCTGGCAGGCGACGGCGGCCTACCGCGAGGCCCTGGCTCTGGCCGAGCCGGACGGCAACGCCCAGGTCGTGGCGCAGGCATGGGCGGGACTGGCGCGCACCTGCTACGCCGACGATACGGCCGAGGCGGCGCGGTACGCGGAGCTGTCCCTCACGCTTCCGAGCGCTGCCGGGCCGGTCACCGGCGAACTGGCAGCAGGCTGGGTCGCACTGTGCAGCGGAGACACCGCCTCGGCCGCCCGGTACGCCGCAGGCGTCCGCTCGGAGGCAGGCCGCCGTCGCGACCCGGCCGGGCTGGCCGAGGCGATGGAACTCGCCGCGCTCGCCGCATCCCGGGGTGATTCGGCCGCAGGCCCGGGACGCCCCGCCGCACGCCGTGCCGCCGGGCTGGTGGAGGCGGCCGCGGTCTGGGCCGACACGGGAAACGAGGTGGCGCTGGCCACCAACGCGCTGCTGCGGGCGCGCCACGCGGGCGACCGGCTGTCCGAGGACGTCGCCCGGCAGCGACTGCACCGGCTCGGGGTGTGCGACGACGTCTGGCACATCGCCGGGCCGCTGGCGGCGATCGGTCCGCCGCCGGTCCCCGAGGTTGCCGTGCAGACCCTGGGCCACCTGGCCGTATTGCTCTCCGGAATGCCCGTACCCCCGGCCGGATGGCAGTCGCGGAAGGCCCGTGAGCTCGTCAAGGTGCTGGCGGGTCAGCTGGGAAGACCGGTCACTCGGACCGCGCTCGCCGCCCTGTTGTGGCCGCAGACGTCTCCGGAGGTGGCCAACCGCCGCCTGTCGGTGCTGATTTCGACGGTGCGTGCGGTCCTCGACCCGGCACGGCGGCATCCCGCCAGCCGCTTTCTGGTCACCGACCCCTCCAGCGTGCGGCTCAACACGGAGCACGTGGTCCTCGACACGGTCCGGTTCCACGACGCGGCCCGTGCGGCCGTCGCGGCGGACGCCGCGGTCGAGGGCAGCCGGGACACGGCGGCCGGCGTCGACGTGGTGGCGCGCCTGGAAGTGGTCGTCGGCATGTACACCGGCGACTTCGGCGACGACGGCGAGGTCACCGGGGAGTGGAGCGAACGCCCGCGCGCGGCCTTCGCCGAGCTGCACCGCGACGTCGTCCGTACCCTCGCCCGGCGCTGCCTGCGGTTGGACCGCTGCGACGCGGCAGCCGGCTGGTATCTGCGGCTGATCGGAGAGGACGGCTACGACGAGTCGGCCCACCTCGGACTGATCGCCGCACTCTCCTCGGCGGGCCGGCACGGCGAAGCCCGCCGCCGCTACCGCGACTACGCCAAGCGCATGCACGAGATCGATGTCCCACCGGTCCCCTTCCCCACGACGTGACGGCCCGGGCGGGAAGCCCGCGGGCGTACGGTTTGCCTCCCGCACTCGGCCCCGTGCCGCACCGGGCCCCGGGCCGCGCCGCCGCCTGCTACTACGACAAGTTCGCCGAGTGGATCGTCTCCGGCGGACAGCGATGTCGAGCCCGGCAATGGCGAGGTCACGGCCATCGCATCTGCGCATGACCCTCTGTTCCGCCTGTTCCAGGCCGGCGTACCGGAGAAGGTCCTCACCCGTGACGAGATCCTCGACGCGATCTCCCTGTACTGGCTGACCGACACCGGAGGTTCCTCCTTCCGGCTGTACTGGGAGGGCTACCAGGCCGGCGGCGGCCCGTTCAACGCCGTCCCCATCCCGGACGTCCCCGTCGCGGTCACCGTGTTCCCCGGCGAGATCTACCCCGCGCCGCGCAGCTGGGGCGAGCGGACCTTCGGCAACATCATCCACTGGAACGAAGTCGACCGCGGCGGCCACTTCGCCGCCTGGGAACAGCCGCAGATCCTCACCGAGGAACTTCGCACCGCCTTCAGGTCACAGCGCTAGCGCGCCCCGATCGCGGGGGCAGCCGGGACCCGCTGCCCCCGTCCCGTCCGTGCCAGCAGACCGCGCACGGCAACTTCCGGACGTAGGCCTAGATCACCTCGCATGTCCACGCCGCCCGCCAACACCGCCCCGGTACGTGCCTGAACTCGGAGCTGATCGAGCAGGCCTGCGCACGCCTCGGCCCCTACCCGTGAGGCACCTGGGCCGCGGGGGAGGACCCCACGCTCACGCGGGGCCGCCCTCACCTGCACGGCGAGGTGACGGAGACAGAGACGGACGGCAGCCAAGAGCCGGATGACGGATGGGGCCGGGGAATGGACGGACAGTCGACGGCGATGCCGGGGGATCCGGCCGGGGAGCTGGGGGAGCGGTCGCTGGGGGCGCCGGCGGTACGTAGTCTGCCGGCGCTGCGCGCCGAGCGCAGGCTGTCGCGGGAGCATGTGCGTCTGGCGGGGGAGTGGCTGGGGGTGTCGGAGCGGACGGTGTGGCGCTGGCTGGCCGAGGCATCCCGGTCCCCTCGGGCCGTGGCCCGTCCTCCAACGGCAGAGGACATTACCGGCGAACAGCCGCACCGATCAACGACCGAAACCGCTGACGAATCGAGGTCAAGGTTTGTTCGGGGTGAACGAACCTTCTGGGCGATTCCAGCCCCCTACCCATCCCTGCGACCGCCTGCGGCCGGACGAGAACGGAGCCATGGTGCCTGGTCCGCCGCTGTCAGACGGACCGGACGACTGTTACCCCTCCGGTAATGGCCCGGTCATTTCTGCGCCACCTCCAGGCCAGGCGCCATTTTGAAATGAGCAGGCTCTTACCAACGTCCTGTACGTCTCATGCAACACGGCCCCAGGACGCCTACTTCTTCGTAGTCGGATCATTCGGTCGCACGTGCCGCGCAAGGGGCCGACGCGACGGGAGAAGACAGCGGGAGTCCTGGATGGAAGGCCCACCTATGCGCAGCGCTCATTCAGAGCAGACCGCGGCACGCGACGCGACACCGGCGACGAGTACGGCGGCAGCGACCGCGACGGCCCGCCCGTACGACGGGCTGGCTCCCCGGAGACCGCAGACACCACGACCGCGCTACGAGCTCCCGGTGCTGCTGTCCATCGCGGCGACCGCGGCGGTCCTGTACACGTGGGGCATCGACCACAGCGTCTACCACACGTTTTACGCCGCCGCCGTGCGCAGCATGACCGACAACCCAGTGGCGTTTTTCTTCGGTTCGTTCGACCCGGCCAACTCCATCACCCTCGACAAGGAGCCCGGCTTCCTGTGGCCGCAGGCGCTGTCGGCCCTGGTCTTCGGTTTCCACCCCTGGGCGTTGGTCCTGCCCCAGGCGATCGAGGGCGTCGCCTGCGTCCTCCTCCTGCACCTCCTGGTGCGCCGCTGGGCCGGGGTCCCGGCGGGACTGCTGGCCGCGGCGTTCGTGACGTTCACCCCGGTGGCCGTGGGGCTGGGCCGGTCGATCGTGGAGGACGCGCCGTTCGTCCTGCTGCTGCTCCTGGCCGCCGAGGCCACCTGGCGGGCCGTCCGGCGGCCCCGGCTGCGCACTCTGCTCCTGGCTGGCGTCTGGGTCGGGGTGGCGTTCCAGTGCAAGATGCTGGAGGCCTGGGCGGTACTGCCGGCGTTGGCTGTCGCCTATCTGGTGGCTGCTCCCACCACCCTGCGGCGCAGGATCGGCCATGTCGCCGTGGCCGGCGCGGTCGCCGTGGCGGTATCGGCGTCCTGGGCGGCCGTGGCGACCGTCGTCCCCGCGCAGTCCCGCCCCTACATAGACGGCACCACGAACAACTCGGCCGTGGGTATGGTCGTGGGCTACAACTTCCTGACCCGGTTCACCTCGCTGGGCGTGGACGCGGCGGACACGGGCAGCGTCGTCAACGGCACGACGGGCCCGAACGCCGCGGCTGCCGACGCCGGCTCGAAACACGGCACCTCCACGCATGAGGAGGGCGGCACCGGACACGCCGCACGGCGGACCGTCCACCACCGGAGCCCGGGCATGGGCAACAGCGTGCTGAAGATGTTCAGTCCGGGACTGGCCACACAGACGGGCTGGCTGTACCCGCTGGCCGCGTGCGACCTCGTGTGGGGTCTTGCCGCCGCGCGGCGCCGCCGTGTTTCCCGCACCGATCCGGCGCTCGCCGGGTATCTGATGTGGGGCGTGTGGCTGGCCACCTTCTTCGCCGCGTTCAGTTTCGGCAGCGTCACCGGCCATACGTACTATATGGGCGTCGTCGCCGTGGCGCTGGCGGCGCTCAGCGGTAGCGGGCTGGTGCGGGCCTGGAGGGCGTACCGGGCCGGTGGCCGTCGCGCCTGGGTGCTCCCGGCGGTGACCACCGCGAACGTCCTGTGGACCGCGACTCTGACGCTGCGTTACCCTCGTTTCTTCGGCTGGCTGGCTCCCGCCGCCCTCGCCCTGTGCGTTCTGGCCCTGATCCTCGTCGGCGCGGGCCGCGCCGACGCGGGCCGCCGGCCGCGGATCGCCGTGGCCGGCCTGTCGGCCGCTCTCGCCGCGGTGCTCCTGATCCCCGCAGTGTGGTCGGCCTCGGCGCTGTCCCCGCGCTACAACCAGCCCGGCGGCATGGGCAGGGTGGGACCCGCCAGCCGACCGGGGGGCGGCGGACCGAACCGGCTCCCGCCGCCGCGCGCACGGCTCCTGGCCTACCTGACGGCGCACCGGGACGGCGCGAAGTACCTTGCGGCCATGCCGGACTGGTCCGATGCCGCGCCTTATGTCATCGGGGCCAACGCGTCCGTGCTGCCCATGGGCGGCTTCACCGGACAGGTCCCTTACCCCACCCCCGACGGACTGCGCCGACTTGTCGACTCCGGCGAACTGCATTACGTCGCCCTCCGACGCACGCACGCGGCAGTGTGGCAGCGGGCGGCCGGTAAGCACGAGGGAAGCACCCGGCACGCCGCGACCGCGCCGAACACCGGCACGGCCGCGCCCACGACGGCGATCACCCACTGGGTCACCACACAGTGCACGCCGGTGCCGCCGGCGGCGTACGGCGGCACAAACCGCGAACTGCCCCGGCTCTACCAGTGCGACCCGGGAACCGGCCGCTGACCCCCTTACAGCGACTCGCGCCTGTCGTCGCGCCCGGCCGCCGTCAGCCGTCCGACGGAAGGACTGGTCCACCCATCGCGCTCCGCCGCGGAGCATCCCTCTTCGCCCTCCTGCCGCCGCTGTTCCGGCTGAATCTGGACGACACCGCCAGCCGGCTCCTGCGCACCACGTTCGACCTCATCGCCCGCGAGAGCGCGGCAGGCGGGCTTGGCGGCGGCTTCATCATGAGCCGTCTGTCCGACGTGCTCTTCGTCCAAGCCCTGGACCTGCTGCGCGGATGTCAGGAGCGGCACTGTCGGCTGGATCGCCGTGCTACGGGACCCGCAGCTGGCGGGTGCGATGCAGGAACTGCACGCGGACCTGAGCCGTCCGTGGACGGTCGACGAACTCGCCCGCAGAGCGGGGATGTCACGCTCGGCGTTCGCCGCCCTGTTCAAGGAGAGGACGGGGGAGACCCCACTCGGTTACCTCGCGGCATGGCGCATGTACCGGGTGAAGGTGTTGCTCCGCGAGACGCCGTTGAGCGTCCAGGAGATCGCTGTCAGAGTCGGCTACGACACCGGGAGCGCCCTGAGCCGTGCCTTCTCGAAGAGGGAGGGCGTGTCACCCGGAGCCTGGCGGAAGCTGACGGACAAGACGGCTCGTCAGGCTTCTGCGTGACGCGGAAGCCGGAGCCCCGCAGCTTGGAACTGCTGACAAGGTGTGAGTTTCTTCAGCCGGTGCCAGCAGATGATGTTGCAGAGGACACCGCCTTAGCGGCGGCGGGCCAGGAGCGTCGTGCCGACGATTGAGCTTGCTCCGCTTTGACGGACACCCTCGGTGTGTTGATCAGGCCGCCAGGACGTTCTCGTACTGGGCGGGACTGCGGTAGCCGAGGCTGCTGTGCAGCCTGCGTATGTTGTACCAGCCCTCGATCCACTCGAAGATTGCGGAGCGGGCCGCCGTCCGGCTCTGCCACGACCGGTCGCCGATCAGCTCACGCTTGAGGCTGGCGAAGAACGACTCGGCGAGGGCGTTGTCCCAGCACTGGCCGGTCCGACCAACGGAGAGCCGGACGTCGAACTCGGCTGTCAGATCAGCGAATTCACGGCTGGTGTACTGGCAGCCGCGATCGGAGTGGAAGATCACCGGCCCGTCGGGGCGACGGGTTGAGCAGGCAGCCCGCAGGGCGTCGGCGACCAGCTCGGTCCGCAGGTGGTCGGCGGTGGCCCAGCCGACGACGCGGCGGGAGGCGATGTCGATGACGGTGGCCAGGTAGAGCCAGCCCTCCTCGGTCGGGATGTAGGTGATGTCGCCGCACCAGCGCGCGTCGAGACCGGTCGGGCAGGGCCGGAAGTCGCGCAGGACCAGGTCCGGCCGTGTGGCCGCCTTCAGGTCGGGGATCGTGGTGCGGTGGCGCCGGCTGCGGTGCCGGCCCTCAAGGCCGGCCTGGCGCATCAACCGGGCGACCCGGCGTCGTCCGCACCGGTCGCCGCCCTGCCTGCTCGGTTGGGCTCTGGAGGACCCACACTCACTACAACCGCCGGCGCACCACACGGACTCTCGCGGCAGCTACGGGGCCCCGCGCGTCCATGCAGTGCTGGGGGGCCTCGCCCGGCCCCACTGCGTGCATGGCACGAAACGCCTGCGCGAACGCCTCGCCCGAGCGAACCTGACGGCATGCGCCGGATATGCGCCGAACGGCTCGGTGAGGAGGCCGGCCAGCAGTTCGCGGCCATGGCCCGTCGCGGCTTCCGGCTGGAGCCTGCGACGGTGGACACTGAGCCGACCGGCCGATGCCGACTCGGAGGGCCCGCCATTCTCGAACCAGGCACTGCCTGGCCCGAACCCGATGGTGTCCCACTTTCCTTGTACGCCGTCCTTGACACCGACGCCCTCGCCCCCTGGCTCGCGGACGAGCTTCCGGCGCGTCCGGGCCTACTCAACTTCTTCTACCTCGATCCGGACGTGCCGTACGAGGAGTACCGCATGCTGGACACGTCCGGGCCCGAGATGTGCCGGGTGATTCCCGCGGACCCCGCGCGAGCGGTAGAGACAGCCGCATCCGAACCGGCGCGGAGCTATCCGGCCCGGCCCATCCACGCGGCTGAGGTGACCATGCTCCCGGACTGCCGGGACGTCGAGGACGACGATGTCGAGTTCGACAGGGGGCGAGCACTGGGGCGCGGCATCGCTCATCCTCACCGCGATGGGCGACACCGACGGGAACACCGCAGGTGGTTATCGCGCCTTCGGCTGGCCCGACACCTCTTACGGGTCTTGGGTGACCCGTCGCGATGCCGACGGCCCTGCCGTCCATCTGCTCCAGCTCGCGGAGGACACGGAGCTCGGATGGGGCTGGGGCGATGCGGGAACCCTGTATTTCACGATCCCAGCGAAGGCGTTTGCGGCTGGTGCCTTCGGCAAGGCCGAGGCGATCGGGCGCTGTTGCTGACCTCGGTCTTCTGGCTGTCGCTCGTCGTCTTCGCGGCCCGGGCGACGTAGCAGCTGTAGGTGCGGCTGGCAAGATCAAGGATGCCGTCGACCACCTGCCGACGGTCCCGCACCGGACGGCCCACCCTCGGCGGAGCCAGCAACGGTCTGATCACCGCCCACGATTCATCGGTCAACTCATGACGACGCATACGAACAGACCAACGCCCCAACCACTTTGCGGACACGACCTAGCACCGACAAGGGCGTCACACGGTTGTCGTGCGACGCCGGACGGCACTGTGAACCGCTCCGGGATCGGTTCAGCCGACACGTGGACCGAAACGAGATTCTTGACCCGACCATTTTTCAACTGCCATTTTAATATGGGCTGTTGCGCTGGTCGGACCCGCAGTCGTCAGTGATTCCGGTCGAGGTGGGCCAGTACGGCCAGTACGCGCCGATTGTCGTCGCCCGAGACCTCGAGTCCCAGTTTGGCGAAGATGTTCGAGGTGTGCTTGGCGATTGCCCGTTCCGTGACGACGAGCTGCACGGCGATCCCCGCGTTCGAGCGGCCCTGCGCCATCAGCTCCAGCACCTCCAGCTCGCGGGGCGTCAACCGGTCCAGCGGCCGATCCCGGGCACCGCGCCGGGCCAGCAGCTGCTGGATGACCTGCGGATCCATGGCCGTACCGCCCGCCGCGACTCGGCGTACGGCATCCACGAACTGCTCCGCGTCGAACACCCGGTCCTTGAGCAGGTAGCCGACCCCGCCGCGGCCGTCGGCCAGCAGCTCGCGCGCGTACAGCTGCTCCACGTGCTGGGAGAGGACGAGCACCGGCAGGCCGGGCCGCTCCCGCCGGGCCCTCAGCGCGCACTGCAGGCCCTCGTCGGTGTGCGTGGGCGGCAGACGTACGTCGACGACGGCCACGTCGGGCGACAACTCGGCCAGCGCACGCTCCAGTTCGGGACCGGACCCGACGGCCGCCGCGATCTCGAAGTCGTGGGCCTGAAGGAGCCGGACCAGTCCGTCGCGCAGCAGGAACAGATCTTCGGCTAGGACAACGTGCACGGAACCTCCACGGTCACCATGGTGGGACCGCCCGAGGGAGAGCTGACGGCCAGGACGCCGTCGAATGTACCCAGCCGCCGCTCGACTCCGGCCAGGCCCGAACCGGCCCCGATCGCCGCGCCTCCCTTGCCGTTGTCCGTGACCGCGATGCGCAGCATGCCGTCGGTGTGGTGCAGGTCCACCCAGATCCGGTCGGTGCCCGAGTGTTTGACCGCGTTGGTGAGTACCTCACTGACGGCGAAGTACGCGGCCGACTCCACCGGCGCGTCGGCGCGGCCGTCGAGGTCCACTCTCACCTCCGTGGCGACGGGCAACCGCAGCGCCAGCGCCCGTACGGCGTCACCGAGTCCACGCTCGGCGAGGACGGGCGGGTGGATGCCGCGGACCAGGTCGCGCAGTTCGCCCAAGGCCTCGGCCGAGTTCCTGCGTGCCTGCGCCAGGAGCTGCTTGGCCTGCTCGGGATCCTTGTCGAGGAGCATCTCGACGGTGCCCAGGTCCATGCCCATGGCGACCAGCCGGGCCTGAGCCCCGTCGTGCAGGTCCCGTTCGATGCGTCGCAGCTCTGCGGCGGAGGCGTCGACGGCGTCGCGGCGGGTCTCGGTCAGCTCCTCCACCCTGCGGGTGAGTTCGGCTTCGTTCGTCGGGGCGAGCTGGGCCCTGGTGATCCGGAAGTGCGTGCGGATCAGCACTGGGTTCCACAGCACGCCGGCGGCAAGCCAGAGACAGCCGACGGCGCCCGCGGCAAGGGCGGTGGCCCAGCCGGTGACCGGGACGAACTGGTACCAGTACGAGCCCCCCGAGGCGGCCGCGATCGGCCTCCACAGCCCCGCCGCCAGCAGGACGCCGAACACGCCCTCCGTGAGCATGCCGGGCGCGAGCACGGCGACGGCCGCGCCGGCTGTCGCGTCCACGAACAGCCAGCGCAGGTCACGCCAGGTTGCCGGATCCCGCAGCAGCAGGCCGGTGAGCTCCGCTCGTCCCAGGAGCCCACCACGCGGAGGCGACGGAAGCGACTGGTACAGGGCAGGGATGCGGATCCCGGACCACTGCGCGGCCAGCAGCCGCCGGCGGCCCGTGTACGCGCGCACGGTGAGCAGAACCGACGGGGTGGTCAGCACGCCGACACCCAGCGGGATGAAGGCGATCGACAAAGTGGTCAGGAGAATGAACCCGATCGACGCGCTCCAGCTCATCAGAGCCAGCGCCAGCCCCTGCGCGCCCGCTGCCAGCGCGTCCCTCACCCGTGCCCCGTTCATCGCCCCACTCCTCCCGGTTCAGGACCAGTCTGCCCGCCGCCCACGCGCAGGTCAGGGGGACCAGCACCCGGCCGGGGGTGTACCTGACACCACCCTTCCGGCCCGCCGCTTGGAGGTCCAGCAGCTTCACCTCGATTGCCGGATCTAGGGCGTGTATCGAATGTGCTGGTCACAGCCACTCGTTCGGATTGGTATGGTCCGCACCGCATCCGGGCCGGGGCTCCCTACTGGCCGACATATCCGTGGACAAGCAGGCGAGGTTTTGCCATGTGGGTGGACTCTCTTCTCCGTGCCACAGGTCGGGGCGCGCGGGACGCCGCGCAGCCCTGGGCGGAGATCGAAGCGGAACTGGGCACCGAACTGCCCGGCGACTACAAGCAGTTGTGCCAGGTCTTCGGCGTCGGCGAGTTCTCGCAGGAAGTGATGGTGCTGTGCGCCGACGCGACCCGCGTGGGGGACCTGATGATTTGGTGGCGCAGACTGCTGGAGAGCGACGACGATTCGGACGGCCCATGGGCGCCCTACCGGATCCATGAGCCCGGAACGACCGGGGGCCTGATCCCATGGGGAACCACACGTTCGGCCGACAGGTTCTTCTGGCAGGTCACGGATGGCCCTGTGGACGCATGGCCGGTCCTCGCCATGCAGGTGGACACCGAGAAAGCGTGGCACCGTTACGAAATGACTGCCACGGAGTTCCTGTACCGGATCTTCACCGATCCCGGGTTCTTGCCCTACTCCGCGGCACACCCCGCGTCTGGGCCGTTCTTCGAGCCTGGCTGAACAGCCGGTGACGGAGGGGAGGGCTGTGATAGACGGGGGCAGCAGTCGTACGGGCGTGTATCGAAAGTGCCTGGTGATGATGACGGAGAGCCCATTTGTGATCTGGATGGAGGTCATGCGGTGGATCCGTGACGGCCGCGTCCGTGACTTGGGCGATGACGCACAGGAGCAGGCCGCGAAGCGGACCGCGGCCCGGGCCAACTGAAAGAGCGTGCAGAGTTGGCTGAACCGTTCCGGGCTCGGTAGGGACTCTGATGTGCCCCACGCGACTTCAACGCTTCTGTTGGCGGATGAGTGCTCGAGTTGGCGAGCTGTGTCCTTCCGGTTGGCAGAACAGGGGCTGCAAGTGGCCTGCGGGCAGGCCCTTGCAGGACCACATCGACGCTTGACCTCAACCAAACTTGAGCTTTTAGGTTCCTTCCAGAGACGCAGGAACCGACCAGCGGTGCCTTTTCAAGGAGGTTCGCCGTGACCGAGCACGCAGCCCACATCGAGATCCCCGACCGCTACCGCTATGCCGTGATCCCGCACATCATGGTCGACGACGCCCCCGCGGCGATCGATTTCTATCAGCGGGCGTTCGGCGCCCGCGAGGACTTCAGGATCGACGCTCCGGACGGCGGAATTCTGCACGCCGAGATCACCATCGGACGATCGACCCTGATGCTGGGCGACGCCAGCGTGGACGAGGCGGAGGCTGCCTCTTTCGCCGCGCCGACCTCGCTCGGCGGAGGTACGTCCGTCACGCTGCATGTCTTCGTGCCGGACGTCGACAGCCTGGCGGAGCGCGCAGAAGCCGCCGGCGCTGAGATCCTCCAGCCGCCGAAGGACATGTTCCACGGTGACCGCACCGTCATCCTCAAGGACCCTTCCGGTCACATGTGGGTATTTCTGACCCACGTGGAAGACGTCTCGCAGGAGGAGCTTCGGCGCCGCCTGGCCGCCGCCGGGTGACTGGATCCCGTACGCGCGGTGATCCGGACCGAATACCGAGCGTCGTACCTGACGGGACTCGCTAGCTGAACCGCTCGATCATGTCTGGGCTGCTTGCCGCCGGTAGTGGCGGGCCCGGGATCGGGCCTGGTGACGACGCCGCCAGTGGTACCAGTTGAGCCGGTGATCCGCGTCGTGGACGGGCCGGACGACGAGCGTGATGAACAGGCGCTGGATCTCGTTACAGGTGAGTGGGATCAGCTCACCTGGCCCGGGGTGGTAGGTATGTTCGTCGGCGCGGACGACGGCGAGGAAGGCGTGAAGACCGCCAGGGAGCGGAACCGCCACATCCGGACACCTTTACGCAGGAGTCGCCGACGACGCGTTCGACGGCGCCGACGCCGCTCGCCTGGGGGAGCTCTCGATGAAGACCGCCACAGGGTCGTAGAGGCCGTCGATCCCGCACAGCCCGCCCTTGCGCCCGCCGACCCCACAACGGTCCGCGAGCGCAAGGCATGTGCGGTTGAAAATCCCCCTGCCCGTGCCATATGGGTGACGGCCGTGTTGCACCTCTATAACAGATAGTCGAGTATCAGTTAAAAGAGGTGGGCGGTGCCAGGACAACGGGTGCCGGCGGGCCGCGCGGGAGGCGCCCCGACTCTCTCTCCTGGGCGTCCCCGCCTGCGACCCCATCGCCGGTCGGGTGGCCGGGTCCGGCTGCCCCGCACGGACACCGTCAGCTTGCTCGAACCCCTCATCCAGGAGATGTTCATGGCCGCGACCGCCCCCGCACCGCAGTTGCCGTTTGCCCGCCCCAACGCTCTGGACCTCGCACCGCTGTTCGCACGCCTGCGCCAGCACGGGCCACTGGCACGGGTGACCACTCCGGCCGGTGACCCCGCCTGGCTGGTGACCACCTACGACGAGGCTCGCGCGATCTTGAGCGATCCCCGGTTCGGCAAGTCGCACCCCGCGCCCGAGACCGCGTCCAGGATCTCGTCGGCCGCGATCCAGTCCGGGCCCATCAGCACGTTCGAGGACGAGGCCCGCGAGCACGCTCGGATGCGCAGGATGCTCGTACCCGCCTTCACCGCACCGCGTATGCGCGCCCTGAGCGCAAGGATCGAGCACCTGGCCGGGCGCTGCCTCGACGGCATGGACGAGGCCCGACGCAGCCATCCTGATGCGCCGGTCAACCTGCACGACCACCTCTCCTTCCCGCTGCCGGTCCAGGTGATCTGCGAACTGCTCGGCGTGCCGAGCGGCGACCGGGACCTGCTGCGCGGCTGGTCCGAGCGGATCGGCGCCCTGCACGGCGGGGCTGACGGGCAGGCGGCCATGGCGGAGTTCCAGGCGTACGTCGCAACGCTCGCCGAGAAAAAGCGCCTCTCGCCCGGCGAGGACGTCATCACCGACATCCTGAAGGTCCAGGCCGAGGACGCAACCTTCACCGAGGACGACATGACTCGCCTGGCCGCCGGCCTGCTGTTCGCCGGCCACGAGACCACCTCGACCCGCATCGACTTCGGCGTAATGTTCCTGCTCAGCGACCCCGCTCGCCGCGACTGCTTTGCCGCCGACCCCGCAGCGCAGGTGCAGGCCACCGTCGAGGAGATCCTGCGCATGGCCGCACCCGGTGGGCTCGGCCTGATGCGTTACGCCCGCGAAGACGTCACCATCGGCAAGGACGTCATCGCCCGGGGCGATGCCGTCCTCGTCGCGATCAACTCCGCCAACCGTGACGCGAAGAGGTTCGAAGCCCCGGAAACCTTCAACCCCTCACGCACCCCCAACGCACACCTGGCCTTCGGCCACGGCGGCCACTACTGCATCGGCAACGCCTTGGCCCGCACCGAGATGCGCATCGCTTTCACCGCCCTCTTCCGCCGTATGCCCCGCCTGCACCTTGCCGTCGACCCCCACACCCTGCCCGACCACACCGAACGTCTGGCAGGTGGTGTCAGCACCGTCCCCGTCCTTTGGTGACACAGCTGCGTGACGAACACAAACACAGTGGACAGACGAGGAGAGGCAGAGCCTGCACGTGGAAACCGACACAGCCTGATGCGTTGCCTCTGGTCAGTGTGTCCTGAGCGCGCCCGCCGTGTTCGACCAGATCGACGACGGCAAGGTCATCGTTCTCGACGCGCCGGCACTGGCAGAACACTCCCGCACGCGGCAGGCCACCGCCCTGTGTCCGGTCGGCGCCATCCGCGTGCACGGCAACTGACCCGCCCGCCATCAGAATGCCGGCGCCCGGACAGCCTTCACGCCTCCGGGCGCCGCAGCGCCGGAGCCTCACACGGCAAAGGACGCGCCGCGACAGGCGAGAGGCCGTCCAGGACCAGCGCCACATAGCGCCGCCACCCGTCCTCACCCCGATCCATCGTCCACAGCACGCTCACCAGCATGGTCATGAGGCGGCGCAGGTCCTCCGGCACCAGGTCGTCGCGCACCACGCCTTCTCGCTGACCCCGCTCGATGAGCGGGGTCAGCGCGTCGAAGAACCGGTCACCGACCCCAGGCGTCAGTACTCCGGCGCCGCGGGCCGCGGTGAGCACGTTGTAGGCCTCGGCGGCCGACGACAGTGCCGCCTCCCACACCTGCGTCAGACCGCGCCGCACGTCATCGTCCCGGTCCGCCCGCTCCACTGCGGGCAGCACCTGTTCGGAGAACTGCTGGTCCAGCACCGCGCGCAGCAGCACACCCTTGTCGGGGAAGCGGCGGAACAGCGTCGCGATCCCCACCCCTGCACGCCGGGCGACCTCGTCCAGTGAGGCATCGGGCCCGTGTTCGGCGAACACCGCACGCGCCGACCGGACGATCTTGTCGAAATTACGTGCTGCGTCGGCTCGCAGTGCTCGGGGGGTACCAGCAGGCATGTCCTCACCTTAGAGGGCGCGCAGACGGGTGCGGTGGTGGTATCCGGCAGCAAGACAGGCACAGGTCCTGACGATCACGGAGTTGCGACGCTCTGTGATCACTGGGGAAACCTGTGCCTGTGCTGCCATCATGGCTGACCGAATCGCTCTGGGGCCAGTTCGCGGCCCTGTTGCCCGAGCGGCCGGAGTACCATCCGGACCATCCGCTGGGCTGCCACCACCGGACGGTTACGGCATTTCACTGGGTTGCGTCCTGGCCGGAGCCAACCGCCACGACTCCCCGCTGCTCGCCACGACCCTGGACCGCCTGAACGACCTCGGACCGATGCCCGACAACATCACCGTCCACCTGGACGCAGGCTACGACTCCGACAAGACCCGCACCGTGCTCGACGAACGCGGCCTGCAGGGCCGGACAGCACACAAGGGCGAGAAGGTGCCCATCCAGGCAAACCAGAGGTGGCACGTGGAGCGCACTCACGCCTGGCAGAACGCCTTCCACCGCCTCGCCCGCTGCTACGAACACCGGGCCACCGTCATCGACGCCTTCTGCGACCTCGCCGACACGATCATCACCGTACGTAGCCTGATCCGCCAAAGCATGGACGACTCACTGCTGGGACGAACGCCCGCACCACCGACTGGCCGAGGTGGAACGCCCCCGCGATGTCAGGGCCTCCCGCTATGCGTCGATCACAGTGGTCCAGTCTCTGACCGCACAAAACCCCGCGCACAGCGGGCTGGACGCACTGGCACGAGGACCATACGGGCTCGGCTGCCGAACTGGCCGCCCGGCACGGCGCGGAGGTGGTGGCTCATCGGCTGGAGGCGCCGGTGAAGGCCCCTCCGCAGTGGCTGGTGGCTACCTTGCGCCGTTCGAAGTGGCCGAGGAACTCCTCCATTCGGCGTCGGTCGGGGTGCGGTATCCCTTGCTGGACCCACAGCCGGTCTCCTCACGTCCGTAGGAGGGTGATGTCCCCGATTGCGGTTCTCGTCGAGCAGGGGCGCGCTGCCGGTGATCAGCGCGAACGGGGCTTGGTTCGCCGAGCTGGACGGAGCCTTCGCGACTCGGGGGTATGCAGCACGGCCGCCACCCTTTCGAGCTTCGTGGGCATGTCACTTGCTGCTCACGGCTCGTATGCTCGCCCATGCCCGGCGCCGCCGCGGAAGCGGACGCCATGCCGAAGAGCCGCGGGCTGGTCACCCGTGAGGCCAGTGGCCCGGCTGGACAAGACCGCACTCGTAGGCGAAGACGACGGCCTGAACCCGGTCGCGCAGGCCGAGCTTGGCGAGGATGCGGGTCACGTGGGTTTTGACCGTCGGCTCGCTCAGGAAGAGTTCCGCGCCGATCTCCGCGTTGGAGCGGCCGCGGGCGATGAGACCGAGCACCTCGAGCTCGCGCGGGGTCAGCGTCTCCAGCCCGGTGGGCCGGTCCGAACCGGGGCGCGGACGGCGTACGTACTCCTCGATCATCCGCCGGGTGATCTCCGGGGCCAGTAGCGCCTCGCCCGCGGCGACCGTGCGGACCGCTCCGGCGAGTTCGCGCGGCGGTGCGCTCTTGAGCAGGAAGCCGCTCGCCCCGGCGCGCAGCGCCTGGTAGACGTACTCGTCCTCGTCGAAGGTCGTGAGGATGAGTACCCGTGCCGGGCAGCGCTCGCCCCGCAGCAGGCGACGGGTCGCCTCGATCCCGTCCATGCGCGGCATCCGGATGTCCATGAGGATGATGTCGGGCCGAAGGGTGAGCGCACTGTCGACTGCCTCCGCGCCGTTGGCTGCCTCGCCGACGACCTCGATGTCGTGCTGGCCGCTCAGGATGGAGTGGAAGCCGCCGCGGACCAGGGCCTGGTCGTCCACAAGCAGGACGCGGATCACTGGGGGGCCGCCTGAAGTGGCAGGCTTGCGGTCACGGCGAAGCCGCCGCCGGCGTGTCCGGTCTCCAGAGTGCCGCCGTAGAGTCCGACCCGTTCACGCATTCCCAGTAGCCCGTGGCCGATCCGGTTCGAAGCCGACCTTGCCGGCGCGCCCGTGCGTCCGGTGTCCCGCACGCTCACCCGTACGGACTGCTCGTCATAGTGCAGCCTCACATGCGCCGTGGTGGGCGCGGCGTGCTTGAGCGCGTTGGTGAGTGCCTCCTGCACGACCCGATAGACGGTCAGGTCCATGCCGGGCGGCAGGGGGCGGACCGGGCCCTCCATGGTGAGCTCGACCGGCAGGCCGACGCCGACCATGTGCTCGATGAGCTCGGCCAGGTTCACGGTGCCCGGCTGCGGCTTGAGCGCGAGCCTCGTCGCTTCCCCGCGCAGCAGGCCGAGCATCCGGCCCAGTTCGCCGACCGCCTGCCGACCGGTCTCCTGAACCGAGCGCAGCGGAGCGTGCGCCTTGGAGGGATCGCGGTCGAGCAGGTCTTCGGCGGCGCCCGCCTGGACGACCATGACACTGACGCAGTGGGCGACGATGTCGTGCAGTTCGCGGGCTATGCGGGAGCGTTCCTCCGCCAGCGCGACATGGATCGCCTCTTCGCGCTCGGCCTCCAGCCGCTGGACCCGGGCCTGGTTGTCGGAATGGCTGCGGGCGCGGGCGCTCAGCACCCGGCCGGCGACGAAGACGATGGCGATCGGCACCGCGGCGAACGGGATGTTGCTGACGGTGCCGGCGTCCGGGTTGCGCAGCATCACGAGGACGACGGTGGTGGCGGTCGCCGTGACGCCGAGCCACGCGGGCACGCGTTCCCCGTGCCGGGCCACTGAGTAGGTGGCGAGCAGCAGTGGCAGGAAGTCGCCCCACAGGGTGAACGTCAGCGCGGTGGCCAGCATCGGTCCGGCGATCGCGACCGCGACGACCACGGCCGTGGCGAGCGGGGCCAGCCTTCGCAGCGTCAGCACCAGCGTCGCCACGAGGGTGGACACGACCAGGGGCGGCATGGGGCCGTACCGGGTCGAGTTGTCGAGATCGAAGACGATGTCGAGCAGGGCGAAGCCGCTGATCGCGAGCGCCAGCAGAGCGTCGGGCAGCAACCCTGCCGGCCTGCGCCGCAGACGCGCCGGGGCCACCGACTCCTCTCGCGCCGGCGACTTGGCGCGCGCCGTCTTCAGCATCACATCCGCAAGCTACCGGCGGGTGGAGCCGGGCGGCGTCATCCGAACGTCGTATTCGTCTCGTACGGATCGCGACCTGCGAACGACCCGGTGCCGACCGGGGTACGACGACGCCCCGGGTCCGCCGGACCGACGCTGAACGGCGCGCCGCCGAGTGGCGGCACAACGCAGGAGGAGACCATGACCGTGAACCTCAAGCGCCTGGCCGGATGGGCGCTCATCGTCGGCACGATCGTCGCGGCGTTCGGCTATCTCGCCGCAAACCTCCTCGCGCCGGGCAGCGGCGACGAGGTCTTCCGCTACCACCTCTGGCCGCTGTTCGAGGGGATCGCGGTCGGTGGGGACGTCATCATCGCGCTGGGGCTGCCCGTGATCCTGACCTTCGCGCGACGGGCACCGAAGCTGCACGTCGTCGGCTACGCCGGCATCTTCGCCGCGCTGGTGATGCTGAACATCGGCGAGGGAGTGATCGAGGGGTTCGTCAAGCCGTACCTGGTCGACCACGGCGGCATTCCCACCGGGCAGCCGTCCGGCTTCGGCGTCTTCGAGGGCGTCGGGCTGCTGTGCCTGCTCGTCGGCGCGATCTGCCTAGGCATTGCCGTGCTGCGTGCCCGGACGCTGCCGTGGTGGATCGGCGTCGCGCTGTTCGTCTCATGCCTGCTCGGCGCCCTCGGACTGCCCGGACGCTGGTTCATCCTTCCCGACGACGTGTTCTTCGCCGCGCTGTTCGCCATCGGCGTCCACGCCGTACGTGGGCGCAGCGAGGTTGCCACGGCGAGCGTGGTCGAGCCGGCCGCGGTCTGACCCGAATCCACAGACGGTGGAGGCTGATCGCCCCTTGCACCGGTGGGCTTCCCGGGCCCGCGGGGTTCAGTACCGCATGAGCAGCCGGAAGTCGAACGCGTACCGGGACGCGCGGTGCAAGTGTGCCCTGTGCTCGACCGCCCCGACCAGTCTGCCACCAGGCGCTGTCCATGAGAGGGGGGAAGGTTTCTTCCCAGGAGGCGAAGTTTCCCGGAAGGAGCCTTCCCTTTGCGTGCGCGCAAGACAGTGCCAGCCTCGGTGTCGTGGCGGCGGAATGGCTGCGGCACGGTGCACGAGTCTCCTTCAGGGCCCGTCCGGCACCGCCGGATTCCCCAACGTGAGCCAGGCGCCCACGGAGTCGTCGAGGGCATCGCCGTCGAGGGGGGGACAGAAGTCGGCCCAGGGTTGCGGCGACCTGGTCGACAACGGCATCAAGTGGCGGAACAGGCGTACAGGTCGGCCGCCTGTGCTACCACGTGGCGGTCGATGGCCCGCTGCAGTTGGGTCAGAGTGTGGTTCAGCGTGCGGCGGACCGTGGCGATCTCCATGGGTGTCCGTGGTGCGTGGCCTGTGGTCCGGCGACGGAAATCCGTCTGCCAGGCGGAACCGCCGCTGAGCCGCACCCGGTTGCTTGCCAAGCCCGCTCCTCTGCCAGCCAGGCGAGGCAGGCCTTGCCGACGGCGGTCAGGTGGGACGGAAGGCGCGCGCCAACGGAGCTTGCCAGACGGATCCCGAGACCGGGTGGGTCCTGCTTGCACAGGTAGACGGCGTCGGTGTGATCGAGGATCGCGTAGTGCGAGGTGACCCCGAGCGCGCGGGTGAGCCGGCTCAGCTCCGGGGCCACGATGCCGGTGACGCCGACGCGGCGCAGGTGGGCGGAGCCGACCTCGAAAGCCTTCAGGCCGATGCGTTCCATCGACGACTGGAAGCACGTCGGCCTCGACACCGAGACCGGTGCAGGGGGTGTGCCACCGTGGTCAGCCGGGCGGCGAGGAGGTCTACTGACGTGCGGTCATGTCCTCGCGTGGGCGGTGCGCCGCTCTTTGTGGAGGTGAGTTCGGGTGCGCCCCGGCACCGTGAGCGTGGGGAACGTTCTGTGACCATGCTAGCGGGCGGTGTCTGAGGGGTGATTCATTGCCCGTGGTCTGGCGAGGGGCTGGTTCGGTGTGTCCTTGCTGTCCGGCGCTTCGCGTGTCGGCTGGTGAGTGTTCTGTGCGGCCCAGGGCGATTCGGGCTTGGGGGAGGGCCTCGAGGAGGTGGTACGGGGTCTCTTCGAGGAGGGTTCTCAGGGCGGGGGTGACCGGCCGGTGCCAGAGGAGGGTGAGGCGGATACCGCATCGCTCTCGCAGGGTCAGTAGTTGTTTCTGGCGGGCGGTGGTGAGGCGGTCGGTGCGGCAGACGATGAGACGCTCGATGTGGTGCGTGAGTATCCAGGTGGCGACGGCGTCCCAGGCGGGGCGCTGGGAAACCATGCGGCCTGGTCCACTGCGGGCACGGTGTTGTCCGTCACCTCTGCCCTTCGATGAGGGACCTGTCCTGCGCCAGCCCCTGCCGTCGTACCGTCGCGGCGAGAGTGCGGTGCGCCCGCTGCTCGGTTCGCATCAGCCTCTCCTCGGGGAGTGCGCGCTGCCACCACTCGCCGGCCGCGGTGTCGGCCGCGTCCCGCAGCTCCACGAGGCGGGCGGTGAGCCGGTGGCGGGCAGTGGCCAGTTCGGCGGTGGGGCTCGTGGAGGCGGCCAGCGCCTGCTCAGCGGTGTCGGTGGCCTGCTCGGCGGCGGTGAGCGCCTGCTCCAACCGGCCGCCGGTGCGCCGGTTGGTGATGAGAATGGCGACGACCATGCCGACCACGACGCCCGCGAGGGTGTCCAGAACGCGGTCCGTGATGAGCTCCGCGGCAGGCCGGACGTTGGCGAACAGGGTGATCAGCAGCGCCATTGGAGTGACCGACATGGAGCCGAGCCAGTAGTTGCGGCTGATCAGCATCTCGTTGCAGAAACTGAAGAAAATGCAGAGGATCGCCAGGGTCACGACGCTGGTCCTGGCCAGCGGGACGACCGCGGCGAAGACCGCGACCCCGCAGATGTTGCCGACCAGGCGCTGCAGCACACGGTTCCAGGTGAGTGTGACGTTCGCCTGGTAGATCGAGCAGGCCGAGACGATCGCCCAGTACGGGTGGCCGACGCCGAGCGCCAGTCCGACGTAGCCGGCCGCCGCGCAGCCGACGGCGCAGCGCACGGCGACGGGCAGCAGCGGCGAGGCGGGCCGCAGCAGGAGCTGAACCAGCCGCTTGCGGCCCTGCTGACGGCGCTCCTCGCGCTCGGCGTCGACGCCCAGCAGCTCGTCGCCGGTGCCCGCCGGCATCCGCACCTCGGGCAGCGGGCCGTGGCCGCGCACCTGGTAGGCCCACTCGCGCAGTTGGTCGGCATCGGTCGCGCCGGGCGTGCCGGCGAGGGCGGCTTCGGCGCGCAGCACCAAGTGCTCCAGGGTGTGCCGTGCGCTGGTGCGCTTTCCGGTGGCGAGCAGCGACTGCCAGGCGCCCAGCACGGCCGCCGCCGAGGCGTGCCGGGCGCGGGGCCGCCGGACGTCGTCCGTGTAGTCGAGGTAGCCGGCCGCGGCCTCCAGGGCGCGAGCGGTGGTGCGGCGCTCGGGGCCCTCGCGTCGGATCAGAGCCGGGGCCAGGGCGACCAGGCCGCCCACGATGCCGGCGCCGAGGGCCAGCGCGGTGTGGAAGGGAACTTCGTGCAGCTCCTGCGGGACGAAGAGGGTGCCCGAGACGACGAAGACGAGGATCACATGGCCGGGCGGACCGATCCGGGTGGCGTCGCAGACCGCCTTCTGGATGCCGGCGATCACCGAGGCGATCGCGATCAGCGCGATGACGCTGTCGACGAGGGAGGCGCAGACCAGTGCGACGGCCACGCCCGCGGTCATGCCGATCACGACCCAGACGCTGGCCCGGATGCGGGCGGCGTACGGCAGCTGGTGCCCGTACAGCGCGCAGAAGGCGCCGGACATGACGTACATCGCCAGCTCGCTCCGGCCGACGACCAGCAGCGGTACCAGGACGAGAGTGACGGCCACCGCGACGCTGGTCGCGGGCTTGAACCAGATGTCGGAGGGCCGGTTGACGCGGAGCACTCCGGACAGCGGGAGTCGGCGCGTGGGGGGCTGCCTCGTAGCGGATTCCATGTTGCTCACACAGGATTAACAGGTGTTTTACTAGTAAATTACTAGTCGCTTAGGTGGCGACCTCGCCGGCTGCGGGGATGTCGCCGCGGAACCGTGTTTGGTGGTAGGCGCGGACGGTGGCGTGTGTCGTGGGCGTGGCCCTTGTCATGCGGGGGTGATTCCTTCGGTGGCAGTGAGGTGGGCGGTGAAGTTTCCCCGTGATCTTGGACACTCGATCTTTATCCTGTGAGGGTGTGTTGGTGGCGCTGCCTGGTCTCGGCTGGTGTGACGTAGCCGTGGACCTTGTGCTTGCGGAGGCGCCGGCGGTTATAGAAGATCTCGATGAAGGCGAAGACCTCGGCGCGGGCGGTGGCCCGGTCAGGCCAGACGCGGGTGCCGATCTCTTCTTTGAGTAGAGCCCAGAAACTCTCCGCGGCGGCGTTGTCGAAGCATGATCGGTGCGGCCGCAGCTCTGCCGCAGGCCCAACTCGTATATTTCACGCCGGAATTCGGTTGAAGTGTATTCGCTGCCGCGATCCGAGTGCGTGATGCATCCATACTGCAGGTCACCGCGGCCATGGGCCATCTTCAAGGCGTCGACGACCAAGGAGGCGCGGTGGTGGTCGGCCATGGCGTAGCCGACCACCTTGCGGGTAGCCAGGTCCAACCAGCAGGCGAGGGAGAG
Source organism: Streptomyces sp. NPDC052043 (assembly GCF_044548235.1). NCBI lineage: Bacteria > Bacillati > Actinomycetota > Actinomycetes > Kitasatosporales > Streptomycetaceae > Streptomyces > Streptomyces sp. NPDC052043. The sequence continues at coordinate 86,768 of NZ_JBIUBT010000020.1, forward strand.
TCAGCCCTCGGCAGTGGGCAGAAAGGTGATGTCCCCGACCAGCTTCGTGCCGGGTTGCTCGGCGTGGAAGTCGCGGCCGATCAGGTCCGGGGCCGGCCGGGCCTTCTCGTCCGTCCGGGTCAGCGAGCGCCGCTTGCGCCGAGTGACGCCCTGGACGCCGTGCTCGCGGATCGGACGGGCGATGCGCGTGCGGTTGACGCGCTGTTCCAAGCGCCGCAGTTCGGCGGGGATCCGCAGGACGCCATAGGCCTCGCGGGAGGCGAGATGGATCACGGTGATCTCGTGCACCAGTGCCTCGTCGGCCACCCGGCGTGCGGCGCGGGCCTTCGCCGCAGCCTGCCAGGCGTAGAAGGAGGAGCGGGCCACCTTCAGCAGCCGGCACAGGAAAGCGACCCCATGGGTGGTCTTCTCCGCCTCGATGAACGCGATTATGCGGCTCATGGATTGCTCTCCTTCGCAAAGAAGACCGCGGCTTTTCGCAGGACCTCGATCGTCTTGGCCTGCTCGGCATTCTGCTTGCGCAGCCGCTTGACTCCTCGCGCTCGGCGGTAGTGAGCTCGCCGGGCTGGCCTTCGCCGCGGTCCGCCTTGGCCTGCCGGTACCAGTTGCTCAGGGACTCCGGGCTGACCCCGAGCTCCCGGGCGACTTCGGTCACCGTTCGGCCCGTGGAGTCTACGAGCGCGATGGCATCCCGTTTGAACTCTTCCGTGTACCGCTTCGTGTACTTGCTTCCCACCTGGCACTACTTCCTCTGGTACCTCGCGTCCCAGTCTCCAGGTGTCCACGATCTAGGGAAGCTTCACCGTCCGCGACGACCGCCGCTTCCGCCAGGGCCTGCGACTCTCCCGGCTGCCGCATCACAAGACGCTCATGAGTACGACTTCTCCTTCCAGCCCGAACTCGACCCGCCGGACAGGTGTTCGGCTACGAGGTCCTCGCCACCGCCATCCTCGACCGCCTTCTGCACCCACTGCGAAGTGATCGCCATCAACGGCCCCAGTTACCGGCTCAAGAACCGCCTCAAGGCCATCGAGCGAGAGACCGACGTGGCCTGACAGCTGGGGACGTTCATCTGTATGCACCTGGGGAGAAAAGTCCCTACGCCGACAGGTGCAGGCCAGGCGTTGTCGGTCAGGGCCCGTTCGATGGTGATGCCGCGGGCGGCGAATCAGGCCGTTGCCCGGGTGGGAAGCTGGCGTAGGTGGCGGCCCTCTCGTCGGGCAGGGCTTCGGTGTAGGCCTGGCGGGAGTGGTCGTCCAGGGCGGTGTGCAGGTAGAGGTAGCCGTGGCCGGTGCGGTCCTGGTTCTTGCGGTCGGCGGTCCGGCCAAGCACCTTGTGTCCGCCGCCGTCGGGGATACGGCCGAGCTTCTTGATGTCGATGTGGACCAGTTCGCCGGGCCGGGAGCGCTCGTAGCGGCGCACGGGCTCGCCGGTGGCCCGGTCGCAGGCAGCCGTCGCCAGCTCAATCGGCAGGGGCTGTGTGTCCGCGGATCTCGCTTGGCGGTTCGCCGGACACACCCATTCCTCCAGCCCGTCGACGCGCGCGCTTCCCCTTACTGAGTGGGGAGCACCCTCGCGCAGTCGCCGCACAGCCATGCAGACCAGACCCGGTCCGGGGGTACGTGAACACTGACCCGAGGCGCATGACCTGCTGTGGTACCGACGGCGTACGACGTCGTGAACATCAGCGCCTGCAGGAGAAGGAACTCGCACAGGGCAGGCGGGGGTACCAGCTTCCTCAACACACGTACCCGCGCTGGAGGACCCTGCCGACGGCTACCGCCGGCAGGGCAGGCGCGCTACTCCGCCTGGGAACGGCCACGCACGACGGCAAATCCTGCCGCTACCAGGCCCAGCACGCCGACGGCCAGACCGGCGATGCCGAGGCCTCGGGCAGTCGAGTCACTGGTCGAGGCGGTCGGCTTGGTGGTCTCGGAGCTCTTCGAACCCGCTGGCGAGGCGGTCGAAGTGCCGCCGCCTTCGTCCGCGCCCTTGGCGGTGAGTTTGAGGACGGGCGCCGGGTTCTCCGGCTCCTGGCCTCCCTGGGCCTCCTCGATCCAGCGGACGATCTTGCCGTCGGAGTACGTCTGCAGGGTCTTGAAGGTCAGCTGGTCGGTGTCCTCGGGCAGCTGGCCGAAGGCGACGTTGAAGTCCTCGTACTGCCCCGGCGCGATCTTCCCGCCGGTGAAGGTGATCTCGGAGACAGCGTCGGTGATGGTGCCGTCGTCGGTCTTGAGAGGCGTCTTGAGCTTGGTGTTGGTGACCTTGGCGGTCCAGCCGTCCTGCGGATGGACCAGCACGCCGAGGATGGGGTGGTCGGTGGGCAGGTAGACCTGGACCTTGGTGGTGCTGGCGTTGTCCTCCTCGTTGGGGACGCGGAAGGTCAGCACGCCGTCGGTGGCCCCCTTGGCGTAGCTGTCAGGGTGGACGGTGACGTGTGCGGAGGCGACGCCCGCGGCGGCGAGGACTCCGGCGGCGGTCAGGGCGGTGACAACGCCGGCGCGGCGCAGGGTGGTGCGGGTTTTGGACATGAGGTGAGGGATCTCCGTACTGAAGGAAGGGAGGTCGAGGGTCAGATCGCGTACGGCATCCCCATGGGCGGTCCCCGCAGGTGAACGGCATACCTCAGCCGTGCCTGCCTCAGGAAGCACAGCTCACCGCCTGCGCGACGTACGAGCCCTTGCCCGGCCGATGCGCGCCACGTCCTGCTTGCCGCCTGCCACGAGGCGGCGAGCCCCGGCACGAACGCGACCGCCCACCGCAGTAGCGACCACAACGCCGCCTCACCGCGCCGCAGCCACCACGTCAGCACCAGGGCCGCCCCGACATGGGCGGCGGTGGCGTGCGGCATCAGCGCATGCGCATGGGGCATCGGCATGCTCTGCATGACCATCGCGACATGGTGTGGCTGCACGGCGTGGAAGACGAGGTGCAGCCCGCCCTGGGCGGCAAGAGTCCCCATGCCGATGGCAGCCAGCGACCGCTCCCGGCCGCCCAGCAGGCACCCGGCCGCAAAGACCGGCACGAACGCGACGGCCTGCACCCACACCGGCGGGGCCATGCCTGTGGCCAGGGCATGCCCTCCGACGGCAAGAAGCACGCACAGCACAGCGAACACCGCCGCACGCACGCTCCGCACTGCCAGGGACACACTCACGGGACCTGATGCTGCCACGCAGCCAGAGGATCTCACCCTCGCCCACGCACACGCGTCGTGGATGCGGTCCAGCCGGTCCACCAGGTGCATCACCTCGGCCTGGTCCCCGGGGCCACCCGCCCCTCGCAACCGACCGGGTGTGCCACCCCACACCGATGAGGCGGAACTCGCCATTCCACTCAGCCGACCGCTGACATCACCTCGTAGGCCGGGCCGAAGGCGGGGTTGGGCCGGGGCTCCTGCTGACCGTGAAGCCCTCGTCCGGCTGCCACCGCCGCCCAGTCACCTGTGGTGATGTGCTCGCCCTCATCGGCCCACCACGGCGTGCCCGCAGTTCACGGCCCGCGCGCAGGCGCTGTGCGGCGAAGGACAGCTGCAACGAGCAGCGGCGCAGCAGATGCTCCTCCGGGTCGTCCGCGGCGAGTGCCTCAAGGACGCGCAGGCATTCCGTCCCGCTGCGCAGCATGTCGTCGGTGCGCCCGAGCTTCTCGTAGTCCTCGGACAGGACACGCAAGGCGGAGGCGAGCCGGTCGACGGCCGCGCTCCGGCCGGTCCACTCAGCCACCAGTCGGTGGAAGCCGGCCGCCTCCTCCATGCGCACAACGGCCTCCTCCACCTGCCCCGCCTGGGAGTGGTAGAGGGCCAGGTTGTGCACTGCGACCGACAGGTACTCACCGAACGCCGAGGGGTTGGCGTCCGTCAGCAGACGGTATTGCAGCACGGCGTCCTTCGCGGGCTCCAGTGCTTCCTCATGGCGTCCTGACTCCGCGAGCGACTGCGCCATGTCCTCCAGGACGCTCGCCACATGCGCAACGTCGACCGCCCGGCCCAGGGAGAACAACGTCCAGTGGAGATCGACCGCATCTCTCCACGTGTCCACGGCCTCGTCCACGCGTCCGGCCTCGGCGAGCAGGCTGCCGAGCCATTCCAGGCACTCGAGCAGTCCGTCGCCGAACTTGTACGGATCGAAGTCGTGCATGCGCTTGGTGAGGGCGACGGCCTCGCGGGCGTACGGCAGTGCCTCGTCGGGCTGGCCGAGCCCGACGAGCGCGTGCGAGACCCCGGACAGAACGGGGGGAAGCAGCGGCAGGTCGACCTGCGGGGCCGCCTCCGCCAGGGCCCTGACCAGGTCCAGCGCGACGGTGAGGACCTTCAGCGCCTCGTCGGGCCGGTCGTCTTCGCTGTAGTAGTTCCCGACCTGGCACAAGGCGAGGGTGAAATTGTGCAGGTGCGGTATCGCCTGCCTGGCCGGGCGACCGGAGACGAGGTCGTTGTAGCAGCTCACCGCCATTTCCGCGTAGTCCAGCGCCACATCCTGATGGAGTGCGGCCGGCGCCGCCTGGTCGGCGGACAAGAGGACATGATCATCGACATCGCCCTCAACCTCGCGTCCGGCCGGCAGACGCCCTCGCTCTAGGAGTGGTACCACGCAGGTCACGAACATCAACGGGGGACCATCCCCGCAGGTGCGGCGAGCAGCCGCTCTGATACCAACGTTCCCGGCTGGGGACCACCCCCGCGGGTGTGGGGAGCGGGGTGATCCGTGCTGTGACACCCTCGCCAGGGTGGGACCGGCTGCTCAGCTGGCTCGTGCTCAACGACGGTGTCGGTCATCTCTGGCGTCTCCTTGATCATCAGATCCGCCGTTGAGTAGACACTCCTCCCGCCAGCCCTCCTCGGCCGATGACGACCCACAGATCAGTGAGAAGAGCCTCATGTCGCTTCTCTCTCGTGGGACGGGTCGTGATCAGGAGCGCGGCAGCAGCTCGGGGACATCGAGTCCGTGTACGTCGTCGGCAGCCACGAACCGGTCGGGGCGCAGCGCGATGACCGTGGTCTGGTAGCGGCCCATCCAGTCGAGCATCCTGTGGTCCAGGTCGATCACGTCCCTCTCGGCTTCGGAGTAGGCGTCCTTGGGGCGCACCGCGACGTAGCGGGCACCGAGGGTGTCCCAGCCCGCCTTCTCCTCCGGGGTCAGCACGGTCGTGGGGTCGACATTCGCACCCAGCAGGACGAAGCCCTCGCCGAGGAAGTCGTCGAACAGGCGCTCCAGGCCCATCGGGTTGCATACCCGCGGCTGCGGGATCATCCGGCCGATCGCGGAGTCGTCGGCGGCCACCGGCCCACGGAACCAGCCCGCGGTGAGGACCGGGTCGCGGGTCAGCGGCGGACCCCACGGCGTGACCTTGAAGGACGGGTCCGGCGCGCTCATCTCCGCGACCTCCTCGGGCGAGGCGAGGCCCTTGATGACCCGGCCGTTGGTCACCGCGATGTGGGTGTAGAAGGCTACGTTGGGTCGGCGCTCGGTCTCGTAGGTGTCGAGCACCGCCTCGTCGAGCTCGCCGCCCAGGACCCGGGCCAGCTTCCAGCCGAGGTCGTAGCTGTCGCGGACGCCGGACTGCATGCCGGCTCCCGCCCACGGCGGCATCAGGTGGGCGGCGTCCCCGGCGAGGAAGATGCGCCCCTCGCGCCAGGTCTTCGCCATCCGGACGTGGTGGCGGTAGAAGGCCCACTGGTGGAGGGTGACGTCCTGCTCGTCGTGGCCCAGGGAGTGGATCAGCGGCCAGACCTTGTCCTCGGTGGCGTAGTCCTCGGGCGTCTCGCTCGGCTTGAGCGGGATCTCCCAGCGGTGGGCGCCCGCCGCGACGGCGACGTCCACGACCGGGCGCTCACGGTCGGTCCAGAAGGTGAGGAAGTCGCGGTTGGGCCACCAGCGCTTGGCGTGGCAGTCGATGATGATCCACTGCCCGCCGTCGGTGTCGCCCTCGAGCGGGATCCCCAACGCCTCGCGGGTCGGGCTCGAGCCGCCGTCGGCCGCGATGGCGTATTTCGCGCGGGTCACCCGGGTGGAGCCGTCCAGGCCGGTCGAGGTCACGGTCACGCCGGTGAGGTCCTGCTCGACCTTGACGACTTCGTCTCCGTAGTGGATGGTCAGCCGGTCGCCGTAGAGGTCCTGGGCCGCCGCGCGGAGCTCGGCCTCCATCTTCGGCTGGTTGAGGTTGTAGCACCGGGCGTCGGCGCCGAGGTTGGACGGGTCGTGCCACAGCCGCATGACCTCGGTCTGGTCGTAGGTCAGCCACCGCAGCGCGAGCTGGGGATCGATCGCCTGGCGCATTCGGTCGCCGACGCCGAGGTTCTGCATGATCCGCAACGTCCAGTCGTTGACCGTCACCGCTCGGGCCCTGGGGTAGATGGACTCCTCGCGCTCCAGGGCGACCACGGAGACGCCGTACTTGGCGAGCGTCAACCCCGCCGCCAGGCCCGTCGGACCGTAGCCGATGACAGCGACATCCGCGTCGTAACCGCCGCTCATAGTCGGAATTCCCTCTCGGTTCGAAACCATTGCTGCGAGACCACCCGCACATGGTTATGGACTGATTGGTGCATAAAGTGTGATCAGGCTGACTTGGAGGCGTGAGGACCGCCGTCATCCTCGAGGTGACCGTGCGCGCGCGGTGGCCCCCGTCCCGCTGAGGCGTGCTGAGGCGGGCAACGCTCTGGACCAGGAGACCGCCGAGGCGCTCAGAGCGGCCGGAGCCGAACTACGCGAGATCGAAGCCTTCGCGATCCCGGAGTCGATGGCGGAGCCGCCGGAAATCGCGAGTCAGGCGCCCTGTGCTCTCCATGACGCGGTTGCCCCTCCCCGTTACGAAGGGCGGTCGGCTTCAAGCGTCGTAGGAGTAGATCCAGCTGTTGGTCGCCAGCGGGTCGGCTTGAGCGTAGGCGGCATCTCGGGCCTGTTGCTCGTCCCCGTCGGGAAGGTGGTTGATGTGTGCGCGTGCGTGGCTCTGCTGCTGGAGCCGGGTGGTGCGTGGGCGACGCAGATCTTCGTAGCGCCGAAGTGCCTGGGAGGGATCAGGGTCCTCGGCGAGGCACCGTGCGATGACCGCGGCATCCTCGATCGCTTGGGCCGAACCTTGAGCGAAGAAGGGGAACATGGGGTGGGCGGCGTCGCCGAGAAGCGTCGTCGTTCCGATGCTCCACCGCTCCAGCGGGTCTCGGTCCAGCAGCGCCCAGCGCCCGGGTGAATCCGCTGCTTTGATCAGATCGGTCAGGCGCGAATCCCATCCCTCGAACTCGGCGAGAAGTTCCTCGGTTGTCGCCGTTGCCGACCACGACTCGACGGTGTAGTCGCCTGCCGGCGCGAAAGCCACGAGGTTGATGTACTTGCCCGCGGAGACAGGGTAGTGAACGAGGTGATGGTCCGGGCCGATCCACAGTGTGTGGGACCGGCGACGGGCCAACGCTGGTGCCTCGGCGGCGGGAACCAGCGCGCGGAATGCGCAGATCCCGGAGAAGACGGCCGGTGTCCCGGTGGCGATCGCCTGTCGGACGACCGAGTGCGCACCGTCGGCGCCGATCAGGACATCGGTCTCGACGACGTCGCCGTTCTGGAACCGAAGTCGGGGACGCGGACCCGAGAGGTCTGCCTCGACGCAACGCTCGCCCAGCCGCAGGAAGTCGATCGGCACCTTGCTCTTGATGACCCCCAAGAGGTCGGCACGGTGCGCGGTGTAGGTGTGCTCACCGAACAGCCGTTTGCTGGATGTCGCGAGATCCTCGGCCGACAGCACCTGCCCGTCCGCCCAGCGGCGGAACTCCCAGCCGACATCCATCCGGACAGCCTGGGCGCAGAACTGATCCATCACGCCGAGCCTGCGCAACAGCTTGACGGCATTGGGCGCCACCACGAGACCCGCTCCGACCTCCGTCAGTGCCGGCGCCTGCTCGTAGACGGTGCATCGCAGGCCCGCCTGGTGGAGGAACGCGGCGGTGGCAAGACCACCGATTCCACCGCCGAGTACGGTGATCCGCTGCTCCGTGAGGGATCCGCTGTTCATGGCCTGCCACGCTCCGTCTGCTCTGGGACTCGTGGACGCCATGATGTTCGCCGGCCCCGGAGAGTGGTGCGGTGATGTGCGTTCAATGAACATACGAGTACAGGTGAGTCGCCGAGAGAGGATGCGCCGATGCCACGAACCAGTGAGCCCGGGCGGAGTGTGAGTTCCCGCCTCCTCGACGTGCTCTTCGCCTTCGAGCCCGGCCGGAGCGAGATGAGTCTCTCCGACCTCGTTCGGTCCACGGGGATGCCGTTCGCCACCGTACGGCGCTATGCGTTGGAGCTGACCGAGGCCGGTGCGCTCAAGCGGGACGCACAGGGCATCTTCACCGTGGGCCTCAAACTCTGGAGGCTGGGAACGCTGGCGCCCTTCACCGAGCCACTGCGAAGTCAGGCCCAGCCGTTCATGGAGGACCTCTACACCGCGCTACGACAGCACGTGCAGCTGGCTGTCCTCGAGGGTGACGAGGCTGTCGTCATCGAGCGGCTGTCGGCGCCGTCCGCGCTCGGTCTCGTCTCGCAGGTGGGAGGTCGGCTCCCGCTGCACTGCTCGGCGGTCGGCAAGATCCTGCTCAGCCACGCTCCGGCCGAGGTCGTCGACTCGATTCTCGACCGGGGCCTCAGGGCATACACGCCCCAGACGATCACCGACCCCGCTCGCCTTCGGGCCGAGCTGGCCAGGTGCCGGTCCACCGGCACCGCGGCCGTCCGTGCCGAGCTCTCGGAGGGCGCCCATTCGTATGCGGCACGCATCCTGAACACGGAGGGCCGAGTCGTCGCCGCCCTCTCGGTGGTCGTGCGGGCCGGATCCGTGAAGGAGCACGCGATCCTGCCGGCGGTCGTGACCAGCGGACTGAGCATCTCGCGGTTGCTCGGCTGGCAGCCGACGGTGCGGGTTCGAACCGACTGAGGGCCCACGAGAGTCATTGAATGAACATCCGTCTTGTGACGGTGGTAACGCGCGCCAAGACTCGGCCTGCCTCGTGCAGCAGGGCCGCCCTCGATGAGCGTCTGCTGTGCTGAGCCTCATCAGCATCAGGACGACAGAGAGGAGGACGAGAAGTGAGCGGAGTCAAAGAACTGGCCTACGTCGTCTACGAGGTCAGCGATCTCGCGGACTGGCAGCACTTCGGGGTCCAGTTGCTCGGCATGCAGTACGGCGACCGGACGAGCAAGGGCTTCACCTTGCGGGCCGACCAGAAGGCGTACCGGTGGATCATCGAGGAAGGGCCGGCCGACGATCTTGCCGCCAGCGGCTATGAGCTCTCGAGTGACGCGGAGCTCGACGCGTTGGTCGCACGCCTCGAAGCCGCCGGGCTCGAGGTGACCGCGGGTGACGAGGAGTTGGTGCGCTCGCGTCGCGTCCGGCGCTTGTTCGCCACCACCGACCCGCTGGGCAACCGCATCGAGCTCGTTACCGGGCTGGCTGATGCCGACTCACCGTTCGAGTCGAAGGACCTGCTCGGCTCTTTCGTCACCGGTGCGGGAGGGGCCGGTCACGTCGTCCTCATGACCCCAGGTGTGAGCCGGGAGGAGTACCTCGCCTTCTACGTCGACCTGCTCGGCCTGAAGATCAGCGACGTCATCATCGAGGAGGTCGCGCCCGGCATCGTCGCGAACCTCATCTTCCTGCATTGCAACCCGCGACACCACTCGGTCGCCCTCGGAGACATGCCGGTGCCGAAGCGGACGCACCACTTCATGCTGGAGGTATCGGACATCCGCGACGTCGGTCTTGCATGGGACCGTTGTCTCGATGCCGGACAGCCCATCGAGATGACACTCGGCATGCACACCAACGACCACATGTTCAGCTTCTACGTCACCACCCCCTCGGGCTTCGCCGTCGAGTACGGCTGGGGAGGACTGCTCATCGACGACGACACGTGGCAGGTCAAGACCCTTGACAAGCTGGACGCCTGGGGCCACAACCGGCCGCAGGACGTGGCCCAATCGCTCCTGGCCGGAGCCTCGAAGGAACAAGACTGACATGACGCTGCAGGTTGAGAACATCGCGCGTGAGATCGAGACCGAAACGGGGACAATCCACTACAACGAGGTCGGGGAAGGACACCCGGTCGTCCTGCTGCACGGCGGCGGCCCCGGCGCAACGGGATGGAGCAACTACTCCCCGAACATCGAGGCGCTCTCGCGGAACTTCCGCGTCATCGCTCCCGACATGCCGGGGTGGGGCGACTCGGTGGCCGTCGACTTCAACACCGTCGACCACGTCGAGGTCGCGGTCCAGCTCCTGGACGCACTCGGCATCGAGAAGGCCGCCTTCGTCGGCAACTCGATGGGCGGTCACACCTCGATCCGACTGGCCTCCGAGCGGCCGGAGCGGGTGTCGCATCTCGTCACGATGGGTCCGCCGCTTCAGATGGGGCCGTTCATCTTCGGCGCCGGCGGCGGCCTCAGCGAGGGCCTGAAGATCATGTACGACGCCTACCGCGACGCGAGCCCGGAGGGGATACGCCGGTTGGTCGAGATCATGGTGTACGACAAGGCGCGCTTCGCCGGCCCCGAACTGACCGCTGAGCGATCCGAGGCAGCGCTCAAGCGTCGCGAGCATCTCGACAACGTGATCGCTGCCGGTCCCAAGGCGCCCATCCCGATCTGGGCGGACAAGTCGAAGCTGTCGGGAATCACCGCCCCGGCTCTGCTGATCCATGGTCGCGACGACCGTGTGGTCTCGTTCGAGTCGACGCTGTTCCTCGCTGCCCACATCGCCGATGCGCGTGCGGTGTTGATCAATCGCTGTGGCCACTGGGCGCAACTCGAGCACGCCGATGAGTTCAACCGACTGGTCACTGACTTCATCCTCAACAACTGAGGTGGCGTCACCATGAGCGGCGCCGGCGCCGGTCCGTCCCGCTGACGGCCGGCGCCGGAGTGCTCCCATGCCCACCCGTGGTCGAGGACCCAGCAACGAGGCAGGCGCGTGCGATTTCTCCACGAAACCCTTCCGCAACGAATCCGATTCGCCTCCGCCGAGGCGGCTGCGAGTCTGGCCTCCGAGATCCAGGTGTTGGGATCCGAGCGGGTGATGGTGATCGCGAGCGAGTCCGGAGGCCGGCTGGCTCAACGGATCACGGCTGACATCCCCGTCGCCCTGCAGCACCACGAGGCCGTCACCCATGTCCCTGTGGCCGTTGCCGAGCGCGCCCGGGCAGCGGCCACCACGTGCCGTGCCGACGTCCTCGTCAGCATCGGCGGCGGTTCGGCGACCGGACTCGCCAAGGCGGTCGCCCTGACCACCGGCCTGCCGATCGTCGCGGTCCCCACGACGTACGCCGGGTCTGAGGTCACCGACGTCTGGGGGATGACCGAGGGCACGACGAAGACGACCGGGAGGGACCCGCGGGTGCTTCCGAAGGCGGTCGTGTACGACGCCTCGCTGACCCAGTCCCTGCCGATCGCGACGTCGATCGCCAGCGGACTCAACGCGGTCGCTCACTGCGTCGACTCCCTGTGGGCGCCCCGCGCCGATCCCGTCAACGCGGCTCTCGCGACCGAAGGGATTCGCGCGCTGCGGGTGGGACTGCCTCAGCTGATATCCAGCCCGACGGCGATCGAAGGCCGTGAGCGGACGCTCTTCGGCGCCTATCTGGCCGCAGCCGCCTTCGCATCGGCCGGCTCGGGACTCCACCACAAGATCTGTCACGTGCTCGGCGGGATGTTCGACCTGCCACACGCCCAGACCCACGCCGCCGTGCTGCCCCACGTGCTCGCGTTCAACGCCGCCCATGCGCCCGAAGCGGAGCGACGGCTCGCGGCGGCCTTCGACGCACCTGACGCCATATCCGGCCTGCGTGCGCTGCACGAGCGACTCCACGCACCGACCGCGCTTCGTGATTACGGCATGCCCGAGTCCGGCATCGTGCCTGCCGCCCGGGCCGTCGTCGCCGCGGCGTTGACTCTTGCCAATCCGGCGCCGGTCTCCACCGACGCGATCAGCCATCTCCTGCGCAGAGCAAGGGAGGGAGCAGAGCTGTGAACACCGCAACCCCGAGGACTGCCGACGTGAGCGAGGAGCAGTCGCGCCGAGAGCAGGACCTCGTCGACCGTGTCGTCCGGTCGTTCGACGGCTGCCCGGATCCACGACTGCGCTACCTGGTGCAGGCGCTGGTGCGCCACCTGCACGCCTACCTCCGCGAGGTCCGCCTGACCGAAGCCGAGTGGGAGAAGGCCATCGCGTTCCTCACCGACGCGGGCCACATCACCGACGACAAGCGGCAGGAGTTCATCCTGCTCTCCGATGTCCTCGGTGCCTCCATGCAGACGATCGCCGTCAACAACCAGGCGTACGCCGACGCGACCGAGGCGACGGTGTTCGGCCCGTTCTTCGTGGAGGACAGCCCGCGGATCGAGTGGGGCGGCGACATCGCGAACGGTGCCGAAGGCGAGCCCTGCTGGGTCGAGGGCAGGGTCACCGACACCGACGGCAGCCCCGTCGCCGGAGCAAGGATCGAGGTGTGGGAGGCCGACGAGGCCGGCTTCTACGACGTGCAGTACGACGACGACCGCACAGCGGCGCGAGCACACCTGCTCAGCGACGAGGAGGGGCGCTACGCGTTCTGGGCGATCACCCCGACGCCCTATCCGATTCCGCACGACGGCCCGGTCGGCCGGATGCTCGCCGCCGTCGGCAGATCGCCGATGCGCGCGTCACACCTCCACTTCATGGTGTCGGCACCCGGTCTGCGAAGGCTGGTGACGCACATCTTCGTGCACGGGGACGAACTGCTCGACAGCGACAGCGTGTTCGGGGTCAAGGACTCGCTCGTGAAGCACTTCGAGAAGTGTGAGCCCCACGATCCGACTCCGGACGGACGCACGCTCGAGGGACGGCAGTGGTCGCGCGTGCGGTTCGACATCGTGCTCGCTCCCGCAGGCGCCAGCGAGGGCAACCGTGGTCATTCAGTGACCATGTGACTTGTGACACCCCTGGTGATCGAAAAGACTCGCGCTCACTTCGGCACCCCGGAGAACCGCTGCCCAGGTGCTCGAAGCACCGTCGAACGCTTCACGCGTCCCTCCTCGGGGGCCCTCCATGAGAGCAGAGAGATATGTCAACCACCGCTGACGAGGCGGCCACCGGGCCTGCCTCCGCCGTGCCCCGCAGGGCCTACCTCGGCACCCTCGTCGCTGCGTGCAGCGCCGTCTTCGTCGCCCAGGCCAGCAGCTCCATTCCGTCGACCTTGAACGGGTTGTTCCAGAGCGACCTCGGGGCCACTGGCGACCAGATCACCTGGATCACCGCCGCGTTCATGATCGCAGTCGTTGTCTTCGAGTTCACCTTCGGAGTGCTCGGCGACCTGTTCGGCCGCAAGAAGCTGGTCATCGCCGGAACCGCGGTCCTGCTCGTCGGCAACATCGTCTGCGCAACAGCGACTCAGCCACACGCGCTCTGGATCGGCGCGGGCCTGATGGGTCTCGGCGCCGGCGCGATGCTGCCGGGCTCGCTTTCCTTGGCGGCGGCTGTCACCCGCACGTCGCGAACCCGCGCGAAGGCCGTCGCGATCTGGGCCGGCTTCCTCTCGGCGGGAGGCGGTGCCGCGCCGTTGATCGGCGGTCTGTTCGCCCACTACGGGAGCTGGCGCGGCGCCTTCTGGATACTCGGCGTACTGGCCGCTCTGTCCATCGTGCTCATGCTGCTCTTCGCCGCGGAGTCGTCGGCGCCTGAGGGCCGCAAGCTGGATATCCCCGGACAGATCACCTTCGCCGTCGGTCTGATCCTGATCCTCTTTGCCGCCGTTCAGGGCCCGGCAGACGGGTGGGGCAACCCGAGGATCGTCACCTGCTTCGCCGTCGGCACGCTGTTCCTGGCGGCCTTCGTGCTGATCGAGAACCGGTCGGAGTCACCCATCCTCCACCTCGACCTGTTCAAGAACAGGGCCTTCACCGTGACCTCGATCGCCGCCGTCATCGGGATGTTCTCCTTCCTGGGAGTCGGCTACACGATCAGCATGTGGATGGGGCCCACCCAGCACCAGGACCCCCTTCGCATCGCCGTCGTCTTCATGATCCTGCAGGCGCCGACCTTCGTTCTGATCCCGGTCATGTCCCGCCTGCTCCGCCGCATGAGCGCGACTCTGATGCTCAGCTCCGGGTTCGCGCTGATGGCCGTGGGTTCGCTGTGCTACACCACGCTGGACGTCACCGACAATCGTCTGGCGCCGTTCGTGCTGCCCTCCGTCGTGATCGGCCTGGGCTTCGCGTTGAGCCTCAACTCCATTACGGCGGTCGCTCTCAACACCGTTCCCATGCATCTGGCGGGGATGGCGAGCGCCACCAACAACATGATCCGTGATCTCGGCTTCAGCCTCGGGCCGGTCGTCATCGGAGCCGTCGCTTTGAGTCAGGCGGGCGACCAGCTCATGGCGGAACTTCCGGGCTCGGGGCTTCCCGCCGACCAGATCACGGCAGCAACCGGCATCGCCGAGCTCGGTGGCCCGGTCGCCGTCAACGGCATCCTGCCCGGGCAGCCGGGCTCGGCGGCCCACGCCTTGGCCCTCGGCTCCCTGGGCAGCGGCCTGACCCTCGGGTTCATCGTGTGCGGCATCGCCGCCACGGCAGCTGCGGTCCTCACTGTTCTCGGAATGGGCCGCACTCGGCCGGCCGAGCCGACAGGGGAATCTCTCTCCGACCCGCTGCAACCGGCCCTGGAGGCGATCCCGGACGTCAACCTGATGAATCCGATCGCTCGCCGGGAACCGGAACCTCGCCTCACCACCGACTGAGACGCTCCTGTCACCGTTGCTCCGGTGCGCTCGGCACCGTTCGCGAATTGACGACGCCGGCCCGCGACGAGCGGGTCGGCGCCGTTGCTTGCAGTGAGTGACCATCTCCAGGGCTGCACCTGTCCGCGTACTCGTCTGAGCCTCGATCGGGTGTGTCAATTTAACGGATCTGGCTCGCACATCTGCACTCCTTCACCCGGGGCCTAAACCGAGATCGCGACGCCGTGATCGCCGCGCTCACGCTTCCGTACAGCAACGGCCCCACCGAGGGCGTCAACACCAAAACCAAACGGATCGCGCGCCAGATGCACCGGACGAGCAGGCTTCACCCTTCCCCGCCACCGCATCCTCCTCGGATAGCAGCACTCTCCGTCACCATCGAATGTGCGACAGGGCCGAGAGATTGACAGGCCGTTACTTGACCTCGCAGGCCTGGGACTGACCGCCTGTCGGACAGCCCGCTTCATGAAAGCGCGAGGCTAACGATTCCTCCGCCTGCCAGATACGGGCGGCGGGTTCTACGTGGTGGACAAGTGCATCACGGCGGCCGCTCGAGCTGGCCGACGGTCCGGCCGTGGACATGGACGGCAGGTGTGGACTGGGCGACTGGGTTGGCCACCGTGAGCGTCGCAGTTGAAGGTCAGGTGGCCAGGGGCGGGTCGGTGAGCAGGTCGTCCGCATACTCGCCGGTGACGAGGTAGACCACACGTTGGGCCACCGCGACGGCATGGTCGGCGAAGCGTTCATAGTAGCGGCCGACGAGCGTGGTATCAACGGCCGTTTCGACGCCGTGGTGCCACGGGTCGTCCATGAGGTGCTGGAAGATCGCGCGGTGCAGCTCGTCCATGCGGTCGTCGTCCTTCTCCAGTTGGAGTGCCGCGTCGACGTCATGGGTGATGAGCACTTCGGCGGCCTGGGCCATCAGGCGCTGCGCGATGTGTCAGGCCTCCAACGGCCAGACTTGCAGCAACCACTCCTCGACGCCTTCGTAGTACAACTCTTCACCGATGAGAGCC
Organism: Streptomyces sp. NPDC052043; assembly: GCF_044548235.1. NCBI lineage: Bacteria > Bacillati > Actinomycetota > Actinomycetes > Kitasatosporales > Streptomycetaceae > Streptomyces > Streptomyces sp. NPDC052043. The sequence continues at coordinate 102,524 of NZ_JBIUBT010000020.1, forward strand.
TCGGCCTGTGCGCGTCCTCGCCAGTGGGTCCTCAAGCGGTACGTGCCAGGCTGGCCCGCACATACGGGGTTACCGACGGGACCGCCGTCCCATTCCTTGAGCAACAGTGTCCCTGTGACGGATTGAAAGTCGGCTTCCTCCACGGCTTCCCACCGTGATGCGTCCTGTGGCTCAGGTTCGGCGGACCAGACTTCGAGGCGGACAGTCGGGTAGAAGTCGTTGCCACCGGTACGCAGAAGGACTCCATGGGCGGCTGGTACAGCCAACTGGGACGACTGCGCCCACTCGTAGGGAGGTTCGACGATGGAATCCTGATCGGTCAGTTGGAAGTGGCGGTACTCGATGCGAGGCATGGCATCATCGAGGGCGGTGAGGAGGCGGCGGGCAGCCATGGGGGAGTCCCTTCATACAAGTGCATTGCTGTTTCGGCCAGACGCTCCACCTCTGGCCGATACTCTCGAGCTGGTCCAGGAGTTACCAGCGCATGCCGAGTTGGTCGAGGTCGGCGCGGCGTTGCGGGTTCAGCGCCGCGGCTCGTCGGCGGGCATTGCTCACGAATGAGCCCTGACTCGTCCGCGGCCCACATCTCGTTCGACGGCTGCACCTCCAGCCGACCTGGCGGCGTCAGCTTGACCAGGCCGACGATCCTTGAGCGCTCGGCCTCGGTGATCCTTCGCATGCGTCCCTGCCCGCCCAGATCCTCCAGCCCCTCCAGCCCGCAGCGGTTGAAGCGGTGCAGCCAGCGGCGCACCGTCTTCTGACTGCACCGCAGCTCGTCGGCTATCTGCGGGACCAGCCACCCGCCCCAGCTCAGCTCCACCATCCGGCAGCGCTCCACGACAACCTTCGGCGCCTTTCTAGCCGACGCCAGGCGATGGACCACCGCTTGCTCGCCCTCGTCACGGCCCGGCCGTGCCCTCAGCACCACTACCCAGCACCCGCCCCCGAGCACCCGCAACCACGCCGCTACCAGCAGCTATACCCATCGAAAGCGGAATTCAGCACTAGTGCGGGTCCAACCTGGTTCACACGCAGAGGACTTCGATGCCCTGCGCCGTGATGTCCACGACGAATGACTCAGGGGCGTCCTTGTCCGTCACCAGGATCGACACCGCGTCCAGTGCGCACACCCGGGCGAATGCCCGGCGGCCCAGCTTCGAGGAGTCGGCCACCACGATCACGGTGCCTCCGCGTTCGGCGAGCGAGCGGTTTGCACTGGCCTCCGACTCGTCGTGCGTGGCTGCGCCGAAGTGGGGGTGGACCGCGTCCACACCGAGGATCGTGTAGTCGAGGGCGAGGTTCTGGAGGGCGGACGTGACGAGTGGGCCGACGAGTTCGTAAGAGTTCGGCCGGGCTACGCCACCCGTGAGGACGATCTTCACATGGGGGCGGATCGCCAGCTCGTTGGCAATGTTGATCGCATTGGTGACGACGGTGAGGGCGACACCGTTGGCCGTGCCACCTGGATCGGAGCGGACGGCCAGTTCTCTGGCCACCTCGGAGGTCGTGGTGCCGCCGTTGATCCCGACGACGGAGCCCGACGGGACGAGTCCGGCTACGGCTTTCGCGATTCGCTGCTTCTCGTCCGCTTTGCGGGCCGTCTTGTAGCGCAGTGGCAGGTCGTAGGCGACGGAACTCACCACGGCCCCGCCGCGCGTGCGGGTCAGTAGGCTCTGCCGGGCAAGTTCGTCCATGTCGCGCCGAATCGTGGCGGAGGAACAGCCCAGTCGCTCGGCGGCCTCAGTGACACTGACATTCCCCTGATTTCCCAGAATTTCGAGCAGTTGGGCCCATCGGGCAGGTGCCCCCACTTGTTCCTCCTCGCACCGCGCAAAGCGTATCCTGCGCGGTCCTCCGCCTCCAGACGTGAGCAGCCGCGTATGTGCACGTGACCGTCTATGCGCGCACCGGCGCGGGCAGGAGCGCCCCTCCCTCGACGTGCCCGCCCGCGCCTGAGTGGGGCTGCTACTTTCCGGCTCCGCGCGGGAACTGCCCGCCGTCGAAGTATGTCAAGAGCTCCGGCTCCAGCTCCGGGACGTCGTACGGAATGCCCCCTTCGCGCAGCGAGCGGGTGGCGAGCGCGCCTGCGGCCACGCTCATCCGGGCAGCGACGGGCGAGGTGTCGGTGACCCCGCCCTCGCGTACGAAGCGGCAGAACTCCTCGATGATGCGCTGGTCGGCGCCGCCGTGCGAGCCCTTCGCCTCGGGGACCCGGTAGACCGCGTCCGCGTCCTTGCGGTAGCTGGTCGGGCCCGTGTTCCAGACCCTCACCTCGTCGCCGGGACTGTCCCCGAAGTTCTCGAGGCGGCCCTCGGTGCCGATGACCGTGTAGTTGCGGAAGTAGTCGGGGCTGAAGTGGCACTGCTGGTAGGCGGCGATGACGCCGTTGTCCAGCTGCATGTTCATCACCGACACGTCCTCGACGTCCACGACGTGGTGCAGGTCCCGGCGCGTCGTCGGCGGCCAGTCGAACTCCCGTAGCCAGCCGTCGGGGCGGGCAGTGCCCGGCTCACGGCGCGGCAGGTCCCCGTAGACCATGAGGTCGCCGAGGGCGTTGACGCGCTTGGTGTAGCCGCCGGCCAGCCAGTGCACGACGTCGATGTCGTGGGCGGCCTTCTGCAGGAGGAGGCCCGTGGTGCGTCGGCGGTCGGCGTGCCAGTCCTTGAAGTAGTAGTCGCCTCCGTAGGAGACGAAGTGCCGTACCCACACGGTCTTCGGCTCGCCTATGTCACCGCGGGCGATGACGTCGCGCATCAGGCGCACGACGCCCATGTGGCGCATGTTGTGGCCGACGTAGAGACGGGTGCCGGTCTTGTACGCCGTGCGCAAAATGGTGTCGCACTGCTCGACCGTGATGCCGAGCGGCTTCTCGACGTACGCCGGCTTGCCCGCTTCGAGCGCATCGCAGGCAATGGCTTCGTGGGTGTCGTCGGGGGTGGCGACGATGACGGCGTCGATCGTGGGGTTCTCGAGGAGCCTCTGGTAGTCGGCGACGGCGACTGCACCTTCGTACAACCGCGATACATTCGTACGAACTTGAGGGTCGAGGTCGGCAACGGCCGCCACGACCGATCCCTTGCCGGGGCGGTGCGCGGCGGTTGCCAGGTTCCGTCGCAGTCCGAGCCCGATGACTCCGATGCGCAGGTCTTCCACGTGCCAGTGTCCTGTTCTGCGTGCCAGACGCGTAGGGGTGCTGAGCGGTGCTGTGCCCGCCGGGTTACTTGCTGTCGGCGATGGCCTTCTCGAACTCGTGACGCATCGCGTTGCCGGCCTCGCGCTGCCAGGTGGGCAGGATGTCCTTCTTGAAAGAGGAGAGCGGCGTGCGGCCCGCCACGATGTCCTTGACGGCCTGGTAAACGGTGTCGGTCGAGGATGCGCCCTTGTTGGCGTAGGTGTCCGAGAAGAAGCCCGAGGTCGGGTTGACCTTGGCCAGCTTCATCAGCTGCACCTGCGCATCGTGGATGCCGCGGGTGACCTCGGATTTGCCGGGGAGATACAGGGTCTCCGGGGCGTTGGCGAAGTAGCTGACGGCCAGTCGGGTGGTGATGACCTCGGCGTTGCCCTTCTTGTTCAGCAGCACGTCACCGTCCTTGGATCGGGTGTGATGCGTGCCTTCGATGCCGTTGTCCAGGAAGAGTCGCTCTTCGGTGCCGAAGGGGGCGCTGAGGTAGTTCATGACCTGGAGCAGGGTCTCGATCCGTTCCTTGCTCACGCTCTTGCTGATGGCGGTGAAGCCCACGGAGCCGTAGCCGAATCCCCAGGTGGGCGTCATGCCCTTCTCCGCGGCGAAGGGGACGACGACCTTCTCCGGCCAGTCGTACTGGTTGCAGTCGCTGAGGAAGCCCGGGAAGGACTGGACGTGCAGGCCGAGGAACCCGCCCTCCAGCTTCTCCAGAGTGGTCGGCAGGTTGGGGTCTGGCCAGAACAGCTGTGCCTTCTGGCACTTGAGGGCGAACTCGAGACCGGCGTGGAACTCGTCGGTCTCGAAGTAGTGGGTGAGCTTACCTCCGTCCATGCGCCAGCCGTTGGGCGCGCCGTGCCAGTAGGCGAACTGCAGGATGTGGTTCACATACGCCGGCTCGAGGACGTACTTCTTGCGCTTGACGTCGAGGAGCTCCTTCGCCTTGTCGAAGAAGTCCTGAGCGCTGTCGAACTGCACGCCGCCGACCGGCTTCCAGAAGTCCTCGTTCGCGACGTAGACCTGTCCCATGCGGCCGTACGGGACGGCGATGCCCCAGATCTTGCCGTTGAACACAGCCGTCTTCCATGCGAACTGAGGGATGTTGGCCAGGTTCGGGTACTTCTTCACCGCGTCGCCCGAGAGGTGCGAGGTGAGGTCGTGGAACTTCGCCTCAAGAAGCGCGGGGACGTTCTTGAGGCCTTGGTTCGGCGGGAACCACATGAGGTCGGGCATGTCGCCGCCGGCGATGGTGGCGTTGAACTTCGCACGGTAGACGTCGTCGGAACCGAGGCCATTGACGATCGTCATCTTCAGGTCGGAGCCCAGGCGCTTGTTGAGTTCCTGCCAGTACTCGTTGCGGTTGGCCGCAGGGGCCGCGGTGGTGAAGGTCTCGGTCAGGACGGTGACCGGCTTTCCGTCGCCCGGCATTTCGCTGACGCTGCGCGTCACGGACTTGGGGTAGCGCAGGTAGGCCGGGTCGAGACCCATCGCGTTCCCCGGCAGATCGGGGGCCGGGACGTTCGCGGGGACGTACGTCGGCAGCTTCAGCTTGGCGGACGCCTTGGCGCCGCCACCGCCCGATGCCGAGCCTGATCCACAGGCGGTGAGCGAGCCGGCACCGGCGATGGTGAGGCCGGCGATGGCCGCGGCACCGAGGAATCCGCGGCGGTTGAGGTCTTTCGAGGACATGGCTCTCCTAGGGTGCGAGGAGTGGCTGACGGGGTGGTGGCTGCTGAGGGAGGGATCGCTCAGGCCTTGATGGCGCCGGTGAGAACGCCCTTGACGAAATACTTCTGGAGGAAGGGGTAGACCGCGATGATCGGCAGGACCGCGAGGATGAGCACGGCCATCGACAGGGCGGTGCTGGCGGGCAGCACACTCACGCCGAGCGCCTTCGCGTTGAAGGTGTCGCCCTGGAGGACGTAACTGCGCAGAACCACCTGGAGGGGCAGCTTGTCCGGGTCGTTGATGTAGAGCATCGCGTTGAAGAAGCTGTTCCAGTACGTCACCGCGTAGAACATGCCGACCACGGCGATGACGGCCTTGGACAGGGGTAGCACGATCCGGCACAGGATCGTGAGTTCACCGGCACCGTCGAGGCGGGCCGCCTCGTGCAGCTCGTCAGGGATGCCCTGGAAGAAGGCCCGGACCACGATGATGTTGAAGGCGTTGAGCAGGATCGGCGCGATCATCGCCCCGTAGGTGTCGAGCAGCCCCAACTCCTGCACCACCAGGTAGTTCGGGATGATGCCCGGAGTGAAGAGGAACGTGCCAACAACGATTAGGAGCAGCGGCTTTCCCGCGAAGGTCCGAGGCCGCGAGAGGCCGTACGCGAGCGCGATCGTGCACAGCAGGCTCAGCGCGGTGCCGATGACGGTGACGCCGACGCTCACAAGGGCGGCGCGGGTGATGACTCCGCCGGACAGGACCACCCGGTACGCCTCGAGCGTGGGATGGGAGGGGAAGAGGACGTAGCCGCCGTTCGCGGCGAGTTCGGCCTTGGAGGAGAGGCTGGTGCCGATGGCGAGCAGGAACGGGTAACCGACCGCCACGATCATCGCGATGATGACGAGGAACTTCAGCGTCTGCGCCGCCGGGTTGGGCTGTTCCATCCAGGCCGGGCGCTCGGCGGAGCGGCGGCGCTTACTGATTCCGCCGCGGCTGCCGGGCAGTGTGGTGGACATGGGCGTGGTGCTCACTGGTAGACCCCCTGCTCACCGAGACGGTGCGCGACCTTGTTGGCGAGGACGATCATGACGAAACCGATGACGCCCTTCATCAGACCGGCGGCGGTGGACATGCCCCAGTCGCCGTCAACGACCCCATGGAAGTAGACGTAGGTGTCGAGGACCTCGGAGGCATCCCTGCCGACGTTGTCGCGCTGGAGGAGGATCTGCTCGAAGCCGACCGACAGGACGTCGCCGAGGCGCAGGATGAGCAGCATGATCATCACGGGCCTGATGCCGGGCAGCGTGATGTGCCACATGCGGCGCAGCCAGCCCGCCCCGTCCATCGCCGCCGACTCGTAGAGCGAGGCGTCAATGGAGGACATCGCAGCGAGGAAGATGATGGCGCCCCAGCCGGCGTCCTTCCAGACGTTCTGGGAGGTGACCAGGTAGATGAACGTGTCGGGGTTGTTCATGATGTTGCCGACGTGTACGCCGTGGTCGTTCAGGTAGCTGGTGACCGTGCCAGCGCCGCCGAAGACCTGTTGGAACATGCCGACGACCACGACCCACGACAGGAAGTGGGGCAGGTAGACCACGGTCTGCATGAGCCGGCGGGTCTTGGTACTGATCAGCGAGTTGAGGAAGAGCGCGAGGGCGATCGGAGCGGGGAAGTAGAGGAGGAGCTGGACGGCGCTGATCTCCAGCGTGTTCCATACGGCCGTCCAGAACTCCGGTTGCTCGAGCAGGGCTCTGAAGTTGTCCCAGCCGGTGAACGGGCTTCCCCTGAAGCCGAGGTAGGGCTGGTAGTCCTGAAAGGCGATGCTGTTGCCTGCGAGCGGCAGATAGAAGAAGACCGCGAAGTAGAGGATGCCCGGCACGCACAGCAGGAGCAGTGTCCGGTCCTGCCTCAGGCGCTCCCGCAGGGTCCGTCGGCCGGTGGACTCTCGCCTCTTCCCGCCCGGTGCCCCCTTCGTGCTGGACGCCTTCTTCCTGCCCGACCTCCCGGGTGCCTCGTGCTGTTGGTCGGGCGGGTTTTGCGATGTGGGCATGGGCGATGCGGACGCAGCGGCCGACACATTCACCTCCTGCGTCGAGTGGCGAGGGTTGATTCCTAGGGCCCCGCGGGGGCTGCGGCCGACGCGCGAGGTATCGGAATCTTGCGTCAACCTGCCAACTGATGACAAGACTTGATTGGTAAATAATCAGATCTTGCAACTTCGCGCACCGAACGTGCGGACGACGAACACGGTCACCGCGGTCGCGCGCACCGACGCTGGCATGAGCGAAGCTGGCCGTCCCTGTTGCCGACGACGGCGAGCGGTTGCGCCACCGTCTGCGGATCGGTTGCTTCGAGGGCGACGCAGGCGTGGGCGGCCAGCCGCCCAAGGGCCGCACCTGAGGCCGGCGTGGGATCACCCCGGCAGTGCGCGTTTCCGGCCGCAGCCGCAGCCGAAGTCGCCTGTCGGTGGCCGGGCTGCTGTGCTTCAAGCCGGGTCTGCCCGCCTGCCTGTGCTACCGGCTGCGCTGGCACGCCAGCCGCAAGGGCGAGCGCCGCTCGCTGAGCGACGGACTACATCCGCTTGCTCGACGGCGCCCACCAACTGCTCAAGGCCCCGCCCATCGTGGTGTGGGACCGGTTGAGTGCACACCCCCAAGACGATGCAGGCGCTCATGACGGAGCGCGAATGGCTGACCGTGGTCCTGCTACTCACCCACCAGCACTGGCAGGTCGGCCAGGCTGCGGCGGGCCAGCACCCAGTGCCCGAAACCGTCTTCCCATCTGGGCCGGATGGCGATGCGGGCCCAGGCGTAGGTCCGCTCCCCGTGCGCGCCCTGCCCGCCCGAGATCCGCTTCCAGCGTTGCCGGGGCAGTGTGGCGATCAGACGGTCGACGCGTTCTTCGCCCCAACCCGTCGTGATCACTGTGTCGTTGACCTTGGTGGCCATCACGTGCGGGATCTTGCGCTGCTTCAGCCAGAACCGGGTGTGCTTGACCTGCCCGTATGCCTCGTCCGCGGTCACCCACGCGAACGGCACCCCGGCATCCCTGGTGGGCCGGTGCAATACCGGCCGGCCGACTCGTCCGCGGCACAACCCGCGCGGACGGCAGGAAGGACCGTCATGGACAGCACCCGACCGCGCCACGGCCTGCCGCCGATGGCAGATACAAGCAGTGCGGCGGCGCCGAGCGGCGCACGCTGTGGCCCGCGACGCGGCGCGCCTGAGCCGAACGCCGCGACCGGTCACCTCGCCCCCTGCCGCGCGATGTTCTTGAGGCGGGGGCGCGCCCCCGTGACGGCAGGACGGGACCGCAGGAACATCCTGCGGGGCATGGCCACGATTCCCGAGGGGACCCCCTGGATGGGCGGGGACGACCCGGACGCCTTCCTCGACGACGGCGAGGCCCGGTCCGGCAGGTGACGCTGCGTCCCTTCCATACCGACGTTCACGCCGTCTCCAACGCCAAGTTCGCGGCGCTCGCCAAGGCCGCCGACTATGTCACGGAGGCCGAGTGCTTCGAATGGGCCTATGCCATCGCGTGGTTCCTCACTCCCGAGCCCACCGCCACGTCATCCCGGCACGGTACCCGGCGCGCCAACGGTGCCGGCGGGCAAGAGGCTGTCCACCGAAGCCGAGTGGGAGTGTGCCGCCCGCGGCGGCCTGGAACTCCGCCGCTTCCCCTGAGGCGACGAACTCGCCCCCCGCGGCCGCCACCGGTGCAACATCTGGCAGCGAGTTCCCGCACGGCAACACCGCCGAGGACGGCCATCTAAGCACCGCGCCCGTGAACGCCTTCCAGTCCATCGGATACGGCTGTACAACACCTCCGGCAACGTCTGGGAGTGGTGCGCCGACTGGTTCAGCCCGACTGGCACGCCCCTGACACAACGGCCACACGGATCGACCCGACCGGGCCGCCGACCGGCCAGTTCCGCGTCCTCGGCGGCGACTCCCCTATGTGTCACCACTCCTACTGCAATCGCTACCGCGTCGCCGCCCGCACCTCCAACGTGCCGGACAGCTCCGCCGGCCACACCGGCTTCCGCTGCGCCTGCTCCGCCTGAGCGGGTGTTCGAAGCGAGCGGGTTTTCTCGCCGTTCGGCGGGATCAATGTCGTTCCAGGACGACCCACGTGTTCCGGACCCCGGTCTCGGCGTGCTCCGCGGGCCTGGGCGCGCGCATCGCCTGTAGTCCTCCAGCAGCGGCGTCTCGTGGTGCACCAGAGCCAGCCCGCTGAGGACTCCCATGTCCTCCAGTAGCGCCGACTGCGAGACCTCCAGCGTGCCCCGCAGCGACGGAAGCAGCGTTCCTCGACAGCCCGGGTGAACAACCCGAGCTGTCCGCGGGTACATGCGTCAGAACGCCGCCCACGAACACGTGGGAGACGTCCAGCGCGACGAGCCCGTCGCCCACCACACGCCCGCACAACTCGGCCGCCGGCCGCAGCGCGGGCCAGCGCCGGATCGGAGACCAACTCACCCGGGAGCCGCCGGTCACGGCCCAGGCGGGCTCGGCGTACCAGGGCCGGTAGCCCGGCCTCCTGCTCCAGGCAACCTCGCTTGCCGCAGTAGCAGCCTGCGCCCCCGCCCGAGACGGGCACATGTCCGAGCTCGCCCGCGCTAGGGGTGGCGCCCCGATACGGGCGGCCCCTATCACCACTCCGCCGCCGATGCCCTGCCCAAGAACGCGTAGAGCGCAATCGCAGTGCGATCCTGCCAGTTCAGGCCCGGGCGGAAGGTCCGGCTCGCGGTGCCGACCGAACGGACGCTCTGTTCGGACAACGCCTCGTCCCACCGGTCAGCCCGATCGCGGAACCCGGTGCCACCAGTGCGGCGGCCGTCTTGGCGATCCGCTGCTTCTTGTCGGCCGGGCGAGCCAACCGCGTAGGGGCGGGTCGTAGCTGACGCCCCTGCTTTGTCCTGCCGTGCGAACGGATGAGCAGCTGCTGCCGGGCTGAGCTCCTCCAGATCCCGGCGCACCATGGCCGGGGGAGACGCCGAGAATGTGCCGCCTCGCTGACCTCGATGCGACCCCGATCGCCAAGGAGGTCCAGCAGCCAGGTCCACCTGTCATGGGTCCTCACAGCAAGCCCATTACATTCCACGATGACGAAACGACTGACCATCCGGCTGCCATCGCGGGGCCGAGCGCCGGATCAGTCTGCGGCCTTCAGCACCTTCAACAGACGGGCCACCTCCACCCCGGTGGTGGAACGGGCCGGGCCGAGGTAACGGCGGGTGTCGACGAGCCGCGGGTCGGCGGCGAGCACCTCGCGTACCGCGCTGGTGAACACGCCGTTGAGGTGCGTGGCGATGTTGACTTTGGCCATGCCGCGTTCCACCGCGGCGGTCAGGTCCTCGTCGGCCACGCCGGAGGACCCGTGCAGGACGAGCGGGACGGGCACGGCGGCGCGCAGCGCGGCGATGAGGTCGAAGTCCACCGCCGCGTGGCGGGTGAGCATGGCGTGTGAGGTGCCGACGGCGACCGCGAGCGCATCCACGCCGGTGGCGGTGACGAACGCGGCGGCCTCGGCCGGGACGGTCCGGGCCCCGGGGGCGTGTACGCCGTCCTTGCCGCCCACCTCGCCGAGTTCCGCCTCCACCCAGCAGCCGGCGATGTGACAGTCGGCGGCGACGGCCGCGGTTGCTTCGACATTGGCGGCGTACTCCAGTGCCGAGGCGTCGAACATGACCGAGCCGAAGCCGAGCTCCACCGCCTCGCGGACCAGGTCGGTGGAGGTGGCATGGTCGAGGTGGACGGCGACGGGGACCGCCGACGCCTCGGCGACCGCGAGGGCCGCGCGTCCGATCGGCTTCAGCGCGCCGTGGTAGCGGACGGCGTTCTCACTGATCTGGAGGATCACCGGGGCGCCTGCGGCTTCCGCGCCCGCGACGATGGCCTGGGCGTGTTCAAGCTGGATGACGTTGAAGGCACCGACGCCGCGTCCAGCGGCAGCGGAGGCGGCGACGATCGCGCCGGTTCCGGTCAGGGGCATGGATGGGGCTCTCCTTGGGACGGACTCTTGTGCGCAGCGGTGAGCTCCTCCACGGCCACCTGCGTGCGCAGCAGCCGGTGGAGCGCGGGGTCGAAGCTTCCGGCGAGCGGCGCGGCGACGGCGGCGGCCGACAGCGCCACAGCCTCCGGGATCGTGTCGGGCCAGGGCGTACCTGTGGCCAGAGCGAGGGCCAGCGCGGCGACCGCCGCGTCGCCCGCGCCGGTCGGGTTGCCGACCACCGGGGCCGGGGGCTTGGCCCGCCAGGCCCCTTCGGGGGTCAGCGCGATCAACCCCTCGACGCCCAGGGAGGCGACGACCGTCTGCGCCCCGGCGCCACGCAGACGACAGGCCGCTGCAAGGGGGTCCGACTCGCCTGTGGCGGCGGCCAGTTCGTCGGCGTTGGGTTTGATCAGGTCGGGCTGCTCGGGCAGCGCAGCCAGCAGCGGCTCCCCCGAGGTGTCCAGGACGGCGGGAACGCCGTGCGTGCGAGCCGTCCGAAGCAGCGTGGCGTAGGTATCGACCGGCAGCCCCGGGGGCAGACTGCCGCTGAGCACGACCGCGTCGGCAGAGCTCAGTAGACCGTCGAACCGCGCCAGGAAGCAGGCCCACTCAGTGGCCGTGACGACGGGGCCGGGTTCCAGCAGGATCGTGGTGTCACTCTCCTGCACGTCGACGACGGCCACGGTCCTGCGGGTCTCCCCGGCGATCGGCACCAGCTCGTCAGGGATCGCCGCATCCGCGAGGTCAAACCGCAGGGCTTGGCCCGACTGGCCGCCGACCAGACCAGTGACCACGGTCGGCCGGCCGAGGGCGTGCAGCACCCGGGACACGTTGATTCCCTTGCCGCCCGCCCGGCCCGCCGTCGCCAGGACCCGGTTGCTCCCGCCCCGCTGCAGCTGGTCCACCTGATAGGTCACATCCAGGGCCGCGTTCAAGGTGACCGTGAGGATCACACCCGCTCGCCTCCCTGGCCGGTCCCCGCGTTCACAGGGCGACGGGCACGGGTGGCAGCGTCCAGTGGCTGCGCCGAGAGCGGCACGCCCCTACGCGCATGATGGGCGTCCAGTGCCAGCAGTCCCGCGCCGAGGCTGCCCGCCCGGTAGCCGAGGGCCGCCGGGACGATCTGCGGAGTCGTCTGGAAGGCAAGCCGCCGCTGCAGCGCCGTGCCGTCCGCCGCCATCACCGCGGCCTTGATGTGGGTGCCGCCCACATCCAGGGCGACGACGGCCTCGTCCCCGTTTCCGGTCTCGCGCGCGTTCACTGGGCGGCCAGGATGATCGAGCGCGTGAGGTTGCGGGGCTGGTCGGGGTCGAGGCCCTTGGCCTCAGCCAGCGCCACCGCCAGCCGCTGCGCCCGCACCAGGTCGGCGAGCGGATCCAGACGACTGATGGAGACGGCCGCGCCGGTGGCGTTGACCTGCTCCAGGAGGCCGGTCGGCGGCTCGCCGAGGAACCAGACGACGCTGCCCCGCCCGGTGACGCTGATCGGGCCGTGCCGGTACTCCATCGCGGGGTAGGCCTCGGTCCACGACCCGGAGGCCTCACGCAGCTTCAGAGCCGCCTCGTTGGCCAGTCCGACGGTCCAGTTGGAGCCGAGGAAGGTGAACTGACTCGCTACGAGGCCCTCGTGCGGCAGGTCGGCTGCAAGCGCCCGCTCGGCCTGCGCGGGCAGGTCCGCCGGAGTCAGCCCCAGGTGGGTGCGGAGCTGTACAAGGGCGGTGGTGGCGAAGCGGGTCTGCACCACCGACCTCTCGTCCGCGAAGGAGAGGTCCACGACGGTGCCGGCGGCGGCCTTGACCGGGGTGTCCAGGTCACCGGTGATCGCCGTCGTGGGGATACCCGCCTCGGCGGCGCGAGCGACCGCAGCCAGCACCTCGGTCGTGGTACCGGACCGGGTGATCGCCACCAGCCGGTCGTACCGGCGGCGGGCGGGGTACTCAGAGGCGGCGAACGCGTCCGTCTCACCGATCCCGGCCGCCTCGCGCAGCGCCGCGTAGGCCTGCGCGACATAGAGCGAGGTTCCGCAACCGACGACGGCCACGCGTTCCCCGGCCTCCGGCAGCCCTGCCGGGGAAAGCGTCATCGCCTGTCGCCAGCACTGTGGCTGGCTGGCGATCTCCTCAGCGACAAAGGTCACGGGCGGATCCTTCCACGAGGTCTTGCTCAAAGATGATTGATTTATAGCCTAACCGAGCAACTTCGATCAATAATGCTGCTCGGGCATTGCCCAGACGGCGTCGGCGATCGCGTTCGGCGTAAGTCGGGGGTGTGATTGGGCGGTGGGCCGGCAGTCGGTGGGCGTGGCGACCGGGTCCGGCAACTCGACGTCCGGCGCGAGGGACTGCGCAAGCCGCGCCTGCGCACTGTTCGCGTCGTCGGCGCTGCTGCGCAACCACGCGTCGACGAACACCTGCGCATAGCCCGCCGGGTCGGCCGCAGCGGCCGCGGTGCGCACAGCGGCCGGCTTGTCCGAGGGGGCGGCCGCGACGGTGGCCGGGCCGGACAGCACTGCGACACCCAGGGCGACGGGACCGGCCGCGATCGCGGTGAACAGGGCCAGGCGCGACAGGCGGACGCGCCGCCTCATCTTCTCCAGTTCGACGCCTGCGGTCATCGGGGGAGCAGCATCGCTCTCCGAGGCCTGCTTGCCAGGGGACATGGTCAAACTCCCAGGTCAGAACGTGTACTTACTGGCCTTGAGGAAACCCGCCGACCCCGACCCGACCACCGACCATGAGCCCCCGACCACGGTCACGAAGGGGACACAAAGCCCGTGGTCGGGCCCATGGTCGGCCCGACCACAGCCCCGACCACGGCCCCGGGCACCCCCGAACCGATCACCGCGGTGATGGTGAGGGGGCGGGGAACTGGCCCAGCGAGCCCAGGGGATACCGAGGCAGAAGCCGACGCATCGGGGGCGCACCGCTCTAGGAAGGAGGCCGTGGAAGCCCGGTTGCGCACGACGCTGCCGAGTGCGCAGACCAACATCGACGGCGCCTGCCCGTTGTGCGCAGTCGGCTGCACATGCCGAATGCGCGGGACCCGGAGTCACTTGCGCAGCCGTCTGCGCGATGAGCGTCGCCGTTGCTGCGCAACCTTCCCGAGCACTGGAGAAGACCCGTGGTCGGCCCGACCATGAGCCCGACCAGGCCAGCCCGGTGCGCGGGTTGCCGGATCGTGACCGGTGGTCGGGGGCTGTGGCCGTCAGCCTGGTCGGGGGCGCCGGGTCAGCTGACCGTTATGGACCTCGCGCACGTCACCTCACTTGACGGCCCCGGCGACCTCGCTCCCGCACGCCCGGTCCAGGGCATCGGCGGCCGCACGCACATGGCGCGCAGGGAAGCACTTTGAGCCGCTTCGGGGCGGGGATCCGTCGTGGGGTGATGGCGGGGGACCAGTTCACCCAGATCGCCAACAGCCTGTTCCGTGAAGCACCCCATGACCACCTACGCACCACCGACGGCAGGGATCGCTCAGCAGTCGAGCCCCCTTTGGGCAGCAGCCGCAGCGGTGGGAGAGGAAGCGGTCCCGCGCCGTGCGTGGCGGGCATGTCTGCTGCGGTTCCGGTTGCGCGGCCGGATGCGAGCCTGTCCTGATCCGTGAACGGATGGGATGGGGGTGGATCGATTGGACGGTCCCGGCCGATGGCAGCCTGCCCGAACAGCCGTACCGGGTTGCCGTGTTCACCCCGATCGCGACCCGGTCCCAGCGCCTCAGCCTGCGCTGGCTGGCCAGGCGTCCGGCACACCGGATCCGCCTCGGTCCCGTCACCGTACGACCGGCCACGACCGTCGTCACGGCCCTCATCCTGGCGGCGGCCACGCTCGCACTCATGCACGGCGTCCCCCTCAGCATCGTTCTGCCGGCGGCCGCTCTAGCCCCGCTGCTCGTGGAGCACCTGCCTGACCGGCTTGATACCCGCGCCGGCGAGAACGCCCGGATTGTCGAGGTCGAGGCTGCCTGCCGCTACCTGCAGCGTCTCGCCGCTCTGCACGCCGGCCTCGTCCAGGCGGCCGCCGCAAGCGACCTCTACGAGGTGAGGCGCGCCGTCGAGATCGGCCACCACCAGCTGTTCGACACAGCAGACCTGCTCCAGCGTCACGACAGCCGCTCGGCCTCCAGCGAGCTCATCGCCAGGGAGCGGCTGATGCTGCGACTCGCTGTTCAGACCCGCCAGATCGTCACGCCCACGGACGGCGACGCGGCGGCTGCCCGGCACGACCGGTTCGGCGGGCAGCCGCCGCTGGGTCCCTATCCGCCCGGGCCCCGTCGGCGGCCCCAGCCCTCAGCCGAGCACACGACCCCCGTCCAGCCCACTAAGGAGGAGACGCACATGCCCCAGGACGGTTCCGAACAGCCCACCGGCGAGGTATACCTGCTCTTCGCGCACGAGGCCTACTATCCGGCCGCCGCCCAGGAGATCAACACCTCGCTCGTAGCCGCAGCCTCCCTGCTGCACCCCCGTGTCCGCCAGCCCGACGGCACCCGCATCTACGACCACCTCACCCGCGGCCGTCGGCCCGGCGAGATCGTGCCGCTTGCCACGCTCACCCACGAACTGGACGGCGGTGCGCGCTGGCCCGAGGTCGGCGACTGGGAAGCAGTCACCGCGGATCTGCTCCAGCTCATCCAGGACCGCCAATGCGACGCCCTCAGCCTGAGCCTGCCGGACATCGCCCGTGCCCTGGTGTGCTCCGGCCCGCACAGCGAGGTACTCGTCTACGACCCGGCGGTCGGGCGGCATCAGGCGTACGGGCCCGCCGAACGTATCGAGGTCCTGGTCGAGGTCGGCAGACAGCTGGCCTGGGCGGAAGCCGGGTGCGCACTGTGGCCCGGCGAGGGCCTGCTGGTTCCCGCCAACCCCGAGGGCGCCACGTGATGTTCGGCTGCGCAGCGTACGAAGTCTGGGCGGACTTCCGCAGGACCTCATCCAGACGGCCGTCCTGGATGAAGGCGAGTGCGGTCTCGGTGACCGCCAACGCGTGTCCGACTCGCAGCCGTGCTGCACGGTCGGACACCGTGTTCGACGGTCGCCGTCCCCACAACTCCGGCCTGGCTTCGTTCACCCCCAGCGACAGCATTTGTCGGTGAGTTTGGGGCTCCGGCACAGATCTTGGGGAGCGTTTGCGGAAGATTACCGGGGCAGACGGCGGGAGCCACGTGGCAGTCCACGGGGCAGCCTGCCGGGCCGGTCTAAATTCCCGGGCACTCTCGCGAGCAGTGAGCCTTTCCCGGTAACCGGTCGTCGCTCGCGGGGCTGCTGCGCTCCTGTTACCTCCAAGTCCGTGCAGCCGTAAGGCCCCTGGTAGGAACGATCTTGCGACAGAAAGATCCGACCGAGGGGCCTCACGTGCCGACCAGTGTCACCTACACCGCCGTGCTTGACGTCCGCCGGTCCACCGCCGAGCACCTGGCCCGGCTGCTGCGTGACCACCGTGCGGTGATCGGCACCCGGAGGGGGCGACGCGCGCTGGGCTGCTTCCGGCAGGCCGTGCTCATCCTGCGCTGGTTCATCGACGGCACCCGCCTGGCCCAACTTGCCGGCGACAACGCCCTGTCGACGCCCACGGCCTACCGCTACCTGCACGAGGGGCTGACGGTCCTGGCCGCCGGAGCGCCGGACCTGGCCACCACGCTGGAGCGGGCCAAGGCGGCCGGCCTGACCCACCTCAACCTGGACGGCACCGTGGTCAGCACCGACCGGGTCGCGGCCCCCGGCCCCAACGGCGCGGACCTGTGGTGGTCGGGCAAGCACCGGCATCACGGCGGGAACGTGCAGGTCATCTCCACGCCGGACGGTTGGCCGATCTGGGTCTCACCGGTCCGCCCAGGCCGTGAGCACGACACCACGTGCGCCCGCCGGCACGGCCTGATCGACGCGCTCAACCGTGTCGCAGCAGAGGTGGGCGTGCCGACCCTGGTCGATCTCGGGTACGAAAACGCCGGAGACGGCTTCCGCCCCCCGGTCAACAAGCCCGCAGGGGGCAAGCTGACCGAGGCCCAGCAGACCTACGACAAGGTCATCCGAGGCATCCACGGCGTGTGCGAACGAGCCAACTCCCTGCTCAAGACCACCTTCAAGGCCCTGCGGCGGGTCAGCCTCGATCCCGACCGGATCACCCAGATCGCCGCCGCGGCCCTCGTACTGCTTCAGCTCGAGTACGACCGAACCATCTGAACGATCACGCAACATCGTGATCGACTACCGGGAAAGACTCATTGCTTGAGGCTTGACATCACGTCACGCATGTCGCTGATCATGGCCGACTGATACGCGGACAGGGCGGGGATGTCCGGCCCGCCATCGGGCACCTCATCGTCGTCGGCGCCCTGGTAATGCGTGAAGACGGAAAGGCTCAGCGAGAGGACCGCCCCGCCCTCCAGCACCCGCAACTCCGAATTGCCGTCATCCCGGTTCAGCAGATACGCCTTGTCGCCAAGGTTCGGAACCATCTCCACCTTCCCTTCAGGAACGACGCCAAGATCAGTCACCCGTCGCCGCGCCTCGAATTCGACGCCGGGGTCGGTCCTCTTGTGCAGTGCCACCGTGATTCCGACGGCGTAGTCGACGGACCAGCCGTGCCCGGGCTGCTCCGCCCTGGCCCGAGACCGGAGAGGAATGAAGCACTGGATCTGGTCGAGGGCGGCATGGTTCAACAGCCCTGCATCGATCATGGTGGTGGACTCTCTCGGCGTGATCGCCGCGCCGATCGCCTTCAGCTGGATGGATGGGCAGGGGTCGTGGTCCAGCTGGTACCCGCGCATGTCCGGCTTCCGATCACCGAGTCCATACAGGAACAGCGCCGCCGCCCAGAGGGCCGACGCCATGACCACCCCTCCCAGCGCCCAGAGCCACGGCCTTCGCGGCCGACGTTCCCCGACGAGTTCCCGGTCGAAGCCGCCCATCACCTCGCGAGTTTCCACCGCACCGAACTCGCCCGCCATCTCCGGCTCGGAAATCATCCTGCTCCCCCTCGGCCTCGCCCTCCACCGCCGTCATGATGATCGCAGCACTGACCCCACCCCCGTGGAGCCGGGTCTGCTGGGCCTCGGTCAGCGTGCCCCCTGCGGGCTTCTCGACCGGGAGGCGGAAGCCGTCTCCGGCGTTTTCGTACCCGAGATCGACCAGGGTCGGCACGCCCACCTCTGCTGCGACACGGTTGAGCGCGTCGATCAGGCCGTGCCGGCGGGCGCACGTGGTGTCGTGCTCCCGGCACGTGAGGCCCCTCGGTCGGATCTTTCTGTCGCAAGATCGTTCCTACCAGGGGCCTTACGGCTGCCCGGACTTGGAGGCAACAGGGGCGCAGCAGCCCAGCGATCACAGCGAGCGACGACCGGTTACCGGGAAAGGCTCAGTGCCGGCATCGTATGAACCATGGCAGCGACAGGAGACACGTCCGAACCTGACAGCCCTGTACGCGGCGTTCACCTGCCCCTTGAGAAGGCAGCGTGGCCTTATCAGGCAGATCAGGTGTGTCCGGAAGACCTGCCTATGGCCGCTGCCCAGGCACTCGAGGTGGGGATGGGGACTGTAAAACGTTCGGTGTAACTCCCGATCAGGGAAGATGCACCGATGACCAGTGAGAACGTGACCGAGGCCGAGACCGTCGAGCCGTCTGAACCGCAGTCGTCGAAGGCGGTGGACGATCGGCTGATCGACGAGTTGGTGTCCCGGGCCCAGGCCGAGGGCCTGCAGCCGACCGGCGAGGGCGGGCTGCTTCAGCAGCTGACGAAGCGGCTGCTGGAGTCCGCCCTGGAGGGCGAGATCACCGACCACCTCGGCTATGACAAGCACGATTCGGCCGGGAAGAACAGCGGCAACCCCCGTAACGGCACCCACGCGAAGACCGTGCTGACGGACGTCGGGACGGTGGAGATATCCGTGCCCCGCGACCGCGACGGATCGTTCGAGCCGAAGATCGTCAAGAAGCGGCAGAAGCGGCTGACCGGTGTAGACGAGATGGTTATCTCCTTGTCCGCGAAGGGCCTGACGACCGGTGAGGTCCGGGTGTGAGTAGTTGCGGTGCAGAAAGTGCCGCTGAGCTTGATCTTGTTGAGGTTGGGCTACTTCGCGGGGGCTTCGAGAAGGGATCACGGCGTTGTCAACGGTCATCGGGCGGCCGCGCACGCCGGCCGGCGCACCCTGTGGCTGCGCACCATGGACCGGCTGGTCTTGGGCTTCGCTTCAGCTGAGCGGCGACAACGTGACCTGCTTCACCCCAACGAGGCATCGCTACCCGCGTAATGCCTGACCGGGGACCTCCCTCTCCCTCGTGGGCGCACCGTGCGCCCACGACGCAGAGGGAGGTTCTCATGACGGAGGCGAAGTCGGCGGTCGACTGGCTGGCATCCGTGGCATCCGACCGCCGGGCGGCTGTACGAGGTCGTCGAGGTGTGGCAGGCCTGCGTTGCCTCCGCCCAGCGGTCGACGCGTTCCGCGACTCCGGC